>JBBRPL010000001.1:0-186501 GCA_038228205.1 Chthoniobacterales bacterium
AAACCGGGGGACGACAATGACGGGTGGTTGAACGGTCTGTATCTGCGCGCGCTGGCGGGAGACAAGCCGTACGTGATGGGGCGTTACGACAGCGTCCGGATTCGGGTGGGACAGGCGGAGGCGATGGCTTTGGGAGGAGCTGGCACCGGGTTGAACAACACCGTGACGGATCCGGCCGCGTTTGCGGTGTTGAAACGGAATTTGGGGTTCGCCAAGGCGCACGAGGGGGACGTGCTGGACACGCACATCCGGGCGGTGCCGGGAAAGCCTGCTGAAAGAGTTCAGCCGGTGATGTTGGCTGACACGTGTCTGGTGATCCCGCGGCAATCGGCGTGGGCGGGAAAGCGGCGTTCGTTTGACACGTTCCGGAAGGTAGGGACGGAACTGGTTCGCCGGCAGCAGCGGATCATGATGATGTCCGACGAGGTGCTGGGTCTTGGACGAGCTGACGGAGTCCCTGAGCCTGTCGAAGGGGCGAGGTTCCGTGTGGTCATCTTGCCGGAGGTGCTGGCGCTGTCGGAGGATCAGGTCCGGGCGTTGGAACGTTGGATGGGGCAGCGCCCTGACAATCGTCTGATCATCATCGGTGACGTAGCCACATTGGATAACCGGGGCCGGCCCTGGGCGATTGCCGCGACGGTGGACGGTGGCCGGAGGATGGCTTGGGCGTCCGCGTATGGCGCCGATCGAGTGGTGCGGGTGGACGTGGATGCGCTGGGGGCGGAGGGGATGGATTGGGGCGTGATGAAGCCGCTGTCGGAGCCGGTATTGGATCTTTGGGTGGAGCGCAGCGGTGCGAGGGTGCCGCTGAAAGATGCCAACTCGTTGAGGGTGTCACTCTACCGGCACCCAGACGGGGCGCATGTGTTGCACGTGGTGAACTATGCGCGGGACCTGGCGAAGGCGAAACAGTTGAAAAAGGCGAACCCGGACGCGGAGTTCCCGACTGTCTCGGAGCCGATCTGGGTAAGGGTGCCAAAAGGAGGGGGAATCTCCGCCACGAAGTCACGGATTCTGACACCAGACGTGGGGGAGGACGGTTCGCCCGAGGAGGTCGAGCGTGTGGAGGAGACGGATGAAAAGGGGGCTCGTTGGATCAAGCTGGGACCGGTCACGGTCTATCGCATCCTGGAAATGCAGTGATACCATGCCGTTTTGCTGGTCCATCGACCTCAAGCGGGCTGAGCGGTCCGTTAGCGCCCGAACGTGTCGCGTTGTCGGATTGGCTTCCCCTCGATCAGACCGCGTGTGGAATCCCACCTCCGAGTTCCGAATTGCAGTGATGCTGCCAGGAAACGGCGATCGGGGTCAGGGAATAATGTTGGTGCGCCCGTGAAGCGGGCGTCAGCGCGGGTGAAAGACCCGTCGCATCGTGCAGTTCGATGTTCGCCGGCCCATGAGCGAAGCGAGCCCGCAAAACCAGGCGCCCGCCCCCCTCGATGAACATCCAGTCTTCGATGAAAGGCTTGCCGCTCCCAACTTTCTCCGACGGACCCGGAATCTCCCATCGACTTTCGCGCCCGGCTGCGCTGGTGTTGCGCGTCCATGAAAAAGGTCTTCCCCCCAATTCTCGTGGCGCTGATGGCGCTTTCGTCTTTGGCTCAGGCTGCGCCCAATGCGGTCGACTCACAACGCGAAGTCGCGAAGAAATATCCGGACATCGCGGTGGCGGGCTCTCCTCTGAATCTGAAGTTCGTGGAAGCGGTGAAAAAGGCGCGGGCGGAGAACGATGCCGTGCTCCAGTCCGCGGATTGGCCGATGCAGATCGCGCAACGCGTGGCGGAACCCGCAACGCCTCCGGCGGAGGCTGCGCCTGTGGCCGCTCCGGCGCCCCGCACGCCTCGCCCGTCCGTTGGGAGCCAGTTGATCCGGCCGACCCAGGAAAAACCGAACTTTCCGAATTCGACCCAGGTGTTCATCGCACCCGGACAGGAAATCTCGAAAGACTCGCCAAAGATGGGGAAGTTCGAGACCGTGACCATTGCCAAATTCCTGTCGAATCCAACGTCGTACTCCGGGATGATGGTGGAGATCACCGGTATCACGAAGGTGGAAACAAAAGTAGCTCCATCGGGGATCACCGAGGTGAAATTTTACGATGACAGCGGCCGCTGGGGATGGGGCTGGCTGCCGCTCAAAGACTCCGTGCAGAAGGCGGAAAAGAGCACGACGTTTTTTGGGGGCTTCATCTACATGGGCAAAACCAGCGCCAACGAACCCGGCCCCAAAGTCGTCATCCTCGGGAACGCCCCGACGGGCGAGTTTAAAATGGGCGAACCGGTTCCAATGTGGAAGTAGCAAGCGCGCCGAATGGGGGAGCCCGCCACAATCGTGTCTCACGAAGCTCCTGGGAGTGAGCGAGGTCGCCGGCCAAGGCGTTTGCGCTGATGAGCGCCGTCATGGCCGCCCAATACGCGCGAAAGTACAAACCGTGGGACAAGTTCACCTTTCGAAAACGGAATCTGCGGGCTCGAACGTGTCGCGACGCAATGAGCAAGAGAAGACGACTGTCGGCTACTTGATGGAGTAGCTGGTGATGGTGATGGACCGGGCATGATCCTTTTCCATCACCGTGCCGACAACGGTGGCCGGCTTGCCGCCGCCGCAAACTTCCTCGGCCAGCTTGGTGCCCTGGTCATTCTCGTTGGCGAGATAGACGACCGGTTTCCCATCGGCCCCTTTCACGACGATCGCCGCGCGGCATTTGTCAGCCGTTCCGAGATCGCATTTGGCACAAGTGGCTGTGCCTTCCAGTTTGGTGTCCCCGGCGAAAACAGTTGCCGCGATGGAAGCCGCAATGAACGTGCTGAGCGTGAGCTTTTTCATAGGAAAGTGCCGATTCTTCTTTCGTTGGTGCAAGGTGTCGATTCGCAATTCGAATGCCGAAGAGACGAAGCGTTCGCGCTGTACTTCGCGGGCAGCTTGGACACGGGCGCGGATAACGTCAGAGGATTCGCCGGGGACATTGCTGGAGATGTCGCGATACTGCACGGCGGGGACTTCGACGTGGATGTCGATGCGGTCCAGGAGCGGACCGGAGAGGCGGTCGCGATAGCGCTGCACGTCCACCGGGGAGGGCCAAATGAAAATTTAG
Organism: Chthoniobacterales bacterium; assembly: GCA_038228205.1. GTDB lineage: Bacteria > Verrucomicrobiota > Verrucomicrobiia > Chthoniobacterales > Chthoniobacteraceae > Chthoniobacter. The sequence continues at coordinate 3,095 of JBBRPL010000001.1, forward strand.
TCGATGTGCCCCGCGGACGGCATATTTCCTCGATTCCAGACTGATAAAACCAAGTAGCGCTAACGGGATTCGAACCCGTGTCCCCGCCTTGAGAGGGCAGTGTCCTAGGCCTCTAGACGATAGCGCCGTTTTTGAGGGCCGCCAGACTAGGCGCAGTTGGCCCCGCGCACAAATGGAATTTCTCGCGGCCGGTTTTCGCCCCCGCAGAAGAGAGGCCATCAAGAGGAATTGACCGCAAAGAGGCACCAAAGGCGCAAAAAGGGGCCTTCGACTTCGGTTACGTGCTCCAGTCGATCGGAACGAAGGAAAACTTTGCCTGGTGCGTATATTTCTTTCGAGCCGAACGGTTCAAACGTGCCGCCGAGGTCAAAAGCCCTCTTGTGCCTTTTGAGCCTTTTTGCGGCCATTCTTCCTCCGCTTCCTCCGGCTCCGCCGCGCCTTAAATCCTGTTTCTGCTCTTGGGCTTACTGGTTCCCGGCGCCTGGCTTGGTCTCCGTCGCGGTCGCGGTCGCTGCCGGTGTGGGCGCGGGCGCGGTTGTCGCTGCCGGCGCCGGCGTCGCTGGGGTGCGGGTGATGCGGTTTTGCTGGAAGTTGCCGACCCACTTCGAGCGCAATGCTTCGACGACCTCCGGTTTCAGGGTCTTGTCGATCTTGACGATGCGATCGCAGAGCTGGTTGTAGTATTTCGTGAGGATCTCGCGCTGCTCAGCATCGGTGCGCGCCTTGTAGCTCGAGTCCCACAGCGCTTGCAGGCCCGGATCGCTTTGGGCCTTCGTCCTGGCCACGCGCAGTTTGATCAGGTCACGCAGGGCGTCTTCCGCGACCGAGGTCTTCGTTTGTTGCTCCGGGGCCTGCTTGGATTTCTCGGGAGTGGGCAGCGAATTTGGGATCAGGGGCAGACCGTTCTGGCCTTCGGGCAGCAGCGAATCCGGTTTGGGCGGGGTCAGGCCGAATGCGCTCGTGGGCTCTTCGGCCTGGAGGCACAGAGGCGCGGCCGCGCTGAGCAGGATCGCGAAAATAGAGGCGGAAAGGGTTTTCATGACGATGAGGTGCGCACGGTAGCCCAAAAATTTCGTTTGAAAAGGGCGGCATTCTCCCGCAAGCGGAAGTGATGCCGACTCTCGCCCGCGCGCCCCGTTCTGTTACGATGGACCTTGCGCCCGTGGAAGTGGCCGCGGCTTGCGCGCATCTGCCGGGGCGCGTTTTCTTCGACACGGCGCTCGAGGGTGGGGAACCAGGCCAGCTATCGGTGGTCGCCGCGCGTCCGGTGGAGATGATCCGGGGCCGTACCGAGGACGACTGGACGCGGTTCCGTGGCGCCCTGGACGCGCGGCGCGATGTCGCCCAGTGCGACGCGGGTTTGCCGGGCGGGTTCGCCGCCGGGTGGGTGGAGTATGATGGCGCCTTCTGCTTCGGCTTCTACGAAGACGCGCTCGTGTATCGGCACGACGAACGGCAATGGTACGAGATTGGTGATTTCGCCGGCCAGCTTCGCCCCGGTGCACCGGCCGTGCCGGTCGCGGGGCCCGCTTTTCAGACGGAAATGGCACGTGACCATTTCACCCGCCTCGTTGGGCGAGCGCAGGAGTACATCGCCGCGGGCCACATTTACCAGGTGAACCTCGCGCACCGCTTTTCCGCGCCTTGGGACGGCGACGCGTTCGCATTCTACGAAGCTTTGCGCCACTACTCGCCGGCGCCCCACGGCGCCTTCCTGCACCTCGACGGCCGCGCGGTCCTCTCGACATCGCCCGAGTCGTTCTTGAAAATGTCGGGACGCGCCATCCGCACGCGTCCGATCAAGGGCACGCGCCCGCGCCGGGCCGATGCCAATGCCGACGCTCTCTCGGCCTACGAGCTGCGCAATTCGGCCAAGGAGACCGCGGAACTGGTCATGATCACCGACCTGGAGCGCAACGACCTCGGGGCGGTGTGCGAGTATGGCAGTGTGAGCGTCAAGGAACTGCTCAAGCTCGAAAGCTACGAGCAGGTCTTCCACCTCGTCTCGACGGTCGAGGGCCGCCTGCGCGAGGACATCGATCAGGTCGACGCCCTGCGCCGGTGCTTCCCCGGCGGCTCGATCACCGGCGCGCCGAAAAAGCGGGCGCGGGAGATCATCGCCGAGCTCGAGCCCCGGCCCCGCGGCCTCTACACCGGCGCGCTCGGGTGGTTCGGTTTCAATGGCGAGAGCCAGTTCAACATCGCCATCCGCACCGTGATCCTCGAAAAACAGACCGCCCATTTCCACGTCGGCGCGGGCATCGTTGCCGACTCGGTCCCCGACAAGGAGTGGCAGGAGACGCTGGATAAGGCCGCCGGCATTCTCATGGCGGCGGAGCGGATGGCGGAGAGTTAGAGCAGAAATTCCGATTTCGGATTTCGCATCTCCCTGCGTAGTCTGGGCCCCATGCAGCTCGGATTCGTTTCCGCCATCCTCCCGGACCTGTCGCTCGACGAAGTGCTCGCCTTCGCGGCCGCGGAAGGCTTTGCCTGTGTCGAAGTGATGTGCTGGCCTGTCGGCAAAGCCGAGCGCCGCTACGCCGGGGTGACCCATCTCGACGTCACCGATTTCACCGCTGCCGACGCCGCCCGCACCCAGGCGCTCCTCGCCCGGCACGGCGTGGCCATCAGTGCCCTCGGCTATTACCCGAATCCGCTTTGCGCCGATGAGGCCGAAGCGACCGTCTATCTGGATCATCTCAAGAAGCTGATCAGCGCCGCGCAAAAGCTCGGCCTGGGCACCGTGAACACCTTCATCGGCCGCGATCCCGCGTGCACCGCCGAGGAGAACTGGGGCCTCTTCGACCGGCGCTGGCCGGCGGTCGTGCGGCATGCCGAGCAGTGCGGCGTGCGTATCGGCATCGAGAATTGCCCGATGTTTTTCACCAGGGACGAATGGCCCGGCGGAAAGAACCTCGCCATCTCTCCCCAGGTCTGGCGCGAGATGTTCCGCCGCCTGCCCACCGACCATCTCGGCCTGAACTACGACCCGTCGCACGCCGTCTGGCAATTCATGGACGCCGCTAAACATCTGCGCGATTTCGCCGGCCGCATCTTTCACGTCCACGCCAAGGATGCGCGCGTGGACCGGGACCGGCTCGACGATTGCGGCATCCTCGCGACGCCCCTGGAATTCCATGACCCGAAACTGCCCGGGCGCGGCGAGGTGCGCTGGCCCGAGTTCTTCGCCGCCCTGGAGCAGATCGGCTATCGCGGCCCCGTGTGCATCGAAGTGGAAGACCGCGAGTACGAAGACACTCTCGAAAACCGCCAGCGCGCCTTGCGCGAAAGCGCGCAATTCCTCCGTCAATTCATCCCGAAAGATTCTCTATGAAATACTCCTACTCCGATCTAGCCAAGATGATCGACCATTCCCTGCTGCACCCCACGATGACCGATCGGGAACTGGAGGATGGCTGCAAGATCGCCGCCAAGTACGAGGTCGCATCCGTGTGCATCAAGCCCTACGCCGTGCGGCGCGCCGTGGAACTCCTGCGCGGCACCGGCGTGCTCGTCGGCGCGGTGATCGGCTTTCCGCACGGCAATAGCGCCACCGAATCGAAGCGCTACGAAGCCGGGCTCGCCTGCCGCGACGGCGCCGCCGAGATTGATATGGTCATCAACATCGGCAAAGCGCTCAGCGGCGATTGGGACTACGTGGAAGCGGACATCCGCGCCGTGTGCGAGGAAGCCCATTCCCACGGGGCGAAGGTGAAAGTCATCTTCGAGAACGATTATCTCACCAAAGGGGGCGCGGGCCTTTCCAGCGACGATTTCAAGATTCGCCTCTGCCAGACCTCCGAGCGCGCCGGGGCTGATTGGGTCAAGACCTCCAGCGGATACGGTTTCGTCAAGCAGCCCGACGGGAGCTACAATTACCAGGGCGCCACGGAACACGACCTCGCCCTCATGCGCGCCCACGTGTCGCCCCGCGTGCAGGTCAAAGCCGCCGGCGGCGTGCGCGACCTCGACGGCCTCATCAAGGTCCGCGACCTCGGCGGCTCCCGCTGCGGCGCCACCGCCACCGCCGCGATGATGGACGAATACCGCCGCCGGGAGGCGGCCGGGGTGGGGGAACCCAAGGCGGCCGCGGTGATTGGCGCGGGCGGGTACTGAGTGCGGACGGTTTGGCCAGTAATCAGTGGGAATGCCCCCGCGGCACGGGCGCCGGGGGCGACCAGCCCTTCAGCCGTCAGCGCGTTCCACCGCCGGGCACGGGTCTGACTGAGTACTTGCTCGGCACTGATCACTCAGCAGTGCCGAAAAAGTCGGGGCGGAGAGATTTGAACTCTCGACCTCCTGGTCCCAAACCAGGCGCTCTACCAAGCTAAGCTACGCCCCGAAGCGTTGCGGGACGGCACTATGCCCGTGCTTGGCGGGAGGGCAAGGGATTTAACGCAACCCAATCCTGGCCGCTCGATGCTTCATTCCAAAAGCAAGAACAGGGATATTCAAACCCGGGCCCACCGGATGACCTCCCGTTTCGGCACCATAAGTCCCCTGCATTGACCGCGCCGCGCACGGTCCGCGCGCGGCGGAACAACTTCTCGACTTCCGCGGGGCCTGGCTAGAGGACCCGCCGAGGCTGGCGCTGGATGGATACTTGCTGGCCCGTGATTTTGAGGCTGCCGGGTTTGGCGGTGCCGCCCACGGTGACTTTTAGCTCGAACTCGCCGCCGATCTTTTTGCTGCATCGGACACAGACTTCGGTGTCGGGGATGATTTCGAGCCGCTCTTTGGGTATCTCTGCGCCACAGATCCTACAGTTGGTAACTTCGGGATTCATCGCGCGGCGCTCTACGCGGTTACGGGTGGGATGTCAAGCACGGTGAAATCCTCCCGCCGCCTTGCCTTTCACTTCCCCAGCTTCGTCACCGTCACGCTCTGCAGATAATACCCCCCGTATTTTGGCCCATCCGATTCCAGCGCAAAGTTATACCCCCAGTAATTCACGAACTGCGCATCGGCGATCTGCCATTTCACCGTGTGCCACTGCTTGTTGTCCGGCACGGTGTACCAGCCGCTCTTGGCCGTCTTGAGTCCGCTCGTGGACTCGTAGTTGAGTTTGAAGCCCGCGTTGTCGTTGGCTTCGTTGCGGCGCACCACCGCCGTGATCTCGATCGGCGTCGGCGTGGCGCTGTAGGAAAGGAAACCCGGATCCACAATGAAGACATTTCCCCCGGGCACGTTGCCCGCCCGGGCCGGACCGCCATACACTACGACCGCCTGGGCCAGACTATCGCCGGCAAAGGTGTGCAGCCCCTTTTCCACCTGCTGCCCGCCTATCGTAATGGAAACGGATTTTTCCTGGCGGTAATCGCCGCCCCAGGGCAGCGGCTTGCCCTGGTTGGCCCGAGCCTGTTTCAGGACGTCGTCCGGCACATCGAGCACCAGCACCGGCGCCATGGTCAGCGGGCATTTGTCTCCGCTCGATACATTGCCGGTCAGCGGATCCACGATCTGCACCGGCTTGGAAAAACGGAACTCGTCCGTCGTCTTCCGATACGCCCACGCCACCAGCACCGGCCCTTTCGCGCCGTCGAAAGCGAAGGCGCAATTCTTGTCATTCAGCAGCGTCCATCCGAGATACTTCGGATGCTGGCCGAGGTGCCGGATCATTTGCCCCAGCGCGGTGTAGGCCGGGCGCGGCTGGCCCTTGCCATCGATCAACCCCATCGGCCCGCTGTCGCCATCCATCCCTTCGAACCACTGGATGCAAGCGACGCCTTGGGCGATCCCCATCGTATAGGCTTTCACCAGCGCGTGCGCCTGCGTCTCCGGGCCTTTCCTCTTGGCGTCGCAACCCAGCTCGGTAAAAATAATAGGCACGTCCTTTTTCTCCGGATTCCGCGCCGCGAGCATCTTGCGCACAACCGGCACGATGTTCATGTAAACCGCCTCCGTCCCCACGTTATCGGCCACCCCGTTGAGGATCTCGTAAGGATGCAACGTGACATAATCAAAATGATCCTTCGCCCCGGCGAGGATCGTGGCTTCGAGGTATTGCACGTGCGCCGACTTGGCGGCCAGACCCACCTTGCACGTGGGATCGGCTGCCTTGGCCGCATCGTACGCGCTCATCACGATCCTGGCGTAATCCGCCGGCGTCTGGTCCTTCGCGGTGAAATTGGGCGGCTCATTCCAGACCTCCCAGTATTTCGCCCGGCCGCCCGCATGCTTCACCAGCTCCGACACGTATTTCGACCACGCGGGAAGATTGTTCACCGGCAGCGAGCCGGGCTTATCGAGCGTATTCCATTTGGGGTTGCCCAGCAAGATGCCCCCGAAAAGGATGCCCTGCTTCGCGAGATAATCCATCTGCTCGTCGAGATTCTTGAAATCGAATCGCCCTTCCTCGGGCTGCACCTGTCCCCAACCCGTCGCGCCCGACCGCAGATAGCGCACGCCGATTTCCCGCATCTGCGGAATCCACGTTTGCGAGTCCTGCGCCGAGCGACTGCGCACATGGCAGGCCCCAATCCCAAACGGCCCCAGCTCCGCCGGGTCATCCGCCGCCAGAAGGAGGGGCGCAAGAAAGAGGCAGGCCGCGCCAGCCAGCGGCAGCGGGTTCTTCGCGGAGGCACGGAGTGAGGACAAGATGGGAAGCATGGTGTGCGATGGAGGAAGAATGGATCGAAGGGCGTCGAACGCTGGCCGGAGGATGGCGATGGACCCCGACAACTCAAGCTCGCAGGACGAACCCGGAGGGTCGGCAGGAGATTAGCCGGGGGTCGAGCGAGGAACGAGTGAACACCCCCGGAGCCCACCGCCTCCACGAACCCGCCTTGGAGGGGCGGGGGAACGGCGCCGTTCGGGCCCCCGATCTCCGGCGGAGTTCTTCGACTGTGCCTCGCCCGCTCTCCGCCTTCGCTCCCCTGCAACTGACGTCGCTTGCAGGTCATGGTAGATCAAGAATTCGAAGGCGTGGTTCCCCCGCCCCTCCGGGGCGAATCCGGGGAGGTGGGTCCGGGGGTGTTCGCTCGCCAGGCTCGCTCGACCCCCGGCTAATCTCCTGGCAACCCTTCGGGTTGGAAGGCACACGGGCTTTCGGCTGGAAAGGAAGACTAACCCAAAGAACGGAGATCTAAATAACCACGGATTTAGGCTAAGCCTCTTGTGCCTCTTTGCGGCCATTCTTTTCCCCTGTCTCCCGGCTGCAGCTCTACCGCGCCGGGTTCACCGCCGTCCCTATTTCTTCACCGGCTCCACGGGCGGCGGCGTGATGATCGGTTCGGTCGAAATCTCCGTGGGAGCCGCGCCGCGCAGATACTGGTCCCAAAACTTCTCCACCCGGCTGTGCAATTCCGGGCCGAAGAGGACGTTGTGGCCCGCATTGACGACGGGGATCAAGAACGAGGTCGCTCCCGCTTTCTTCAAGGCGGCATCGAGCTTTTCGGCGTGTGCGAAATCGACGGCCGTGTCGCGCGTGCCGTGGATCGTCATGATGGGAACGGCGCTCTTCGAAACATAGGTGAGCACGGAGGCGGACGTGGCGAGTTCGCGTCGCGATTCGATGCTGCCGCCCAGCAGGCCGGCGACCAGTGGATCGGTATAATTCTGGACGGTGACCCCGGGCGAGAGCGGGGCGAAGAGATCGACCGGCCCCGACCAATTCACGACGCATCGCACTCGGCTGCTTTGATCGCGGTGATCGCCAATCTCGCCGTCGAGCGCATTCGTATCCGACGTGACTCCCAGGAGCGCCGCGAGATGGCCGCCAGCCGAGCCGCCCGTGCACCCGACGCGGTCGGGATCGATGTTCAGCTCTTTGGCATGGGCGCGGATCCAGCGAATCGCCGCCTTGCAATCATGGATTTGCGCGGGCCACTTGGCGTCGCCGGAAAGGCGATACCCGACCGACACGGCCGCGTATTCGCCCGGGATGGCCATTTGCACGGCGGCGGCGGAGGACGATTTGCGATCCCCGGCGACCCATCCGCCGCCATGGATGTAAACGATCACCGGCAACGGTTTGTCGCTCTTCGGCTTTTTCGGCAGATAGACATCCACCTTTTGATTCGGATGGCCGGTGCTGGCGTACGGCTGATCGAACCGCATGTCCAAATAGCTGGAATAGCGTTGTTGAAGATCGTTCCGCAGCGATTCGTATTTATCCTTCTCCTCGCCCAGGCAGCAGCCGGCATTCACCAACAGGAAACCGCCGGCGAGGGCCAGGGTCAGCGAGCGGAAGCTTGGGTTCATAGGGTCGGCGCCGGTCGTCGTGCATGCGCGCCGGGAGGGGAGGCTGGCACCGACTTGCCGGCGAGGGAATGGCAAATATTAGCCTCACTATTTCTTTGCGAAGAACCCGCCGAACCTCCAGCAATTGTCCATGCCCCCGAAATTTCCCGCGGCCAGATCTTTCCTGGCCTGTCTGTTCGTCCGCCGTCTTGCCGCCCTTGCCGCTTCCTCCTCGCTCGCGCTCTTCCTCCTCGCGCGGCCAGCCTTCGCGGCCGATCTCGTGCTACTGCAGGCCGCGCCCGTGAAATAGCCTCCGATGAAAGCCTCAACGATCACCGCATTCCTCGTGACCCTCGTGTGCGCGACCCGGCTTTGCGCCGAGGTCGTGATCACCCCGCTCGATGACCGCATCCAGGTAAAAATCGACGGCCAGATCTTTACCGAGTGGCGGCACAAGGATTGGACGTCGCCTTATTTGTATCCCGTCATCGGGCCCAATGGCGAGAACGTCACGCGGCACTTTCCGATGAAGGAAGGGATGCCCGGCGAAGATCCCGATCACCCGCATCATCGCTCGATTCGCTTTTCCCACAGCGACGTCAACGGTTTCAATTTCTGGTGGTCGCCGGGCCAGGAAAAGACGGGCCACACCGCGGAGGTAGTGCTGGAGAAGATCGAGCAGATCACCTCGGGAAAGACCGGCGAAGTGATCCTGTGGAACCAGTGGCTCGGCGATGGCAAGCCGATCCTGCGCGAGAGAGTGCGGCTCGCGTTCCAGCCGTTGGATAAGCGCCAGGTGCTCATGGACTACGATGTCGAACTGCACGCCGCCGATGTTCCGGTTGTCTTCGGCGACAAGCGCGATGGCGGCATGCTCGTGCGCGTCGCGGGCACGATGAAGGTCGAGTCCGAGAAAGGGGAGCCCGGCCGCGGCGTCATCCTCAACAGCCGGGGCGACCGCAACGAAGCGGCCTGGGGCAAGCGCGCCGAATGGTGTGATTACTTCGGCCCGGATGCGAGCGGTGAGACGGTGGGCATCGCCATCTTCGATCATCCCTCCAACCTGCGTTTCCCCACGCCCTGGCACGCTCGCACCTACGGCCTCATGGCGGCGAATCGCTTCGGCACCGATCACTTCAAGGGGAACTACAACGACCACAAGACCCTCATCTGCCGTCCCTATGGGACCACTTGCCCCGCCTGCGAATCGCACTCCGGTGACTATACGCTCGCCGCCGGGGCGAGCCTCACGCTGCGCCACCGTTTCTACTTCCATTCCGGCGATGCCCAGGCGGCGCAGGTGGCCGCGCAATACCGCGAGTACACCGCGGATCATGAGTCCATCCTGAGCCGCATGAAGGCGCTGCATCAGGATCGCAAATGGAAGGAACTCATCGAGCAATTTGGCCATGAGGACTTCGCCGCGTGGCCCGCCGACGGGGCGGCCAGGGCGGCCGAGGCATTGCAATTGCGCGGCCAAGTCTACTCTTTCACGAAGGATGGCAAACACGCCGAAACCGATCTCCAGGCCGCGCTGGAGCGGGTGCCGCACAGCGAACCCATCCTGCTCATCCTGGCGGACAACTACGTCAACAATCTGAATGACGACGGCAAGGCGATCGCCGCCTACCGGCAGGTCATCGCCCTCGCGGGCAAGAACAACCAGGGCTGGCAGCCGCTCACCGCGACGGTGGCACTCGCCCGCATCTACACCGATGAGGTGAAGCTCGCGGATGCCCTCAAAGTGCTCAGCCCGTACGGCGACCTCAGCGCCCTCCCTTCCACGTGGCGCATCCGGTTACTGCGCAGCCTCGGACACATCTACGCCGCGCAGGGCCGGGAAATGGAATCACTCGCCAAATTCCGTGAAGCCCTGGAACTGGAGGCCAAGCCATGAAACCGCTCTCCCTCCCTCCTTGTCTCCCCCTCTTCCTTTCGATCCTCGCCCTCGTCCTTCTCTCCGCCGTACCGCGTGCACCCGCTGCCACCCAGCCCCCGTCACTCCTCGCTGGCACGGCGAAAGTCGACATCACGCCGAACGCGCACGAGGCCGTCAATCTCGCCGGCCAGCCACTCGCGCTGCGCGATCCGTTGTATGCGCGGGTGCTCGTGCTCAAGGATGCGCGGACTTCCGTAGCCATCGTCTCCACGGACCTCATCGTGTTCGCTTCGCCCAAGGTGATCGCCGAGGCCCGCGCGAAGTGGGGCGTCGATCATGTGATCCTCTGCGCCACCCACACGCATGCGGGTATGGCCCCGCGCGGGCTCATCATCAAGCCGCCGGTCGCTCCCGACTGGACGCGCAGTGGCAAAGCCCCGGCGGACGTGATCGACTGGCCGGGCCTGTCCTCGGATCCGTGGTATGCCGCCACGGAGGCGAAGATCGTCGCCGCCATCGGCGAGGCCATGCGGAACCTCTTCGCTGCGCGGCTGGTCGCGGGCAAAGGTGCGTTCGAGAGCGCATACATGGCGCACAATCGGCGGCTCGTGCGCGCGGGCGGGGTCAGCCCGATGTGGGAGAATCCCGACCGGCGCCCCACGCAGCCCGTCGATCCCACCGTTGGCGTGATCCGCGTCGAGGACTTGTCCGGCAAACCGCGGGCCTTCGCCGTGCAGTACGCCTGCCATCCCGTCGCGCTCATGGGAGCGGGCGTCGTCTCCCGCGATTTCCCCGGAGCCATGGTCGATCATATCGAGAGCGAGCTCGGCCCGGATTGCCTGGCCATGTTCCTCCAGGGCGCCTCTGGCGATCTCGATCCCTACGATCTGCATAACTTGCGCGGCGAAAACCGGTTCAACATCGTGCAGCAAGCCGGCGTCTCATTAGGCAGGGCCGCATTACGCATCGCTGCGGATTTGAAGGCTGGGCCTGACACCGGTCAGCCGCCCCTGCAAGTGCGCGAAAGCCTGCTCACCATTCCGCAGCGCAGCGGCACGGCGACGACGGATGTCGGACTGCTCACGGTGGTCATCCAAGGCAATCTTGCGCTGGTCGCGATTCCCGGCGAACCGTTCATCCAGCATCAGCTCGATCTCCGTGCGCGTTCGCCCATCCCTAACACGTTTATCCTCGGCCTTGCCTATCATGGGAAGGGCACGCCATTTGTGGTTTACATCCCCACCGTGCAGGCGGTGAAAGAAGGCGGCTATGGCGCGGCAGAGTGCAGCTTCCTCGCCCCCGAGGCCGGCGCGACGATGGTGGGTGAAGTGGCGCGCCGCATTCAGGAAGTCGTTTCGGGGTCGAAGTAATGGACCGGCATCTCCGCACTGATCATCACGTCCTCGTGTTTTAATCCTCGGCTGTAACGATACAGTCGGATTGCAGATGTCGGGCGGCATCCAAACTGTTGGAGGGCGCTGCTCCGTCAGCGCCCCATTCAGTGATGGCTTAAAGCCATCACTAATTTGGGCGGCGACGGAGCGCCGGCCCTCCAGTTTTGGACGCTGCCCCGCGTCATCTGGCGGGAACAATCTCACCACATAAAAGGGTTAGACGGTTGATCTCACTGGCCGCGCTCCCCCTTATCGTCATCCTGAGAGATGCACGATGTCCTTCAGGAGTTCCTGCACCACGCCCGGCTCGGCGGCGGCTATTTACTTTTCTCTTCGATCGGGATCGAAAGAGCGGCTCCCTTGGGATTCACCACGAAGGTGATGATGACCACCTTGGCGGCAGGATCGGTATTCCTGGCGACCATGTGGTGACTGCCTGGGGGCTCGAAGAATGTATCGCCCGCTTTCAGTTTCAGCAGCGGTCCATCCTTGAGCTGAAACTCGAGCGTCCCCGTCTCGACATACCCAGTGACCATCCCCGGGTGGATGTGGGGCGGGGCGGAAGCGCCGGGCCCGAGCTCGATCCGTTTCACGATGATCTCCTTGTCCGCGAGCTCAGGGTGATCGCGTTTGAAGAGTTCGGTGATCTTCACCGGTGCATCGTCCGCCGCAACGGAAACGCCAGGCAATGCAAGTGAGAGGATGGCGAAGGTGATGAGGAGTGGCGTTTTCATGGCCGCTAGTTTCTACGAGGAACCGGCAACGATCCGAGGATTTTCTCCAGCGTCGCCGCGAAGGCCGCTTCGTTCGTTGCGTCATCGTATCGCTTCGCGTTTTGCAATCCGGCCGCTTGCAGCGCCTGGCGCCGCCCGGGATCGTCGGCGATTTTCGAAATGGCGGTGGCGATCGTCTCCGGAGCGATTTTCCAAATCTTCGCCCCGTAATCGGTAAACTCAAAAAGCGACGGTTGCAGCGGCTCGCACGCATTCCCGGCGACCTCCATCATGGACGCGCCGTCGTCCGTGACACAGACGGGAACACCGCATGATTGGGCCTCGATAATGACGTACTCGAATCCCCCGTAGGCACTGGCTACCACCACCACGTCACACAAATTCAGCCGCTCCGTCACGGTAAGGGCGTCCAGTTGTTTGACATTCAATGACACGCCAAAACGGCTGGAGGCCCCGGCGGCATCCTCTGCCACGGCGTCGGTCCGTTTGTGCGTCTCCGTGATGTGGACGATATCTTCGACGCCGAACGACTCGACGATTTTCCGCAAGGGATGGCCGCCGAAGCGCAAGCCGCCGATGCGATTGGTATGGAGGAGCAGGACCACGTCGCGCCCGGCATCCCGCAACAATCGAATCGCGTGAATCGTTTGCACCAACTGCTTGCGGCTTCGATTCTGCGCGATGACGCCGACCACGAGTGAATCCGGGAACAGGGCGCGTTTCACGATCTCCGCGCCCTTCCATGGGTGGAATTTCTCACAATTCACCATGTGCGGGAGGCAATAGACAGGAGGCGACACGGCTTCGGCCACTTGCCTTCGGGCACACTCGGTGGCGGCGAGGATCGCGACACATCGGTTGAGCAGCCTGAGAATCCCCGGGTAAACGGGCAGCCCGTCGATAATTAGATGGCTAATGACCGGGACGGCTGGCGCCACTTTCCCGAGGAGCTCCAGCCAGCGGAGCGTCGCCACCAGATCGTAGTTGATCAGGACCGCGTCGGGCTTTTCGCTGGCCATGAAATGCGAGAACGTCTCGTTGGACTCCTCGTTGTTTTCGCCCGCGGGCCAGATCTTGCAGCGGTAGAGCGTCGGATCGAATTTCTCCCCGAGCCCTCCCAGCCCGAAGCAGGATACCTCGTGCCCGATATCCGTCAGTGCTTTCACGAGGGCGCGCGTGGTCCGCGCAAAGCCGGTCGGCAACGTAGGGGAATCGGATATGAGGGCAACTCGCATTAGGAAAGAATCGTATCGTCCAGGCGTGGTAGGCAGGAACGCCAGTGCGGGCAGACAAACAGCCGCCGCTGAACAAGTCGTCAAATACTTTCGCTGAAAATGATGCAGGAGTTAGGCTCACCCGCCTGCTGACTCGCTCCCGGCCAGTCTATCATTCGTCTTCCAGAGCCGCTTCGGGTCTAGCCGGTCACGGTCCAGAACACGCCCGACCCCGCGCTGGCATTTCTTCCGCAGTGCGTCCTGACACTTAAGCTCACGTCAGAAGATCCCTCAGCACCTTCCCGTGCACATCCGTCAGCCGCCAGTTGCGGCCGGAATAGCGGAAGGTCAGCCGCTCGTGATCGAGCCCCATCTGGTGCAGGATCGTGGCGTGAATGTCGTGGATGTCGGTCGGCTGGGACACGACTTCGTTGCCGAATTCGTTCGTTTCCCCGTAGGTGACGCCGCCCTTGAAACCGCCCCCGGCCATGAAGATCGAGTACCCGTTGACGTGATGGTCGCGGCCACAGTTTTCGGTGACCTTCGGGGTATGCGGCGTCCGCCCCATCTCGCCGGCCCAGAGCACGATCGTGTCGTCCAGCAGGCCGCGCGCGTCGAGGTCCGTGATGAGCGCCGCCACGGATTGATCGGTGACGCGGGCGTTCTTCTCGTGGTTTTTCTTGAGCAGCCCGTGCTGGTCCCACGGGGAGTTGTTGCCATCGAAGTTCGGGCAGGTGATTTCCACAAAGCGCACGCCCGCTTCCACGAGCCGCCGCGCGCGCAGAGCCTGGGTGGCGTAGTAGCGCTGGTGTTCATCGGTGGAATCAACGCCGTAGAGGTTGCGGATGTGCGCGGGTTCGCGGCTGATGTCAGCGATCTCCGGCACGGTGCTCTGCATGAGGAACGCGGTCTCGTAATTGGCGATGGCGCTCTCGATGTCCCTGGCATCGGCGCTTTGCCCGGCGAAGGTGGCGCCCTGTTCGGAGAGCAGCGCGAGCTGGCGGCGCTGAATGTCCGCCGCGTCGATGGGCACGATGTTATCCATTGGTACCCCCTTGGCGCGCATCATGGTGGCCTGGTAGCTGGCTGGCAGAAACGAGCTGCCGAAATTCTCCAGTCCGCCATTGGGCACCCAGTCGTTGTTGAGCACGACGTAGCCCGGCAGGTTGTGATTCTCCGTGCCCAGGCCGTACGAGACCCACGCGCCGAAACTCGGCGTCTGGCCGATGATGCGCCCGGTATGGAGCAGCAGATTCTGCTGCCCGTGCAAGGGCACCTCCCCGACCATCGAGCGCACCACGCACAAATGATCCGCCACCTGGGCGAGGTGCGGGAAAAGGTCGCTCACCCAGAGGCCGCTCGCCCCGCGTTGCTGGAACTCCCACGGGCTGCCGAACCACACGCGATTTGCCGAGGATTGAGATCGCTTGGAAACGGCCCCCGCTCCGATCGCTTCGCCCTGGCGCTGCTTGAGCATGGGCTTCGGATCGAAGGTGTCCACATGGCTCGGGCCGCCGTCCATGAAACAGAAGATGATGTTCTTCGCGCGAGGCGCAAAATGGGGCGCGGAAGCCGCCGGTGCCGGTTGGGTGAAAAGGGCGTTCAACGCCAGCCAGCCGAAGCCCGCGGAAGTCTGCTGGAGAAAGCTGCGCCGCGACAATGTGCCCGGCATGCGGCCAGGGCAGCGGGCAGAGGAGTGGGGGTTCATAAAGTTCGTGGGCAGCAATTTAGCGGTAATAAATAAACTCCGGCATGATGAAGAACGCGTGCGCCAGCCGAGCCCATGCTACTTCGTCTTTCATCGGGCCACCATCGCTGGATTTCGCAAAGTCCGACAACGCGGCGGCCCAGCGTTCCACTTCGTCCTTCCGCGGCTCGCGCCCAAAGGCCTGCACGAACATCGCCGCGATCCGGTCTTCCGGAGAGGCGTGCGGCCCTTTGAGGAGCTGCGCGGCCCAGTGCTTCGCCATCGCGCCCACGAGCGGATCATTGAGCATCATCAGAGCCTGGCCGGGCACGTTCGTCACATCGCGTTTCCCGGTGGGGAGCTTGAGGTCGGGCAGGTTGAATCCGGCGAGAAATACCGGCGGGGCCATGATGGACATTCGCAAGTAGAGCGAACGCCGCCCACCACCGTCGAGCGGACCGGAGAAAAGGCGCTTCGTTGCGTCCTCGACCGCACGGGGAGGATCGATGGGCCGCCCGTAGAGCTGCGGATCGAGCCTGCCGGATACCGCCAGCAGCGCATCGCGGATGGACTCCGCCTCCAGCCGCCGCGTGGGATAATGATGCAGCAGACGGTTGCCGGGATCGCGTTCGCGCGCGGCCTCGCTCACCATGCTGGATTGCCGGAAGGTCTCGCTGAGCACCAGCCGACGCGCGAGTTTCTTCGTGGACCAGCCCTCGCGCATGAACTCGCGCGCCAGGTAATCGAGCAGCTCGGGATTCGATGGCTTGCCCCCCAGCCGGCCGAAGTCATCCGGCGTGTCCACGATACCGGCGCCGAAGATCCATTGCCAGACACGGTTCACGTAGACGCGCGAGGTCAGCGGATGCTCGGTCTGGCACAGGGACTCCGCAAGTTCCAGCCGGCCGCTGCCGGTGCTCTTCGCCACGCCGTTCCTGCCCGCGAACATTTGCAGGAAGTCTGGCGCCACGAGCTCGCCCAGCGCATCCACATTCCCGCGCACGTTGAGCGGGTAGTTCACCTTCGCGCATTCGCGTTCGTCCATGCTGTTCACGGTCCGGGGGAAGGCGATGCCCTTCTCCACCTGACGGTATTCGGCGAGCAATGCCGCGAGCGGAGACCCCGCGTCGGCGTGGTTGGGCAGGAGCTTTCTCGCCAGCAGCCAGTCCACCACGCGCCCATCCCCGGCCTGCGGCTGGCCTTCGCACCAGCGTTGCACCGCCCCCTGGAACCATCCGCCGATCCGTTGCCAGGCTTCCTCCGCGGATTTGGGCGCGTCGCCTTCGTAGAGCCCCGTGAAGTGATCGAGCATATCCTGCGGCGCGCCCGCTTTGTCGTGGGTGACGATCCCCGTGATGCTCAGCCAACTGCGCTTGTCGTAACCCATGTCCGCATTCGCCAGCCCGATGGCGAGCCCCGTGCGCGGCGGAAAATTCGGATTGAGCGAACAGGTCACAAACTCCACGGCCACCTTCATGACGCCGTTCTTCAGCGCCGGACGGGCGGCAAAAGATTTCCAAACCGGTTCGGCGGGATTGAAAAAGGTGAGCGGCTCGTTTTGGAACGAGTTCGCATCGAGCGCCAAATAACCGCCGAACTGGCCGCCCGCGAGTTGCAGGCTCACGAGGGCGCCCGTCCCTGTTTGTTCCGGCGGCATGTAGACCGCGCCCGGCAGCTTGGAGGACAGCGCATGGGTATGACACCCCCGCGGCAGGAGCCGCGAGACGACCGTCTCCCCATCGAGAGCGATCAAGGGCGTGCCGTCCTCGACGTAGCCGTGCTTGATCCCATCGCCTTCCGTCATCCAGCCAGCGGGCAGCTTCGGTTCCCGGAAGTCCGTGAGCACGGTAAAGCCCGCGTTGGCCTTCCGCCGTTCTTCGCGGGCATCCCGCCATTCCTTGCTGATTTCGTTCCAGAGCTTCTCGACATCCCCCTCCGCTTTGATGAGGCGCGCCATCGGGTATTCGATGGCATCGAGCTTGACGGGCGGCGGTTCCCTGGCTGGCGGGGCGCCTTTCACCGGCGCTGGAGCAGGTGCCGGCGGCGCGGCCTTCACCTCGAACAGGGGTTGCAGCACCTCCCGCGACCACGCGCCCTCCTTCTTCGAGGCCGCCAGCCACTGCACCGCCATCTCCTGCCGAATCGTGCCGCGCAATTCCACGAGTTTCGCGATGGCCTCGTCGTTTTTCCCCGGCGCATCCACCACGCGCGAAGTCCAGCGCGGCGTCATGAAGACGGCGGCCAGCGCATAGTAGTCCCGCTGCGACACGGCCTCCAGCTTGTGATTGTGACAGCGCGAACAAGCGACGGTGGTGGCCAGAAAGGCCTTCGAGAAAGCGTCGATCTTGTTGTTCACCATCTCCTGATGGATGCCATTGAACGCCAGGCTGCTCCCGTGCCGATGCTCGCCCAGATGGTAGAACATTGGCCCGATGAGGCTTTCGTTGAGAGCCAGCTCACGATTGATGCGCGGCTCCGGCAACAGGTCGCCGGCGATCTGCTCCTTCACGAACTGTGGGTAGTGCACGTCGTCATTGAAAACGCGGATGAGATAGTCGCGATACTCCCATGAGCCCTTGGCCGGATTGTCCCATTCGTAGCCGTAGGTATCCGTGTAGCGCACCACGTCCATCCAGTGTCGCGCGAAGTGCTCGCCAAAATGCGGCGACGCCAGGATCTCATCCGCCAGCTTCGCGTAAGCCGCCGTGGGATCCGATTTCCAGGCCTGGAGAAAGCGCTCCCGCTGCTCCGTTGGCGACGGCAGTCCGGTCAGCACCAGAGCCAGCCGGCGCAGGAGCACTTCGGGCTCCGCGGCTCCCGCGGGTGCGAGTCCCGCGGCATCGAGCGCGCCGCGGATGAAACGGTCGATGGGCTCGCGCCTCCAGGTCGCGTCCGGCACCGTCGGGGGCTGCGCCTGGCTCAGCGGCTTGAGACTCCACCAATCGAGACGCTTTTGAAAGGCCTCGGCCCATTCGTCATCGTTGGCCTTCGGTGTGGCCGCGGCTGCCACGGACGAGCGAGGGTCGACCGCGCCGTGCTTGATCCATTCCTTCAGCACTGCCACCTCCTCGGGCGCGAGCTGTTTCTTCGGCGGCATTTGCAGGTCCTTGTCGACATAGCTCACCGCCTTGATGAGCAGGCTTTCTTCCGGCTTGCCCGGCACGAGCGCGGGCCCGCTCTCGCCGCCTTTTTCCCACCCGCCTTTGGAATCCAGTCGCAGATCGCCTTTTTGTTTTTTTTCGCCGTGACACTCGATGCACCGCTCCACGAGCAGGGGACGGACTTTGGTTTCGAAGAACTCGTCCGCACTCCCGAACGAGGTCAACAGCAAAAGAACGCCGGTCGTGAACCGCTTCATTTCACCGCTGGTGGTTGCGATGCCGGGCCGAGCCATTCCAGCGCGATGATGCGATGCTCGACAAAGCCGGTCCGGGGTTCCAGCGACCCCGGCTTCTTCCCGGCGAACGCTTCCACGCCGATCTTCCACACCACCTGCTTGTCGCGCGTGACTTCGAACAATTGCACGCGGTTTTCATTCGCGGTCTTGTAGTGCCAGTCCGAGTTCGCGATGAGCGTGTTGCCATTCGGAAACCGATGGAAGCCGCCGAAGATGATCACGGGAAACTCGGTGATATCCGCGGTCTTCAGTTCCCACGCGACTTCGTGACTCGGCGTCGCCTCGATCAAGCCGCCGCGCCAACTCATCAACGTATTCCCGTTCGCCAGTCGCTCCGCCACCACCGGCAGGTCGGGCACCGCATGCCGCCATAGTTCCTTGCCCGTGTCATCCACCTCGACGAACGCCTTCTCGGCGCGGAGCGCCACCAGATACGTTCCCGCTTCGGTGCGACGCACGAGGTTGTAGCGGTTATGGATGGTCGCCTTCTGATCGGTGGGCACGGGAATGCGATGGGTGATGCGCCGCCCCTGGTCGGTGAGTTGCACCAGCTCCATCTTGTCCGCATCGATCGCCATCACATCGCCATTCGGCAGGGGCACGCAGCTTTTCACCTCGTTCGGCGGCGCTAACCGGAACTCCCACAGCTTCCCGCCATCCGGGCCCAGCTCACGGACGAACTGATGCGAGGAGCAGAGGTAGTTGCCGGAAGGCAGCTTCCAGCCGTCGTAGATCGTGTCCCCGTATTCCACCGGCCCCGGCTTGCCCTCTTTGATCTCCGTCGTGAACCGGCCAAAAGTCATCACGCCCGCGCGATCAAAAACACTGATGCCTTCCGCCGAAGCCAGCAGCACGGAGCCCGGAGCCACCCCGGACGGATCCTGCGCCGAAACGGACGCCAGGGGGGCGAATGCCCAGCAGAGCCAGACAAGGAAAACGATACGGATTTCTTTCATGCACCTATATCAACCCTCCACGGGCTGGGACTTTATGGGGTTCCGATCTCAAAATTTCCGGCTGATTACTTGCCGTAGCTCCCATCCGTCCATTCATCCGTGCGGAAGGGGAGTAACTCCAGGGTCGTCACGGCTCGCAGCGTGCCTTTCCCCGCCATGGGCGAATCGGGCCACGCGTATCGCACCGCCACGGGCTTGGCGACTTTCTCGCTCGAGGCCATGATCGAATCGCCGACCCACTCCGTCTGCGCGGGGTGGAAGATCTTGTCTTCTCCAGCTACCATGAAGCCTTCGACCGGCTGCGGGATGAACCCTTCTTCGCCCACGTCCGTGAAGGTGATCCGGAGCTGCTTCGCGTTGTTGCGATTCACCTCCATCGATCGGAAGATCGGACGCGTTCGCCAATCGTCGGTCCGGAAGGGCGACGCCGGCAGCCCCGCCGCATTGACGAGGTTGCACTCTGGATTGTCGGCCCAGGCGTAGCGCACCGCGATCGGCCTGGCCACGTTCGGCGCGGAGACCACCACAGAGTCTTTGTCGATCCGTGCCTCTGCCCACACGAAATGCCGATCCTCTCCCGCAATCGCGAAGCCCTTCAGCGGGCCGCCCTGCGCCGCCAGTCCATCGGCGTGGCTGAATCGCACGCGGATGGTGCTCCCTTCGTTCTCGATTGCCTGGTGGATCGGCCCGCTCCACTCGCCCCCTTTGCCATACACCTGCGAGAGGGCCGCCCCCGACAGCCGCCGGCCGATCTCCTGCTTGTTCTTTGGATGAATGTTCTCGGCTTCGCCGATGTCGATCGCCTCGACCAGCAGCGTCTTCGGCGTGCTGGCCGCGGCCACGGCTTGCGCTTCGCGTTGCATGGCCCAATTGCTCTCCGTCGGCTCAGGCTTCCTCGCCTGGTAGTTGGGAAGCTGGACCATCAGAAACGGAAAATCCCCTTCGTCCCACAGCTTGCGCCAGTCGCGGATCATCGCCGCCATCAACGCGCGATATTGATAGGGACGTTCGCGGTTGGATTCACCCTGGTACCAGATCACCCCGCGAATTCCGTAGGGAATGACGGGCGCGACCATGCCGTTGAACAGATTGCTCGGCTGAAAAAGGCTGCCGGGCCGATACGCCTCGGCCCGCGGCGGCTTGGGCTCTTTCCCATGATTGGCTTTCGCCGCGTCGACGGCCTTCTGGTAGGTGGCCATCGTCAGGTCGTACTTCACTTTTCGCGTCGGCCAATCGGCGAGCTGCCGGTTCCAGAAATCGAGGACTGGTGCAGCCTCGGGCGTGGCCGCCAGCGTCTCTGCGGTGGTCCACCATTCTACCATCGACCCGCCCACGGCCGATTGCACGACGCCGATGGGCTGCTTGAGCGCGCCATGCAGATCCCGCGCGAAGAAATAAGCCGCGGCCGAGAATTCGCCGACGTTCGCCGGGGAACATTCGACCCATTTCCCTTCCGTATCGGTCAGCGGATGTTCCGCATTTGCCGTGGCCACCATGAACCAGCGGATCGCCGGAAAATTGGCCGCCGCGGTTTCCGTCTCGGCATCCCTGGCGGCCCTGACCGGCATGGCCATGTTCGATTGGCCCGAGCCGAGCCACACCTCGCCGACCAGGACATCGGCGATGGTGATGGTGTTCGCACCCCGCACGACGAAAGACCCGGGCTGCGCGCTGGCCTTGAGCGGGCTCAGCTTCAGCTTCCAATTTCCCTGGGCGTCCGCTTCCGTGCTCACCGTTTGATCGGCGAACTGCACGGAAACCTTTTCCCCGCTCGCCGCCCATCCCCATACCGGCAAGGCGGCGTCCTGTTGCAATACCATGTGATCGCTGAAAATCGCCGGCAGCTTGACCTCCGCTTCCAAAGATCGGACGCCGAGCAGGAAGACCAGGCAGCAAAAGCGGATGCAATGACGGGGCGAAAGATTTCTCATGAGGTGTTCGGATGATTTACTCGCGAACGAATCTTTCGAACAACAGAATGTCTGGCCACCGGCGCGGCTCGCGTGGCAAGAGTATCCCCACCTCCACGGTTCCCCCTATGAAGACCTTGCGCGTCGCCACCTGCCAGTTTTCCGTCGAACCCGACGTGGAGCACAACCTCCGTTGGGTGCTGGCGCAAATGAAAGAAGCCCGGGCCTCGAAAGCGTCCGTCGCCCACTTTTCGGAATGCGCATTGTCGGGCTACGCCGGGTTCGACATGCCGGACATCGCGGCCCTCGATTGGGTGACGCTGCGCGAGGCCACCCGGGAAATCATGGCGGCCGCGAAGAGGTATCGGCTGTGGGTCCTCCTGGGCTCCACCCATTTCATTGCGGACGGTATCAAGCCGCACAACTGCATCTACGTCATCGACCCGCGGGGAAAGATCGTCGGGCGTTACGATAAGCGTTTTTGCACCGGGCGGGGCGGGCGGAAACCGACGCTGGACCTGGTCCACTACTCGCCGGGAGATCACTACACCACGTTCCGCGTGAACGGCGTCGCGTGTGGCGTGGCCATCTGCTACGACTATCGATTCCCGGAGCTCTATCGCGGTTACCAGCAACTCGGCGCCCAAATCATGTTCCAGTCGTTTCACAACGCCCGGCAGAGTGTTGTCGCGGACCCTGCCTATAACATTTGGAAGGCGATCGTCCCGGCGACGATGCAGTGCCGTGCCGCCGAAAATCATTGCTGGTTTAGCGCGAACAACAGCACCACCCGCCCCTCGAAATGGGCGAGCTTCACGGTGCGCCCTGACGGCCGGATCGTGCACCGCCTCACGCTCCATCGGCCCGGGGTGCTCATCACGGACATGGCGCTCGACCCCACGATCTTCGATGCCCCCGGCCTTTGGCGCCGCTCGGCCATGGCCGGCGTGCTCCACAGCGGCGAGCCGGTCCGCCACCCGCGATCCGCGTCGGAAACCTGCCTTTGAGCAGCGGTGCGGGCGTATCCACGTATCGGCGATCCGTCTGGCGGGGTGGGGGCTCGGGTCCAGGGCTGCCGCCCAGAAATGCTTGGCAATGCGGAGCGGACAGACACTCTCACGGGCAACCCCAAGAACCCATGATTCTCCCCGTCACTTGGGTGTAAGTCCCACAAACTCCTCATGATCCGCGCACTCGCCGACCGCCTTCTTCGTCCCTTTGCCCGGCATTGGCGCGAGGATCCCGTCATGAAACGCGTCGGAATCGAACGCCTCCGTGGTTTCGCAAAGTCCTACAATCGGTGGCGATACGCCGGGCGCGAGCGGGCGCACCGGGAAGCCTACGAAGCCGGGTTCGAACGTCTCCTTCGCGAGAACGGGCCGCTGGAGGCATGGCCCCCACGGATCGAACTCAAGGACGGTTGGGCGCGGGACGACTCCCATTCGCTGCCCCACCTCGACCGCGTGCTCGAGCAGGCCGGCGAGATCATTCGCGAGCGGGGAGGCAGGAAGCATTCGAGCGCCCAGCAGCCTTTCCTGCGGGGCCTGCTCTTTCCCGGCGATCTCGTCACGTATCCCGCGATCCTCGATTTCGTTCTATCGTCGGAACTCCTCGCGATCGCCTCCCGCCACCTCGGCACCGTGCCGGTTCTCTCGAAAACCTACCCGCCCGGCGTCCGCTTCATGGAATCCAACGCCGCGCTCGATCCGGGGACGGGCGGTCCCTTCCGCGAAAGCCAGCTCTACCATCTCGACCTCCATGACACTCCGCTGGTCTACGTGCTTGTTCTCGCGGAGGACGTCACCGAGGAATGCGGGCCCTGGACTTTCCTGCCGGCCTCCGCTTCCGCCCGCGCCAAGGCGGCCATGGGATATCAAAAGCCGGGCGTGGAATACCGGGTGACCGACGAGCAGATGTACGCGGCCGTCGATCCAGCCGAGGCGATCTCATTCACGGGCCGGAAAGGTTCCGTGCTCTTCATCGATTCCAGCGCGTGCTTCCATTACGGGAGCCGGCACGCCATGCGCCCGCGTTTTCAATTGATGTACGCGCTCACGACACCCTGTCGTTGCGACGTCTTCCAGACCGAATGGGAAAACCGCTACCCGCTGCCGTCCGATCCCTCGCCGCTGCGCCGGATGGTCACCGAACCGTGGACCCCCGCGCCGTAGCCTCCCTCCAGTCGAAGTTTCCAGATCCGGTCCTTCATGATCGCTTGCGTGGTGGCGTTGGCAGCCCTTCGCCACTCCAACTGTCTGGCTCCTTCAGGGGGATTTTGCCAGCGTGGGGGCTGGTGAATTTCTCGAGGCGCGCGTTCCATCGAAACAAAACCGTGAAATTTTGCCTCTGGACATCCTGTTCGTCCATCCTCCAGGTGCGCTGAACCGTCATAAGTGGTCTGCCGCGTGAGACGCTCACTTCCGTAGTCTGATCAAATTCCCGATAGGGATGGGCAGGACTCAAAAATGCGCCGTCGTCTTCGAGTAACAGAGTTCGTTGAAACTTGTGATTCCCCACGAGCCAGAGTTCGGCGGTATCAAAACCGCACTTTCTTCCACCGAAATATTCGACGAAATAAAAGTGCACGAACCTGCGGGGCTCCAGTTTTAGCACCTTCGGCACTGCCACCACGGAATAGCTTTCATATCCGATCGATCTGCGGATGAAATCTACGACGTGAAACCGTCGTCCAGTCTTCCAGAGCAGGAAGACGACGTCGGCATACGGAGACCTTCGGAACCGCGTGTTTTCGGCAAAAACTATCGCGAACTCTTTGGAGCGATGGACGACCGTTAACCCTTTCGAGAGAGGCCCTGCAAGAGCTGCGGGGTCGTCATACTCGGCGCTGGCATCCGGCGCGAGCAGATCTCTCCAGGGATCCTCACGCGCTCGCACCTTTTCCATGAAATCCTCCACCGTAGCGAAGCCCGGCCTCTGAAAAACGGCGTCACACTTGAAAGTCTTCACTTTCGGTACTCTTTCGCTGGCCAGCACGGCGCCAGACGGAGCGGTTGTCCACAAAGCCAGCGCCAGCAGGTAAATCGGTAAATGCATTGCATCGGAAATACGGTGATTTGCGGCGAAATCTTTCAGCGATCCTTCCGTCGCCCTTGCGTTGGTTCCGCGATTGCGATCATCCGCCCCCCAGCTCCACCGGCCTGGCCCACCATAGTTGATGTATCTAGGGCCCGAGCCTGGCATGTCTGGTGCTTTACGTAGATGCGCGAGCTTGGGAGTCACACATTCCAACTTTTACTGAACGTTTCACCCCGCAGCCTCGCACAGCGCGACCAGCAATGGTCGCGCTTATTTTTTGTCGCGATCCTCCGACCCCGCAAAACGCCGATCACCGGCACGCGCCGGGCGCGACGAGATCAGACGATATCATTTTCATAGTTCCCTTGCTTCGCGTGCCGGGCGGCCGCCGGTGGTCTCGCCCCTTCCGGTGACCATTTATGCAGCCCTCCGCCCCGCTTTGTGACAATTTGGTGATTGACCTTCTAAATTAATAAACTCGATTGGATCGATTGTTTGTTGTGTGGCAGAATCCCCGACAAGATAGTGAAAACCAGTAGCCCCCTTCCCCCAATGCAGTCATCCACGGGAACCCCCCCAAAGGTTCATCATCCAGGCGACCGTCCCCTCATGTGGATCGCCTCCTACAATCTCGGCAAGGGATTGCTCCTGCTCATCCTCGCCCTGAGCCTCCTCGGGTTCTTGCACAAGGACGTCGATGGTATTGTGGGTGGCTGGCTGAGTGCGCTCGGCGTGAGCCTGGAAAATCAGCATGTCGCCGCGCTTCTCGCTCGCCTCGACGTCATCACCGACCACCAGCTCCGGGTCTTGAGCGGCATTACCTCGCTCTTCGCTGCGGTCTTTATCACCGAGGGTGTCGGGCTCTTTTTCAAGCAGCGCTGGGCCGAATACCTCACCGTGGTTTTCACCGCTTCCTTCATCCCGGTGGAAATCTTTGAGTGCCTCAAGCACTTCGGACCGGCGAAGTTCATCTTGCTCGTCGTCAACACCGTCATTGTTTACTCCCTCATTTGGATTCTGAGAAAGAATGCCAATGTGAAACCGCATGGGCATGCGCCGGACCGATTTGCATCTCCGGCAGTCCATTCATCGGTCGTCTCGATGACCAACGGCGTCACCTCGGCGCTGATCGAAACAAAGTCCGGTTCCACCACTTAAAAGAATCCTCCGCTCCCTCAGCAAGCTCACCAGCGCGCACTGAGCACTAAGAGCTGGGAACTGGGCACTGGCGCTGAGCACTTCACACCGGCTTGCTCAACTCGTCCACCGCCTTCTTCAGGAACGGTGCGAAGAGATCCATTGGGATCGGCAGGAACGTCGTCGTGTTGTGCTCGCTGGAAATCTCCCGCATCGTCTGGAGAAAGCGCAGTTGCAGGGCGATGGGTTGCGACGACATCATCTCGGCGGCTTGCACGAGCTTTTCCGCGGCTTGGAACTCGCCTTCCGAGTTGATCACTTTGGCCCGCCGTTCCCGCTCGCTTTCCGCCTGCTTCGCCATCGCCCGCTTCATCCCGTCCGGTAGCGCCACGTCCTTCACTTCCACGGCTGTGACCTTGATGCCCCACGGGTCCGTGTGCCGATCGATGATCTCCTGGAGCTTTTGGTTGATGCCCTCCCGTTGCGCCAGCAATTCGTCCAGATCCGCCTGCCCGATCACGCTTCGCAAGGTGGTTTGGGCGATGAGCGAAGACGCTTTCAGGAAACTCTCCACCTTGATCACTGCGGATTCAGCGTTCACGATGCGGAAATAGACGACCGCGTCCACCGTCACCGGCACATTGTCGCGGGTCATCATCTCCTGCCGGGGCACGTCGATCGTCACCACGCGCAAGTCCAGCTTCACCATGCGATCCACCAGCGGGATCAGGATGACCAGCCCGGGACCCTTCGTGCCCAGCAGCTTGCCGAGCCGGAAGATGACCCCGCGTTCATATTCCCGCAGAATGCGGATCATCTGCGGAAGCACGAATGCCGCCAGGATGAAAAACGGAAAAAGCCAGGAAAGGGTTTTCATAAGCTCGTCGATGAGTGGCATGGGAGAGGCCTTTTTGTTGGTTCGCTAATGGGACATGGCTGGTGTTACGGATAAAGTCAGGCCCTGCACCTGGGTCACCTCCACCCATTGGCCTTTGCCGACGGGTGTATCGCTCACCGCGGTCCAGTACTCTCCCTCGATCAAGACACGGCCCCGGTTCCGATCGATCGCCGTCACCGCCTCGACCTTCCGGCCGATCATCGTCTGCGTTCCCGTCTTCGCCGGCAAACGCTGGGCGGCCAGGCCTTTCCCCACCACGAAGATGAAGAACCCCGCCGTCACCACCGTGGCCGGAATGATGTAGGTCAGCGACAGGCGAAATGCGGGGTCGCTCCGGTCGAAGAGCATGAGCGAGCCGATGAAAAAAGCCAGAATCCCGCCTCCGGTCAGGATGCCGTGGGTGGGGGCAAATACGTCGATCGTAAACAAGCCCATCGCCAGCACCATGAGGGCGAGCCCGGCCGCATTGACCGGCAGAATCGCCGCCATATAGAGCGCCAGCACCAGGGCGATCGCCCCCATGACGCCGGGCAGGATCGCCCCCGGCGTGCTCAATTCGCCGATGATCCCATACATCGCGACGAGCATGAGGATGAACATCACCTCCGGTCTCCACAGCTTTTGGAAAACCACCTCCCGAGGGGACATCGCGATCTCCACCACTTTTGCGCCGGCGGTCTTGAGCTTCTTGCCGTTCACCTCCCGTCCATCCAGCTTGCGGAGCAAGTCCGGCAGGTCACTCGCCGCCATGTCGACCACCTTGAGTTCGATCGCTTTTTCCGCGGAAATCGACGCGCTTTCTTTGACGGCGGATTTGGCCCATTCGACATTGTGGCCGCGCTTCGCCGCGATCGATTCGATGTAGCTCACCGCGTAGTTCTCGACCTTTTTCTCCATCGTCTCGTCGGGTTTGGCTTCCGACATTCCGCCGCCTCCGAGCTGCACGGGGTGCGCCGCTCCGATGGTCGTCGCCGGAGCCATGGCTGCCAGGTCGGCTGCCAGGGTCAGGAAACAGCCCGCGCTCGTCGCCGTCGCCCCGGCAGGAGCCACGTAGACCACGGTGGGGACTGGCGACGCGTAGAGCGCCTGCACCATGGTCTTGGTCGATTCCAGCAAACCGCCCGGCGTATCCAGTTGGATCACCAGGCACTGGGAATCCACACTCGCCTCGCGAATCGCCCGTGTCAGGTAACTGGCCGTGGCCGGCCCGATCGGCCCATCGATCTTGATCAAGGCGACATTCTCCGCCCGCACGATGCCCGCAAGCAGGAGAAGCAGCAGCGTTGCCGATAATAGGACACGTCGCTTCATGGCAGGGGAACACTACACCTGTTTTACGCTGCGGCCAAGAGGGTAGCGGTCAGAGGTCGAGGGTCAGAGGTCACGCGCACTCCAGATCTCTGAGGCACCAAGGCCCAAAAACACAGAGATCAGAGATCAGAAAAGGCGCCGCTCGGAATCTGACCTGACTTCTGGCTGCTAGCCGCGCTCGCCGGACCCCTTCCTCTCCTCGATCCCCGCCCGCACGGCCAGGTCTTCCTGCGAGTGAAGTGCCGAGTCGAAATCGAGGCGCTTTCCCCCAGGGGAACTCACGATCGTGACGCCTTCGATGATCGCCAGGGCCAGCGGAGGATCGCCACACACTTTTTTCCAGCGCTCGCGCAGGCGGGCCTCAAATTCTGGCGGCATCGGACCGGCGGCGCTCACGCGCACCTCGAATCGGTTTTCACGATCCTGATAGACCTGATACCGGCGCAGATTGCGGACGAACTCCGGTGGCATATCGCCGATCGCCGTTTGCAACTCGCGCACCCGTTCGCGTGTGCCCGCCGGGAGCCCCGCATAGCGCCGATACCGTCCCACGATTTCTCCGAAGGACGGCAGCGTCCGCCCGCAGGGACACGGGCCTTCGGCCACCATGGCGATGTCCCCCGTGTCGTAGCGGATGAGCGGCATCGCGATGTTTTGCAACCCCGTCACCAGCACGCGCCCGCTCGTCCCGGCGGGGCAGGGGAGGCCTTCACCGTCCACGATTTCCACCAGGCAATGCTCGGTATTCACGTGATAGCGGCCGGCCACGCAGCGGATGGCCACGATCCCGATCTCGTTCAACCCGTAGTTCTGATGCAGCGGAATGCCGTAGATGCGCTCGATCCAGGCTCGCATCGAGGGCGTCGCCGTGGATCCGATCCCCACCAGACCTTTCAAGCTATCCACCGCCGGCGCGCTCCCGCAGGCCAGGGCCTGCTCTTCGAATACTCCCGGATACGCCAGCATATAGTTGGGCCGGTATCGCCGGACCCACTCGATCTGCTGCTCGACCGGGCTCGACACGCTAAACGTCACTTCCGGCCCGGTTTCGAAAAACGCCCCCAGGTAGGTCCATGCGGTGCGACGCATCACTTTCTCGCGGGGCATCCGCGTCCCATCTTGCTGGCGGGGCAGGGTGGAAGGGATGCGGATTTTCGCAAAGCATCCCATGGGATCGAAGCGGAACCATCGCGCCTGGCGGTGCCACAGGAACGTAAACATGCTCGAACTCGAACGCGACATCAGCACCCTGACCGGCTGCCCGGTCGTCCCCGTGGATTGGTAAACCACGGGAGGCCCCTCGCCCTGCGGCAACCTCTCCGCGTGCAATTCCGCGTCCCGCTCGATGACCTCGTGCTTCCTCAGCATCGGCAGCCTGGGCAGATCCTCCACGCCCCGAATGTCTGCCGGCGAGAGCCCCCCTTGCCGAAACATGTCCCGATAATACGGCACATGAGCCGTCGCAAAGCCGAGAAACTTGGCCAGCGCATTGGCCTGCCGCGCGCGGTGCTCCTCTTCGGATTGAAATTCATGGATCGCCAATCGCTCAAATTGCCGCGAATCCGCCTTCTCCGGGCGCAGCGTCCAACGCCGCAATTCCGCGATTTCCATGGTCAGGCTGGTTCGCTCAATCATGGGCATGAAAAGCAATGAGAGCTCCGTTTCGGCCTGTCGATTGTTTCGCGCATCGTCCCTCAGTCATATTCGATCGGACCGCGCATGGCAAAACAACGCCCACCCCGCCCTGAAAAGGTGGACAGGGCGGGTAGGGTAGGCGTTCCGCCTGCGGGTCCGCGCGTCCCGCCTGGACCCTCGACCGCTGTCGCGTCCTCCCGGCTCCCAATCTGACGAACGCGCCAGCCACCCTTGACCTCCCGGCCCCCTTCCGGCATCTAAACCGTCAATAACCGTGTGCCCGGCCCAGCCGACACCCAGTCAGCCCGCCGTCAGCCGCGAGGCGACGTCTCCCGATCCACCCACCCGATGCAAGCCACCGCCGAACCCGCCATCAAACCCTTTGAGATCCCCGCCGCGTGGGAAGGCCGCACCCTCGAGGAAGACACCTCCTGGGTCATTCATCTGACGCAAGAGCATCGCGACGAACTCCTCGCCGCCCTCGACAGCTTCAAAAACTCCACCCACGCCGAAGGCATGACCGCCCAGTGGCTGCACGGCAACATGATGCCGCACCCCGGCAATTTTCCACTGCCGACCCTGTCCCGCCTCCTGAAAAAAGCGCGCACCGAGCTCGAGGAAAAATTCGGCCTCGTCCTGTTCAAGGGCTTTCCCGTCGCCCATCTCCCGGTGAAAGACTTGCACCTCCTCCACGCCGGCCTGTCCAGCCACGTCGGCAACCTGCGGCCCCAGACCGTCTTTGGTGAGTTGGTCCAGGACCTCCGGGACGGCGGCCAGGCGCCGCTCAAGGAGCGCCGCGGCAGCAAACACAATCGCGCCCTCCCATTTCACAACGACCCCAGCGATGCCATCTCCTTCATGTGCATCAAGTCGGCGCTGACCGGTGGCCGGAGCCTCTTCTCCAGCAGCGTCGCCATCCACAATGCCCTCGTGCGTTCCGCGCCCGATCTCGTCGAGACCCTCTACCAGGACTTCTTCCATTCCTATCAGGACTACCTCTTCGTCCGCACCGGCTCGAACGAACGTTACCTCCCACCCGGGCCGCACTATTCCATGCCCGTCTTCACGTCCGAACAGGGCCAGTTCGCGTGCAAATATTCCCGTTTTTACATCAACCAGGCCCAGGAATTCCCCGAAGTGCCGCGCCTCACCGAGCGGCAGATCGCGGCCCTCGACGCGCTCGAAAACGAAATGCGGAACGAGCGTTGGCAATTCACCATGCAGTACGAGCCCGGCGACGTGATGTTCATCAACAACTTCATCTGCTTCCACGCCCGCACCGCCTTCACCGACGACGATCTGAACGAGGATCGTCGCCGCCACTTGCTCCGCATCTGGCTTTCCATGCCCAACTCGCGCCCGCTCTCCCCCAAGTGGAAGCAACACATCTTCTTTCTCAAGACCGAAGCGGGAGCCCATCGCGGCGGCGTCCCCGTCCCCGAGATCTCGTATGCCTAGAGCCGTTCAGGCGCTCTTCCGGCGAATGCGAACCGGCAGGTGGGGCGAGGGTCTGGGACAAGAAGATACATCTTCACGAGCAGACACTCTCGACCTCCTCGGCCGCCCGCGTCCTGACGACGTGCAAAAGGCCGCCCTCATCTTCCGCGATCGCTCGATCACCTATCAGGAGTTGCGTTCCGAAGTCTCCCGCCTGTCCCACGCCTTGTGCGAGAATTTCGGACCGGGCGACCTCCTCGCCATCTGGCTGCCCAATTGCCCGGAGCTCCTCTGCCTTTACCTGGCCTGCCTGAAAACGGGCATCGTCGCCATGCCCCTGCACCAGGGAATGAAATGGCCCGAACTGCGCGACATCCTCCAGCACAGCCGCGCCCAGAGCCTCGTCACCACGCGCGCCCTCGCCGACCCCCACCTCACCGAACTCACGGCCCTGGGCCTCCACAAGTTTTATGTCATCGATGTGGAAACAACTTCCGTCGTCGCCACGGGCCAAGCCAACGCCGATTCAACCGCCAAAGCCCCGGCTACCCATAAAGTAGAAGCGGCATCCCTGCCGCATTTCCTCCCCACCCAGCGGCGGGACGCCGCTGCTACTTTCCAGGAAATTCCCGTGCGGGAGTCGCCGCGAAATCGCGAACCCGCCGAGGCTGCGGTCGAAGTCGTGGCAGCTCCAGGCGACATCCCATCCGCCATGGCCGAGCAGCGCGGTTCCCGTCCCGTCCCCGTCCTCGTCCTCCACACCTCCGGCTCGAACGGCCGCGCCAAGGGCGTCATGCTCTCCCGCAAAAATCTCGATCACATCCTCGAGTACCGCCTCATCCACACCCGTCTCACCACCGACAGCGTCTCGGTAGTCGCCTCCTGCCTCACCCAGAGCGTCGGCTTTTATCAAAGCCTCGCCCTCCTCGCCGCCGGCGGCACCCTCATCCTTCTCGAGTCCTACGACCTCGAACCGATGGCCGCGTCCATCAATCGCCATCAACCGACCCACCTCATCATGGTCGTCGATGCCTTCGACCGCCTCTTGCACCATCCCGGCATCACCCAGCAAAACTTTTCCCGCCTCGTCTTTGCGTCCACGGGAGCCGATCGCGTGACCGCCCGGGTCCAGGCGCGTTTCATCGCTCTCACGGGCCGGCCGTTGCGGGTCAGCTACGGACTCACGGAATCGAGTTGGGCCCTCATCAATCCCGGCGATCAAATGGACAAGTGCCTCGCCCTGGGCCAGCCATGCCCCGGCATTGAAATCAGTGTATTGGGCAGCGACGGGCGCGAAGCTCCCTGCGGGGAGATCGGCGAGATTCGCATCAAGAGCCCCCGGACGATGCTCGGCTATCTGCACGACGAAGAACTCTCCCGCGCCGCTTTCTCCGACGATTGGCTCCTCAGTGGCGATCTGGCCTATCGTGACGCCGCGGGCTGGTTCTGGTTCGCTGGCCGCAAGAAACACCTCATCGTCCTCAGCAGCGGCGACAACGTTTCCCCGCTCGAAGTCGAGAATGTCATTCTGAACCATCCGTCCGTGGCCAACTGCGCCGTCGTGGGCATCCCCACGCCTCACGGATCGGAGGTGCCTTGGGCCGCCGTCACCCGCCTCGACGAAACGTTGTCCGAAGCCGCCCTCGATGCATTTCTACGGGAAAGGATCAGCGACTACAAAATTCCGCAAAAGATCGTCTTCCTCCCCGAACTGCCCGTGGGCCGCTCTGGCAAAGTCAACCGCGCCGAAGCCCGGAAGTCCCTGCTCGCCGCGTTGTAACCATCAACTATCCACTCCCGCCCGGCTCGCCTTCCGCGCTTCAAATTCCAAATTCATGGCCGTCGCGTCCTCGATGAACGTCGCCAGCCGAGCCGCGACCCCGCGATATTCCTTGCCCGTCTTCTTGACCACGCCTGCCTGCACGAGATTTTGCAGCTTTTCATAAGCCCGCAAGCGCAACATCTCCTCTCCGCCATTGGCCGCGTTGCGTGCCTTGAGATTGGCATGCACGACCGTAAACAGAGACTTGAATTCGAACGAACTCGTGCTGGAAAGCACCGTGGCCAACTCCTCAGCCACTCGATCCGGACCGCGACGCGAAAAACTGCCAGGTGATTTCATCCCACCTTATACCAGAGATTCCGCACAAGTCGAAGGAAGTCTCATCTTCTCTTGCCGATCTCCCTTACCGGCGCGCCTCGTTCCAAAGCTCCAGCTTTGGAACGCCCCATGTCTTCGAATCTCCGCTTCGCTCCCCTCGACATCCTGAGGGGCGTCCGCACGAAGGACACCCCCGGATTTGACGCAGAAGCCTACCGCTCCCGGCGAGGCCGCAGCTCGTGCGAGGCTTCCCTCGTCGCGTGCATGCTTTTCAGCAGCCAATCCGGCAGATCCGGATTGATCGGTGGGGGAAGGCTTTCCTTCTCCGCGGGTTTCGGTTTGGAACCATCCGTGGTCGCGATTCCTGAACGCTTCGCCGCGCCCACCATGGCGCGGATCGCAGCATAATCGATCGGTGTTGTCATTGTGTTACTAGTGTAAGAGTGAGCAAGGCAGCCCATCGCGGGACTCAAATCAATGAGCGACGGAGGGAATGTCCCCGTTGGCGCGTGGAATCTGCATTTCTTCCGTGGCCAGCAACCCTGAAACTTCCCTGGGAGGGGCGCGAAGGCACCTTGCGACTACACTCATAGCCCACCCAGCTCACCCCCGCAACCGATATCGCGCCATGGGCATCGTCGGCAGCCGTGTGCATTTCGGTCAAGCGAGCCGCGCGGGTCTGCGAGTTACCCACGCCGCAACGTGATATGAACAATCTCCGCGGGCGCGCGTGTGCGGAGCGGAAACCAGTTCCCCGTCCCGTTGGAGACGACCAGAGCCCGGTCTTCCTTGCAATACAGCCCCGACCAATAGCGATAAAGCATCGGCCCGAAACCCAGATTGGGCGTCACCATCAGTTGTCCCCCGTGCGTGTGGCCGGTCAGTGTGAGCGGGATGTCTTCCGCAAAATCAAAGGCATGCGGGTGATGGGCGAGCAGGATGGGAAACGCGTCCGGCTGGCGCAGGGGGAGCAATTCGCCCATTGAATCGATGATGGCCGCGTCGGCGCGGCTCGCGGGATTGCGCGGATGAATATCTCGTGCCCCCCAGCGGAGCCCGAGGAGTTGCACGGGCACTCCCCGAATCTCGGTGACTGCGGTTTCGTTGACCAGCAGGCGCAGCCCGGCGGCACGCATCCGGGCGCGGAATTCCGCTGCATCCTCGAAAAGATCGTGGTTTCCCTCGCAAAGAAATACGCCGTGGCGCGCCTCCAGCCGCTTCAGCAGGGCGATTCCGGTATCGAGATCGCTCAGCTCGAAATTAATGAGGTCGCCTGTGTAGAGGACGAGGTCGGGCCGGAGTTCGTTCGTTTCCGCCACGATGCGCTCGAGCACGCGTCCGTGCGTGAATTGGCCGATATGGATATCGGTGACGTGGGCGATCGTCAGCCCGTCCAGCGCCTCCGGGAGCTGGCGGAGCGCGACTTCGATCCGGCGAATACGAAACCGCTCCATCTGCCAGAGCGCGACCCCGGCAGTCCCCAAGGCAACGACCGCCGGTGCGGCCACCCCGAGCAGCCGCGCAAATTCCCGCCGACTAATCGCCCCGGTCTCGCCCCTCCGATCTCCAATCTTTGATCTCCGATCTCCGATCTGCGCCGTGCTCCGGAGCCGGAGCAATCGACGCACCCCGACCACCATCCCACGCGCCACGGCATACGGCGCCCATAGGAGCAGCATCGGGAGCAGCAGCAGGCAGTGCCAGATGTAGGTAATCGCCAGCCACGAACTGGAAAGGGGAAAATCCAGGTCGAAGCTCCGGTCGACAAAGATGAACAGGATGCCAGCGGCCTGGGCCGCCATAAAGATCGCGAGCACGACCCGCCAGGCCCCGGTGCGCGGCAGACGCCGGAGGACGAGGTCGGCGCGCCACCACCAGAGGATATCGCCGAGGAACAGGGAAATGAGGATGCCGTCGAAAAGGCCGAGTGAAATGTGCAGGTCCGTAATTTCCGCAGATTGGCCCGGAGGACAAGGGCGAGTTGCGGGGCGCTGACCAGGTAACGACCAGAGGTCAGAGTCAGAAGTCAAAAGTCAGAGGTCGGGGCGCGTGTCTCATGCTCGCCCCGCCCCCCGTAGGCCTCTCTACCGCCATTCCCCCATCACCTTGTCTCTCCCCTCGCTCCCTCTTTTCGCCGCCCCGCCATTCCTCGCTGGTCAAGCGGCAAACCCCGCGTAGAGTGCCCGCCGTCATGCCGCTGGACCTCAAGAGCCTCGTCACCACACGCCTCGGCGAAAACTATAGCCTCCACGAGCGGCACCTGAATTCGACGCTGGTTCGCGTCCAGCAAATCATCGGCTTCGATCACGTCTATGCCCGGGCCGAGGGTGCTTATCTCTACGATCTCGACGAGCGCGATTATCTCGATTTCCTCAGCGGCTACAGCGTTTTCAATATCGGGCGCAATCATCCCGCCGTGCAGCAGGCGATTCGCGATACCCTCGACCTGGATCTGCCGAACATGGTGCAGATGGATTGCTCGCTCCTCAGCGGATTGCTCGCCGAGGCGCTCCTCAAGAAACTGCCTGCCCACCTCGACGCGGTCTTCTTCTGCAACTCCGGCGCGGAGGCAGTCGAGGGAGCGATCAAGTTTGCCCGGGCGGCGACCGGCCGGGCGGGGCTGCTCTCACTCGATGGCTCCTTTCACGGGCTTTCCCATGGCGCGCTCTCTGTGATGGGCGACACGCATTTCCGCGAAGGCTTCGGTCCTCTGCTCGAGAATTGCACGCGCGTCGCGCTCGGCGATCTCGCGGCGCTCGAGGCGCGCCTCTCCCGCCGCGATATCGCGGCGTTCGTCATCGAGCCGGTGCAGGGCAAGGGCGTGCATTTCCCGGCGGGCGACTTCTACCGCGAGGCGCAACGCCTCTGCCGCGAACACGGGACGCTGCTCATTTGCGACGAGGTGCAGACTGGCCTGGGACGCACCGGGCGCTGGTGGGGCTTTCAGCACTGGGAACTCGAGCCGGACATCATCACCGTGGCGAAGTCGCTCAGCGGCGGCTACGTGCCCTGCGCGGCGGTCGTCGCGCGGCGTGCGATCTATCAAAAGACCTTTAGCCGGCTGGATCGATGCGTGGTCCATTCCTCGACCTTTGGCCGCAACAATCTCGCCATGGCCTGCGGCCTGGCCACTCTCCAGGTGCTCGACGAAGAAAAGCTCGTCGAACGCGCCCGGGACAACGGTGCCTTGCTCCTCGCCCGCCTGCGCGAACTCCAGAAGCGCCATTCGCTCATCAAGGAAGTCCGCGGCATCGGCATGATGATCGCCATCGAATTTCACGAGCCGGAGGAACTCGCCGCGCGTCTCGGCTGGAAGCTCCTGCATCGCGTCGAACGGGAACTCTTCGCGCAAATGCTCGTTACCACGCTTTTCCAAAAGCACCGCATCCTCACGCAGCTCGCCGGGCACGGCACGGACGTCATCAAGATCCTCCCGCCGCTGATTATCGGCGAGCGCGAGATCGACCGGTTCGTCACGGCCCTCGATGCCGTGTTATCCGACTGCCGGAGTTTTCCCGGCCCCATCTGGGATCTCGGCGCGAATTTTATCCGGCACTCGATCCAGCGCTCGACGGAATTGGTGGGCGCCCGGTAGGGCCCGTTTTGCCGTCGTCTGTCAGGAGGGTAGAGAGGCAGGCGCGGGCGCGCTGGAGCCTGCGGGATCGACCCTGCGCGCGCCGGTTGCCATGTCTCTCGCATTGGCAAATTGGGCGAGCACCGGTTCGGCGCTCGTCGGGCTCGCGCGGTCCAGAAAGGGACGCGCGAGGCGATTCACGCCCGCCCAGGGCATGGCGAAGTAGAGATCGAGCGGATGGAGATCGAAGCCGAGGCGCAGCTTGGGCTCGTAGTTCAGCGGCGTCGAATGGTAGGACGTGAGTCCCTGCGCGAGCGCCCAACTCAGGACGTCGCGGAACGTCAAGAAGTAGAGATGCAGATCGAGCGCTACCCGATAGTCGAGGCCGAGGTATTCATCGTAGAGCACGCCGTCATGGACCAGGCAAAGGCTGAAGGCGATCAGCCGTCCCTCCTGCCGCCAGAGAAAATAGCGCACGCGCTCGGGCATGCGGGCGGTCAGTTGCTGCAGGAACGGTTTGGTGAGGCGTTCGAACTTCAGTTTCGAACGCGCGAAGACCTGCTCGTAGAGCGCGAGCGCCTCGTCCGCGTCATCGCCGAGGTCGTTCGTTACGGTCATGCTCACCACCGAAGTCCCGGCGGCGGCCTTGAATTTTCGGCGCAAATTCTTGCGCATGGCGTGGCTGAGGCGGCGCGCGAGATAATCGTCGAAACTCGTAAAATCGAGCGGCATCCGGGTCGCGGGCATGCTCGCCACGTGGGCGCAATCGATCGGCGCAGCCGTCAGGACGAGGAGGGCATCGCGGTAGACCGCCGGCACGTCTTTCCAGACGATGAGCCGCGCGCCCGTTTCCCGCGCAAAGTCCCGCAGAGCTCCCTGCATTTGGGCGATCGATTCCGCAGGCGCCGTTACATGGCCTTCGCCGGCCGCGCAGCCCACCATCAGGATCCGCGGGCGGAGGAAACTCGGAAAGAGACGCCGGATCGCCCCCGTGACGGTGCGGAGCGGGCGCGGCGCCGCGATCACCAGATCCTGCTCCACCACGAAGCAGGGCTGCACTGCCTGCACCGTCCCGGATTCATCTTCCAGGACGAGCGCGCGGCAATCGAATCCCAGCGTATCCGCGACGATTTCATGATAGCGATGATCCTTCGCGAGGTGCCGCATGCCCTCGCGCCACACCGGCAAGCCGCGGACTTCCGTCGCCGACACGAGACGCACGCGCGTCGTGGGGGCGGGCAGGGGCGGAGCGGAATTCATGCGAATGGCCGCCGAGAGTGCCTGCAAATTGCCCGTCTGCCAACCCTCCGGCGTTGACAGCCCCCGGTCCTTTCGCCGACTCGTTGCACCCGCCTCGTGAAACTTCTCTCGTTTTCTCTCTTCCTCGTGTTGCTCACCGCGCCGTTTGCCCGGGCGCGAAAATTCGAACTCAACCGGGATACCTTCGGCTTCTCCAACGACACCGCCTGGCAGTACGGCGTGGATGAGCAGGGGAAGCTGCACATCTCGCAGCGCCAGGTGCCGGCGCAGTTTTCGCATCGCTGTTTTGTGCTCACGCGCGCCGTGCTGCAGTTCTGGCAGTTCGCGCGTTTCGAACCGGGGCAGCCGCGCGTGTCGCGTGAAGAATATCGGCGCCGCCTCAAGCAGGTCTGCCGCATTGCCGTCTGGAGCACGGGTCCGAAGGAAAAAATCGTGTTCCCGGGGTATCGCGATCTGCACGAGTTCTCCCTGGCCTACGAGGGCCTGCTCAAGGAGAACCTCGGCAATTGGTGGCCTTCCTACTGGAGGATTGGCAATTGGCGGATGATCGCGGGCCATCTCCGTCCCGGGCAGGCCGCGGCCGCGCACTGGCTGGCGAATTCACTCGATCAGGGCAAACCGCGCGCCATTTACCTGGCGCGCTTTCCGAGCATGAACCACGTCGTGGTCCCGTACGCCATGCGGCGGGAAGCGGGCGGAAACCTTTCGTTCGACGTCTATGATCCCAACTACCCGAGCCAGCCGAGCTGGGTGTTCTACCGCGCCAGCGAGCGGAGTTTCGAATTCGAACCTCGCTGGTATTTCCCCGGCGGACGGGTGAACGTCATGCGCGTTTACATTTCGCCATTCCATTAGCGAGCGGCCAACCTTCCCGGAATGTTTACAGGACTCGTCGAAGAAACTGGGACCCTGATGGCGGTCGAGAAGTCGGCCGCCGGTGCGCGGCTCACATTGCGCGCGCCCCTGGTCTCTTCGGATGCGGCGCTCGGCGATAGCGTCTCGGTCAATGGTTGCTGCCTCACGGTCACCGTGCGCGACGGCGACACGCTGGGTTTCGATCTTCTCGCCGAGACGCTGGCGCGCACGAATCTCGGCCAACTCGCGCCTGGGTCCATGGTGAACCTCGAGCGGGCGCTCGCCGCGCACGCGCGGCTGGGCGGTCACTTCGTGCAAGGCCACATCGACACCACTGGGCAGGTGCTCGCTTTCGAGCCAGTCGGGGCGGACCGCCGCCTGGAGATAGCGCTGCCGGCGGATGTCGCCCGCTACGTCGCGTTCAAGGGCTCGATCGCCATCGACGGCATCAGCCTCACGGTGGCGGACGTCCAACCGGATCGCTTCGTCGTGTGGATCATCCCGCACACCCTCACGATGACCAACTTGCGGGTGCGGAGAGCGGGCGACCTGGTGAACCTGGAATTCGATCTCCTGGCCAAATACGTCGAGCGTATCCTGGCCACGAGGTGAGGCGCTGAAACGTTAGAACGACAGCCGAACCCCGCCGGACACGCTGTGCGATTCGTAGCGCTCCCGGGCGAGGTCGCCGTCGTAATACACATACGTGGCGGTCCGCTCGTTCCAGAGCACCGCGACGCCGGCGCCGAGGAGCAGGCTGTCACGACCGATCTCCGGTCCGCGCACCGTGAAGCCGCTGTTCGACGCGCCGGCAAAGCCCGCATCGACATCGAAGCCCGCGTCGCCGTATTCATGCTGCCATGCGGCCCGCAATTCCGGTTTGACGAGGACGCCACCGATTTTCCAATCGTAGGTGGCCTTGAATCCGAGCGCGGTGCGAACCGATTCTCCGCCCTGCGAGCGGATGTTGAGCGGAGCGAGCGAGCCGTGCTCGGTGTAGCCGTCGATCCCCACGTAGGTGTATTGGAAGTTCATGGTCGGCCCGATGGTTAGGGCGCCGACCTTCCAATCATAACCGACACCGAAGAGGGTGCTCAACTCGCCGCCATCGGTGCTGCCGCGGGCGTCGCCTTGCAGGCCGCTCCGCCGTGTGTCGTAGCTGTTATAGCCCCCGTTGACCGCCGCATCGACGTAGAAGCCTCCTTCAAAGTAGGTGCCGTAAAGACCCAGCTTGCCGCCGTTCACGAAGACCCGGCCATTGTTCGTGAGGTCCACCCCCGTACCAGCGTAGCCTGCACTGATACCCACCGCCAGATTCGGCGTCAGTTTGTAGTCCGCGCCGAGGGTAAATCCCCCCGTGGTGATATCGTAACCGCGGGCGTTTCCGTCGCCACTGACGTCCACCCATTCGCCGACGCCTGTGAGGAACACGCCCCAACGGTTTTCTTCCGGCGGGACAAATTCCTTCTTGGAATCCTTGCCATCGTTGCCGGTCGGCCCGGCCACGCCGAAGGTGCCACTGTAGTTTGGCCCGCTTCCGGCGGTATGAAAGCCCGCGGCGCTGAAGCCATGGGATCCCGCGCGCACGTCGGCGTTGCGCCTTTGCTGATTTTCCCCCTGCAAAATCGAGAGCGCCACTCCGATATTGAAAACCGATGCCAGTTCGTCCGGCGCGATCTTGTCGAAATCACTCGCCAATTCCGGGAGCGGCCGGCTGTCGAGATACCGAAGCAGCTTCGCAGCGTTGTTGTGAAAGGCCAGCTTGTCCAACCCTTTGGCCACCGCCCGCTGATTGAACGTCATCCCTTCCCGATCCGCGAAATCCGAAAACGAACCCTGTCCTGCTTCCACCACGACCGAGGTGCTGTGATACACCACCTTGGGCTTGATCAGCGTGCCGGAAAAGGAGCGGGCATCGACCTTGGAGAATTCGCCTTCCACGCCCGCCTGTGCCGTAACAATGGTCACCTTGTCGCCGAACTTCAGCCGCGGTCCCTTGCCGACTCGGACCAGGCGCAAAGTCCCGTCTAGATTCGCCTGGCCTCCCACCGCCAGCAGGTCATGTTGCCCGCTCTTCTTGCCGGCGATTTCGATCGTCAGGGTGCCGTCCGGGGTCTGTGTATAGTTCTTGGCGATCGTCAGGGTGCCGGGCGAATCTCCCGGTGCGACGTTGCCACTGTTGATGACGAGCCCACCAATGTATCCGATACCGCCCAGTGTGCCGCCCGCATTGACCAGCGTCCTCGCGCTGGCGATCGCGCCGTCGACGAGCAAGGTGCCGCCGTTGACGATCGTGTCGCCTGCGTAAGTATTTTTAGCCGTCAGCCGGAGGATGCCCGTGCCGCTTTTCACGACGGTACTAACGGCGGCTCCGAGATCACTGATGACCCCTGTGATTGTGGTGTTGTGGGAACCGGTGATGATCAGCGTAATGCCAGCCGTGAAACCGACATTGGATTTGACTAAAATGTCGCCGGCTGCCGCATTCCAAACTTGGGTGTTCCCATTGAAATTGGTCAGCTGAATCCCTGGTGTCCCGAACGTGTCCGCAAACGCGAGGGTTTGTAGTTTTGAAGAATTATTGGTGAAGCCCCCAGCGTCGATGTCGATCAGGCTTCCCCCCAGGACGAATGACGAAGACCCAGCCGTGAAAGTGATCGAATTGTAAGCCGGCAGCGCGGCATTGTTCACCGTGTTCGTGTTCAGGGGAGCGCCAAAAAACAGGTTGTCGGTAATGGCGAGATTGCCGGGTCCGCCCGGGGGCGACGGCGGCGCCCAGTTGGTGGTAGTCGCCCAAAATTGGTTTGTGGCGCCCGTCCACGTGTAGTCCGTGGCGCTGGCTGTATCGACGCCCGAACCGAGGAGCAGGGCGAGAGCTGCGGCTCCAGCCCAACGGCTCGCCCGCTGCAGGCCGGGAAATGCGAAAATCCGGTCACCAAGCAACGTCGCTGCGGAGGCACTCAATATCGCGGGGGATTTCGCAGGTTTCATCGTTTTAAGTTTAAAGTGTGCAGTCGGGTGCTTTCCCAAACGAGGGCTCTTCTTTCCGAATTCGGCTCGGGATAATGGGTTTTTCTCTTTGCGGCAAGGTACAACAGCTAGCGTCGCGAAACTGTAACAATTCTAAAATGCCAGATTCGTACGCTGCCATGTGTAGCAGGTGGGTTTTTGAAGCGGCAAGCGTTTTGGGCCATTCAGGTAAATCTTTTTCTACCGTCCGTTGCCCCCGCCTCGCCCGAAATGCGACCCCGGGTGCGGTCTAACAGAGAATCGGTCGCCCGAAATCGAGCTTTTGCGCGACACCTCCACGGGTTTGGTACATGCATTGGAATCTCTGAGTGATGCTTTGGAATTCACAAAGAACCGGCAAATTCCCCATGTCCCACCCCAGCCCCGACCCGTTTTTGCCCGGCAAGGCTCCCGCTGCGCCCGAGTCGGGCGCCGTGCCGGCCGCTATTTGTATCGGAAACGCCCTCGCATGGGTGGGGACCTTGATCGCGGTTCTCCTTTCTTCGCGAGAATCCGCGCTGCGTTCCTTCCTCTGCCCCGCCCACGGAGGTTGTGAGACCGTTCTGCAGAGCGGATTTTCGGAGTTGCGCGGCATCCCGTTATCCACGGTGGGGATGATTTTCTATGTCATCCAGTTGGCTCTGTGGCTGGCTGTGTACG
Organism: Chthoniobacterales bacterium; assembly: GCA_038228205.1. Classification (GTDB taxonomy): domain Bacteria; phylum Verrucomicrobiota; class Verrucomicrobiia; order Chthoniobacterales; family Chthoniobacteraceae; genus Chthoniobacter. Next base: position 45,360 of record JBBRPL010000001.1, read on the forward strand.
GGATTTCCGCACAAGGGCGGCGCCTGCGTTTATTGGACGGCATCCTCGGGCTCGCCCTTGCCGGGGTCACCTGCTCCGCGGGCCTGATGTATGTTCAATTTGGGATTCTCCACGCGTTTTGCCCGCTGTGCACCGGCTCTGCTTTGACGACGGGGGGCTTGCTGGTCGCGGCGATCAGAGCCCGGCAGAAATTGACCAGGGAAGCCGCCGGCGCATCGCCATCGGGCGCGGCCACTTTGGCGCTGTTCGCCGTGCTGCCGTTGGCGGTCTTTCTCACCGTGAATCGATCACCGGGGAACACTGCCAGCCAATCCCTGTTGATTGAACTTTCCCCCGGACATCGGACGGGCCTGCCGGACGCGCCCGTGCAGTTGAGCGTGTTTACGGATTTCGAATGCGGCTTCTGCAACCAGTTGGCGCCTGTCTTGCAGCGCTTGGCCGGTGAATTTCGGGAGGACCTGGCGATTGTTTACCGCCATTATCCGATCGAGGCGCATCCCCGTGCCTACGCGGCGGCTGTGGCGGCGGAATGCGCCGCTGAACAGGGCGCTTTTGGGGAATACAGTGAAAAGCTTCACGCCGATGCCGGACACCTCGAGGACTCGGATTTTATCGGCCTCGCTGCGGCACTTGGGCTGGACCAGGCGCGTTTCACTGCGTGCCTGCGCTCCGCCCCGCCCCGCCGGGCCGTGGATGCGAATGTGAGAGATGCCACGCGCATGGGTCTCGAGGGGGTCCCGGCGGTGTTTCTGAACGGGCGGCGCGTTAAAGGCGTCCTGGACTACGAGCACCTGGCCCGGCAGATCCGGGCGGTCCAGCCCAAGGGACTGGGAAAAAACTGATTTCCATCACTGCCTCCCCTCTGCGCCTCTGCGTATTAAAATCCCATTTCCGTTTTTAGGATAATCGACGCTGGGCAATGATCAGGGCCGGGGCTCGCGAGCTTCCGGAAGTGCAGGTGCCCCGGTGGACCCTGCCTTCATCTCGTTGGTCAGGCGATCGAATCCCATCTGGGCAGAGAGCCCGCCGCCGAGTTTGATCGAGCTTTGGTACTCGGTCGCCGCCTCCGCGAGTTTACCTTGGGCGTGCAAATGGGATGCGTAGGCGTAGTGCGCGTTCGATGAAGTCGGATCCAGTTCCACCGCTCGCTTGAAAAGCGGGCCGGCGTCGGCGTAGCGCTGCTGGTTTTCATACTCCCAGGCGAGGTTCAGCACACCATAGACATCTCCCGGAGCCAGCTTTTCCGCCTCCTCGTAGGCAGCGAGCGCCTGATGGGCCCATTTCTCTTGCATGGCCGCGTCCGTGGCTTGCGCGGCCAGCGCAGTCTGGGCGACGCCGGCGTAGCGGCGTAGGATGGGATTGAGCGGGTCCCATTGGAGTCCTCGTTGGACGAGGTCTTCCAGCGCTCGCGCCTCTTCACCGGATTCCATGTATTTCGAATCGCTGGTGATCAGCCGGGCCTGAAAGCTAAAGTATTCCGCGGGCCAGGTGGGCAAGGCGCGCAGGCCCAGCCAAAGGGCCAGCGCCGGTAGAGCCAGGCGGAAATAAGGAGACACGTTGGAATCGGACGACTCGGCGGTCTCGGAAGCGGATTCGCGGGCGCTTCCGGAGCTGGCCAGCACCCCGCAAACGAAGGCCATGGTCAGCATATTTGCCGGAATGTGGAGCGTGAAATCCGTCCCGGAGTGAACGATGCACGCGGCGAGCGAACTCATGGCGCCGACTGTGATGGCGAGCGAGTCTCCGCCCATGGAGAGTGAATCAGGCTGCCGCGCGATTTGCCGCGAAATCCATTTCCATCCGCTGCGCAGGTGGCAATCGAGAAACATCAACGCACCCACGATCCCCAGGATACCGTATTCGGCGAGCATCTCGAGGTACTCGTTGTGGACGTGGACTGGGTCGCTGCCGACCACCGTCCGGTTGAGTTTCCGTTCGTAATAAACGGACGTGCCGCTGCCGGCGCCCACCACCGGTTTCAGCGTGAACTGCTTCCAGGCCGCCTTCCAAAGCTCCAGGCGCGTATCGCCGCTCTTCACGTGTTGCTCGACGCGTTCGTGGAGCACCGTGCTTTTGGAAAGGACATGTTCCACCCCGAGCCCCAAGCCAGTGAAAATCAAGAGGCCTACGGCTAACAGGATAATTGCCCGATTGAGTCCGAGTTTTCCCACGATTCGCAAACTCAGCAACCCGAAGACCAACATTCCTCCGGCGGCCCCCGCGTAGCCTCCGCGGCTCCCCGTAAACAGAAGTCCCAGCGCGCAAACCAGCGAGACGTAACCCGCGAGCATCTTCATCCACGGTCGCCATTGGCTCCAAAAGGCCATCGAGAATCCCATCAGGACGCAAATCTCCAGGAACAGCGCGAGGTGATTGGGGTAGCCGTAAAAGCCACTCGCCCGCGACCCGTAGTCCGGTCGGGGTAGAAAACTAAAGATGGAAAAGTTCTCACTCTTCGCGAATTGGACAATGCCGACGACACAATTGGCGAAGCCCAGGAGCAGCAGGAACCCGATGAACATGCCCCGCCATTTCGAAGAAGTAAGGCTGAGGCTGACGAGCAAGTAGAGCGTCATCGCCGCCAGCGCCATGTAGAGGTCATTTCTCGCGAGATACGCCTCGGGAGAGAACAGCGCCCTAAGGGCGACGCAGGCAAAAAGCAAAGCGCCCGCAGCCAGGCAATCGATGGCTCGACCGGGGATTTCCATCCGCCGGGCTGGCCACCAACTCAGCAAGGCGGCCACCGCGATGAGCCCATATCCCGGAAGGGAAAAGGCCGGATGCCACCCGCCGCCGAGCAACTGGGTCATAGCAAGGCCCAGCGCCGCGAAAACAAGAAGTAGAGCGTTCATCGCGCCAGAATTACCATCCAACGCACCCGGAAGGATGCTCTCGAATCAAAGCGGGAGGCCTTTATTTCGAGCCGCCGAATTCGTCTATGGGCCTATGGGGGGCCCGAAACCGGGCTGGTTGGCGGCTTGCCGCATGGGCCGCAGGTCCCCCCGTGCGCCAGGTAGGTGGCTTGCGTGAGCGGAGCGACGTTATTGTAAGTGACTTTTTGGTAGCAGACCGTCGCCGTCCCATTCACTTTGCAATACATGGTCGCCGCCATTGCTTGAGGGAGCCAGACCATGCCGAATGCCCCCATTCCCACTGCGATTGCCAGGGAATAAAACGAGATGCGCTTCAAGGAAAATTTCATACGGGCAAAAGTTGTTTCCTCGGAAGAGGAGACGTGTCTTGATAATAGTTGCTGGCAGAACTCAATGTCAAGGTTTCTCGCCGCCTTTTTGAGGCCGCGCAGACCGGTGGGGTCACGCGTGCCCGGGCTTGGCTTCGGAACATCTCCCTCTCCCTCTTCATCTTCATCCTCGGGTTGCATCGCAAACCGCCGAATCTCTCAAGGGACCGCCCTCTGTATGCCCTATCCCGCTACGCCCTGGCCCCCAGCGACTGCGTACCATCGCACCGTCTCCGCCAGTCCCTCGGCCACACTCACCTCGGGTTCAAAGTCCAGCGCTCGGCGAATTGCCCCGATGTCTGCCGACGAGTGCTGGATATCCCCCGCCCGGGCAGGGCCATAGCGGATCGGACGAGCCTCGACTCCGGCCGACTCGAGAGCGGCGGAGATCAATCCGTGAAGCTCCTTCAGCGTCGTGCTTCCCCCCAGAGCCACATTGAATGCCTCGCCCGCAGCCTCTCGACTCCGGGATGCGGCGGCCAGGAGATTGGCCTGCACCACATTGGCCACTGGGCAGAAGTCGCGGGTGATGCCGCCGTCGCCGTGAATCACGCATTCGCCGCCACCCAAAATTGTCGCAATCCACTGTGGAATCACAGCCGCGTAGCCACCTGTCGGATTCTGCCGCGGGCCAAATATATTGAAGTAGCGCAGCCCGACGCTCTCCAGTCCGTGATTTTCAAAAAAAAGCCGAGCGTAGATTTCACCCATCCGCTTCGAGGCGCCGTACGGGGACAGTGGCCGGCCGATCTCCGCTTCCACTTTGGGAAGGCGCGTGTTGTCGCCATAGACCGCGCTGCTGCTCGCGTAAACAACGCGTCGCACGCGGTTGTCGCGCGCCGCGATCAGCAGATTGACCGTGCCGGTCACGTTGGTGTCATGGCAGGCCAGCGGGTCTTCGAGCGAGAGAGGGACGGAGACGAATCCGGCTTGGTGGAGCACGTATTCGGCGCCATCGAGGGCGCCCCGGCAGTCGTTCATGTCCGCCACCGACCCTTCCCGAAAAGTAAACCGGCTCCATTGGTCTGGCGAAATACGCCTGCGGACCTCGTCGAGGTTGCCTGGCGTCCCGGTCGACAGATTGTCGAGCCCGGTCACGCGTTGATCGAGCGCGAGCAGGGTCTCCAGCAGGTGGGAGCCGATGAATCCCGCCACCCCCGTAATCAGCCAGGTGCGTGGCTCGGCGGCGAGTTCCTGGCGGAGGCGGTCGTAGGCGGTCATGGGGTGATGGGAGAAACCACGAAGCGCCCGCGAGGTGCGAGCAGAAATTGAGAATCCGTTCCGCCGTGCGGCTTGTGGGACGCCCGAAACGTCGGCAACCTCCCGCGCCATGAGTCACGACTCGCCTCCGTCCGCCGCGCCTGCGCCCGGCCCCGTCGTGCTCATTAATCTCTGGGCGCAGAGCGGGATGAAACACTACTCCGAGTCGCTCGTCCACGCGCTCGCGCCCGCCGCGGAGGTCTTCTACCTGCGCAATTACGAGAGCTGCCTGACTGTCCCCGGCCGGCTCTTGCGACTCAGCCCCGTGGGCTTTCGCGGCTGGACGGATGTGTTCGCCATCGCCCGCGAGATTCTCCGGCGCCGCCCCGCCGCCATTCACCTCAACAGCGAACTGCCCATTCTGCTCCCGCTCTTTCCGCTCTTCGCCTGCTTTAATTCCGTCATCACCCTCCACGACGCGGTGCCCCATGAGGGCGAAAGCTTCACCAAGCGCGCCTTCATGCGGTTTCATCTGCTACTGGTCTTCCTCTTCATCCGCAAAGTCATCGTCCATTCGCCTGCGATTCGCGACGAACTGCCGGGCTTCCTGCGCCCCCGCACCCACGTTCTCCCGCACGTCAATTACAGCCTGTGGGCGCGGGGACAATCCGTGGCCCGGGGCGACGGCCCCTTTGTCGTTCTCTTCTTCGGACGGCTGCTGCGCTACAAAGGCCTGGAATACCTCCTCGAAGCCTTTCGCCATCTTGATCCTCAGCGGTTCGAACTGATCATTGCCGGCGAAGGCGACCTGTCGGAGTACCGCATCCAGGGCGCCAATATCCGCACCCTCAACCGTTTCATACCCGACGAAGAAATGGCCGCGCTTTTCAACGAGGCGCACGCCGTTGCTCTGCCCTACCTCTCGGCCTCGCAGAGCGGTGTCGCCTATATGGCCTTCGCTTTCGAAAAACCCGTGGTGGCCACCCGCGTCGGCGCCCTGGCCGACGTGGTGATCGACGGCCAGAATGGCTGCCTGATCGAGCCGCGCTCCTCCGAAGCACTGGCGGCGGCGCTGGAGCGGATCGCCGAGCCGGCCACATGGTCGCGCTTCGTCGAGAATGTCCGCCGGCAAAACTTCAGCGCCGACGAAGAAATCCGCGCGCGATTACTGGAGATCTATCGGGAGTAGTTCCAACGCCTACCGCCAGGAAACCGTGAACTCGAAATCCGCGGGCTTCGATTTCTCCGGGAAATGCGCGTGGAATTCATTCTCGCCGGTGACCAGGGGCAGGAGCGCCATTCCCGCGAATTGAAAATCGGTGGACACCTTGAAGTCACGCAATTCGAGGACGGCCTGCGGCCCGAGTTCGAACGCGATGGAATAGCGGTGGGTCGGATCTTCCGTGAGGACGGCGACGAAATGGTCGAGATCGACATGGATATTGTCGTGCAACTCCTTCGCGAGAACCCGCTCGTGATCGCGATCCAGGAGGCGCAACTGCGCCGTGCCCTTCGGGACGCTCGCCGTTCCTTCAATCAATCCGCCGACAATCGGGAAGGGATACGAAAACGCCAGTTCGGCCACCTCCGCGGTGCTGCCGCGGTTGCTCAAACGATAGCCTCCCTCGATGGCCTCGCTGGTGATTCCTTTGCCGGCGTGCGTGAGATCCCGGACGTGAAACGTATAGATGAAGCTGCCGTTGTAGTAGCGCGGCGGCGGGATGGGATACTTTCCGAGGAAATAGCGGCCCCAATTGTAGTTGTTGAACGTCATCCGCTCGCCCGGGCGCAGGACGGGTTCGATGCGGTGGGTGGAGGTGCCTCCCACGGCAATCTTGTTGTTTTCGCGGCTGAGAAAGCAGTCGATGTATTTGGGTGGATAGTCGCTCGCGTTGCGGAATGAGACGATGTGATTGAAGCTGGCGCGGTCCGCCGAGAGTTCCTCCACGCCCAGAATATCCAGTGGCGCGCCGGACCGGTAAAAGTAGGCCTGCTGGTCCGGATCGAGCATGCGCCAGCGTCCACGGGCCATCACCTCGGCGACCACATGGCCATCCAGTTCCCACACGCGGCTTTTTAATCCGCTGAGTTCCGCCAGCGTGGCCAGGGCGCGCGCGCTGTCGTCGCAGTAGCCATAGCCATAGAGCGCGAAGAACTTGATGACGTCGTGCTCTTCGAGTCCCTCGGTGGGCGGTTCGCCAAAGACGCGGCGCGGACAGACGAAGCGCCAGATCGCCACGGCGCGCTCCACTTCATCGGGGATCTCCTTGAAGCCGGCCTGGATGACCAACTCCGTGGCGGAATCCCAACGGTCGTCCCGGAAAAGGATCGGTGCTCCCAGGGCACGATCGCTCTGGTTGGTCAATTCATAGCGGTAATGCCGGAACGGCTGGTCGAGCCGGAGTTGCATGGTCGGCGCCAGCGGGATCGCCGTGTTTTGGGGAAAGATCTGCTCGCGCGTGGCCAGGGTATTGGGTTCGCCATTGCGTTCCTGGGCCCATCGCTTGTTGAGATCCAGGCGATCATAGGCCGCGAGTCGCGCGGCATCCGCTCCCGTGAGCGCTCCCTGCGACTGGTACCCCTGGATGGTCGCCAACTCCCGGAAATAGGCCGCCGCCCGCTTGTCGAATGCCGGTTCGATCGTCGGCTTTTTTGTTTTCGCGGCGACCGGACGGGACTGCTTTCGCCAATAGATGGTGCTCCCGGCCAGAGACAGCGCGAGGAGCCCGCAGAGGGCCGGCCACACGAAGCGGAGAGGATTAGACGACATACTTTTGCAGCCACACTTCGAGATTTAGAAGCGCCCACAGGCGTTTGCCGTGATCGGCGCGGCCTGCGGCATTTTGCGCGAAGAGTTCTTCGATGCCGCTGCGTTGCAGATACTGGAAAATACGGGCGTTGCTGGCGAGCAGGATATCTCGCATGGGCGTCGCGAGCGGTCCCCGGAACCATAGCCCGAGCGGTACCGAAAATCCCATCTTGCCGCGGCGCGTGATCGTGGGCGGCAGCAGGTCCGCGAAGAGCTCGCGGAGGATTCGTTTGGTCGTCCGGCCGCGCACCTTCAACGATTCCGGGAGGCGTGCCGAGAGTTCCATCACTTCGTGGTCGAGGAAAGGAGAGCGCGCCTCGAGGGAGTGCGCCATGGTCATCCGATCCACTTTCGGGAGCAGCGCTCCGGGGAGATAATTTTGCACGTCGGTGCTCATCGTGCGATCGAGGCGCGACCGGGCCAGTGCGCGGCGGAAAGTCTCCTCCAGCAAGGTATGCGAAGGCGGGGTGGCGTTTACGCCCAGCCGCATTTCATCGGTGTAGAGCGCGCGCTTTTCCGCCTCGGTGAAAAATGAACCCCAGCGCACGATGCTCGCGCCCACCGGCAAATCCGCCGCTCGCGTGAGGTGGTGCAGGGCGGTGGCCACGCTGCTCTCGACGGGGCGCCCGCTTTGCACCGGCACGGCGCGCAGCAGGCGATCGAAAACGCCGTGGCGGAGCGCCTCCGGAACGATCCGATAGAGATCCGCCAGCGGGTCCGCGTAGTAGCGCTGGTATCCGCCGAAGGCTTCATCGCCGCCGTCTCCGTTGAGCGCCACGGTGACATGGGCGCGCGTCATCTGCGCCAAATACCAGGTCGGGATCGCCGCCGCGTCGGCGAAGGGCTCGTCGAAATGCTCGACCAACTGCGGCAGCACCTCGAGCGCGGCGGGTTCAACGATGAATTCGTGATGCTCCGTCGCGAACTTCTCCGCCACGGCCCGGGCATGGTGGAGTTCGTTGAACGCCGCTTCCCGGAAGCCGATGGAGAACGTCTTCACCGGGCGGTCGCTCATCCCGGCCATCAAGCCCACGACGACCGCGGAATCGATGCCTCCGCTGAGGTGGGCGCCGAGCGGCACATCGCTCATCAGCCGGATTTTCACAGCTTCGGTGATTTTTTCCCGGATCTGCTCGCGCAGTTCCGGCTCCGGCACGGCCCATTTCGGTTCGTAGGACAGTTCCCAATAGCGCTCGATGGCGATGTGCCCGTTTTCCCATACGAGGCGATGAGCGGGCGGAAGCTTGCGGGCGTGCTTCAGCGCCGACAAAGGGTCGGGCACGTACTGGAGCGTCAGATAGTGATGCAACGCGCTGAGGTCCGCTTCGCGCGGGAAACCGGGATATTGCAGGAGACACTTCAACTCCGACCCGAAGAGCAAAGCGCCATCGTGCTCGGCATAGTAGAGCGGTTTTTTGCCGAGGCGATCGCGCGCGATGAAAAGCCGTTTCCGCTTTTCGTCCCAGATGGCGAACGCGAACATGCCCCGCAGGTGCTGCACGCATTCCACACCGTACTCCTCGTAGAGGTGGACGATGGCTTCCGTGTCGCTGTGGCTGCGGAAAACGTGGCCGCGTCGTTCGAGGTCCGGACGAAGCTGTGGATAGTTGTAAATCTCGCCGTTGAAGACGATCCAAACACTGCCGTCCTCATTGCTCAGCGGTTGATCGCCGGTCTGCAAATCGACGATCGCCAGGCGGCGCATCGCGAGGCCAATTTGCGGGCGCACGTAAAAACCATCGCTGTCCGGGCCGCGATGACGGATGGCCGCGTTCATCCGCTCGAGCACCGCCCGTTCGATGGGCCGCTGGGGATCGGTATAAACGAATCCGCTAATGCCGCACATAGGAAGCCATCGGGAGAAAACTGGACTGCGGATTTTTTAAGTACGGCACAGATTAAAAGAGGTTGGAGGAAAGGTGGCACACGCCATACCGCTCGCGATGCGATGACGCACCAGCCTGCATATGCGTCAGCTTGAGCGAGTCGGCAGGCTTCTGTCGGGTTGGATCGGTCAAGACGCAGCACAGAGATCTATCGTGTCGCTGCCAGCGCGAGCGCCGTCCTCCTTTCTTGTCATCCTGAGGAACCAAACACGAGGACGTGATGATTAGTGCGGGGATGACGTGTCGCGGGCAGTGGAGCCCAAGGAGCGGCGGTTTCCCTACCGCCGACCGTCCAATCGCGGCGGAGCCGCCAAGCTTCGTGGTCTTGATCTCCAACAACTTACACAACACGTCATTAGCAGCGGAGCGGGGAAGCACGGGCGGAGTCGAAGGACCTCCAATATCCGCGGGTTCTTGCGCGGAGCCCATGTAACAAAATCGCTGCATTCGTTCGTTCATGAGTTTGCAGTTCCACGGTGCATCCTCCGCGCCAATTCGAGATATCCGGCCGCCACGCGCGCCCAGGTGTATTCCTGCTCGATCCGGGTGCGGCTTGCCTGGCCCATGGTGCGGCGCGTCTCGGGTTGCGCGAGCAAATGCGCGAGCGCCGTGGTCAGCGCGCCGGCATCCTCCGGCGGGACGAGATGGCCATTCTCGCCTTCGCGGACCAACTCCCCGCTCCCGGCGATCGCGGTGGCGACGATCGGCAGTCCCGAGGCCATCGCTTCGAGGACGACATTGGGCATTCCTTCGTCGCGCGAAGGGAACACGAAAAGATCCGCCTGCCGGTAACGTTCCGCAATGAGCGTCCGATCGCACCAGCCCGAAAATGTAATCCGCGTCGCCAACCCCAATTGCGCCGCCTCCAGGGTGAGCCCCGGCCGCTCGTCTCCGTCCCCGATGATTTCCAATTCGTAATTCAATTCCATGGGCAGTGCCGCCAGCGCGCGGAGCAGGACATCGAGTCCTTTTTGATACACTACGCGTCCCACGAAGAGCATCCGAACCGGCCGGTCGCCGGTGACCGGCGATGCGGACGATGGATGAAATGTCTGCGCGTCCACGCCGTTGGGGATGACCACAATCGGCAGATCGGACGCGAAGCGCAAGGCGAGCGCCTGAAGTCCCGCGCTATTCGCGACGACGGCAAACGCCTTTTTCCAGAGCAACCGGATCACCGGACCGAGCAGCTTGTGAAACAGCGCCAGATCGTAGGGCTGAAAGCCCGGCACATCGCCGCCGCGCAGGGAAACGATGTAGGGCCGGCCACTCACGAGCCGCAAAAGGAGGCCGATGGGCCCCGACGGAATTCCAAAAAACGCGATGACCGCGTCTGGCTTCCAGGCGCGCACGCTCCCCAGCGCGGCCAGGGACGCGCTCAACAGGAAGGTGAGCATCTCCGGTGGTGTGCAGCGATCCTTTCTGCGCCGGATGACGGGCACCCGCTGGATGCGAAAGCCCGTGACTTCCTCGAAGGCGGGCTGGCCGGCGAAACGGGACGTGAGCACCAGCACCTCGTGCCCAGCCGCGGCAAACTCCCGCGCGAGCGACGCGGTCGCCTGCCCGGCGCCTCCGCCGAGCGGCGGGTACTCATAGTTGACGAGCAGCATGCGCATGGGTTCGGTCATGGCTTGATCCACTGCCCGAGCAGCCAGTAGCTCCAGAGGAAGAGGCGCTCATCCGCGCGGCCCGCCATGTGCGCGGCGTGCTTTTGTTCCGCAAAGGCGACATGCAAATGCGGGAACGTGTGGGCGTGGTCGAACTCGAAACGGCCCTCACGCAGCCATCGGCCGATGGGCATGCCGAACCCCTTCTTCTTTCGTGCGATGATTTCCCGCGGAAGCACCGGTGCGAGCGCCTTTTTCAAAATGTATTTCGTCTGGCCGTGGTGCAGCTTGAGCTGCCACGGAATGCGGCGGGCCAGATCCACGACTTCGATATCGAGAAACGGTGAACGCGCCTCGAGCGAGTTCATCATGCTGGCGCGATCCACTTTGGCGAGAATGCCGTCCTGAAGGTAAATGTTCGTCCAGAATTGCAGCGCGCGATCCACGAGGTTGGGTTGGGCGCACCGGTCCCACGCCTCGATGGCCTCGCTGTAGATTTCTTCCTGGTCACACGGTTCGCGGAAGAGCTGCGCCAGGTCCCGAGGTTCCAGGGCGCTCATCCACACGGCGTTCCAGAGCGACGGCGGATAGCTCAAGCCCATGAGCGTGCGCTTGATTTTGAAATCGAGGCTCAGATTTTGGTGCGAGACGGGCAACCGCGCGGCGACCAGTCGGATGGCCTCGTGGATGGGGCGGGGGACCCATTTCGCATACGCCGCGGCTTTTTGCAGCGCGCGAAAGGGATCGTAGCCCGCGAACAGTTCATCCCCCCCGTCGCCCCCCAGCGCGACGGTGACGTGCTGGCGGGTGAACCGGGAAAGCAGATAAGTCGGCAGCAGCGAGCCGTCGCCCAGCGGTTCATCGAGTTTCCCGATAATCTCGGGAAGCAGCGCGACCGATTTATCGAGATCGAGGATCTCTTCCCGGTGCCGCGTGCCGAGCCGCTCGGCGACGAAGCGGGCGTGGACGCTTTCGTCGAAGCTCGGTTCGTTAAACCCGATCGCGAAGGTGTTGAGCTGGCCGGCAGGCACATGCTTCGCGGCGAGTGCCGCGACCGCGGAAGAGTCGATGCCGCCGCTGAGGAAGACGCCGAGCGGCACATCGGACATGAGCCGTCGCTGGACGGCGCGTTCCAGCGTCGCGCGGAGTTCCTCGCAGAGCGAATCCACGTCAGCCGGTCGGGCGTCACTTTGAAGCACAAATTCCCAATATCGCCATGTCTTCAATTCACGCCGCGCGAGATCGTAGGAAAACGAGTGCCCACCCGGAAGCTTCCAGACGCGTTCGTAGATCGAACGCGGCGCCGGGATGTACGCATAGGCGAAGTATTTCTTCAGCGCGAGCGTCGAGAGATCCCGCGGGCATCTCGGGTGCTGCAGCAGGGAGGGCAGTTCGCTGGCCCAGGCGAAGGTGTCGCCCTCGTGGAAATAGCAGAGCGGCTTTTTGCCGAAGCGGTCCCGGCTGCCGAAGAGCCGTTTTTTCGCCCGGTCGTAGATGACGAACGCCCACATTCCATTGAGGCGCTCGACGAAACTATCGCCCCACTCTCGATAACCATGCAGCAGCACCTCCGTGTCCGAGTGATCGGTGACAAATTGGCAACCCCGGGTTTTCAGTTCCGCGCGCAGTTCGGCGTGGTTGTAGATCTCGCCATTGAAAACGACGCCGATTTCCCCATCCGCCGTCCACATCGGTTGCGCGCCGCCGCTCAGATCGACGATCGAAAGACGACGATGGCCCAGGAAGACGCCCGCGTCCTGTTCAATCCAATGGCCCTCGGCATCCGGCCCGCGATGGCGGATCGCGTCGGTCATCCGGCGGAGGATGTCCTGGTCTCCAAAACCACTGAAGCCCGCTATTCCACACATGAGGTCTGGCGACCCGGGAGGAGGTTCCGGGTGAACGATTTGGCGAGCATTGGGCGGAAGTATCTGAGCATGGCTCCGGCGAAGTAAAGTGCGGTATTTCGCGTAGGGGCTGCCCCGGGCGCAACTTCCAGCCGGGCTGGACGTTTGGCTCCGCCGTGGCATTCTCCCGCCCTTTTTGACGCCTGCCTTGCCATCGACGAACCGGCGTCCGTATCCTGCCCTTCCTGCCAAAACCATTCATGCGCCTCACGGAAACCCTCAAAGAATTTTTGCTGGATCGGCGCGATCCGCGCGTGGCCTGGCCGGAGATTCATGATCTCGCCGCGGTGGCGCTGGAGCGGGGTTGGAAATACGAAGAGATTCTCCCGGCCACGATTCAGACCTGCCCCAGCGCGAAGGGGCTGTCGGAAGATTTCCTGAGATGGGTCGACCAGGGACCGCGACTGCTCAAGATGCATCGCGACGCCCGGCGCGGGCTTCACTTCAGCCGGCATTGGGCGGGAAGCCTGCATGGCGTCACGCGCTATCGCATGGACAAGGTGTGGCGTTGCGCGATCCCCGGGGCGGCTGTCGCCCACTCCGGCGGGGGCGTCCTCTCGGATCGTAACGAATGGATCAAGGAAGCGTTTTTCATTTCGACCCCGCCCCGGAAATCGCAGGTGCCCGTCTCAGAGCCGAAGACCAAGGAAGGGCGATTCATCTCTCTCCTGACCATCTGGGGCGAGAAGAACATGGGCCACTATTTCTTCGACGCCATGCTGCGCGTCACCCTGTTCGAAAACCTGGCCGACTATCGGTTTCTCGTGCCGGCCTATCTCCATCCCTGGCACAAGGGCCTCTACGAAATCGCGGGGATCAAGCCGGAGCAACTGGTGCCGATCGAAGCGCCGTGGGTCCGGGTCGAGGAACTCAATGCCACCCACACGTCCAACTCCGGCTCCAAGCCCAGGGCTGAGCTGCTGCTGAAATTCCGCGACCTCGCGCTGAAGAACACCGGGTCCCTCGCGCCCGCCCGGCGGGATCGCCGCATTTTCGTGGACCGCTCGGGAGCGAAACGGCGCAAGATGGCCCGGCAGGAGGAACTCGAACCGGTGCTCAAGGAGCGGGGCTTCGAGATCATTCGCTGGGAGGACTACAGTATCGCCGAGCAGGTGCGCATCGCGGCGGAAACGAATGTCATGATCGGCCCGCACGGGACCAGCCTGCTCAACAGCCTCTACTGCCAGCCCGGCGCCAAGCTGCTCGAAATCTTTAATCCGGCCTGGTGGGACACCACCACGCTCCGCCAGTGCTGCCTGGCCGGCCATGATTTCTGGTACTGCTTCGGCGAAAATGTCTCGAGCGAGTACGACACCGTCATCAGTCCGAAAAAGCTGGCCCGCGTCCTGGACTACATGCTGGAGACCGATGGGTTCGATCCGTCCCCGGAGGAGCTGAGCCGGTGAAGGACGTCATCCTCGCGACGTCGATGGGCTACGACTATCGTCAGCTCAGCCCGTTCATCCGCTCTCTTCAGGAGACCGGATATGACGGCGACCTCGTCCTCTATCTCGCCGAGACGGGAGACGAGACCATCTGCCGGCTGCGCAACGAGGGCATCATCGTCCGGCGCTTTGTCTACCCGTTCAGAAACCAGGCGAAGCTGCGCAATCCGCTCTTCCGGCTCTGGCCGTTGATACGTCCCCTGGCGGCGGCGCTCCGAACGCCCAATGCCATCCACGCGCTCTGCATCGCGTTTCAGAATCTGTCGATCATGCGGAACTTCCTCTACCGGGGTTTCCTCAAGACGTCGCCGGTGCGTTACCGTAACGTATTCCTCACCGACCTGCGGGATGTGTATTTCCAGGCAAACCCTTTCGAACGGATGGCCGGACGTGAGCTGAAGGCCTTTGTGGAGGAGCCCTGGCTCACCCAGGGCGCGGATGTGAACAGCTCCCGCTGGCTGCGCGACCTCTACGGGGACAACATGGTGCGCCGATTGGGTGACAAATCCTTGATTTGCAGCGGCACCATCCTCGGGGACTACCAAAGCATCTGCGACTATCTGGATGCGTTCCTCCTCTCCCTGCCAGACGCCCGCAGCGTGATGCGCATGGGCCTGGATCAAGGGATCCACAACTACCTCATCTACACCGGCAAGCTCAAGGATGTGACGCTCTACCCCAACCGCACTTCGGAGGTGCTGACGATGGGCCTCATCCGCGCGATCGATGAACTCCCGCGCGATGAAAAAGGTCAATTCGTGGATGCCAATGGCGTCCCTTATGCCGTCATCCACCAATTCGATCGGCATGAAGGTTTGGCGGCACAGATTCGAGCGCGGTACGAATCGGCGGCATAAGACGTTTCGTTGCGCGCGGCGTTCGTGTGGTGCGCGCTCCAAAAGTCAGGCGGGCGCATGGCGACCAGCCTGACACTTCCATTCCTGTTTCCACTGTGGCCGGCTTTCGACTACGCTCTCGCGCCATGAAGGATTCCTCTCCTCCCACGGAAGCGTTCCTGCCGAAACCGCGCGGCACGCCACTCACTCGGCGGGACTTTCTCGTCCAGTCCGCATTGCTGGCGGGCGCGGCGACATCGATGGGGCCGCTTTTTGCAGCGGAACTTGTGGAGCAGCCGAAGCCTTTCCGGATCGCGATGATTAACTCCGAGTACCGCTTCAAATCGCATGCCTACCACTTCGGGCGCCGATTCATGGAAGGCTACGACCGGGAGGGGTTTCATCATCAGCCGGCGCAAACCGTTGTCCGAATGTTCAATGACAAGCATACGCCGAACGACCTGAGCGGCGTCTATGCCGCGCGGTTTCACTTTGAACGATGCGAGACCGTCGAGGAGGCGCTCGGCGGTCGCGGCAAGCTCGATGTGGACGCCGTCTTGCTGGTGATCGAACACGGCGACTATCCGCAGAACGAATACGGGCAGATCCTCTATCCGCGCCACGAATTCTTCATGCAGATTGTGGCCGCCTTTGAAGCCGCTGGACGGGTCGTGCCGGTCTTCGTGGACAAGGCGCTGTCCTATGACCATCGCAAAGCCAGGGCGATGTTCGATCTCGCGCGGAAGATGAAGTTTGGACTGATGGCCGGCTCATCCCTGCCCGTGACGTGGCGCCGGCCAGAACTGGAACTGCCGCTCGAAACTCCCCTCAAGGAGGGGCTCGTCGCCTTCGGCTACGATCGTTCCGCCTCGGAAGTCTATTTCTTTCACGCCTTGGAAACTCTCCAGTGCATGATGGAACGGCGGATCGGCGGCGAGACTGGAGTCCGCCGCGTGACCATGCTCACGGGTGACGATGTCTGGCGGGCGGGTGACGAAGGCCGATGGTCGTGGTCGCTGCTCGATGCGGCCCTGGCGCGAAATCCGAGTTGCAACACCGGCACAGCGCGCCAGAACGTCGTCCAACCGGAAGCGATCCTGGTCGAATATGCCGATGGCACCAAAGGAGCGGCGCTGAATCTCATCGAACAGGTTGTCGATTTTACGTTTGCGGGCCGACTGGCGAATCGCGCGGCGCCGGTCACCACGCTCTTCGAGCTGCCGGGCATCGGGAGATTCTTCGACACGCTGGTCTGGAACCTCGAGAAGTTCCTGGCGACGGGCAAGCCGCCGTATCCGGTCGAACGCACCCTGCTGACGAGCAGCCTTCTCAATCTCGCCGTACATTCCCGGAAGGGAAAAGGCGCGCCGCAGGAGGCGGAGTTTCTCGATATCCGCTATCAGGCTCCCGTTGAAAGCGGCTACGTGCGGGGTCGCATCACGCTGGATCCGTAAGCGCCGTTCTCCGGAAGTCTTCCGATCCTTATTCTGAGACGGGCACGTCGCAAAACGTCAGCATTGCGAGGCCGTTCGTGCCATGGATGAGGCGCCGACTTCAGCGGCAGATCAGCAGCTTTTTCTCTTCCTCGACTGGGGTCGTGATCTTCACGAAGTTCTTGTGATCGCCGGATTTGGAAAACAGGAATTGGCACATCACGCGTTTCTCGCCGGGGTGGCACCGGCTGCCCATATGATAGCATCTTTGCGTGCTGACCAGGAACACGGTTGCCCGTGGTCCGAGGACGGGCTGGATCTGATCGTGTAGCCCGGCCGCTTCGATTTCCTCGTCGTCGATGCGTCCGAGGTGCAGCTTGTTCCGCGCTTTCCGCGACACGTCCGCCGGGATGATGGTCAAAGGTCCCTGGGCGACGCTCGGCACGTCGGTGAGATAGACCCAGACGGCAATGAATTCGTCGCCATCCGAAGAATAATCGAGATGCCACTGCTGGGAGGCACGCTGCTTCTTGGTCTCGATGATTACATTCCGGGATTCGTTGACGCAGATTCCAGTTAAAACGGGCACCGATCCAAAACAGGCCGTGACCGCTTGCACGATGCTGTCTTGCAGCGCAAACCGGACGAGGATGTGGTCCGTAGTAAAGTCAGTGGCGGGATCCTCGAGCACGAAGAAAAACGGGTGAGTGGGGGCGCCGACGGCCGTTTTGCTGCGCTCCGTGATCACGTCGTCATGGAATTTCAGCAGCTCCACCCGCAATTGCGGGTCGGTCTCGTCGGTGAAATACGTTAATCCCTTTTGCCGGAATTCCCGGGCATGCTCCGCAATCTCCGGTTTCAGATTCCGTGTGAATACTTCCGCCTTTCTCTTCCGCTCGATGACCTCCGGCAGATGGCGGGCCTTGAAAGAGATCCTGCGGACGTGCCTCATGGGGCCGCTGACCCCGTTAAGATCTTGCAACTGCCTTTCCACTTTCGATTGCAATTTTCCCAACGGATAACCCATCCGGCGGTGCAGGTCTTTGGCGGCTTTGATGCTATTGGAAATCATAACGGGAGGTAAGGGGAATTGCCCCAGAATAAATCTCTGAATGCGCATTTTTCAAGCATTCCGCGGAAGCGCGCCATCTGCATGGCCATCGTCGGAGCCATGGTCTACTTCGAATTCTCGACGTTTCGCGTGGCGCGGACCGAGTACACACTCTTGCCCTGGCTCTCGTAGAATGTCCGCATGATCATTTCCGCGAGGAGTCCCATCAGAATGCACATCACCCCCGTGATGCCGCTCATGACGAAAAGCAGGGGCAGGGGAGTTTCGATGAATGTTTTGTGGCCGAAGAATTTGAGGTAGAGGGCGCTGGTCCCGGCGAAGACGCTGACCATAAAAGAGAGCAGCCCGACGGCCCCGAAGACGTACATCGGCTTCTCTGCGTAGCTGTCGAGGAACTTGACCACGACCAGGTCGCACAGCACCTTGAGCACGCGCTCCAGCCCGTATTTGGATTGGCCGGTGGTCCGGGCAAAATGATTGACCGTCACTTCGGTGATCTTGGCGCCATGCCAGTAGGCGTAAATCGGGAGAAAACGGTGCATTTCCCCGTAGAGCCGCACGGACTTGATGACTTCGGCCCGGTAGGCTTTCAGCGAGCAGCCAAAGTCGTGGAGCTCGACGCCGGAGACGAAAGAGATCAGCCGGTTGGCCATGATCGACGGCAGGTTGCGCTGCATGGCGTTGTCCTGGCGATCCTTGCGCCACCCTGAACAGACGTCGAAGCCCTCTTCCAGTTTGGCGAGCATCTTGGGGATGTCGGACGGGTCGTTTTGCAGGTCGCCATCCATCGGGATGATCACGTCGCCCCGGGCGAAATCGAAACCGGCCATCATGGCCGCCGTCTGGCCGTAGTTGCGCCGGAAATGAACGACTTTGACGGCGGGGTTTTCGGCGGCAAGCCGGTCCAGGACTTCTTCGCTGCCATCCATGCTGCCGTCGTTGATGAAGATGAGTTCCCATGGGCGGCCAATTTGGCCCATGACACCCGTCACGCGTTCAGCGAGGATGGGAAGCGATTCGGCTTCATTAAAAACTGGGACGGTGACCGAAATCATCAAATGTTGCGAAGAGGCGACATTTAAGGTTGGTATGGAGGGGAGGGCAAGAGGGAATACCCCCTGGAGAGCCCAGATAATTCATTGTGTTCATTTTTTTCTGGACACTTTATCCAAAATGACCAAAAAAACGCTCGATGTCTGCTGAACCTCAGTTCGATCCGCCTTCCAATGGTCGCGAATCGACCACCGCCCTGGCGCTGACCGCCCTGGAGGTGGAGGTCATCGACCTGTTCATTAGCCTCGTGCGGATGTTGGGCATGCCCAAGTCGGTCGGGGAACTCTACGGTCTGCTCTTCGTTTCGCCCGAAGCGCTGCCCATGGACACTCTGATGGAGCGCCTCAATATGAGCAAAGGCGCCGCCAGTCAGGGCCTGAAGTTGCTCCGCTCCTTCGGGGCGGTGAAGACTTCCTACGTGGCGGGCGACCGGCGGGATCACTATCTGGCGGAGTTCGATCTGAGCCGGTTTGCCACCGGATTTATTAAGGGGGAACTCCAGCCGCACCTCGATAGCGGTCTGCTGCGCCTCCAGCGAATGGAGGATTTGGTGGCGCATTCGCCGGAGGAAAGCCGGGAAGTGGCCGAGAACCGTCTGGCCCGGCTCCGGCATTGGCACGAAAAGGGGCAGGCGATGCTCCCGTGGATCTTGAAATTCCTCGTATCGTGATGACCCCCGCCGCAATCTCGCCGGGTTCGATGGACCTCCCTTCCTCTTCCGACGTGAAATGGTATTGCCTCCGCGCAAAGCCCAAGCACGAACACATCGCGGCGGCTCACGTACGTCTCTGTGAAGGGGTGGAAGTGTACTGTCCTCGGGTGAAAATCCAGCGTTCCACCCGGCGGGGGCTGGTGTGGTTTACGGAAGCGCTTTTCCCCAATTATCTCTTTGCCCGCTTCGAGATGGCGAGTTGGCACACGCGCATTCGTTACTCCCAGGGGGTGAGCGGCATCGTGCGGTTTGGCCTCGACTATCCGGAAGTGCCGGAGCAGGCGCTGACCGACCTTCGGTCCTTCATGGACGACGCAGAACTGAAGACGGTTTCCTTCGTGCTCGCCAAGGGCGATTCCGTCGAGATCGTCGAAGGGCCATTTCGTGGCCAGACCGCGGTGGTCACAGAACTCCTTCCGGCCCGCGAGCGGGTCAAGGTGCTGCTGGAACTTTTGGGTGGCAAAAATGAAGTCGATCTCCGATTGACCTCCGTTTTTAAGGAAGCCGCCCTGGTGACTTAAGGATAGCAACCGGCGTCCCGGGATTTCCCGGTTCGTCGGTTCGTAACAAATCAATGAAATGCCCTCTGCAAAAAAGAGGCAGCCTCGAAGGTCTCGCTGGTGAAATTCCGGCGAACGACCAAGGGCGGCAGCTTGTGTCGATTCTGTGAGCAACGAAAATACTGAAGCGAAGGAAGATTTAAAGGGCTGGACGGTCCTCAGCCCGCGTGGCGGGTGGCTGGATTTCCGGCTGGGAGAATTGTGGCGCTACCGCGATCTGGTCTACCGCTTTTTCCGGCGCGATATCGTGGCCAGCTACACCCAGACGGTGCTCGGCCCGTTTTGGTTCGTCATCCCGCAGATTTTCACCACGGCCATGTTCACCGTGGTTTTCGGGAAAATCGGGCGGATTCCCACCGATGGCATGCCAAATTTCCTCTTCTTCATGATCGGGATCACCGCGTGGAATTACTTCGGGACCTGCCTCTCTCGCTCGGCGACCACGTTCTCCGGCAATTCCGGGATTTTCGGGAAGGTCTACTTCCCCCGCCTGGTCATGCCGTGCTCGATGATCCTGGCCAATCTCGCGGCCTTCGTCATCCAGTTTGGCCTGTTCCTGATTTTATTTGGCTTTTTCTGGTGGAACGGCGCCCCCGTTCATCCGAATTGGCGCGTGGTCATTGTCCCGATTCTGCTTCTCCAGATGGGAGCTTTGGGTTTGGGAATCGGCTGCATCGTCTCGGCACTGACCACGCGCTACCGCGATCTTGCTCTGGGAGTGACCTTCGGGACGCAACTCTGGATGTATGCGAGCTGCGTTGTTTACCCGCTTTCGCAGATCCCCAAGGAGTGGCGCCTTCTCTTCATTCTCAATCCGATGGTGCCGATCATTGAGTCGTTCCGCTTTGCCTTCCTCGGGGGCGGCATCGTGGAAATCTGGCATCTCGCGGTGAGCGCCGTCCTCACTGCGATCCTGCTCTTCATCGGGTTGGTGATGTTCAGCCGGGCGGAGAAAACCTTCATGGATACGGTCTAGCCGATGTCTACTGTCATTCGAGTCGAACATCTGAGCAAACGCTACCGGCTTGGGACCATTAACCGCCGGATGCTCTACGAGGATCTGCAACGGCGCTGGGCGCGCCTGTGGGGCAAGGAGGATCCATTTTCCACGGTCAACGACCGCCGGCCAGTGCGGGCCGACGAGCACAGCGAAATCTGGGCGCTCAAGGACGTGAACCTCGAAATCAACGAGGGAGATGTGGTGGGAATCATCGGCCGTAACGGCTCCGGAAAATCGACACTGCTCAAGATCCTTTCCCGGATTACCGCGCCGACCGAAGGGCGCGCGCTCATCAAAGGCCGCGTGGCCAGCCTGCTCGAAGTCGGAACGGGATTTCACGCGGAGTTGACGGGGCGCGACAACGTTTACATGAACGCGTCCATCCTCGGCATGACGACCCAGGAGATCGACGGCAAGTTTGACGAGATCGTCGAGTTCTCGGGTGTCGAAAAATTCATCGATACGCCGGTCAAGCGCTACTCGAGCGGCATGATGGTGCGACTCGCCTTCGCCGTGGCTGCGCATCTTGAACCGGAAATCTTGATCATCGATGAGGTGCTGGCCGTGGGGGACAGCGCGTTCCAGCAGAAATGCCTCGGCAAGATGAACCGCGTGGCGCGGGAAGGGCGAACCATTCTGTTTGTTAGCCATCAGGCGGCGGCGGTGGAAAACCTGTGCCGTCGCGGGGTGGTCCTGGAAAATGGAACGGTGAAATACTCCGGCACGCAGACCGAAGCCATTTCCTACTACGTGAACAGCTTCACCCAACCGACGAGCTGTTTGCGTGATCGTTCCGACCGGCGTGGCAATGGCCAGATCAAAGTGGTCGCCATCGAGTTGCGCGATATGAACGGGAACACGATCTCCGCCGCCCATGCCGGGCAGGACATCGACCTCTGCATGTACTTTGAGAATAACCGGCCCTCCCTGACCTGGCCGGCGCTCTGGGTCAGCATTTTTGTGAAGAGCGACCTGGACGTGCCCATCTTCACGCACACCAACCTCATCACGGGGCAATCGTTCCCGGCGGACCTTTCGGAACGCGGAGCCTTCGTTTGCCGGCTGAGGCAGTTGCCCCTTCCGGAGTCCACCTTCCGCATCGGCTACGAGATCGGCACGTCGCCAGACGGCGCGATCATTCTGGACAGTCTGGAAAACGCCGTCGAACTTCACGTCGAAGGCGGCGATTTTTTCGAGAGCGGGCAACTGCCGCCCATGTATCAAGGCGTGACCCTCGTCAAAGGCAGGTGGTCCGTGGAAAAGGGCGTTTCTCCCAGCGTCGCGAGCCTCGCGCCCGCCAAAGTGGAGGCGCCCGTGGCATGACAGGGCTTGTCGCCCGCACCTGCCAGCACGCGACCCGTGTGGCGAAACGCTGGTCCGCCGAGGCGCCCGCGCGCCGCTTCATGGCCTACTGCCGGCAAAGATGGCCGCATCGGGATTCGACCAGCCGGGACTCGGTGGTGCTGGTCGGTCTCTTCACGTCGTACCCCCTGATCTTATGCTACGCCTACGTCATGAATCATCTCGCGGAGAGGTCCGGCTCGCGCATCGAGTCCTACCAGTTCCTCGGATCGGTCAATCCATTGATCAACAGGCTCTTTGAGGCCTTCGGCGCGCGCTTCGGCCTGGGCGCGGCGGATACCGCTCCGCACGAGAGCCGCGCCCGGGCGCAAGCGGCTGAAATCATGCCCGGGTTGAAGACCAGGTGGGACGTGATGCAGATCACCGTCGACGGCGTGCTCATCGGCGACCAAATCTACGACAGCTACCTGCGCTTCTACAACGAGCCCACCTTGCGTCTCGATGACCCGCGGTTGCGCGAACTCCTCGTCCAGGCGCTCGGTATTTTCCACGCGACGCGGGCCTACCTCTCCCGCACCCGGGTTTCCGCGTTCATCACCGACGACTTTAGTTACATCAATAGCGGCATCATCACGCGCTTGATGTTCCTGGCCAAAGTCCCGTGTTACGCCGTTCTTTTTGGCGAGCCATTTTCTCTCATGAGGCTCGATCCCGAACCTTCCGGGGCAGGCCATCAGTTCCCGCCGCCGGCTATTTATCCGTACTACGCGTTTCCGCAGTTGTTTCAGAAGCTGACCGAAACGGAAAGGGCGGACGCCATCGAGAAGTCGCGGCGCGCTCTCGAGGAGCGCTTCGCGGGAAAATTCTGTCCGCTCGTCAAAGTGGCTGGCACGACCTACGCCGCGACGAATGAACGCGTTCTGGACGACGGGCCCGCGCCGCGGATTCTTGTGATGCTGCACGATTTCGTGGATTCCCCACATGGCTACCGCAGCATGTTGTTTCCCGATTTTGTGGAGTGGCTCGATTTTCTCCTGGAGCGTGCGAGGAAGACGCCCTTTCGCTGGTACGTGAAGCCTCACCCATGCACCGCGGATCCATCCCGGGCGGCCATGAACCTGGCCAACGACAAGGCCGTCGTCGATCTGAAACGCCGGTTCCCGGAGGTCACCGTCCTGTCCGCCGAGACTTCCAATAAGCAGATTCTCGAGGATGGTGTTACGGCGATGTTCACCGTGCACGGCACGGCGGGTCACGAATATGCCTATCACGGGGTGCCGGTGGTTTACTGCGGCGACAATCCCCACATCGCGTATGACTTCAATATCCACGCGAAAACTCTCGAAGAGTACGAGGGCTACATCCTGAACGCCGACCGGCTCCAGGTGCAGATCGACAAGCGCGCCATCGAGGAGTTTTTCTTCATGAACTATTACCACCATGCGCACGTGCATGGTTCGCCGGTCAATCCCATCGACGAGCGCATCTTTGCCGATCCCGATTGCGAAAGCCGGATCAACAACGTCGCGATCTTCAACGATTTCATCGCTGCCGCTACCCCGGAGCGTGAGCGCGGAGTCGCGGCTTACCTCGATCGATACTTTAGTCAACCCGGCTAACACCGCCCCTTATACCCTATGAACTGGAAAGATAGCACCGTCCTCGTTACCGGGGGCACTGGCTCCTTCGGCAAGAAATTTGTCTCCGTGATGCTCAACGAGTATCGCCCCAAGAAGCTCATCGTCTTCAGCCGCGACGAGCTGAAGCAACATGACATGCGTCAGGTGTTTTCCGACGTCGATTCCCCGGTGCGTTACTTCATCGGCGATGTCCGTGATCGCGAACGTCTGGAGCGCGCCTTCCACGGGGTGGACGTGGTCGTTCACGCCGCGGCCTTGAAGCAGGTGCCTGCCTGCGAATACAATCCCATCGAGGCCATCAAGACCAACGTCGTTGGCGCGACCAATGTCATCGAGGCGGCGATCGATCGGGGTGTCAAAAAAGTCCTCGCCCTCAGCACCGACAAAGCCGTCAACCCGGTCAACCTCTACGGCGCGACCAAGCTCTGCGCCGAGAAGCTCTTCGTCCAGGGCAATGCCTACTCGGGCGACGTCGGGACCACCTTCAGTTGCGTGCGCTACGGGAACGTGGTCGGCAGCCGCGGGAGCGTCATCCCGCTGTTCAAGAAGCAACGCGCCACGGGCAAGGTGACGGTCACCGACCCGCGGATGACGCGTTTCTGGATTACCCTCGATCAGGGCGTTCGCTTCGTCATCAACTGCATCGAGCGCATGCATGGCGGGGAGGTTTTTGTCCCGAAAATCCCGAGCATGAACATTCTCGACCTCGCGGCCGCCATCGCGCCGGGCTGCCCGGTGGATAATATCGGCATTCGTCCCGGGGAAAAATTGCACGAAGTCTTACTGAGCGAAGACGAAGCGCGCGATGCGATCGAATTGGACGACATGTTCGTCGTCGAGCCTTCCCACCCCTGGTGGAAGATCGATGCCTGGGCCGGCGGGCACCGACCGGCGGATGGTTATCGTTACGCCAGCGATTCCAATACGCAGTGGCTCACCGTCGATGAGCTCAAGGCGTTTGCCGACGTCGAGGTTTAGCCTTGCACCGCGGCCGAGAGCCGCCTTCTCCCATGACCCCGACCGCTCCGAATCCCACGCGTTCCACGCTGTTGCCATATGGCAAGCAGTGGGTGGATGAGGACGATATTGCCGCTGTCGTTGAAGTGCTGCGCTCCGACTGGCTGACGACGGGCCCGAAGGTCGAAGAATTCGAGCGCGCGTTTGCCTCCTTCACCGGAGCCGGGCACGCCGTCGCCGTCTCCAACGGCACCGCCGCCTTGCATGCCGCCATGGCCGCCCTCGGCATCGGCCCCGGCGATGAGGTCATCGTCCCGGCAATCACCTTTGTCGCTTCGGCCAATTGCGTCGTCTATCAAGGCGGGAAGCCGGTTTTCGCCGATGTCGAACCGGCGACGTTGCTCATCGATCCGGCTGATGTGGAACGCAAGGTCACCGCTCGGACCAAGGCGATTGTCGCGGTCGATTATGCCGGTCAGCCCTGCGATTATGATGCTCTCCGCGGGATCGCTCAGCGGCACGGCCTCGCGCTTGTCTCCGATGCCTGCCATGCGCTGGGAGGCGCGTATCGGGGACAACCGATCGGCTCACTGGCGGACTTGAGCACCTTCAGCTTGCACCCCGTCAAGCCGATCACCTGCGGTGAGGGAGGCGTCATTACGACGAACGATGCCGCGCTGGCCGGGGCGATGCGCACTTTCCGCAGTCATGGAATCAGCAGCGATTTTCGCCAGCGCGAAAAGCAAGGTTCGTGGGCCTATGAGATGGTTAGCCTCGGCTATAATTATCGCCTCTCCGATCTCCAGTGCGCGCTCGCGGCCAGCCAGCTCCGAAAACTTCCCGGATGGGTCGCGCGCCGGCAGGAGATCGCCCGCCGCTATGACGCTGCCTTTGCGGGCCATGCGCATTTCCAGTCGCTGGAGACTCGCGCCGGGATCTCGCATGGCTACCATCTCTACGTCATCCGTTTGCGCGCCGACGTGGATCGAAACGCCACTTTCCAGGCGCTCCGCGCCGCCCGCATTGGGGTGAATGTCCATTACGCTCCGGTGCACCTGCATCCTTTCTACCGCGACCACCTTGGCACCGGCCCGGGTCTCTGCCCAGTGGCGGAAAAGGCGGCAGCCGAAATACTGACCCTGCCAATCTTTCCCCGCATGAGCGATGCGGACGTGGAGGACGTGATCACCGCGGTGCGCGGCGTGTTCGCATGAAGACCGCACTTTCCTGCACCCTCAGCGTGGACCAGCTCGCGGCCTACACCGCGAGCCAACTCAATCATTTCTTCCCCGATCCCGAGCCTGTGCAAGCCGCGGCCTTGCGGGCGGGGATCGAGTGGACGCATGAGCGGCTGTTCAAGCTCCACCAAAGCACGGCAGATAAATACTACTTCCGCAACGGGGTGCCGCATTTCGATCATCTGCACGGGGATCAATATGCGACCTATGTCTACTTTCTTTCCCGGTATTGCGTGACCGAATTGGACGACCGGAATGTCGCGGCGAAACTCTACCTGCTCAATAAGGCGCTCTTCGCGGTGGACATCTTTTTTGAAGTCGAACTGCCCGATATCTTTCTCCTCTGTCACCCGCTCGGCACGGTGCTCGGTCGCGCGTCGTATCAGGACTATCTCGTCGTTGGACAGAATTGCACGGTGGGTGGCATCGCCGATGTCTATCCCAAGCTCGGATGGGGCGTCGTGCTCTGCGCGGATTCCAGCGTCCTCGGTGGGTGCACGCTCGGCGATTCGGCCTGCGTCGGCGCCGGTAGTCTCCTCGTCAGGCTCGACGTTCCGCCGGGACATACCGCGGTCGGTCGCGCGAAGGATGTGCGGATTCTGCCGCCGGGCGGAGAGCCCAAGTGGAAAGAGTACTACGACCCTACCGTCGCGCCTCGATGAAGACCGTGGTCATTATCCAGGCGCGGCTGGGCAGCACGCGGCTGCCGGGCAAAGTCCTGCTCGACCTTGCCGGCGAGCCCATGCTCGCGCGGGTGGTGAATCGCGTTCGGCGGGCCCGGCGAGTGGATGAAGTCGTGATTGCCACCACCACGGAGACGAGGGACGACGAATTGGAGCGAATTTGCACGCAACGAGGATGGCCTTGTTACCGCGGCAGCGAACAAGACGTTCTTGACCGCTACTATCAGGCGTCCAAGGCGCACGGCGCCGATGTGATTGTCCGCATTACTTCCGATTGCCCGCTCATCGAGCCCACCTTGATCGATGCGATCATCGAGAGGCGGGAACTTGAACAGGCCGACTTTACCTCCAATACCATCCACCGCACTTACCCGCGCGGTCTGGATACCGAAGTGTTCCCCTTCGCGGTCCTGGAAACGGCCTGGTGTGAAGACCGGAATCCGGCCTGGCGCGAACACGTGACGCCATTCATCACCAACCATCCCGAGCGCTTCTCGAACGTTCAGGTGACGAACGGCGACGACCATTCCAATCTGCGCTGGACGGTGGACACGCCGGAAGACTTCGCTCTCGTGCAAAACATCTTCACGCATTTTCAAGGTGACGAATTTACTCGGGAAGATGTTCTCGCCGTTCTCGCCGTGCACCCGGAATGGGTAAAGATCAATGCCGGCATCGAACAGAAAGTGGTGTGAGTGGCCTCCGAATCCGCATGTCTGATCATTCGCGCCGACGCCTCACCCAGAATTGGCATGGGTCACTTCATGCGTTGCCTGGCGCTGGCTCAGACGTGGATTGAGATGGGAGGGCGCGCCATTTTTGCGATGACAGAAACCAACCCAACGATCGATGCCCTGTTGTGTGCGACGGGCGCGGGTGTGGTCCGCCTCTCGGCGCCAGCCGGCAGTTTGCCAGATGCGTCCGAAACAGTCGCCGTCGCGCATCGTGAAGGAGCGCGCTGGATCGTGGCGGATGGTTACGAATTTGCCGCCGGCTACCAGCAGGCCCTTCGCCAGGGAGAAAACCGCGTCCTGTTCATCGATGACGATGGTCGCTACCAGCGCTATGAAGCGGATCTGATATTGAATCAAAACGCGCACGCCGCTGAACCACTCTATGCCGATCGACCGGCCCGCACCGGGTTGCTCCTCGGCCCGCGCTTTGCCTTGCTGCGGGGCCAGTTTCAAGCCACCACCCCTCCCGTTCGAACCTTCACGGGACCTGCACGGAAAGTGTTGATCACCCTGGGTGGCGCCGACCCCGATAACGTCACACAGAACATCATCGAAGCTCTCCAGGCGTTGCCCTGCGACACCGCGGAAGCAATAGTCGTGGTGGGTGGAAGCAACGTTCACGGAGCAAAACTCGAACGCACGGTGGCGGCCTCGCCGGCCAAGATCCGCCTCGTGCGGGACGCAAAGAATATGCCGGAGTTGATGGCGTGGGCTGACCTCGCGGTGAGCGCCGCCGGGTCCACGACGCTGGAACTGGCCTACATGGGCGTGCCGATGCTCCTCCTGGTGATCGCCGATAACCAGGCGGGCGTCGCGGGACGGATGCAGTCCCTGGGAGCGGCGCGCAATCTTGGTTGGGCGAACGCCGTTTCGGTCTCCGCGATTGCGGACGCCATCATCGGCCTGATGTTTGGCCACGAGGAACGGGCACAACTATCCCGAACGGCGCTTGCCTTGGTGGATGGGCGCGGCAGCCGCCGTGTCGTGCAGGCGCTCCGTCAGGAACCCGTCGATTTGCGACCGGCCATTGCGGACGATGCCGAAGTCCTCTGGCGCTGGGCCAATGACCCCGTGGTCCGGGGATCCGCCTTCTCCGGGGATCAAATACCGTGGGGCGATCACGTCGCATGGCTGGAGGCGAAATTGCAAAATCCTGATTGTTGCCTGCTGATGGCGAGTGACCAGGCCGGGCGTTTGATTGGGCAGATCCGCTTCGACTTCCACGGGGCTGAGGCGGAGATCGACGTCAGTGTCGCCGCTGAAGCGCGAGGGCGTGGTCTGGCATCTGAATTGATCCGGGCTGGCGTGTCGTGGGCGACCGGGCGCCGCCCGTCTGCGAAGATTTTTCGAGCGGCGGTGAAAGTCTCGAATCCACGATCTCTCCGGGCCTTTCTGCAGGCGGGTTTCGAACGCGAAGGCGAGGTGTTGCATCGCGGGGAGGCCGTGGTGCCATTGCTGTATCAACCATGAACTCGACCGGAATGCGACCTTTGAATACCCTCACCCACATACTCCCAGCGCTCCTATGAATCGACCGAGCAACGCCACGGAAACCGGCGCCCTGAACGACCGGATCACCCAGAATATTGCGGGTGGAGAAGCAGACCTGAACGCCTGGATTTTCGAGCGGCTCCGCTTTCAGGCGGGTGAGCGAGTCCTCGAACTTTGCTGCGGAACCGGCAAACAAACGGACTTCTTCCTCGCCAATCTTGACCCTGCTTCGCGACTCATCGCGTTCGATATTTCACCGAGCTCGCTGGACGCGATCAAGCAGCGCCACCCCGATGACGTTCGATTGAACCTGGTGCCGGGAAACATCACCGACATATCCGTCGCACTTCCAACGAGCGGAGCGACGCAAGACGAGTTCTCGATGATCTTTTGCGCTTACGGTCTCTACTATTCGGCCGATCCAGTGAAGACCATGACCGATGGCGCGGCCCGGCTGACGAAGGATGGCCGGATGGTTGTGGTCGGTCCCTTTGGGCGGAATAACGCGGAGCTTTTTGAAGATTGCGAAGCTGCGGGCGTGAAATTCGACTCCTTGATCACCTATTCCAGTCGGGACTTCATGCCCTCCTGCGTCGTGACGCATCTGGCCGGCGAGTTCCACGAACTCCAGGTTTCCAGCTTGCGCAATACCGTGTCGTGGAAAACCCCCGAGGCGGTCATGTCCTATTGGAAAGCGTCCACCTTCTACGAGCCCGCGGCCGAGGAGCGCTTCGCCCAAATCGTGAGTGAACGATTCGCCAGCCAGGGAGTTTACCGCAACACGAAGTGGATCATGATGGTACAAGCGTATGGCAAACGATAAGCCCGCCTCCGCCCTCGTCATCGCCGCGCACCCCGACGATGAAGTTCTCGGTTGCGGGGGGGTGATCGCCCGCCTGGCGGCTGCCGGCCACGATGTGTATATCACGATCCTCGGGGAGGGCATCACTTCCCGCTACGCCGAGCGTTCGGAAGCCGACCGGGAAACGATCCACGCCCTGCACGAGCGCAGCCGGCAGGTCGGTCGCCTGCTGGGCGCGCGGGAGGTTTTCCTCCACGGCTTGCCCGACAATCGTTTCGACACCGTCGCGATGCTCGATGTGGTCAAGATCATCGAACAGCACGTGCAGGAACTGCGCCCCGAGGTCGTCTATACCCAACACGGCGGCGATCTGAACATCGATCATCTCGTGACCTACCGTGCCACTTTGACTGCTACGCGGCCCATGCAGGGAACACCGGTCAAGGCGGTTTATGCCTACGAAGTCGCGTCTTCCACGGAGTGGGCCTTTCAACGGTTCAGTCCGCCATTTCACCCCGGGCTCTTCGTCGATATCAGTGCGACCCTCGAGCGGAAGATCGAGGCGATGCAACATTACGAGAGCGAAGCGCGACCCTTCCCGCATCCGCGTTCACCGGAGGCTCTGCGAGCCATCGCGCGCCGCTGGGGATCCGTCGTGGGGCTGGAGGCAGCCGAGGCCTTTGAAGTGGTTCGTGAAATCCGATGAATACCCTTTCGATTGACGATCGCCTGATCGGCGCTGGGCAACCGGTCTATTTCATCGCGGAGATCTCCGCGAACCACCATCAATCCTTCGAGGAAGCGGTGAAGATCGTTCACGCCGCGAAGGCCGCCGGTGCCGACGCCGTGAAGCTGCAAACTTACACAGCCGACACCATCACCATCGCTTGTTCGGCGGAGCCGTTTCTGATCCACGGCACCATCTGGGAAGGCCGCAATCTCTACGAGTTGTATCAGGAGGCTTACACGCCGTGGGATTGGCAGCCGAAGTTGATGGCCCTCGCCGGGGAGTTGGGGCTGCATTGCTTTTCTTCGCCCTTCGACTCGACCGCCGTGGACTTTCTCGAAACGGCAGGTGTCCCGGCCTACAAGATCGCCTCTTTCGAGCTGGTCGATCTGCCGCTGATCCGCCGGGTGGCGAGCACCGGGAAACCGATGATTATCTCCACCGGCATGGCGACCCTGGCGGAGATCGAGGAAGCCGTGCGGACCGCACGGGAGTCCGGCGCGACCCAGATTGCGCTCCTCAAATGCACGAGCGGCTATCCGGCTGATCCCGCGGAAATGAATCTGCGCACGATTCCGCATTTGGCCCGGGCCTTCGATGTGGTGACAGGTCTTTCCGATCACACGCTGGGCAGCGCCGTGCCCGTCGCCGCCGTGGCGCTCGGCGCAAGTATTATCGAAAAGCACATCACCCTATCCCGCGCCACCCCCGGGCCGGATAGTGCCTTTTCGCTCGAACCCGAGGAGTTCAAAAGAATGGTGGACGATGTGCGGGTCGTGGAGCGCGCGTTGGGAACGGTCCACTATGGCGTGAGCGCGCACGAAGCCGAGAGCCGCGTCTTCCGCCGTTCCTTGTTTGTGGTCGCGGACGTGAAGGCGGGCGAGCCATTCACGGCCGGGAACGTCCGCTCGATTCGCCCCGGCCACGGCTTGCACACCCGGCATCTTGAAGAAGTGCTGGCGCACAAGGCCGCCCGCGATCTCGCCCGCGGCACTCCCTTGCAATGGGGGCACGTCGCTTGACGGGCGCCCGAGATGTTTGTCGCCCGGATTACCCAAATTTGAACGCATCCTAACATGATCAACTACTGCACGCGCTGTGTGATGCCGGATACCCGGCCCGATTTGTTTCTCGACAAGGAAGGTGTTTGCAACGCCTGCCGCTCTTTCCAAAATCGCAAGGAAGTGGATTGGGATGCGCGCCGCCGGGATCTGGTCGGCCTGCTCGAGAAATATCGGAGTCGCGATGGGAGCAATTGGGACTGCATCGTTCCCGTCAGCGGAGGCAAGGACAGCACCTTCCAGGTCATCCGTATGTTGCAACTGGGGTTGAATCCCTTGTGCGTGACCGCCACGACGTGCGACCTCTCCGAGGTGGGCCGGGAGAATATCCAAAACTTGAAGGAACTCGGCGTGGATTACGTGGAATTCTCACCCAATCCCAAGACGCGCCGAAAACTGAACCGGATCGGCTTGAGCCAGGTGGGCGACATCGCCTGGCCGGAGCACGTCGGCATTTTCACCATCCCGGTCCGCGCCTCGGTCCAATACAATGTCCCGCTGCTCATCTGGGGAGAGAATCCCCAAAATGAATTCGGCGGTCCGGCCGCGGCGAGCGACCACAATATCCTCGACCGTCGCTGGCTCGAGGAATTTGGCGGCCTGCTCGGTTTGCGCGTCTCCGATTTGATCGGAATCGACGGCATCCAGGCCAAGGACTTGATTCCCTATACCTATCCCAGCGATGAGGAACTGCGGCGGGTGGGCGTCACCGGTTTGTTCCTCGGCTATTACCTGCCGTGGGATGGGTACTCCAACGCGCTGCTGGCTCAGGCTTACGGCTTCAAGTCGTTGACCACCACGGTCGAGGGCTCAGTGGTGAACTACGAGAACCTCGATAACCATCTCCACGGGATCCACGACTATTTCAAGTTTCTGAAATTCGGCTTCGGGCGTGCGACCGATCTTGCATCGCTTCACACGCGGCGCGGGCGCATCACGCGCGAGGACGCCATGGATCTCGTCCGGCGCCATGATGGAAAGTTTCCGTGGACGTATCTCGGCAAGTCGCTCGAAAAGATTCTCGAGCCCATGGACTGGACGGTGGATGACTTCGTCAAGATTTGCGACCGCTTCACCAACAAGAAATTGTTCCTGCGCGACGCCAAGGGCGATCTCGTTCGCGACAAACACGGCAATCTCGACAAGTTCAACTGGGACAATTCGAAGTAACCGAGAACGGGTTCAAGCAGCCCTCTGATGAAAGTTCTGATTGTTGACTACGGCATGGGCAACCTCGGATCGCTGCGGCGATCTCTCGAGGAATGCGGCGCCGATGCCTCGATCTCGACAGATCCCGCGGACGTCCGGACCGCCCCGCGGCTGGTCTTGCCGGGAGTCGGAGCGTTTCCCGACGCGATGGCGACCTTGTGTGCGCGCGGCTGGGTGGCGGAACTCGAGGCAGCGGTCAACGCCCAAGTCCCGCTTCTCGGCATCTGCCTCGGCATGCAGTTGCTCGCGGAGAAAGGATACGAAGGGGAAGAGACCGTCGGTCTGGGATTCGTGCCCGGCGAAGTGCGGCGATTGGAACCAGCGTCGCGTGACATTCGACTCCCGCATGTGGGTTGGAACGAAGCCCGGCAGGTCCGGCCCAGCCCGCTCTTTGCCGGTGTCGCCGACCGGACGGATTTCTATTTCGTGCACAGCTACCATTTCGCCGCGAAGCGAGAGGAAGATATCCTGACGACGACCGATTATTGTGGTGGGTTCGCCTCGACGGTTGCGGCAGGAAGCACCTTCGGCGTTCAGTTTCATCCGGAGAAAAGTTCCCGGGCTGGTTTCCAAATCCTCAGAAATTTTCTGAAACTCTAATGGATCCATGGCAATAGATGGAGCGAGAGTAGTCGCAGTGATTGAGGCGCGGATGACTTCTTCACGCCTCCCCGGTAAAGTCCTGATGCCCGCCGGCGGTCAGCCGCTGCTCGCCGTGTTGATCGAGCGGTTGCGGCGTGTGGAACGCATTGATCAAATTGTGGTGGCGACCACCGTCAACTCGACCGATGACCCGATTGTGGCCATCGCTCAGAAGATGAATGCCGGTTGGTTCCGGGGCAGTGAGGAAGATGTGCTCCAGCGGGTCGTCGAATGTCTCCGGGCAAATAACGCCGGGATCTGTGTCGAGATCACCGGTGATTGTCCGCTCATCGATCCGGTGATCATCAATGAGGCGATCGATGCCTATGCGGCTGGTGCCGACCGTCATTTTTACGTGAGCAATTCCGACCCTCATCGTTCCGTGCCCGCCGGGCTCGACGTCCAGGTGTTTGCAGCCTCGGCGCTTTACGAACTGGATGGCGAGACGACCGACGCCGCAGACCGCGAACATGTCTCCTACGGACTATACCGTCCGGAAAGCGGGGATCGATGGAAGCCGCTATTCATCAAGCATCCGGGCGCAGCCGGAGGCGAAGACCTTCTCGTGACTCTCGATTACCGGGAGGACTACGAGTTGATCAAGTCGCTCCACGAGGAACTGAGCCCGCGAACCCCTCGCTACGGCGCGCCCGAGATGATCGATTGGATTCGCGCGCATCCCGAATTTCACGAACCTTGTGTGCGGGTGCGATCGGCAATGTGATGAGCGCTCGTCTTCAAGTGGGGATCATGGGAGCGGGGCGAATTGCCCAGGGCTTCGACGAACCGGGCGGCGAGCGCGTGTTAACGCTCGCCCACGCCGTGCGGAAATCGCCTCGGCTGCAATTGGCTGGCTTCTACGACCTCCTTCCAGAGCGAGCCGAAGCCGCCGAGTTCAAGTGGGACTGTCCGCCGACTCCGCGGGACCGGGAAGCCTGGCTGGATGCGGGTTGGGACGTGGTCTTGATCGCAACGCCTGACGATTCTCATGTCGCCGATTTCGAAGCTGTGCTGCATCGCAAGCCCAAGGGAGTGATGGTGGAAAAACCCCTCGCGCCGAATATCGCCGATGCGGAGCGTCTGGTGGAGATGGCCTGCCGTCAGTCCACCGCGGTTCTCGTCGATTTTCCCCGCCGGTGGCACTCCGGCGTGCAAGAGGTGGGTCGGCTCCTCGCGACGAATCAACTCGGGACGCTGCGCCGCATCCATGGCAATTGCTCCGGCGGACTCAGGCACAATGGCGTGCATCTGCTGGATCTCGTGGCCGCATGGTGCCCGTCGGCGGATGGTCTGCGTTTGATCGCCAGGCGGGACGGCGCGGCCTGGTTCACCATGAACACCGGGCATGGTCCCGTTGAATTCTCTTTCTCCGCATCCACGCAGGAAGGCTGTTATGTCTGCGATTTACGGTTCGAGACTGATCGAGCGCGCATCGATTTCTGCGATTCGCCGGAAATCCTGCGGCTCTCCCGTCCGGGGGGACATCCAAACTACCCGACTTATCAGGCACTCATCACCGAGCAGACCTGGCCGATGGAAGATGAACCGTTGCTCGTCGGCATGCTCGCTCATCTTGTCGCCCTGATCGGCGATGCGGAAGCGGCCCGCGCCCAGGCGATGATCGAGATCGCACGCGAACGGTTCTTCGCTGAGGTGCTGCAACATTTTGACAACTGAGCCATGAACAAACTAGCCATCAACGGCGGAAAACCGATTCGCGAAAAACTCTTTCCTGGACACAACTTCATCGGTGAGGAGGAAAAGAAAGCGGTCCTCGAGGTGCTCGAGACCGGTGTCCTTTCACAATTCATCGGGTGCTGGCACCAGGACTTTTTTGGCGGGCCCAAAGTGCGTGAATTCGAAAAGGCCTGGGCTGATTTCTTCCAAACGAAGCATGCGATCGCGGTGAATTCGAATACCTCCGGCCTCGTGGCGGCGATCGGCGCCGCGGGAGTCGGGCCGGGTGATGAGGTCATTGTCCCGCCTTATACGATGGCGGCTTCCGCGACGGCGATTCTCGCGTATAGCGGCGTGCCGGTCTTTTGCGATATCGAGACGGAAACGTTCTGCCTCGATCCCGTGAAGCTACGGGAGAAGATCACGCCACGGACCAAGGCGATCATGGTCGTCCATATCATGGGGCATCCGGCCGAGATGGACGAAATCCTCAAGATCGCCCGGGAGCACAAACTCGTGGTCATCGAGGATGCCGCCCAAGCGCCGGGCGCGTATTACCGGGGGCGCATTGTGGGCGGGTTGGGTGACATGACGATTTTCAGCCTGAACTATCACAAGCATATCCACACCGGTGAGGGCGGGGTGGTGACGACGAACGACGACGAATTCGCCGAGCGCCTCCAACTCATTCGCAATCACGGTGAAGCCGTGGTCGGTGACAAGGGCGTCAAGAATCTCACCAATACCTTCGGATTCAATCTGCGTCCGACAGAGATCTCCGCCGCGATCGGCACCGCGCAACTGGCGAAGTTGCCGCGGCTTCTCGAACGGCGCATTGAAAACGCGAATTTTCTCAACGAGCGGCTGGGCCAGCTACCCGGGATTCGTCCGCCGATCGTGAAGGAAGGGTGCACGCACGTCTATTACGTGCAGTCCTTTGTTTACGATGCGGAAGTCATCGGTGTGCCACGGGACCGCTTCGTCGATGCCGTGGCGGCGGAGTTGCCTTTGCCGGAGGATCGCCATTGGCCGCTCGTCTTCAGCGGATATGTGGAGCCGCTCTATCTCTTGCCGATGTATCAGCAACGAATCGCGTGCGGTTCGCACGGGCACCCCTTTAACACCGCGGCAACACCCGTTGATTACGGACCCGGTTTGTGTCCGGTGACGGAGTCGATCGAAAAACGCATCATCGGGACGGAGTTCATGCGTCCGCCTTGCAACCTCGATGACATGGCCGATGTGGTGGCGGCTTTCACGAAGGTCTACGAGAATCGGCACGAACTTTTGCCGGCAAACTAACATGTCGCGAGTGATTGAACGCATTGCCCTGGCCGCGCATGACGCGGGCAGCGCCCGTGCGCTCTTTCCCGTCGCTGATGAGTTGCGTCGGCGGGGAATCAGCTCGACGGCGATCGTGGCCGGACCGGCGGAGAAAATCTGGCGGGAAGAAGCTCCAGGACTGACGGCCGTGACCGTGCCCGACGATGTTTCCGTGGAAACCCTTTGCCAACATCTTGTGACCTCACGTGCGGATGCGCTGCTTTCCGGCAGCGGCGGCTACACCCGTTCCGAACACAGCGCCCGATTGGCGGCGCGCCGATTGGGTTTGCCGGTGACGGCGGTGTTCGACTCCTGGCTTCACTACGCCGAGCGTTTCGAACGGGAGGAAGATGGCGTCATGACCGAAAGCCGGCCGGATCGATTATGCGCCATCGATGAATGGACGCGGGAAGGCGCCATTGCCGTCGGATTCGATCCTGCTTCTGTTTTCGTTACCGGACATCCCGACCTGGAGAAGACAGCGCGTGACTGTCGTGGTGGGTCCGAGGCCGGGCGCCGGGATCTGCGGCGCGCGGCGGAAGTGAGCGAGGATGGATTGCTTATCATGTTTTTCTCCGATCCCTTCTACGTCGGTCCGGATCTTGAGTACTACAGCGGCCCGGGTGCGCTGATGCATCCCGATGGTCGCCCCATCTATGGGTACACGGTCCGCGAAATCCTTCCTGCGGTGCTGAAGGAATTGGACGGAGCCATGCTGGCGGAAGACACATCGTGCGATTTTGTCGTCCGCCCCCACCCGTGGGAGCATGATGGCGCGCTGAAGACGATCATCGATGGAACCCGCCTTGAGCGGGTGCGGGTTCGATTGAGCAAGGAATCATCCGTGACAAAATGGATTCAATGCGCCGACGCTTTGATGGGCATGATGACGATCGCTCTGCTGCACGCGGCGCTGGGTGGCAAACCGTCGATCAGTGTTGAACTGGGACTTCGTGAAAGCGGTCAGGAAGATCCGTGCGTCTCCAACATTCTAGGCTACACCCGTG
Organism: Chthoniobacterales bacterium; assembly: GCA_038228205.1. Classification (GTDB taxonomy): domain Bacteria; phylum Verrucomicrobiota; class Verrucomicrobiia; order Chthoniobacterales; family Chthoniobacteraceae; genus Chthoniobacter. The sequence continues at coordinate 82,614 of JBBRPL010000001.1, forward strand.
GAGTTTTCGACGAGGCAACCCTGCGCTCGGTGTGCCGGTCAATTGCCCGGCGTGAATGGTCCGCGCTGAAAACCGAGCCAAAATACCTTTTGCCCCTGGAAGGCGCCGCGATCCGCGTCGCGGATGTCCTGCTGGGGTGTGTCCCTTCCGCCGGTCACGTGCGCGTATGCTGAAAGTCAGGGTTATCCCCACGTTGCTCTGGAAGAACCATGGCCTCGTCAAAGGCGTGGCGTTTGACAGTTGGCGTCGCGTCGGAACGATCCTTCCAGCCGTCAAGGTCTATAACATTCGCGAGGTCGATGAGATGATCGTGGTGGACATCATGGCCACGCGGGAGGAACGGGAACCTGACTATGAATCCGTCGAGGAGTTCAGTCAGGAGTGCTTTGTCCCGCTGACCGTGGGCGGCGGGATTCGCCGGGTGGAGCAAATCCAGAAATTGCTCCGCGTCGGGGCGGACAAGGTGTCCATCGGAACCGCCGCATATCAGGACCCGGAATTGGTCCGTCGGGCGTCCGACCGATTCGGCTCCCAGTGTGTCGTCATCAGCATCGATGCTCGCCGCCACGAAGATGGCCATTACGAATGCTTCAGTCATTCCGGGACGCAACCGGTGGAAAAGGACCCGGTCGCATGGGCGGTCGAAATGGAACGGGCCGGGGCAGGGGAGATCCTGCTCACGTCGATCGATCGCGACGGCACGATGAAGGGCTACGACCTCGATCTGCTGCAACGCGTCTCCAGCGCAGTCACCATCCCGGTCATCGCGTCGGGCGGCGCGGGCAATTACGATCACATGTTCGAGGCTCTCTCGCAGGGCAAGGCCTCCGCGGTCGCCGCGGCCAGCATCTTCCATTTCACCCAGCAGACCCCGCTGGAGGCCAAGAATCACCTCGCCTCCCTGGGGATTCCCGTGCGTCACGCCCTGTGATCGCAACCCCCGGAAAATCCATGGCGCCGCTCTCTCAGATGTCCCAACTTGGAACGAAAATCCATGCCAACTGATCCTCAGCCCCAAACTGCTTTCCTGGCTGGGCCCCGGCTTTATCTGCGCGCATTGATGGAAGCCGATGCCGACGGCGCCTATCCCGGTTGGTTGAACGACGCGGAAGTCTGCCGCGGCAATTCGCATCACGTCTTCCCCTACACCCGCGAGGGGGCGCTCGCCTACATTCGCCAGGCCGCGCAGACGAGGGACTCGCTGATCCTCGCCGTCATCCTTCGAGATGGCCACCGGCACATTGGCAATATCGCCCTCCAGGATATCCACCCCTTGAATCGGTCTGCCGAACTGGCGATCCTCATTGGGGAGCGCGATGTGTGGGGCTCGGGATTTGCCCATGAAGCGGCGGAGTTGATAGTGGCCCACGGTTTCACGGAGTTGAATTTGGAACGGATCGAGTGCGGCACGTTTTCCGGAAATACCGCGATGCAAAAACTTGCCCTGCGACTCGGCATGAAAGAGGAGGGCCGCCGCCGCCGGGCCGCCTACAAGAATGGCCGCTATCAGGACGTGGTTGAGTTTGGGCTCCTCCGCGCTGAATTTGAGCGCACGAAAAAATCTTCGCGACCACGCTCGACACCAACCAGAACCAAGAAATGAAAGACGCCGATTACGGAAAACCGCTTTTCAAGGACATGCAGTACTGTGTCCGGTGCTGCATGCCCGAGACCAATGAGGGAGTGTCGTTTGACGACATGGGCATTTGTACCGCCTGCCAGTCATCGGAGCACAAGATCCGCATCAATTGGGTCGCCCGTGAAAAGCAGCTTCGCGCCACGCTCGAACACTACAAGAGCCTCAATAACGACTATGACTGCATCATTCCGATCAGCGGAGGCAAGGACAGCATTTTTCAGATCCACGTCCTGACCAAGGTCTACGGCGTGCGTGCGCTGGCGGTCACCTTCAGCCACACCTGGTTTTCCGAAACGGGCAAACACAACCTCCAGACCTGCCTGGACAACTTCGACATCGATCATGTCATGTTCTCGCCCAGCAAGACGCTGGTGAACAAGCTCGCGCGCCAGTCGCTCTTCAAGATCGGGGACGCCTGCTGGCACTGCCATTCCGGCGTGGGCGCCTTTCCGCTTCAGATGGCGGTGAAGTACAAGGTCCCTCTTCTCATTTGGGGAGAATCGAATGCCGAAAATTCCGGTCGTGAAACCTATCGGAATCCGGTCATGAAGTTCGACCGCGACTATTTTACCAAGGTTTCCGCCAAGCGCACCCCCGCGGAAATGGCCTCGGAGAACATCTCCCTCCGGGAACTCTCCGCCTTCCGCCTGCCCTCCGTTGAGGAGATCGAAGCGGTCGGCGTGGTCGGCATCCACCTCGGTGATTACATCTTCTGGGATGATGAACGGCAGATGGAATTCGTTCGCGATACGTATGGCTGGCGGGAGGACAAGATCGACGGGACCTACAAGGGCTACAAGAGCGTCGAGTGCCGCATGGCTGGCGTGCATGACTACACGAAATTCCTGAAACGTGGCTTCGGCCGCGGCACCGATCACGCGAGCGGCGATGTGCGCGCCGGCCTACTCACGCGCGAAGAGGCTTTCGAACTGGCCAAGAAGCACGACAGCGAGCGTCCGCCGTCTCTCGACTACTATCTCCAGATCACCGGCTTTACTGAGGACGAATTCAATGCCGTCATGGCCCAGCATCGTCGCGATCTTGGCCTTGCCCATCTCTCCGACGAGAAATTCACCGCCGCGGTCGAGAACTACCGCAAGAGCCACGCCGCAGTCTAAGCTGGCAAGTTTCCTGAAATGAATCTCTGCGACCTTACTGCGACCCAGATTATCGCCCACCTTCGCGCGCGCGATTTCAGCGCTGTGGAACTGACCCGCGCCTGTCTCGACCAGATCGCGCGTTATAATCCTGCCATCCACGCGTGGATCCACGTCGCGCCCGAGATCGCGCTCGGACAGGCCGCCGCAGCCGACCGTGCGCTGGCCGCTGGTGAAGCTGGCCCCCTTTCCGGTGTGCCTGTGGGTGTGAAGGACATCTTCAACACGGCCGACATGCCAACGCAGATGGGCAGCCCGATCTGGGACGGCTTCACCCCGGGGAATGATGCCCGCGTCGTGCACTATCTGCGCATGGCCGGCGCGGTCCTGCCGGGCAAGACGGTCACCGCCGAATTCGCCGTGCATGCGCCAGGCCCGACGCGCAATCCCCATCACCCCGACCACATGCCCGGCACGTCCTCGAGCGGATCAGCTGCCGCTGTCGCGGCTGGCATGGTGCCGATCGCCCTGGGCACGCAGACTGCCGGCTCGACGATCCGGCCTGCGAGCTACTGTGGCATCTACGGGCTCAAGCCGTCCTTCGGCCTCGTGCCTCGCACCGGCATGCTCAAGACCACGGACTCGCTCGACACCGTGGGATTCCTGGGCCGCTCGATCGATGATCTTGAATTGATTTTCGAAACCACGCGTGTTCACGGCACCGACTATCCCCTCAGCCATCAGGCATTTCACGATCCCGCGCGGCGCAATAAAGGCGCCGGCCCGTGGCGCGTCGGTCTCTTGAGCGGCCCGAAGCGGGAATACGCCGAGCCTTATGCCCGGCAGGCGCTGCAAGATCTTGGCCAGCGTTTGGCCGGCGTTCCGGATATCGCCATCGAGCCGGTCACGCTCCCCGAAAGTTTCAACCGGGCGCACGATATCCACACGACGATCTACGACCGGACGCTCGCCTATTATTTCCGGGACGAGTTCGAGGCCCACACGTTGGTCAGTCCCATCATGTATGAGATCGTCCAGCGCGGTAATCAACTGACGCTCGCCGATTACAAGATCGCGCTGGATGCGCAGGCCGCGCTCTCGCTTGAACTCGACGAATTCCTCGCCGCCCGCTTCGACATCATTCTCGATCTCTCCACGGGCGGAGAGGCGCCGCTCGGCCTCAATTCGAACGACCGTCTCGACCACTGCCTGATCTGGACCCTCTGCGGCGTACCCACCATCAATCTGCCGGTCTTCACCGGCCCGACTGGGTTGCCCTTCGGTGCGCAGATTCTGTCGCGGCGCTACAACGACTACCTGTTGCTTAATTTCGCGCGCCACCTCCGGGAGCACGGGATCGTTCGCGACGGCACTCATCCTGTGCCCAATCTTCCCTTCGCGGCGTAAGTCGGCGCGGCTCATCCGCGCTTCACCATCTGTGGCCATCATCGCGCTCATCTCCGCCCGCGGCGGTTCGAAAGGCATTCCTCGCAAGAACGTTCTGCCCATTGCGGGCAAGCCGCTCATTGCGTGGACGATTGCCGCCGCGCTCGGCAGCCGCAAGTTGAGCCGCCTGCTCGTTTCCACGGACGACGTGGAGATCGCCGAAGTCGCGCGTGAGCATGGCGCCGAAGTGCCTTTCCTTCGCCCTGCCGAGTTGGCGCGCGATGATTCGCCGGTGATCGATGCCGTCGAACACGCTCTTCGCTGGTTCGAACGCACCGAAGGTAATCTGCCCGAATATATGCTCCTCCTCCAGCCCACGAGCCCGCTGCGGACGACCGCGGACATCGATGGCGCCATCGGTCTCGCCTACGAGCGTCGAGCGGAAGCGGTGCTCAGCGTATGCGAGGCGTCGCCCCATCCATATCTCGCGCGCAGCATCGCTCGCGACGGGAGCTTGGGCGATTTCACCGATCAGCCCGCCAAGCCGGCTCGCCGGCAGGACTACCCGCCCGCCTACGTGCTGAACGGGGCGATCTATGTGAACCGGGTCGAGTCGCTGCTCGTGTCGCGCAATTTTCAACCTCCCGGAGCCTTGGCCTACGTGATGCCGGTGGAGCGGTCGTGCGACATCGATGCGCCGATTGATCTCCAAATCGCGGAACTGCTTTTGCAAAATGGTTGTCATTGACATTGCCCATCGGAAAATCGGCGCCGGGAGCACGATTCGGCAGGGAGTTCGCGTCGGTGCTGGCGCGGTCGTCGGCGCGGGTGCGGTGATCGTGAAGGATGTCGAACCAGGCAAAGTCGTGGTCGGAGTGCCGGCCCGGCCGATCCGCTAATCATTTCATGCCACTCCGGATCATTGCTCGACTCGACATCAAGGCCCCGAACCTGGTGAAGGGCATTCGCCTGGAAGGGCTTCGGGTGCTCGGCAAGCCCGCGGAGTTTGCAGAGCGTTATTTCGAGGAAGGCGTCGATGAATTGTATTACCAGGATATCGTGGCCAGCCTCTACGAGCGGAACAGCATTCTCGAGCTGGTGAGCGCCGCCGCGGACCAGATTTTCGTGCCGCTCACGGTGGGCGGCGGTGTGCGGACCGTGGACGATATCCGCATGCTCCTGCGCGCCGGGGCGGACAAAGTGTGCATCAACACGGCCGCCACCCGGCGTCCGGAACTCATCGGCGAAGCGGCCCGGATTTTTGGCACGCAATGTGTCGTAGTCGCGGTGGAAGCCATCCGCCAGCCCGGTGGAAATTGGAAAGCGTTTACCGACAACGGCCGCGAGCATACCAATCTCGATGCTTGCGAGTGGGCGTTGCGTGCCGTGGAATTGGGCGCCGGAGAACTCTTGCTGACCTCCGTGGATCGGGAAGGGACGCGCAAGGGTTTCGACCTGGAATTTATCGCGGCGCTCGCGGGAAAAGTGGGTGTACCCGTCGTGGCGCACGGCGGCGCGGGCTCGGTGGAAGATATCATCAAGGTAGCGCGACTTGGCGTCGATGGCGTCGCCCTCGCATCGATACTGCACTACGGAGATGTCACCATCCCGCAGATCAAGCAAGGACTCGCCGCAGCGGGCATCGAGGTGCGCGTATGAAGCCACGGATTACCATCATCGATTACGGCGCTGGCAACCTGCATAGCGTCACCAAGGCCTTCGCCAAACTGGCTGCAGACGTCGAAATCGTGGAGACGCCGGAGCGGATCGACGAGGCGCGCTGCCTGGTCCTCCCAGGAGTCGGCGCATTCGGCGAAGGTATGGAAGGCTTGCACAAGCGTGGATTGATCGAACCGCTGCGCCGCTATGCCACCAGTGGCCGGCCACTGATCGGCATATGCCTCGGCGCTCAATTGCTGATGGAGGAGAGCGAAGAGTTTGGCCGCCACGAAGGCCTGGGCATTGTCACGGGCGGTGTGTCGCTCCTGCCGCATTCGGGAGTGAAGATTCCACACGTGGGATGGTGCCGGATCCATCCGGCATCCGATCGCGCCTGGCAGGGCTGCTTGCTCGAGGAAACGCCAATTCAGACCTGGACCTATTTCGTGCACTCCTTCCAGTGTGTTCCCTCCGATCCGCGGCATGCCTGCGCACTCGCGGACTACGGCGAGCACGCCATCACCGCCGCGGTCAGACGCGATGCTGTCGTCGGGTTGCAGTTTCACCCGGAAAAAAGTGGCACATCGGGGTTGGCGATGCTGCGCACGTTGTTACAATCGACCTCTTTCTCATGAACCAGACTTCCGCCCCTTTGGAAACCAAGTACGGCCTCCCGGCTGACGTGCGCTTTTGCCGGAAGTGCGTGATTTCGAATCAGCGCCCGAATTCCGCGATCGAGTATCAACACACAAAGCTGTCGAAAAAGAAGACGATCCATTTTGCTGAGGATGGTGTCTGCGACGCCTGCCGCATGGCCGACCAGAAAAAGCACGGCATCGATTGGGATGACCGGGAGGGGAAACTGAAGGAACTCTGCAACCAGTACCGGCGGGAAGACGGCAGCTACGATTGCCTCGTGCCGGGCTCCGGGGGCAAGGACAGCTTTTACGCGGCCCACGTCCTGAAATATAAGTACGGAATGCACCCGATGACGGTGACCTGGGCGCCGCACATCTACACGGACTGGGGCCGTCGGAATCAGGATCGTTGGATTCACGCGGGGTTCGACAATTTTCTTTGCACGCCGAACGGGCGTATCCACCGTTTGTTGACCCGGTTGGCGGTGCAGAATCTTTTCCATCCGTTCCAGCCTTTCATGTTCGGCCAGAAATTCCTGGCGCCGAGGATGGCGGCTCTTTTCAAGATTCCGTTGATCTTCTATGGTGAAAATGAAGCGGAGTACGGAAACCCGGTGAGCGATGCCCACACGTCGCAGCGCGACTACGCCTATTTCTCCTCGGCGGATTCATCGCAGGTTTTTTTCGGGGGGACATCCGTTGCTGAGCTCAAGGATCGTTACGGTGTGCATTCCAACGACCTCGCGCCATATCTGCCGCCCGACCCGGATGAACTGCGTCAGAAAGGCATCGAGGTCCACTACCTGGGCTACTACCTGAAATGGCACCCGCAAGGCTGCTACTATTACTCCGTGGAGCACGGAGGGTTCGAGGCCTCACCTGAGCGTACGGCGGGTACCTACAGCAAATACAACTCGATCGACGACAAAATCGATGACCTCCATTACTGGACGACCTTCGTGAAGTTCGGGATCGGCCGGGCCACCTACGATGCGGCCCAGGAGATTCGGTCGGGAGAGATCACCCGGGAAGAAGGCGTCGCTTTGGTGAAGCGCTTCGACGGCGAGTGGCCCGCCCGGTTTGAGACGGAATTGATGGAGTATCTCAGCATCCCCAAGAAGGAATTTCCCGTGGCCCACGATGCCTTCGTGGAGCCGATCATGACGAAGGACTCATTCCTGCGGCTGGCCGACGATTTCCGATCGCCGCATCTCTGGACCAAGGAGACGGGCGAATGGAAGCTCCGTCACACCGTCTGGAATCCGGCCACCGCCTGACTCCTTTCCAGCCCGCCGCTTCCTGGATCTGGTCTTCATCCTGACTGGCCCGCATTTCAGAGCACCGGGTTCTCGAAGCCGGCACTAACAAATATGCGCAATTTCAAGAGCAGGGAATATTCGAGCGCAGGAAACCCTCACCCGAGGCGTTTGTCCGAAGCCTGCCCTGCGGCTTGTTCCCCCTTTGCCAGGCAAGGGAGTATGAAGACACCATGAAACCAAAGAGCGTCAGCATTTACGAAGACTTATATCTGAGGATTCTTCAGGGTGAAGCAGACTTCATGTACATCCCTCCGGAGAATCTGGTACGCATGATTCGGGTGGAAAAGATCCTCGCGGGGCCTGGACGGATAGATTCAGCTCTTGAGTTTGGTTGTGGAGAAGGCCGCAACTGTGAGTATCTATTCGACCTTGGCTATCAGGTCTGCGCGACGGATGTCTCCGAAGGTGCCATCGAAGCGAGCCGCAAGCGCATGCAGGATAAACCCTGCGATTTTCATCTGGGCCGCCCCGGCGAAAATCTTCCCTACGCGGATCGTTTCTTTTCCCTGATTATCGCGTGGGAAGTCTTGCATTGGCTGGGCTCCAAGGAGCTCTTCACCTTTTACTTGAATGAATTCATGAGAACTCTGAAGCCTGGCGGGACAGTGATTCTCACCATGCCCACCGAAGCTTGCTACTGGCTTTATACGGCGGTTCAGATTGGAGAGAGTCTCTATCACGTTGCGACCGAGGATCGGAAAGACGCGATCATGTATGCGCCCAATCAATATACATTGCAGAAGCACCTCTGGGACATGGGATTTGAGCACCGGCGGATTACGAGATACGATTACTTCGACGAACAGCAGGAGGGTGGCCTCATCCGACCTCATTCCATGTACGTTCTGGCGGTCAAGAAACCTGCCTCGACCGCTCAATCGTAAAGAATGAATCCGGGCACGCAGCAGATGCGGCGCCACGGCCCCTCCCGTGCCCCCGACAATGGGGAACGAGTCTCCCACACCGAAACGTTTCTTCAACCGTGAGATCCCGTGGAGATCAATAATTTGCTCAGCCTGCCGAATCGGCTGTTTCGGGCGACCGAGGCAATTGCGATCGAGAGAATTTCCAAAAACGGCGAGAATCCTCCTCCGATTTATGGCCAGTTTTCCATTGTCCATACGGATTCCCAAAGTGTTTGGCTGGTCCGTGACCGACTGGGAGTGAACAAGCTCTTTTACGTCCTGGATCAGGTAAAAGGCCTTCTCACCGCCGGTAATTCGCTTTTCGAAGTCGCTGCCGCCACGGGTGACTTTAATCGTGTGCTGTCCGTTCCACCCGGGCACGTCTTGAAGATCGATCGGCATGCCCTTCGGGCGGAACTTGTCTCCTACTACGACCTCAGCCGGGTGGCGCCGGTCGCCGCGGGTTCATTCGACCTGAATGATTTTCATCGCCACGTCCGTCGCCGCCTCGAGGAGTATTTTACTGATCTCTCGGAGGCCTGCCCCGATGCAACCTTCGCGGTCTGCCTGTCCGGTGGGCTCGATAGCACCGTCGTGGCGACCTACGCGAAACGATTTCTCAAGAACGTCTTTGCGACAACCTTCTCGTATTCGGCCCATGGCAGGACCAGCGAAGATTTTGTGGCGGCGCGTTCCATCGCCGATGCCTTGGGGCTGAAATTCGTCCCTATCGTCAAAGAACGCATACTCGATCAAAGCCGGCTCGATGCTGTTTTGCGTCATTGCCAGGATTGGCGCGATTTCAACGTCCACTGCGCATGGTTGAATGATCAATTGGGGGAAGCACTGCGGGCGCATCGTCCCGCGGGCGATCTGTTCGTGCTCACGGGCGACTTGATGAATGAATACGTCGCCGATTACACGCCGGTCACCTATCAAGATACCGTTTACTATCCGCAGCCGAGAATTTCGCGTGAACGCCTTCGCCGCTTTTTCGTCTACGGGCTCGATACCAGTGATCGCGAAATTGGCATTTTCCACCGGCATGGCATCGCCACGCTGCAGCCTTACTCGATCCTTGCGGAAGAATACCTCCGCGTGCCGGCGGAGATCATCGAGCAGCCCCTGTGCAAAGAGCGGCTCAACCTCCCGCTGATTGGTAATTCCCAAGTGGAGGGTTTGGTGGGACGCGCCAAAACGCGCGCACAAGTCGGCGGAAAAGAGGGAGGCACCCTGGGGCTCTTTCACGATAGCGGAGTCACGCAAGGCGTTCTGAAAGAACACTGGGAACGATTATTCGCTCCCTTTTGCCGCGGAGGAAAACCCAGGGAAGTCATCGTCTCCGGACGATATCGGAGCGAAAACTGACGCACCGCGATGTGTGGAATCATAGGTAAGCTTTCAAAGGGAGTCACCGAGGAGGAACTTGATCTCATGCTCGGCATGATCATGCACCGTGGTCCCGATGAGTTTGGCACCTACGTCGATGCGCACATTGGCATGGGGACGGCGCGTTTATCGATCATCGATCTGGCCCATGGGCAGCAGCCCATGCGGCACGAGCCGACGGGTGTCGTGATTGTGTTCAATGGGGAAATCTTTAATTACCCCGAACTCCGGCAGCCTCTCCTGAGCGAAGGCTATGTGTTTCACACGCATTGCGACACGGAAGTCATTCTGGCCCTCTACCTGAAGCATGGGGAGTCATTCCCGGAGTTTCTCAATGGCCAGTTTGCCGTCGCGATTTGGGACCCGCGTGATCACAAATTGGTATTGGCGCGAGACCGTTTCGGGATTTGTCCCTTGTTCTATTACGAGAATGGCGAACGCCTTCTTTTCGGTTCGGAAATGAAATCCATCTTGACCGATGAACGCGTCCCGCGGGCGATGAATCATCGCGCCATCGACCAGATTTTTACGTTTTGGACTCCGATCGGGCAGAACACGGCGCTGGCGGGTCTGAAGGAACTCCCGCCGGGACACGTGCTGGTGCGCCAACAGGGCCGCTCCCGGATCTCGGCTTATTGGAACTGGCCTTTTCCCACGCTGCAAGAGCAGTCCGCTTCGACCTTTGCCCAGGCGAAGGAGGAGTTCGTGGAGCAGTTGCTGGCCTCCATCACCCTCCGCATGCGCGCTGATGTCGAAGTGAGTTCTTACTTGAGCGGCGGCATTGATTCTTCCGCGATCGTGGCGCTGGCGTCCAGGCTCCGGCCCGATGAATTCAGGACGTATTCGATTGCCTTCGAAGAAGAGAGTTATGATGAGCGCAAGTATCAGGAGATGGTGTCCAGCCATTATCGGACCACTCAGAAGACCTTCGTCTGCGGCGATGAGGACATTAACGACCGCTTTGAGCGGGTCATTTGGCATACAGAGACCCCGGTCTTTCGCACGGCTCCCACACCCCTGAATTTACTTTCCGAGCGCGTGCGGGGCGATGGCGTCAAAGTCGTCCTCACGGGCGAGGGCGCGGATGAGGTACTTCTCGGGTACGATATTTTTCGGGAGGTCAAGGTACGTCGTTTCTGGCGGCGCCAGCCCAACTCTCTCTGGCGGCAACAACTCTTCAAGAGGCTCTATGCCTACCTTCCGCAGTTTTCCAATCCGCGGTTCGCCAACATATCCATCGAATCCTTCCGTGGGACTCTGTTGAGCGACTCCCCGTTCTACTCGCATCTCATTCGTTGGAACAACAATGCCGCGAACAAGGTCTATTTTTCCGGGGAATTGCAGCAGGATCTGGGCAGCTACGATGCCCTGGCCGAATTGGAATTCCTCATGCCGCCGGATTTCCACAGGGCGGATGACATCGATCGAGCCCAGTATCTCGAACTCATCACCCTGCTGCGTGGCTACCTGCTTTCGTCGCAGGGAGATCGGATGACGATGGGCAATTCCATCGAAGCGCGCTTCCCGTTCCTTGATCATAAATTTGTGAATTTCGTGAATGCGCTTCCGCGCAAGTTCAAACTCCTCGGATTGCTGGACAAACGCATTCTGCGCGAATCCATGGCCGGCCTTCTGCCAGAGGAGATTCGCTACCGCCCGAAGTTTGCCTATCAAGCGCCCGAAATCCGCGCCTTCTTCGGCGTGGCCCGGCCTCGTTCCGCGCTGGTCGACGAGTACTTGAATGAAAGCACCGTGCGTGAGGTGGGGCTGTTCAAGCCGGAATTGGTCGACGCCTTGCTCAGAAAAGTGGAAACATCAGGCTTGGCTCGGCTGGGCACGCGCGACAACGTCTCTTTCGTGCAAATGCTCTCGGCGCATATCTTTCATAAGAAGTTCATCAAGAACCGCATTTTCCGCGCCCGTTCTGAAATGCAAAAAGGTCTTTACGTCAAAACCCGCATCCATCTTCGCAATTGATGAATCACGAACAAATCGTCGCCGAAATATTGAAATACTTGTATCAATCCAATCCCGTCGCCGCCGAGCGTGGTGATTTGCCGCTGGATGAATCCCTGTACGAGCTGGGAATACTGGATTCATTCGGTGTGGTGGAGACGGTGGATTTCATCGAAAAGAATTGGTCAGTCCGAATTCTTGATACGGAAATCACGGTGGAAAAATTTGGCAGCATCAACAAGATGGCCCGCCTCGTAGGCGAGAAGATCAATGCCAAGTGAAATCTATCTTTGGGGCTCGGGCGGTGGCGCCTCCGAGATCCGGCATCTGATTGATGATCTGAACCAAGCCGGCGCCGAGTACGTGATCAAAGGCATCGTCGGAAAGGGCCCGCGCGACGGTTTCGATGACTTGCTCGATTTGCCTTACATTGACACGGCCCTCGCCGGATGGGATTCGGCGGTCCCGTGCCACGCGTTGGCTGTTGTCACGGCCGGCGCCCCGCACCTGCGCGAAGTCATGTGGAACGAAATTGAAACTCTGAAGCTCGACCGGCCGGTGCTCATCCATCCGACGGCGGTGGTGCCGGCTTCGGCGCGGCTGGCCGAAGGCTGCGTTGTGGGGCCCAATGCCACGATCTCCGCTGCGGTCAACCTCGCCCAAAACGTCTATGTCAGTTTCAACGCGTCCGCGGGCCATCACAGCCGGCTTGGAGCGCATAGCGTTCTCTCACCGGGAGCGCGCATCGGAGGCGAAGTCATGATTGGCACTCATTTTTTCATCGGTCTCGGCGGAGTCGTGGTTCCGCGCGTCAAAATCGGTAACGGAGTCAGTGTTTCGGCGGGTGCCCTCGTGACAGGTCCCCTCCCGGACAACAGCCGCGTGATTGCGCAAAAGAGCCGGGTGCTGGGGAACTTGTAGCCGTCGGCGAATCACCGATGGCACTTTCAAAACATTGAATACCACGTTCAGAATGGAGGACCGCTGGCTTGGCGCGGGCGCCCCCAGTTTCGTCATTGCCGAGGCGGGCGTGAACCACAACGGCGACCTGGCGCTGGCGCATGGGCTTATCGATGCAGCTGCCGGGGCAGGTGCGGATGCGATTAAGTTTCAGACCTTTCGCGCCGGGCGGGTCGTCGGTGCCACGGCGCCAAAGGCCGAGTATCAAAAGGCCGCGACCGACGCTGCGGAATCCCAGCAGGCGATGCTCCGCCGGCTCGAACTCGACGCCGCCGCGCACCTTGCACTCCAGCAGCGCGCCACGGAGCGTGGCATGATGTTTCTCTCCTCGCCCTTCGACGAAGAGAGCGCCGATTTGCTGGCGGCGATGCAGGTCCCTGCTTTCAAGGTCTCGTCCGGCGAACTCACGAACCTGCCTTTTCTTGAATACCTTGCCCGGTTCCGGCGGCCCATCATTCTCTCCACGGGTATGGCGACGCTCGACGAAGTGCGCGCGGCCGTCGCCGCCATTGGCGACGTCCCTCTCGCGCTGCTGCAGTGTGTCAGCAACTACCCGGCGCAGCCGGCGGACACCAACCTGCGAGCGATGAAAACCATGGGCGACGAATTCGGCGTCGTGGTCGGCTATTCCGATCACACACTAGGCAATGAAATCGCCCTCGCCGCCGTCGCGCTGGGGGCCTCGATCGTCGAGAAACACCTCACGCTCGATCGCACACTGCCAGGTCCCGACCACGCCGCCTCGTCGGAGCCGGCGGAATTTGCCAGCCTTGTCCGTGGCATTCGCGCCGTCGAATCCGCGCTCGGCGACGGGATCAAGCGTCCGGCCGCCAGCGAAGCCAATGTTGCTTCCGTTGTCCGCCGCAGTCTTGTGGCCGCGCGGGACTTCGCCGCGGGCGAAACCCTGGATGCCGACGGGATTAGCGCGCTTCGTCCGGGCGGCGGCTTGCCGCCCAGCGCGCGAGAGCAGCTGCTCGGCCGCCGCGCCCGGCAGCCGATCACGGCGGGGACCGTTTTCAGCCTGGAGATGGTGGAGTGAGAAAGATCGCCGTCGTCACAGTCGGTCGTTCCGACTACGGTCTTATCCGATCGATCCTGCGCCGCATCGTTGATGAACCGTTGCTGCAGCTTCAACTCCTCGTCGCGGGCGCCCACCTTCAACCCGAGTTTGGCAACACCTGGACTGAGATCGAAGCGGACGGCTTTGCCATTACCGATCGTCTTCACGCCGACCCTCCCGACGACCGTGCCGAATCGATCCCGATCGCCATGGCCCAAGGCATCGCCGGCTTTGGCAAAGCGTATGCCGCGCATCGTCCTGACTTGCTCCTCGTCGCCGGCGACCGTTTTGAAATGCACGCCGCGGCGCTTGCGGCGCTGTCGATGCGCATTCCCGTTGCGCACGTCCACGGCGGCGAGCTCACCTTAGGGGCGATCGACGACGCGCTGCGGCACTCGATGACCAAGCTATCACACCTGCATTTCGCGGCGACCGAGGAATACGCCGGGCGAATCCGGCAAATGGGTGAGGAGCCCTGGCGCGTCATTGTTTCCGGCGCTCCGGGACTCGACAATCTCAAGGCGGTCGAGCTCGCGCCGCTGGCCGATTTTGCCGCGCGTCACCACCTGCCGTTCACGCAGCCGCCACTGCTGGTGACCTTTCATCCTGTGACGCTCGAGTATGATCGTACCGAATGGCACATCGCCGAACTGCTCGCCGCCCTCGCCCGGTTCGACGTTCCGGTTCTCTTTACGCTGCCGAACGTGGATACGGGGCATCAGGCGATCATTCGCGCCCTCCGGGAATTCGTGATCCAGCGGTCGAATTCTTTCCTCGTGGCGAATCTTGGCACGCGCGACTACTTCAGCGCGATGTCGTGGTCGCTCGCGATGGTGGGTAACTCTTCGAGCGGGATTAGCGAGGCGGCTTCGTTCGAGTTGCCCGTCGTCAACATTGGCAACCGCCAAACTGGCCGCTCGCGTGCGGCGAACATCATCGATTGCGAGCATGAACGCGAATCGATCGCCGTCGCCGTGCGCCGTGCCATCAGTTCCACCTTTCGCCGAACTCTGGACGGACTCCAAAATCCCTACGGTGACGGCCATGCTGCGGAACGGATTGTTCCGCGATTGCTTGAAGTGGAACTGGGGCCAAGTTTGCTTATGAAGCGTTTCGCCGATTTCCCAGTCTCGCCATGAGATTATCGACGACCGCAGACCCTTCCGACCCAGGCCGACTCACAGGGGACGCAGTCCCGTTCCCTGATTTTCCCGCCCCATCCTGCTTCGAATGCACCACGCCGAGGTCGCCCCGCCTTGACTTGCTCTTCGGCCTCAGGTAGATAGCCGATTTATGTCTTCTGTTATAAGTGTAGCTCCATAACCAGTGGGGATTTTACGCATTTCACTGCGTTCTCCCTTGATTGGCCGCCGCCATCAGAGAACACGGGGAGGAGGGCGCCTTCTTGGTGAAGCCATTCGACGACCATGGCCCGCGCAGTCTGAGAATGAACCAATCGAGTACCTCCGCAATCCAGAAAAGGAGTTTTCCGTGGCGCACCATTCGATCGAAAGGCGATCATGACGAAGGAAACATTCCTGCGTTTGGCGAACGGGGGCGCCTCTTGATCCCGTCCAGCCGGCCGCGCCTCAGCCCAAGCTGAAGTGAAATCCATCGAAATATGCTGTGTCTTGCCGGACTGCTCGGTCCGTCAGGCACTTCAGCAAATTGAAAAAGCCAGCACGGGCATTGCTTTGATCGTCGATGGCGGGCATCGATTGCTCGGTACCATGACCGATGGCGATGCGCGTCGCGCCATTCTGAATGGGCTTGGACTCGACTCTGCGGTTTCCGAGATCCTCGCGCGGAAATCCACTTCACCGGCCGCCAAACCGCTGACTGTTCCGCTCGGGACGCCACACGAGATAATCCTCAGGCTCATGCAGGAGCGTGTGATTCGTCATGTCCCGGTCGTGGACCATGAAGGCCGGGTGATGGAACTGATCATGCTCGAGGAATTGGTGCCGAAGGATCGACTCCCGTTGCAAGCCGTGATCATGGCAGGAGGATTTGGCAAGCGGCTGCACCCGTTGACCGAAAATCTCCCGAAGCCCATGCTGCCGGTGGGAGACAAGCCGCTGATGGAACTCATCATCAACCAGCTCCGAGGCTCGGGGATCGATAAGGTCAACGTGACCACCCACTTTGAACCGGGAAAAATCAAAGACTACTTTGGCGATGGCAGTTCGTTCGGCGTGCAGATGAATTATGTGTCGGAAGAGACCCCGCTGGGAACCGCTGGCGCCCTGAGCCTGATGGACGAGAAAGGTGCCCCGCTGCTGGTTATCAACGGCGATATTCTCACCCAGGTGGATTTCCGCGCCATGCGAACGTTCCATCGTGAGCACCACGCCGATATCACGGTTGGTGTTCGGAAGTACGACTTCCAGGTGCCTTATGGCGTTATCGAGAGCGACGGCGCGATGGTCACGGGGGTGCAGGAAAAACCCACCCTGAACTTTTTCGTCAACGCCGGCATCTACCTGCTCGAACCCTCGGTGCACGATTACATCCCCAGTGGACAGCGCTTTGACATGACCGACTTGATCAAAGTCCTGATCGAGAAAGGCCGCCCCGTGGCCAATTTCCCGATCGTCGAGTACTGGCTCGATATCGGGCAACACGCGGACTACATTCAGGCCCAGGAAGATATCAAGGGAGAGAAATTCGCATGAGCACCTGGTCCGGAAAAAAGGTCTTGGTCACCGGTGGTGGCGGCTTTATCGGCAGCCACCTGGTTGAGAAGTTGGTCGAGTTGGGCGCGCAGACCCGCGCGCTTGTCCACTACAACGCGCGCGGCAGTTGGGGCTGGCTGGATCAATCGCCGCGAGTTCAGGATGTGGAAGTGATTGCTGGGGATATTTGTGATGCGGAAAGCGTCGCTGCGGCGACGAAGGACGTCGAGGTCGTCTTCCACCTCGCCGCCCTGATTGCCATCCCGTATTCCTACACCGCTCCCGAATCGTATGTGCGCACCAACGTCGTGGGGACGCTTAACGCCCTCCAGGCCGCCCGTCGCATGGGCGTGACGCGCTTTCTTCATACCTCCACGAGCGAGGTCTACGGCACCGCGCGGCAGGTTCCGATTTCGGAGGAGCATCCGCTGCAGGGCCAGTCGCCCTATTCCGCCAGCAAGATCGGGGCGGACAAAATTGCCGAGTCCTTCCACACTTCCTTTGCGGTTCCCGTGGTCACGGTCCGCCCGTTTAACACCTTCGGCCCGCGACAATCCGCCCGCGCCGTCATTCCCACCATCATCACGCAACTCCTGGCCGGCGCGACGAAGATCAAACTCGGGAGTCTGCACCCGACTCGCGATCTGAACTTCGTGGCCAATACGGTGGAGGGGTTTGTCGCCGCCGCCGAGCATTCCGAGGCGATCGGGCAGACGATCAACCTTGGATCAAACCGTGAGATCTCGATTGGCGACCTCGCGCAATTGATCATTCGCTCCGTCGGCGTTTCCGCGGAGATCGAAAGCGACGCCGCGCGCATTCGCCCGGCAAATAGCGAGGTCGAGCGCTTGCTCGCGGATAATACCCGCGCCCGCCAGATCCTCGGCTGGGAACCGCGGATCTCGCTCGAGGACGGGCTGGAGCGCACCATCGCGTGGCTCCGTGAAAATCAACATTGGTATCGTGCCGGCATCTATGCGCAGTAGTGCCGATCCCGTGCCCGTTGCGGAGATGATCCCGCTCTGCGTGCCGGAAATTCGCGGTAACGAGTGGCTCTACATCAAGGACTGCCTCGATACCGGCTGGATTTCCTCCGTCGGCAGCTATGTGGATCGCTTCGAGCGGATGGTCGCGGATCGGGTGGGCGCGGCGCATGCCGTGGCTACCGTCAATGG
Organism: Chthoniobacterales bacterium; assembly: GCA_038228205.1. Taxonomy (GTDB): domain Bacteria; phylum Verrucomicrobiota; class Verrucomicrobiia; order Chthoniobacterales; family Chthoniobacteraceae; genus Chthoniobacter. Next base: position 100,472 of record JBBRPL010000001.1, read on the forward strand.
CACCGCGGCCCTTCACATCGCCCTGCAACTCGCTGGCGTCGAGCGCGACGACGAAGTTCTCGTCTCGTCCCTGACTTTCATCGCTCCCGCCAATGCCATTCGCTACCTGGGAGCATGGCCTGTCCTCGTCGATGCGGAGCCGCAGTACTGGCAGTGGGACCCCGGCAGGGTCGCCGACTTCCTCCTAATCGAATGCCACTTCGCCAATGGCGAACTGCGGAACAAAGTCAGCGGGCGTCGTGTCAAGGCGCTGGTGCCGGTGCACGTCCTCGGTCATCCGGTCGACCTGGCCCCGCTGCTCGACCTTGCTCGAGAATTCGGGCTGCGCATTGTCGAGGACGCCACGGAGAGTTTGGGAGCCACTTATCACGGTCGACCGGTCGGCCATCTCGCCGATCTCGCCTGCTTCAGTTTCAATGGGAACAAGCTCCTCACCACCGGGGGCGGGGGGATGATCGTCACGGACAACCCGGACTGGGCCCGGCGGGCCAAGTACCTGACCACGCAGGCCAAAGATGATCCTGTTGAGTACGTCCACCACGAAGTCGGTTATAACTATCGCCTGACCAACGTCCTCGCCGCGATGGGCTGTGCCCAGATGGAACTGCTCGATGAATACGTGGCCGCCAAACGCCGCATCGCCGCCCGCTATCGTGAGTCCCTGGCGGATCTGTCCGGCCTGGCTCTGATGGCCGAGGCGGAATGGGCGTTCTCTACATTCTGGATGTACACCGTTCTGATCGATGAGAAGACCTTCGGCTGCTCGTCGCGCGCGTTGCTCGCCCGCCTTCACGCGCAAAATATTCAGACCCGCCCGCTCTGGCAACCGCTCCATCTCTCGCCGGCGCACGCCGGGGCGCAGTTCCTCCACTCGGGTGTTTCGGAGCGACTCTACCGGGACGCCTTGAGCCTGCCATGTTCCGTAGGTCTCCAACCGGAGCAACAGGATCGCGTGATTGATGCGATCGCTAAAGTTTACACTGCATGTCAGCCGCACCGATGATTGCCACGCTCTTTCTGCAGAAGTGGTTCAAGTATTACTTTACGAACTACTCTCCCGAATGGATCGATTCCGCGCTTGCGGGTTTTGGGGAAGGCCGCGCGCTCTTTTTCACCGACCTCGACTGCGTCCATCCCGGAGCCGCCGTAGGTCAAGACTTCAGCCTCGATGTATTGAATCTCATCGAAACCCGGTCGACCCTCGAGGCGGTGTTTCTCTATCGATTGACCCGGTCGATTTTTCTGCGCGATCCGCTGCACCCCAGCCTTCGCTATTTCGCGCACCTCATGAAGGTGAAGACCTTTACGGAAATCTACTACAGCACGGAGATCGGTCCCCGCTTCCGCATCGAGCATGGCTTCGGGCTCGTGATTGGTCCGCGCAATCGGATCGGTTCCGATTTCATCGTGCATCAACATGTGACGCTCGGGCAGCGGCGCATGTTTTCACCGCATGAGACGATGACCATCGGGCACCACTGCGTTGTGGGCGCGGGTGCAAAAATTCTTGGAGCCCTTACCTTGGGGGATCACGTTACTGTCGCGGCCAATGCGGTCCTGCTCAACGATGCGGTCTCCCATGGAACCTACGCCGGCGTTCCCGCGATTCAGGTCAAATAAACCTCGTGACCCAGGATTCCGTCCCACTACCGAAGGCAATGTTCATGCCGGCCCCCGGGAGTATTCTCCGTCCGGTGCGATCCCGCCCGCCCTTTTCTCTGAATGAAATCAGCCCTGCAGCCCTATTTCGAGCTCTGCTTCTCGACCCATTTCACCCACTATCGTCCGGAGTGGATTGCGTTTGCCTTGGAGACGGTCGCACAAAACCGCGAACTAATCGCGTCCGACCTGGAGGCGAAGTACCCGTTGACCGGATTGAAAGACGGGATTGAAGAGCGCCTGGCGAAAACCATCGAGTTCGATTCGCCCCTGTTGGGGACTCTGCTCTATCGCATTCGCTGTGGCATTTTTCTGCGCGATCCCCTTCATCCTGCTTTGCCGTATCTAGCGCAATTGATGACAGCGCGGGCCGGCATGGAGATTTCATCCAGGACGGAGATCGGTCCGGGGCTTGTCGTCATGCATGGGTTCGGCGTTTGCGTCGGTCCTCACCACCGCGTGGGCCGCAACTTCACCATCTACCAAGGAGTTACCCTTGAGCAGAGGCTTTCGTCCCCGATGGACGATGGCATTGTGGTGGGTGACGATTGCATTTTCTTCTCGGGCGCCAAAGTGATCGGCGATGTGACGATCGGCAATGGTGTGACGCTCGCGGCCAATGCGGTCCTGCTCACCGGTGCGGAGTCTCACTCCACCTACGCCGGCGTCCCCGCGGTCAAAGTCGGGAGTGCCGCCTCGGCTTGATTATCCCTGCTCTGCGCATGCCAACCAATCCATTGACCGAGTTCCGCCAGAAGTTTGGCCGCTGGTGGCCTTTGGGGCGAAGGCGTCCCCGCTTTGAGCAGATGACCGACCAATTCCTCACCAGGTTGAAGCGTTGGCCGCGAATGCCTTCCTCGCCCGGTAGCGGTCGTCCGAAAGTGGGCGTGCTGGTGTTGCCATGGATGGAAACCGCGGTGCCCTTTTTCAGCATGGAATGCGCGCTGAACCTGGCGGCGGACGCGGACGTCACTTTGATCTGGGATTCGTGCAATATCCGCTTCAATACCGCGCGGGGCCACGAGACCGAGAGCCTCTCCTGGTGTCTCGCTCGCATGAAAAAGTGGTTCCCGGTGATCGATGCCGAACAGATGGAGGGGGTGGGCAGCATCGACAAGAGCTTCCTGGAAGTGGTGCAGTACGAAAATGCGGTGGCCCGGGCGCTCGGTGAACAGAAGGCCACGGCGTTGTCCGAGAAACACAGCGCGTCTTTGGATGAAATGGCGAAGCACGCCGGCCGCATTCGAGCCCTACTGCAAGCGCAGCGCTTCGATTGGATCCTCCTCCCGGGCGGAGTCTGGGGAGTGAGCGGCATCTACGGGCGCATCGCCGCGGAGTTGGGAATGTCCATCACCTCCTACGATTGCGGGGTCGGAATCCTCTTCGTGTCTCACGACGGCGCCGCCGCTCACTATGCGGACATGCCGGCAGCGTTTCGTGAAGTGGTCCGCGATACACAAGACGACCCGGCTCTGCGTGAACGGATGCGAACCGCTGCCCACGAGGTCCTCGAAGTGCGCAGGCAAGGGACGGATATTTATCGGCTACAGCCCAAGTCGACCGCCGCGACCATGGCGGAATCGTGGGACATTTTGCTCCCGCTGAACTACCGCTCCGACACCGCCGCGATGTGCCGCCAGCGCCTCTTTGCTTCGGTCAAGGATTGGCTCGAGCAGGTCCTCGCGTGGGTCAAGACTCAGCCGTCGGTGACGCTCGTGATTCGCCAGCATCCTTGTGAAAAGATCGAGGAATTCCGGGGGAGCGATCATTGGGACGAACTGATCAAGAGCTACGAGTTGGGAGATCGCTGCCGCTTCATCGCCGCCGAAGACGAAGTGAACACCTACGATCTTCTGGCGGGAGTTCGCGTTGTCCTGCCTTGCACCTCGCGCGTGGGGATCGAGGCGGCCATCCTCAATAAGCCGGTCATCCTTGGCTGGGAATCCTACTATCAGGACTGCGGTTTCGCGTGGAACGCGCGCACCGTCGAAGAATATTTCGCCCTTGTTTCTCAAGCGCTCCGAGGTGAGTTGCCGCCGTCTGCCGATGCCCGGGAATCGGCCGAGATCACCTACTATCTCGCGGAGAAATGCTTCGGCATGGACACCGTCTTCACGCCGGCTCCGACCGATTTCAAGAAATGGGCGGAGATCCCGCCGGAGGCTCTGTGGGCGATGCCGGAAACTGCGGCCCTTCGCGAGGCGTTCGTGACCCGTCGGCCGCTGGCCGTGCTGCGCAATCGCCAGTGGACGCTGGCCAGCACGCCGCCCGCGGCCTCCGCCGATGTTTGATTTTCTCGCCAGCTTGATTCGATTGCCGGAATGGTGCGACGCGCCGTTCGCCTGGGAGATCAAGAACGCCCTGCTGCGCCGCACCGGTCTGCGAATCGGCGACCGCACCATCATCGCGGCCGGCTTTCGCTGCGTGGCCCGCTGCCGGCACGACATCGAAATCGATGACGACGTGATTCTCGGTTACAATAATCGCATCCTCGCGGAAGGGCCTGTGCGTCTGGGCCGTTTTACGCTCTGCTCGATGGACGTGACTTTCGCCAACGAATCTCCGCGCGCCGATCGATTGGCGACTCCGTTGACGGTCGGCCGCGGATGTTGGATCGGGACCGGTGCCAAATTAGTCGGGCCGGTCACTGTCGGCGACAACGCTATCATCGCGGCCGGCGCGGTGGTGACGACGGATGTGCCGGCGGGTGCGATTGCGGTGGGCGTCCCCGCCCGGGTGCTCCGCCTGCGTGAGTTGCCGGATCGCGTTTGGAATCGTCCGGGTCGGTACTTTTGCCCGCGCACTTTCGAACCGTTGGATGAAGCGACTTGAAACGATGAAGCGCACGCTCGAATTTTACTGGCGACTTATTCTGCGGGCCATGGCGGAGGTTCTTGTCCCGATTGACCTTTCGCCTCGTCCGGAGAAGTGGAAGCGCCGGAATGCTCTCTTGCGCCGGGTGGGTCTCCACATCGGGCCCGGATGCATTATCATGCCCGGACTGGACTCCTTGATCAGCCTCCATCATTTAGTGACCATCGGCGAGAACTGTGTCCTGGGCCCGATGGTCAAATTGTGGGCATTTCATCGCCTCCAGATCGGCACATGCACCGTCATCGGCGCCGAAAGCTCTTTCGCCAATGGATCGCATGACCCCTCGTCGCTGGAACCCTCCGCCCACCCGCTGGTGATCGGCCGCGGGTGCCGGATCGGTCATGGAGTCCGGATCGTGCGGGGGGTGCGGATTGGGGACCTTGCTGTGATCGAGCCAGGTTCCGTGGTGACGGCGGATGTCGAGGAAGCCGCGATCGTGGGCGGCGTGCCGGCCCACTTTATTGCGAAGCGTGAAATTGCGGACCGGGAGCACCTCTGGGGCGACCGCTGGTATTGCCCGCGCACATTTCAGATCCTCCCGGCTCCCGCTGCCACGCCCACGCCGGCTCCCGTAGTGTCCTAGAAATGGCCTCCTTGCTTCGCGCTTGCAAATCGTGGATCCGGCGCCGCGCCGTCCGTCGCGAGGCGGCGTCGTGGCGGCGTGCGCACGTCGGCCCGGCCTCCCACATCGACCGCAGCGTGCAGGTCCTGGGTTGGAAACAGGTTCGCGTCGGCCATCATACCGTCATCAGCGAAGGCACCTGGTTGAATGTCAATGATCGCGCGGTCGACTCTCCCGCCATCGTGATCGGCGACAATTGCTACATCGGTCGGCGAAACTTCCTGAGCGCTGGCGCCGTCATCAAGATCGGTGATTACTGCTTCACTGGTGTGAACTGCAATTTTCTCGGTGCGGATCACGTTTACTCGTCGCCGTTCGTCCCCTACGTGGCGAGCGGGACGACGAACAACACCGCCATCGAGATTGGACCCAATTGCTGGCTCGGTGCGGCTGTCACTGTGCTCAAAGGCGTAAACATCGGTTACGGGTCGATCGTCGGAGCCGCATCGGTGGTCACACGCGATGTGCCGCCGTTCAGCATCCTGGTTGGCAATCCCGCGCGTGTCATCCGTCGCTACGATCTCCACCGGCAGGATTGGGTCGACGTCGCGAACTATCCCGCGGACGCCGATGCCGCGCTGCCCGGCGAGGCCGCTTACCTCGAAAAGCTCCGGGCGAGCCACCCCGCGCTTAAGACCCCATTGGTCGCGAGCGGTCGATTCTTCGGAGATATTTGATGCCAAACACCGTGCTCATTACCGGGGCTCGAGGATTCCTCGGGACGGAAATCTCCCGCTTTTTTGGCGAGGCGGGTTGGCGGGTCATCGGTATCGACGCGTTTCCACCGCCCGAAGTGCTGCCCCTCGGGATGGTGACGTACTACCCCATCTCGCTGCCCAATCCGGTTTTCGAGCAAATCGTCGCTGACCACCATCCCGCGGTCTGTGTCCATGCTGCGGGATGCGCGTCCGTGGGATTGTCCATGGATGAACCCGCGGCGGACTACCGTGGTAACACTGTGCTCGTTTTCGAGGTCCTGGAAGCGCTTCGTCGGAAGGCGCCGGACTGTCGGTTTCTTTTGCTTTCGAGCGCCGCCGTCTACGGTGATCCAGCGTCCCTGCCTGTCACCGAAGCGCACCCCATCCGCCCCCTTTCTCCCTACGGGTATCACAAACGGCAGGCGGAATTGCTCTGTGAGGAATTCGCTTCCATTTATTCCCTCCCTACCGCCTCGGTGCGCATCTTCTCCGCCTACGGCCCTGGCCTTCGGCGGCAGGTGGTTTGGGATATTTGCCAGAAGGTGCTCACTGCGGGGAAACTGGCCCTCCACGGCACGGGCGCGGAGAGTCGCGATTTCATCCACGCTTCCGACATCGCGCGCGGATTGCATCTGCTGGCGACGAAGGCGCCCTGCACAGGCGAAATCTACAATCTTGCGACTGGACGCGAGGTCACGATCGCCGAATTGGCGGCCCAACTCCTCGCCGCGCTTGGTTGCGAGGTCTTGCCGGCGTTTGATGGCGCGGCCACTCCCGGAAACCCGCGAAACTGGCGCGCGGACATCACGCGCATCGCCGCGCTTGGGTTCCAGCCTGCCATCTCTCTCGAGAGCGGTCTCGGCGAAGTAGCCAATTGGTGCCGTCAGCAACTCCTGCAATCCAGCGTCCCCGCAGCCTAGTGCATCTGTGATGAATCGGAAACCAAAGGTTGGCGTTGTGGATCTCTCGATGAATGGCTGGACGGCGGGAGCGGTCCTGTCGCGCACGATGGCACGCTCGCTGCATGCTGCGGGCGCCGAGGTCGTCTTCCTCACCACGCAGCCCGAGCAAGCGCCCGCCGGGATCAAGAGTCTCAAGCCCGCTCCGGCGCGTTATCTCCCGGGGGAGTGGACGCTGCGCAAGTTGTTTAATCGGCACTTGCCGAAGATCACGCCGGGCTTCGTTCGGGAGGCCCAGGTCGATGTCATCCTGCCCGATGTCGAGTCGATCGGTTCGGCATCCTTGAAAACGATCGGCTGGATCCCGGATTTCCAGCACCTGCACTTGAGCAACCTCTACAGCCCAGCCCAGATCGCGCTGCTCAATCGCGACTTCGGGGTCCTCGCGCAACGCTCGGCCCGAATGCTATTCTCCAGCGAGGATTGCGGGCGCGACTTTGCGACGAAGTATCCGGATCTCTCGGGCAAGGCGCGCGTCGCATCCTTTCCTTCGCTCTTTGCATTCGAGCCGCCGCCGCCTCCCACGGTGGACGTACGCGCGATCTATCATCTTCCGGAGCGCTTCCTTCTGATCGTTAATCAATTTTGGAGGCACAAGAATCACCGGATCGTCCCGGAAGCCCTGGCCATTTTGCGTCGCCAGGGAGTGGAGGTCACCGCCGTCATGGCCGGGTTGCCCGCGGATCACCGCGACCGGCAAAACGACGCCCTGAGCGAAACTCTCCAGGCCGCCGCGCGCGGTCAGGTCTGGCCGCAATGTCTCATCCTCGGGAAAGTCCCCCGGGAACATCTCATGGCGCTTCTGCAAACCGCTACGGCGGTGATTCAACCTTCCCGATTCGAAGGTTGGAACACGACCGTGCAGGACGCCAAGGCCCTCGGATGTCCGGTCTTCGTTTCCGATCTCGCCGTCCATCGGGAGCAGTGTCCGAACGCCTTGGGATTCTTTCCGGTCGACGACCCGGCCGCGTTGGCGGACTTGATCGGCGATCGCTGGCCGTCCCTGCCTGCCCGGCCCAATCCGGAGCAAGAGACCGCGGCGCTCGGCGCGGAAGCCGAATACGCGCGCGGCTACGGCCGGAAGCTCCTGGATATTTGCACTGAAGTCCTGTGATGCCGTTGCCGAAAATTACCGTCGTCACGCCGTCCTACAATCAGGGCGCGTTTCTTGGGCAAACGATCGCCAGTGTCCTCGGCCAGCGTTACGAGAATCTCGAATACATCATCATGGATGGCGGCAGCACCGACGAGAGCGTCGAGATCATCCGCCGCCACGAATCGCAGCTCACTTACTGGGTATCGGAAAAGGATACCGGTCAGGCGCAGGCGTTGAACAAAGGCTTCGCGCGGGCGACGGGCGACATTCTCTGTTGGCTGAACAGCGATGATTTCCTGCTTCCTGGAGTCTTGCACGAGGTCGCGCGCATCCTGGGTGAGGCGGATGGTCTCATCTACGGTGACTGCCTGAGCTTTTCCGAACGCGGCACCCGCGCCCGGGTGAATCGCCCGCCGCCGCACGACGTGGAATTGCTCAAGCTCGTCGATTATATCGTCCAGCCGAGCACATTTTGGACGCGTTCGATCTGGGCGAAAACGGGCTTGTTGAATGAGGAACTCCACTACGCGTTTGATTGGGATTGGTTTCTCCGCGCCAGCGCGGTCGGGCACGTGCGCAAGGTGGACCAGATTTTTTCCGCGTATCGCTTCCATGACGCTCACAAGTCCTCCCACGGCGGAGGAAAACGGGCGCAGGAGATCGTCACCGTGGCGGGAGTGCGAGGCGGAGAGAGCGTGGGCCGGCACTATCGCTTCGCCCTCGATCATGCCGCCCACCTGAGAAAGTACGAGGATCGGGTCTTGCGCCTGAAAGGGCGCGGTTTGAATCGAGACTACCTGGCCCGTTGGGCGACACCCGCGCTCTGGACTTTGCCCGCCGGCCTCGAATTCGAAAAAGTGCGCGAGTGCTTCAAGATGCTCAAGCTATGACTATTGCCATGCCATTCCAGCCATCCAGATCCCACACGTCGTGAAATCAGCCATCCTCGGAATCAGTTCCCTCGGCCATGACGCCGCGACAGCTTTGGTCGATGCGCGTGACGGCCAGGTCCTCTACGCGATCGCGGAGGAACGTTTGACCAACCTCAAACACACCTCCAAGTTTCCCATCGCCTCGCTGCGTGCGGCGCAGGCGTTTGCCCAGGAAAATGACTGCCGCATCGACGCCGTCGCCCTGAGTTTTATCCCCGCGCTGTTTTCCTGCGGAACGCTCCGGCGGGAACTGGAAAAGCGCGTGCCGCAGTCCGCCGTTCGCGAGCCGATTTGGAGGGCCATCGAGCATTTGCTCACGTGTGGCGACTATTACCAGGAGGGCAGTTTTTCGCGGAAGACGCTCGCTCCTCTGCTGGAAAGCATTTCCGACGAGGTCGAGCGCGACGTGATCGAACGGCGCATCGAGTGGTACTTCAATTGGTCGATCAAGTACCGTTGGCTCCAGGGCATCGTGGCGGACATGTTCCCCGGGGTGCCTTGCGAAGGCGTGAATCATCACCTCACCCACGCGATCAGCGCCTATTTCAATTCCGGTTATGACGAAGCGTGCGTCATCACGTGGGATGGCCAGGGCGAATCGCAGACCGTTTGTGTCTACGATGCCGCGCCGGGATCGATGCGAGTCGTCGCCGAGACCCACTGGCCGACAAGCCTCGGGATCCTTTATTTCGGGGTGACCAATTATCTCGGATTCAAGCTGGGCGATGAATTCAAAGTCATGGGCATGGCGGCCTATGGCCAGCCGGTCCACTACGATTTGTTCCGCAAGCTTCTCCGGGTTGAAGAAAGTCTCGAGGTGACTTTCGCCGCCTCGCCCTACTACGGCGTGCAGGAATTCAACGAAGGCCACATGTGGAATTACTTTTCCGACGAGATGGGCAAGGTCGTCCCGAAGCGCCGGCGCAACGATCCGATCCTGCAAGCGCACTTTGACCTCGCCGCTTCGCTGCAAAAGGCGTTCGAGGATTTCGGCGCGGAGTTCGCCCTAAAGGCCATGGAGAAAACAGGCCGCAAAAATATCTGCCTGGCCGGTGGTGTCGCGCTCAATGGACTCATGAACGAAGCCATTCGCCGCCGGACAAAGTGCGACAACATTTTTGTCTTCCCGGCGGCTGGCGACGATGGCTGTGCCGTAGGTGCGGCGCAATCGTTGGTCTTTCAGAAGAACAACACCGCCCCCCGCGCGATGGGGATGCCATTCTATGGTGGAGGTTCCAGTGAAGCGGAAATCCGCGCCCTGATGAAGGCGACCGGCGTGGCCTTCGACGAACCGCCTGATATCCACCGGCGCATCGCCGAGGCACTCGCCGATGGCAAGATCGTGGCGCGTTTCACCGGCCGTTCGGAGTTCGGCCCGCGGGCGCTCGGCAATCGCTCCATCCTCGCCAGCGCGCAGACCCCGGAGATGAAGGACACGTTGAACATCCGGATCAAGCATCGCGAACAGTTCCGGCCCTTCGCTCCGGCCTGTCTTCTCGAGCACGCCCCGGAATTGTTCGATCTGGATGTGGAAGCGCCCTTTATGTTGCTCATCGCCCAGGCGAAAGACGCCGCCCGGTCAAAGATTCCTGCTGCCGTGCACTCCGATGGGACGTCGCGGGTGCAGACCGTCAACGAGCGGACCAACCCTTCATTCTACCGCACGATCAAGAGTTTTCACGACCTCACCGGCATCCCCGCGATCATCAATACCAGCTTTAATATCAACGGCGAAGCGATCGTCGAAACCGCGCAGGATGCCCTGGAGTCTTTCGCGCAAATGGACATCGATTTCCTCGCGCTCGAAGGCTTCTGGATCGACAAGAACTTGAATGCGGACCGTTTCCCCAAGCAAAGCGACGAGGAGTTCCTGGACATCCGCAAGAAGCGCTACCGCGACGCCTTCGAGCACCCTCTGAAGAGTCTCGAAATCTACCACGACTATTTTGTCCGGCCCAAGCGGGGGAAAGAGGAGCCGTCCCGCCCGTTGACGCAAAAGGTCCAGGATTTGTTCCGCAGTCTGTGGGGTCGTTGAACGGCGGTGAATTCTGACTTTTTTGTTGGAATTCAACTCGCGGCGGCTGTAAGTGACGCCCCCATTCCAAATTCCCGATCACTTATGAAACACCATTTTTCCATCTTCGCTCTCGCTGCAGTCTTGCTGGTTTCCCCGGCCACGGGCTTCGCCGAAAGTAACGAAAAGAAGGCGCCCGTCACCAAAGACACGCTCCACGACTCCGTCGCGGAAATGGTGAAGAAAGGCTTCAACAGCTTCGTCGCAGCCCTCACGAAGTCCGATTATCTCGAGAAGGTCGCTACCGGTGCCTACACCGTTTTGGCTCCCAACGATGTCGCCTTCAGCAAGATGCCCAAGGAACAGTTGGACGCGTTGCTCGCCGACAAGGAGAAGCTCAACGCGATGCTTTCCCAGCATATCATCGAAGGCAAAGTCAGTTCCAGCGACCTCAAGTCCGGCAAGAAGACGCTGGCGGGCACCTCGGTCAAAGCCAAGGTCGTCGACGGCAAACTGAAGGTGGGGACCGCGACTCTCGTCCGGCTCGACCTGCCTTCGAGCAATGGCGTCATCCACGGGTTGGATGGCTTTTTGCAGCCGTAATCTGCGGGCGCGCTGAGTCGCGCTTCCCCCTCGCGGCAGGAAAGGTGTATCGTCGCTTTACGTTTGTCGCTCACCCTCTCCATCGTTACGCCCTCGTATAATCAGGGGCAGTTTCTCGACGACACGATCCAGTCGGTGCTGGGCCAGGGCTTCGCCACGCTTCAGTACGTGGTCATGGATGGCGCCTCCACGGATGACAGTCCGGTGATTCTGCGCCGCTACGGCAATCGTCTCGCGTATTGGTGCAGCGAGCCCGACGGCGGACAGTACGACGCCATCAACAAAGGCTTCGCCCTGACCAATGGCGAGGTGATGGGCTGGCTCAATTCGGACGATAAGTACACGCCGTGGGCGCTCTCCATCGTCGCGGAGATTTTCGAGACGTATCCCCAGATCGAATGGCTGACCACGCTCTATCCCATGCGCTGGGATATACGCGGCCGGGCGGTCCGTTGCTCGAAGCGCGATGGTTTCAGTCGCGCGGGTTTTCTCGCGGGGGAGAATCTTCCCGGTGGGACTTGGTACGCTCCGGGTTGGCTCCAGCAGGAATCCACTTTCTGGAGGCGCTCCTTGTGGGACCGCGCCGGGGGCAAGCTCGATACGCGATGGCGCATCGCCGCTGATTTCGAGCTCTGGCAGCGATTCCACCAGCATGCGGAACTCTACGCCGTCGATACACCGCTCGGAGGCTTTCGCCAGCACGGCGATCAAAAGACGGCCCGTCAGCAAAAGGAGTATCGGAGAGAGGCGACGGATATCCTGGGGCAGGGGGGAGGCCGCGTCCCGGGCTACTGGAAAAGTTCGGCACGTTCGGCCGCGGCGCGCCTTTGCCCGGGACCGCTGCGCCCCCTGGCCGCGAAAGTGGGCCTGCTCTACCCTTGCAAACTTTGTATTCGTAAACGGGACGAAACCGGCTGGCATATCGTATCCACATGGCATTGAGCCCGACCAAAAGCGCCCCGCCCGCCGTTCATCTCCCCGATGGGAACCGCTTCGCGGATCTGCGTCTCGATATCGCCGCCTCCATCGCCGCCCAGGAGTCGTGGCTGGCCGAGGCGTCGAAACGTTCGGTCCGGCATTCCCGGATCGGCAATTACTCGCGTCTTGTTTCGTATTTACTCCTGCGGCGTCTCGGGCTTTGGGAACCGGCGGTGAATATCGGGCTGGTGCGAGCCTGGTTCGACGAGTTCTCCGACTACTGGCGCAGCAGCCTCGGCGGCCGGCCCCTCTCCATCCTGGATTTCCATCAAATCCGTTTCCTGTTCCGGAAACGATTCGCCCGGCTCACCGATTTTTCCTGGGATTCGACCACCCAGCATTTGGCCAATTGGCAGACGCCCGAAAACATCCACGCCACGTTTCATTTGCTCTATCGAGGCGCCCTTGAACCGGTGCGCAGCCGCGAACTCTTCACCCACCTTCGCCCCGGCATGCGGGTGCTGGAATATGGCTGCTCGCTCGCTCCGATGTACCGGACATGGAAATCCTTTTTGAGCCACGTCCCCGCGGATTGGGTCCTCGCCGACATCCCCAATTTTCCTTTCCACTACACCCGTCACACCTGTGCTCACGACCGCGAGGCCGTGTTCTCCCTGATCAAAGAGGAACTCTTCGACGATCCGCTGCGCGATATTCCCGGCCAGTTCGACATCATCATCATCCACGAGGTCTTCGAGCATTTACACAAGCCCCACCATCTCGCGGAGTATTTGCTGAACCGGCTGAACCCGGGCGGACTTTTCTTCTTCGATTACATGCGCTCGGATGCGACCGGACATGACACTCCGGCTGGGCTCGAGCAGCGGACCGCCACGCTGCAGTTTCTCCAGCAGAGCCTGGAAATGATCGATGGGCATTTTGAAGTCTCGGATCGCTCCCTTGCGCGTTGCATCGGGCGGTTGAAGCCGGTCGCCGCGTCTGCCGCTTAAGGATGCTGTCCATTCCTCATTTCATGTTCGGATCCCTTTTCACACCTCCTCCAGCTACGGTCGCAATTAATATGCGCACCACGTCCAAGCCCTGGGGTGGGAGCAGCACCTTTGTCGCGCAGTTGCACACCTTTCTCGCGGCGCGTGGTTGGCGTGTGATCTACCGCCTCACGCCGGAGGTCGATGCCATCGTGATTATCGACCCGCGAGACGACCTTCAGCTCAAGGCCTTCGGGATGCCGGAGATCATCGCTCACAAGCAGCGCTATCCACACGTCCGTGTCGTCCACCGGATCAACGAATGCGACCAGCGCAAGGCCACTTCCTTCATGGATCCGCTCCTCGCGGAGGCGAGCAAGCACGCGGACTTCACCATTTTCATCGCGGAGTGGCTGCGCGAGTATCATGCCGCGCGCTGGTTCGACACGGCCCGGCCGCATGCCGTCGTTTACAACGGCGCAGACCCCGCCACCTTCCATCCGATCGGTCAGCAGGGCTGGAAACCTGGCGAGCCGCTGCGCGTCGTCACTCATCATTGGTCCAACAATCCGCTCAAGGGCTTCGATGTCTACGAGGAAGTGGACCGCCTCCTCGCCGCCGGCGAATTGCCCGGGTTCGAGTTTTGGGTCATCGGCCGATGGCCGGAGAACATTCAATGGAAAAAAGCGCGCACCTTCCCGCCCAGCGCCGGCCGCGCCCTCGCCACGCAGCTCCGCGCCTGTCATCTCTACCTCACCGCCACGCGCTGGGAGCCGTGCGGCATGCACCACGTCGAAGGTGCCCAGTGCGGATTGCCGCTCGTCTACCACGAAGATGGCGGTGGTGTTGTTGAAGCCGGCCTCCGTTACGGAATCGGTTTTCGCGACAACGTGGCCGCGGCGCTGGTCTCCGCGCGCGATCGCTACACCGACTTGCGGGCCCAGGTCCTGGAGCGTATTCCTTCTGGCGACCGCATGGCGCTCGGGTATGCGGATATCCTGCAAGGCCTGCTCGCCGCCCGTCACGCATCGCCATGAGCGATGTCTGCGCCCTGATCCCGGCTGCTTAAGCATGGATGGTTCCGAGCCACCGACCATCGTCGGCATTACGTTGGTGCGAAATGAAGATATCTTCGTCGAGCGCGCTATTCGTAACGCGATCGATTTTTGCGATTTGCTGATCGTCGCCGATCATCTTTCGACCGACGGGACTCCGGCGATTCTCGCGCGCCTCGCGGCGGAATATCCCGACAAGATACGGGTGCGGCGAATTCAAGAGGCGCGCGAGTCGCATTTCCTCATCAATGGATACGCCAATACGCGCACGTGGGTCTTTGCCGTGGATGGCGATGAGCTCTACGATCCCGCCGGTCTCGCCCTGCTGCGCCGCGAACTCCTCGCGGGCAAATACGATCGCTGGTGGGTGCTCTTCGGCAACGTCCTCAACTGCGTGGCCATCGATGAGATTGCGGGCACCGCGACAGGCTATCTTGCTCCGCCTTGCCGCAGCATGACCAAGCTTTTCAACTTTCAAGCGATCGCGAGCTGGGACGGCGCGGTGACCCACGTATTCGCCAACGGCACCATCAAATTTAAAACGGGTTACGACGCGTCGTTGCGCTTAAGCCTCCACGAAGAGATCCCTTGGGAATCCTCGAACTACCGATGCCTGCACACGTGCTTCATGCGCCGGAGCTCGCTGGATGCCGAGGAAACCGTGGCTCGGCCCAATGTCTCGGAAAGCCTCCACGGAGGGGTGCTCACTTTTCTCCGCAAGGGTTTGAATCGCCTGCTCGGAAAACCCTCCGTCTCCGATTGGAAGATGGAAAAATATGCGCGCGGCAGCCTCACGACCACGGACGCCAGACCATTTCTTTAATATGACAGACGAATCGATTGGTGACTGGCTGAGAGCGTTTGCCGACCCCGTCCGCAAGGAACGCATCTGGAAACTCGGCCTTCTCACGGGACTGCGCTTCGACAAGGCGCGCGGCTATTATCCGCCCAATTTCGAGCGCGGATTGGTCTTGGATCGATTGATCGAGCAGCGCCGTCCAGCGCGCGTCCTGGAGATCGGTACGGGCCGCGGACTCGGCAGTTTCGCCATCTCGGCGGCTGCCGAAACCTATGGCGTGCCGTGCGAGGTCGATACTTGCGACTTGATCGCCCCCAACGTCGCGCAGGAATGGGCCATCGAGATCGACGGCAAACAGGAAGTCCGGCGGGCGAGTTGCGCCGAGATCTGGCAATCGCACCTGCAACATTTGCGCCAGCGAATCCACCCCCTGACCGGCCGGACCACCGACACGCTGCCGGCCTTGGTCGCCCAGCAAAAGAAATACGATCTGGTCTTCATCGACGCCGGTCACGATCTATTTTCCGTCGCTCACGATCTGGCCTATTCCACCATGCTGCTGGCCCCCGGCGGAGCGATTCTCATGGATGACTACGCCCCGCTGGAACCCTTTGGACTCGGCACGTGCGTCGTCGCTGCCCACGTGCGGAGATTTTTTTCCAAGGTCGAGATCTTCCCGACCGAGGGCCTCGTGTTCGGCGGCACCGATACCCCCGGCTCCCCGCGCGGCATGCTCCTCCTCAGTGAGATGGGTTCTCTCCCGAAGTTCCACCGCGCGCGCCTTCTCTGGTGGCGTTTTGCCGGCGCCGTTCTCGACCTCTGCTACCGAGCCCCCCTCTTCCCGCTCTCCGCAAAGTAGGTTCGACGCATCACAAGCCGGTACGCTTTTGAATTCGCCGCATAAAATCCTCCAGGTCGGATTCGTCATCGACGGACGCCTCCCCTCATGGAGCCGCCCGTGGCAGATCCTCCTCGGAAACCCCAGCCACTCCGCAGTCGGAGAAATGCGCTTCGGCTGGATCGCGCGCCAACTCAACGCCGATTCCGCTTCGCGCGTTCATTACACTCTCTACCAACCATGGCGCCGCTACGACGTCGTCATCTTCATGAAGTCCATGGGCGCGGACCATCAGAGCCTCGCGCAGTCGCTCCGAAAACGAGGCACCCGCGTCGTCTTCGACGTGAATGTGGACTACTTCTCCGAGACACAAGGTACCTTCTACTACCGTGGCATGGCTCCGACGCCGCAGCAGATCCAGGATGCCCACCGCATGGCGGAGCTCTCCGACGCGTTGATCGCCGATTCGAGCCATCTCGCGACGGTTTGTGCTCAACATCACCCGCAAGTGCGTTGGATTTCCGACAATGTCAATTTGCGCCTCGCTCCGCGTGCGGAGTTGAACCTCGCCTCGCCGTGGCCGCCTCTCGTCCCGGGCGCCAAGCTCGACCTGCTCTGGAGCGGCGAGTCGGTGAAGTTGTTCGAGTTGCTCAGCATCGAAGAAGTCTTGCGCAAGTTCGCCAACCGCGTGCGGTTGGTGCTCGTCACTAACAGCCTCGCCGCGCTCGATCGTTGGTTCGACCCATGGAAGGCCCGCTTCGAAAGTCTGCTTGCCGCGGTGGAACACGTCATCGTTCCGTTCCGTTCCGTTCGTTCGCTCCTCTACCTCTACGCCCACGGCGGAGTCTTCATCTCCCCGCGATTTCTCGATAATTCCTACAACCACGGCCACACCGAGTGGAAGATCACGCTGCCGATGGCTTGTGGACGTTTCGTCCTGGGTAGTCCACTGCCGAGCTATCTCGATGTGTCGATCCGCTCCCAAGGCGCCGGTTTGCGGATCTGCGCCGACTCCGATGCCTGGACCACCGCCCTCGATGAAATTCTCTCGTCAGGGATCGACCTCGTGAAGGAAGGGGCGGCCGCACGGGCTGTCGTGAAGGACTATTACAGCACCCCCGTCGTGGCGGTGGCGCATCGGGAGTATCTCGCTCATGTCTGCACCGCTGCCCCGCGCTGATCCCGCCCTGCGGGTCGCCTTCATCTATATGAAGGGTCGAGCCGCACGCCTCGCCGAAGTCGAGCGTGGCGAAGTGCCAACCGAGTTTTTTTACGGATCGATCGAGATGGCCCGTCACGGCCACCAGATCACGCACTTCGAGATCGATCCCGACCAGCCGGCAAATCTCTCCGAGCGGTTGCTCGGGCAGTTGTTTCCGCGCTCGCTGCGGCCCGTCAAAACCAATCCGGGTATTGTCATCCAGGCGTATCGTCTCGCCGCGGAACTCAATCGCGCCGACTGTATCGTCGCCACGGGCGGCAATATCGCGTATGCGCTGGCAGGGTTGGCCCGCTTTGGCGTAATCCGAAAGCCCATCGTGGGCATC
Source organism: Chthoniobacterales bacterium (assembly GCA_038228205.1). GTDB lineage: Bacteria > Verrucomicrobiota > Verrucomicrobiia > Chthoniobacterales > Chthoniobacteraceae > Chthoniobacter. The sequence goes on from JBBRPL010000001.1 coordinate 118,075, forward strand.
CAGTGCGGCATTTTGAATTTCCAGCATCGGCCGGGCCGCCGCTGGGTTTCCCGCGAACTCCTCCTCAGGATGCACACGCTGCTTTTCGGGGACGCAGAACTGGAACCGATGCGCCGCTTCTTCGATCTCCCGGATGACGTGATTTCGGTCAATCACTTCGGCGTCGATACGAAGTTTTGGCAGCCCGATGCCAGCACTCCACGCGACATCGTCTTCGCCATCGGCAATGACGGCCGGCGCGACTTTTCCACCCTGGTCGCGGCCGCGGATCGGATTCCATTACCCGTGCACATCGTCACCAAGATGCCTCTGCCCGCGGGACTTCCGCCCAATGTCACCCAGCACCGCGGTTCGTGGCACGGCGCGGAATTCTCCGACGGGCAGATTCGCGCGCTCTATCAGCGCGCGCGGGTGGTCGTCGTGCCGCTTCACCCCACGACCCAGCCCTCCGGGCAAAGCGTGACCCTGCAGGCGATGGCCTGCGGTTGCCCCGTGGTCCTCACTGAAACGGAGGGTCTATGGTCGCGCGAGCAGCTTCGGGATGGCCAGAACGTCCTTTTCGTTCGCCCCGGCGACAGTGCTCAACTGGCTGCACGGGTGCGCGAGGTGATCGAGGATGAGACCGCGGCCGATCGCCTGAGCCGCGCCGGCCGTGCGAGCGTGGAGCAAAGCGGGAATATCGAGGGATTTGCCGCCGAAGTCGCCCGCTGGTGCGCGCAGCTTTCCGTGAAACGCGGAATTCCTCGAATGCCCGCCGCCTTCTGCTAACAACGGACGCTTCTCTCGCCCCGCCATGCTCAAAGATTACTGCATCCCGAAAAACGACACCGCGTCCGAGGAGGAATTTGTCGGTGAGTTCTGGGACGAACGCTGGACCGAAGCCGTGGATGACCTCTCGGCGCGCCGGCAAAAAGTGCTACGGCATCCCTATTACCCGCGCCTCAAGGAATTTATCGCCCGGCGGCCGGGCGCGCGCGTCCTTGATTGTGGCTGCGGCATGGGTGAGTGGACCTTGCAACTCGAGCACGAGGGAGTCGACACGATCGGCATCGATATCGCCGCCCGGCGGATCGAACTCTTGCAGCAACGTTTCGGCGAAACCCATTTCCGCCGCGGCAGCTTTCTCGAGACCGGATTTGCAGCGGACAGCTTCGACGTCATTTTCAACTGGGGCGGCGCCGAGCACTTCGAGGCCGGCCTTCAACTCGCCTTCCGCGAGGCCTGGCGCGTCCTCAAGCCCGGTGGTTACTTCCTCGCTTCGACCCCCGCGCACAATCTCCGCCACATGCTCCGCGGCTTTTCCCAGCCGCCGGCCGACAATTGCTCCGCCCAGCGCCGCTTCTACCAATACCGCTTCACCAAGGCCGAGTTCCACGCCGAGTTGGCCGCTGCCGGATTTTCTGTCGAGCGGGTCCTCTTCCTTGATGCGCAGGAAGGCGCCTCGCGCTGGTTGAGTGAACGTCTTCCTGCGGGAAAACTGCGCAATGGCCTCACCGTCCTCGCCGGACGCGTCCTGCCCGGTTGGCTGATCGGCCACATGATCCTCGGCATCGGACGAAAGCCGGAATCGGCCGGAGCGGCCGTTCGTTCGGATGCGTGATTATTTGTCGGCGGACCGGGCGCGTTCGAACTCCTCAGGGGTCAGCCAATGGATCTGACGTCGCCTAACCTCTTCAATCGGTGTGAATCCAAGCGATGAACTGGCGTTTCCCAGCCCGCTACGCCGAGGCATGGATCACTCCTGCCTTCCGGAATCGCATCTGGCGATTGTTGGAGATTCCGGCGCGGCGTCGATTCCAGCGCCGACTCCAGGCACTCGCGCATAGCCCGCGGCGCGGCCAACCCGTTCTGAGCTACGGTCACGCGTCTGCCGCGGATGAGCAGAGTGTCGTCCATGGGGGGCGTGTCAAACTGCTCCACCTCGCGGAGGAATTCCCCGCCGCCGCCGATTTCAACCTGCTCTATCTCGTGAGCAGCGCCCCGCCCAAATTCGCGCTCGAATTTGTCACTTGGGCCAAAGCGCGTGGCGTGAAGTTCGTCTGGAATCAGAATGGCGTCGCGTATCCCGGTTGGTACGGCGGTCGATCCGAGGAGATCAACGGACCCATGCGCGCGTTGCGCCAGCAGGCCGATCATATTTTTTACCAGAGCGAATTCTGCCGGCGTTGCGCTGATCAATTCCTTGGTCCCTCCCCCGCGTTCGGCGAGATCGCCTTCAATTGCGTGGACACGTCGCACTTTCGTCCCGCGCCCCCCCCTGACATGGCAGTTTGCCGGCTCCTTGCCACGGGTTCTCACTACGAGAGCTATCGAGTTTTCTCGGTCCTGGAAACGGTTGCCGAACTGGTGCGCCGCCATTTTCCCGTCGAGTTGCACCTCGCCGGTCGCCTGGCGTGGCTCAATGCCGAAACCGAGGTCAGCGAAAAAATCAGCGCGCTGGGAATCGGTGGCCAGGTCCGGCGGACCGCGTCCTATCGGCAGGAAGAGGCGCCTGACATTTATCAATCCGCTCACATCCTTCTCCACCCGAAGTACAAGGACCCGTGCCCGACGGTCCCGATCGAGGCCATGGCCTGCGGCGTGCCGGTCATCGGCTCCGCCAGCGGCGGCATGCCGGAACTCGTCTCCCCGGATGCCGGGATTCTGATCGAAGTTCCCGAATCGTGGGACGAAAACCATTGGCCTGCACCTGCGGCGATGGCGGATGCGGTCGAAACAATCATGCGTCGCTGGCCGGAATACCGCACCGCCGCTCGCAGCCGCGCCGAGGCCTGTTTTGCGAAAGAGCAATGGATGGAAAAGCATCGCCGCGTTTTCCAGGCGCTCACCACGGCCTAATTTCCTGTGGAGCCGCAGGTCACTGTTCTCATGCCGGTTCGCAACGGCGCCGTGCATCTTCGGTCCGCCGTCGACAGCATCTTCGCGCAAACATTTGCCGACTTCGAACTGCTGGTTATCGATGACGGCTCGACCGACGCGACCGGGGAAATCCTGCGCTCCCTCCACGATCCGCGGGTGCGCGTCATCACCCACCCGAAGAATCTCGGACTCGTGCCGACGCTCAACGAGGGCTTGCAACTGGCGCGAGGGGAATTTATCGCCCGCCAGGATCACGATGACCTGAGCTACCCCGATCGCCTCGCGAAGCAGGTCGCACATCTGCGCGTCCACCCGGATTGCGTGCTCCTCGGGACCGAGGCATTCGCGACCATTGGCGGCGAGGCAAAAGCCTATCGTCTCCTGCGCCCCGGCTGCGCGGAGAGCATCCGCTGGTACCAGTGCTTCGACAATGCCTTCATCCACAGCGCGGTGATGTTCCGTCGCGACGTCCTGCGCGATGAGTTCGGTGGTTATCCCCGTTCATTTCATTCGGAAGACTACGCGCTCTGGTCGCGCGTGGCCGCCGGAAGCGAGACGGGCAACCTCCGGGAGCCGCTCCTCGCTTACCGGGAGCACGAGGCGTCCGTCACCGGCTCGATGTCGCCCGAAGCCGCGGTGTCATTCGATGCGGCCACACAAGCGATCCGCTGGCAAAATCTGCAATCGCTTTTCGGCGACCAGGCGAACCTCGACGACGCCCGCATCCTCTCCACCTATCGGCGCAACTTCAGCGTCGCCTCCGCGAACGAATTTCTCCGCGTCTTCGATCGGCTCGCCGCAATCAACGCCGCCCGAGTGCGCGACGCCGCTCAGTTCCGGCGCGTGCAATCCATCCAGCTATCCGAACTCGCCTACCGCCTTCTCCCGCTCGCCCGCTGGAAAGCATTCGGCCTGTACCTACGCGCCGCGATCCTTCATCCGGGAATCGTCCCCGCGCTGCCATGGCTGCGCATCGCCGCGCTCTTCCTGCTCGGCGAACGCGCTCGTGCTCTTTACCTCGCGCTCACCGGTCAGCGTTGAACACCGCCGCGCCCACCAAGCACCGCCCGCAACGCCGCGCCAATCGTCGCCATACTATAGCGCTCCTCCACGGAACGCCGCGCCCGCGCCCCCATCTCCGATCGCAATTCCACCGAATCGCGTAATGCCAGCAAGCGCCTCTCAACTGCAGCGCCGTCCTCCAGGTCCAGGATGTATCCATCCACTCCATCCTCGACTTGCTCGAGCATTCCGCAGGCGCGGTTGACCAGCACCGGCAACCCTGCCGCCTGCGCCTCGAGCACCACGTAGGGAAACGCGTCGAGATCCGAAAAATGCACGAACACATCATGCTGTCCGTAAAGGTTCGCGACCTCGCGCACGAACCCCGGAAACGCCGCGTGTGTCGCGTGTCGTCCACGGAAATTCTCCCACGCAATGCCCGTCCCGGCGATCGTGATGGCGAAGCCCTGAGTGGCGAGAAAGCCGGCATGCGCATCCAGGAAGCGCCCCAGTGCGGCGACTTTTTGCGGATAGTTGAAATTGGTCACGGCCAGGAGCCGTAGTGGCGAGACGGGTTGGTGATGCCGCGGTGGAAAGGCTTCCACCGGCACGGGGATGCGCACCACGGAGGCGCGCGGGGCGATTGCCAGCCGCCGGACGATCCACTCGGATACCGGCACGAAATGATCCACCGCGCGGAAAAGCGGTCGGTCGAGGACCCACGAAACGCAGGCCCGGAGGAATTGCGGCCACTCGCGTTGCTGCCAATGGAAGCGGAACTGGTCCCGCGTCTCCGCAAACGGATCTCCCCGCAGCCGGAGGTAGACGGGCATCCCGCGAATCCGCGCCACGAGCAGAATCACCGCGAGAAACGCGGAACTCATGTCCGTGAAAACGATCGCGTCCGGCCGCGCGCGGAAGAGGTGCGACACCGCCCGGATAAAGCGGAGATACGGCCACCGGTTGCGCGCGCGCAGCAGTTCCCAGTCGAGCACGAGGCACCGCACGCCCGCGGCCGCGAGCGGGCGCGCAATTTCCCGTTGCCCCCGTTCGCCGGTCAGTACGGCAATGATTTTCGGTCCAGAGTCAGGCACGCAGTTCGGTCCTAGGACGCAGGTTGATCACCGATCCCGGTTTCATCGGGCACCGCGTGGAACGTGAAAATTGCCGTCCCGACCATGAGACCGAAAGTCGGAGTTCGGACCGAACTCACAACGGACAGAGGAAAGACGGAAGCGAGATGCATGAAGGAAAGGAGAAGCGTAGAGACACGCCCCTGCGCTTGCCGACAAAAATTGGCGACGAACGTCGTCACGCATTGTTCCGCCGCCGTTCCTCCTCTGCGTCTCGGCCGCGCCGCGCCTCTGCGTTTTCCATCCGTTGCCTCCACTCGGCCGCTCACCCCTCCATCGGCCAGCCGCAAACCTGTTCCCACCCGCTCAGAAATCCATTTGCGCGCGAACGCGGCCCGGTGTGATAGTGGCCCCCCTTATGACTCTGACCGAAAAAGTCCTCGCGCGCGCCTCCGGCAAAGCGCAGGTGCAAGCTGGCGACAATGTGTGGGTGAATGTGGATATCCTGATGACACACGACGTGTGTGGCCCGGGAACGATCGGCGTCTTCAAGCGCGAATTTGGCAAGGACGCCAAAGTCTGGGACCCCCAAAAGCTGGTCATCATCCCCGATCACTACATTTTCACTGCCGATTCCATGTCGAATCGCAATGTCGATATCCTGCGCGATTTCGCCCGCGAGCAGGGTCTTCCCTACTTCTACGATGTCATCGACGACGAAAACGGCCACTGGCATTTCGACGCCACGCGCGGCCAGCTCAAGCAGCAGTACGGCAAGAATTACACCGGCGTCTGTCACACCACCCTCCCGTGGAAAGGTCACACCCGCCCCGGCGAAATCCTCTTCGGGACCGATTCGCACACCTGCATGGCCGGCGCGTTCAATCAATTTGCCACCGGCATCGGCAACACCGATGCGGGCTTCATCCTCGGCACCGGCAAGCTCCTGATCAAGGTGCCCGAGTCCATGCGCTTCTACCTCGAGGGCGAGTTGCCTGCGGGCGTCATGGCCAAGGACGTCATCCTGCACGTCATCGGCGAAATCGGTTTCGATGGCGCGACCTACCGCGCCATGCAATGGGAAGGCCCGGGCGTTCACTCGCTCACCATGGACGACCGCATGACCATCGCCAATATGGCCATCGAGGCCGGCGGCAAGAACGGCATCTTCCCCTTCGACGCCAAGACCGACGCTTACGTCAAAGAGCGCGTCGCCGAGAACGGCACGAAGAGCACCTTCGAGCCCGTCGAGCTCGAACGGGAACAAACCTTCGTCTACGACAAAGTATTCGACCTCTCGAAGCTCGAACCCACCGTCGCATGCCATCCCGATCCGGGCCAGCGCAAGCTCGCCAAGGAGATGGATGTAACCCTGGACCGCGCCTACATCGGTTCCTGCACCGGCGGCAAGACGAGCGACTTCCTCGCCTTCGCGCAGGTGGTGCAAGGCAGGTCCGTGAAGATCGACACCTTCGGCGTCCCCGCCACCACCAAAGTGGTTCAGGAACTCAAGGACACTCTCTGGGGCGGCATCAGCGTCTGGTCCATCCTCGAGAGCGCCGGCGTGCGCATGACGGAAAACGCCTCGTGCGCCGCTTGTCTCGGCGGTCCCGTCGATACCTTCGGCCGCCTGAACACGCCGATGAAATGCATCAGCGCCACCAATCGCAATTTCCCCGGCCGCATGGGCAACAAGGAATCGCAAGTCTACCTCGCGAGCCCCTACACAGTCGCCGCCAGCGCGCTCACCGGGAGAATCACTGACCCGCGCGAATTTGTAAGCTAGCCTTCCGTCCCGCTGCCGCGCCTGCCGGACAGAGCAAACGTGAAACCATGACGAAGTTTGCGACGCTTCCCCGATGCCTTGGACGCCGTCCCTGAAATCACTTTCATGTCTGGTCACGCTGGCCTGCCTCGTCTTGCTGACCGCATGCGAAAATACCATTCCGTCCGGCGCCAGCTACGTCGTGGCCGTGCCCAAGGCTTCCTTCTACAAATATGGCCCGGCGCAAACCTTCGGCCCCGACTTCATGCTCGATCAGGATACCCGGCTGACGATCCTTCAGCATGCCATGGGTTTCAGCCGGGTCAGCACCTCCAACGGCACCAGCGGGTATATCTCCAACGACGACATCAAGCCGGCCCCGCCCGAGGCGCCTTCGCCGCAGGAATCCGCCACCGCCAAATCCAGGCTCAAGCCCGTCTTCGGGCCCAAGCCAAAACGCAGCGACATCCAACCCGTTCCTGGTTCGCCCCTTTTTGAGAGCGGCGACCTTGCCCCACTGCCTGAAAAATCCGACCCCAAGCCCAAGCCGGGTTTCCGTTTTTAAACCGATCACCACCATGTCCAACTCCATCACCAGCCCCGTCTTCGTTTGCCGCGATAACATCGACACCGACCAGATCATCCCCGCGCAATACCTCACCCTCGTGCCGACGATCGCCGAGGAATACGAAAAGCTCGGGAGCTACGCCATGATCGGTCTGCCCGACGATCAGTATCCCGTCGATTTCGTGCCCGAGGGCGGGCTCAAGACGCCCTACAAGATCGTCATCGGCGGACGCAATTTCGGTTGCGGCAGTTCGCGTGAGCACGCCCCCATCGCCATGGGCGCCGCAGGCGTCGAGGCTGTTGTCGCGGAGAGCTTCGCGCGCATCTTTTTCCGCAACTGTGTCGCCACCGGCGAACTCTACCCCTACGACGCGAAAGAGCGCCTCTGCGACAAGGTCAAGACCGGCGACATCGGCACGCTGGATTTCGACGCCGACACGCTCACCGTCAACGGCGCCACCTACAGCCTGAAATCGCTCGGCGAAGTCCGTCCCGTGATCGACGCCGGCGGCCTCTTCAACTACGCCCGCCAGAGCGGCATGATCCCCACCAAGGCCTGAATGAGGCCGACCGGGTAGCGCGGGTCTCCGGCCGACCGGCTGGCGACGGCGTCCCGCCGCCGCGAACTTTTCCCAGGCTATTCGATCCCAATCCTCGCCGCACTCAACGCGCCGAGCCGTTCCGCCAGCAGGCTCCGCAATGCCTCTCGCTGTTCCCGCCCACCCTTCCCTTTCCGAATCGTGCCAAAGAGCCGTGCCGCGTCGCGCCGCTGGGCGTCCGTCCAGTGCGCCGTCGAAAACCCACTCGCATCGAGCGCCGCCTTCATCGTCGCCGAATCGATCGTGGCATCGTCCCGCCGGGCGTGGGCACGATTGACGACATAGGCAAAAGTACCGAGCGCCCGGTCGATCAAGATCCACGGAAAGTTGATCGCCGCATACGGTCCGACTTGTACCGCGCTGCCTCCGATCTTGAATTTCTGCGCCAGTCCCGGCACGCGCACCTTTAGTTCCGGCCGTTGTTTGCCAAAGAAGAAAGCCGCTACCGCCCCAATCCCCGCGCCTACTCCCGTGCCGATCGCCGTCGGCGCCCCCAGGAATCCGCCCCCGGTGCCGAGTTCCACTTTCGCCCCCACCGCCGCCCCGGCTGCCGCCCCGGTAAATGTGCCCGCGGCGAGCAGTTGCTTTTCGTCGAGCCCGAAGGCCCGCCACGTCTCATCGCTGAACAATCCCGAGTCGAAGAGCGGCCCGCTCGCCGCGTCCGCCTTCACCCGGCTATGGCCGAAAAGCCGAATGATGTCGTGATGCGCGCGCGTCTCGCGCGTGCTCACTGCCTTCATGAAGCGCTTCTGCAGTTCTTCTCCCAGGGCCTCGCGGCGCGTCCGCCCTTCGGGGCTTGCGGCCACCTCCCGATGCGTGAGCGCGTCGAACAGCAACTCGACCATGATTTCCGCGCACTCCCCGATCCGCTTCTCCCATTCCTCGCGAAAAATGGCCACCGCGCGCATCAGCTTCGGTTTCCAGCTCTGCTCGATGCCGGCGAGCGTTTCGAGCAGCTCGAGCCGGTCGGCGAAAGTCGCGTGATGCGCGTTGAACTCGCGCACCGCGTTGAAGTGCAGTCCAAGCCGCCGCTTCCAATCGCCCACATGATCGTCCGCGCTCGTGCGATTGATAATCGCCAGCCGCGGTTGCCCCGTAAGCCGCAAGATCTCCATCTCGGCGGCGTGAATTTCCAGCAGGGGCTCGGAGCCATCGACCACATACAGGACGCCCGCCCCTTCCACGATCGGCTGGAAGAGGAGGCACTCCGCTTCAAATTCCGGCTGCCCGCGATGCCGCGCGATGAACTCGCGAAAGACCGCCAGCGGCTCACGCGCCTGCGCCGCGGATACGAGCTGGGGCAGCGCTTCCCGGGCATTCTGAAATCCGGGCGTATCGTAAAAGACGAACAGGTCGTGCAACCAGAACCGCTGGCACTCCACGGTCTCGCCCGGCATCGAGCTGACGTGGACCTGATCGTTCTCCGCCAGCGTGGAGACGACAGACGACTTGCCATGATTGACCGCGCCGACAATGGCAAACGTGGGTGTCGTGTCGCTCACGCCGGCCTCCATTTTTCGAGCCCGAGATGCAGGCCGTGAATGGCATTGAAGTTTCGCCAGTGTCCGTACTCCGCATCGCTCACGGGCTCGTAGCCATCACCCGCGCGATGTCCGAAGAGGAGCAGGATCGTCTCCGCGCCGCCGCTCGCCGCCACCACCCTTTGCAAAAAGAGCGCGATGGCCTTGATCGGTGCGCGTCGCGCGGGAATCCCCACCACGATGCTGGCCAGCCCCGAAGCCTTCGCTGCCACCTCGTCCAGCGCCGCCGCATTCCCGCTCGGATGATCGATCTGAACCGCCACAGTCGTGCCGAGCCGCCAGCCGAAATTGGCGCTCAGGTAGGCTGCCAGAGCATCGTTTCCGATGGACACTTCCTCCGCGAGCAACAGGAGGGTGTCCCCGGCCACGCGTAAAGGCGACGTCTCGGCCACATCGGGAACGGCGAGCGCCGCGGTATCGGTCTGCGCCTGGAAGACTGGACCAGTGAGCCGGCGCAGGAGTGCGTTGCAACCGTGCTGATCGAACGTCACGCCGCGGAGCGCGCGGCGCAGGCCCGCCAGACACCATGCCAGGAGCACCGACCGCACCAGCAGCCCATACACCGCCACCGCGTAGCAGAGGAACGGCCACCACGACGTCATGGCCGTCTGCGACAGCGGCGCAATCCCGGCGCTATACGCAAAGCGACTCGCGACCACTTGATCGAACGTTGGATGGGGATTCGGCAATGGGGACCACGGCGTGGCGATCACCGTGACCAATCCGTAGGCCTCCTCGGGACTCGTCCGCAGCGTCGATTGCCACCCGAATGCCACATCGCTCAAGGCCACCTGCAGGAGCAGCGTCCCGACGATGCCGAGGTTGAAGCATACGCCAAAGACCTGCGTGACCACCAGCAGCGGCCACGTCGCGAGCGAGCCATAGATTTCGCGATGGCGTCCGATCGTCGCGAGCCCCGCGCGAAAACGCTCGCGCCGCTCGCCGGGCAGGCGGCGCAATCCCGCGCTGAGCGCCCAAACCATGGCGGACATTACCGCATGCAGGGGCCGGAAGTCGTCCAGGAGACCGGTCGTCCGCCGCAGCATCCACCAACCCAGGGCCGCGACGAGGATGATCCACTGCACCCCCACAGTCGCGGCGAAAAACCACGCCACGTTCACCGGTTCTTCACCGCGGTAGTGCAGCAACCCCACCGTGAGACTGACCCCGAGTCCGAGTCCCGCCAGCGCCGCAAACGTCAGCAGTGTCTGCCACCCCGCGACGAAGTGCGCCCCGGGCAAGGGTTCCTTCTGCTCCTCCCGTCGCGCGGTGAGCCAGCGCCGTAAAATCAGCCGGCGATCGCCGATGCGCGCCGCACCCGGTTCCGGCGCGATCTTCTGCGCGAAGATCTCGCGATCTCGCGCGCGCATGGCCGCGTCGTCACCGCCCGCATCGGAAGCGAGCAAATACTCGAAGTCGAGAATGTCCGCGATAGTCCAGGATTCGGCGCGACGCACGGGCTAGAGGTAGTTTTCGCGCGGGGCAATGTCAGCCAGAATCCCGCGCGTCCCTCACCACGCCACCGCCACGCTCTTCCGCTGCTGGAACCGATCCGTGTAATGCAGCTTCCGGTTCGCGATGCCAAATTCGTGCACGAGCTTCGTGCACTTCACGTCGAAGCAGCAGTACTCCGCGATCTCGAGCAGGCGCCCTTCGCGCCACCACCGGATCGCGTCGAGCCCGTCGCCCGTCTTGCCCACGCCGATCGAGGCGCTGGCCACGGCGTCGAGCCCGAGCCGGTGCCCCAGCGCTTTCTCGATATCCACCAGGAGATCGAGCGTCTGGCAGAGATGCGGCAGGTCCTGCACCGTGTAACCCATCAAAACCTCGTAATCGAAATTGATCACATTGAATCCGACCACGAGATCCGCGCGCAGCAGTTGGTCGATGAGTTCCTGCACGCGCTTTTCCGAATAGATCCGGTATTCGCCGAGCTTGGTGCTGTAGGTCACGCCGATGCTCATCCCCATCGCAGCCTTCTTGTCCCAGCCCCCCGCGTCATTGGCAGTGCGCTGGGTTTCCAGGTCGAAATAGACGATGTCGCGGCTCATCGCGTCATTTAGAAAATGAAACGCCCGATGCGCAAGCGAGCGTTAGGATCATTTCCCCGTCCATTCGTAATCGCCGGCGTCGAAGGCCATCATGTTCGCCAGCTTCTTGGCTTTGAACTCCTCCACCACTGTCCCGTCCCCCTGGAAAACGGTCAATAATTTGCCGCTGCCTTCCCGCCCGATCACCGTCCACTGCAAATGCGGTGTCTCAGTCACGCGCCGCAAGGGCAGGCCATCGATCGTTTGCAGGAAGCTTCCCTTCGGATTGAAGCCCATCGTCACGTGCGCGCTCGTCGGCTCATCTTTGATCAGCGGATTATTGATCAGGCGCACGACGAACTCCTTTTCTGGCGTAAATGGCTTTCCGTCCGGACGGCGCAGGCGGTCCTTGATCGCATCGAAGCTGTCACCCCTCCAGATGGCCTTCTCCAGCACCGTTTCCCACACCGGCACATCGCCTCCAGCCCGCTTTTGCGGCAGTGCCAGCGTGCGCACGCGTTGCAGCTTTTCGTTTTCTTCGAGCAGCACGATCTCCTCGCTCCAGCGCTCCTTGAAAGTCCCTCGAGCCGCCAGGACGCGCTGGGGCTGCGGGTCGGTCGGCGCGTAGGCCATGCGCCGCAGAAACTCGCCGCCGAGCGTGTATGCGCGGACTTCGCGTCCCGCCGGTGTCTGGACAATCGCCCACAAACGATCCGCGCCTCCCAGCGTCGCATCCACCGCCGTTTCCCCATCGGCGAGCGGGAAGCGTCGCGTCTCTCCTCCCACTGGCAATTCCACATGGCCATCCACAATCTTTGCCGGCGCTCCCTTCGGGTCGTTGGCAGGCACGAGGTTGTCGAAACGGATCGCCGCGGCGAAAGCCGTGCCGTCCAGCGTCTGGAGTCCCGCCTCGATTTCGTCCGCTGACTTGACCCGGAGTCCGGTGATCCGGACGGGACGCGGGGCATCGTCGTCCGTAATCCAGTCATTGCCGTGCAGAGCCACGCCTTCCACCTCCAGTGTCCCCACGCAATATCCCCGCGCCTGGTAGAGTCCCGGCGCCACCGGTCGCCCGGCGTCATCCTTGCCATCCCAGTGGGTGATCAGACCGTTCAGGCCAATGATGAAATCTTTCGGCGTCGCCTCGCGCGCCAGCACGCGCACGAGCTTTCCTTTCTTGTCGTAGATGCCCAGGCTCAGCGTCCCTTCCATCGGGGGCGGCAGGAAGGTAATCCGGACGCCGGCGTCCTTGGCCGGCGGCGGTTCTTCCTGGGCACACGCCACGCCTGACAAGAGTGCGGCGAGTGCCAGAATCAAGGCCGGCCATCCGAAACAAGCTCGGACCGGAAGATCCAGAAAACTTGAAAGCGGCCTCGCGCACTGCGGGCGGGCGCCGGCGGTTTCCCGATTTCCAACGACGGGAATTTGTTTCGGATTTCGGATTTCGGATTTCGGATTTTCCTTACGCATAGTAGCGCCAGTCGAGGTTTGGGAAGATGTTGTCCCGCCATTCGCAGTTCGCCAGGAAGGCCTCGTCAATGTCCTTCGCGCGCAATTGGTCGTAGAGCCGTGTGAACCGCAGCAAATGGTCCTTCGTTCGCTTCGTCGCGTAATTCTTCGCCGTACCCGTCTTCATCAAGAATGCCCAGTCACTGGATTGCGCGAGCAAAAGCTCCCGCGCCATCTGCCGCAAGCCACGTTCCGTCAGTTCCGGCACCTCGTCCTCCGCCCAATACACGCGCGCCAGTTCGGTCATCCGCTTCGCCGCCATGTGCAGGTGCGGGTAGATCCATTGATTGCTCTCATCGAGCCACACCTCCCAGTATCCCTTGTGCCCCCAGCTCGAGGCCGACGGCACGAGCATCTGGTGCGTATTATTCTCCTCCAGGTAGCGCGAGGGCGTCGTCAGGTGGAATGCGTCCTGGTCGTAGACCGCCTTGCGAATGAAGAGATTCAGAAACTCCGGCCCCTCGAACCACCAGTGGCCAAACAGCTCCGCGTCGAACGGGCTCACCACGATCGGCGGCACATTCATATTGCCCCGCAAATGCTGGATCTGGGCCGCACGCGCGCCCATGAAATGCCCGGCATGATGGTCCGCCGCGCCGAGCGCCCACCCCCGGTTGTAGAGTTCCTTGTCCGGCGTCCGCCCCGTGATGCGGTGATACTTGATCCCCGTGAATTTCCGCGTGCCATCCCCCGGCAGCGCGTTGGCGAGATATTCGCGCGAGAGATCGAAGCCGATGTCGCGGTAGAAATCGCGATACGCCGGATCTCCCGGATATCCTTCCTCCGCGCTCCACACCTGCCGGCTCGATTCCCGGTCGCGCCCGAAGGCCGCGGGACCGTTCGGAGTGAAAATCGGCGCGTAGATCGCGTAGCGCGGCCGCGGATTGCCGAACATCACCCCGTGCGAATCGAGCACGAACCACCGGATGTTCGCCTCCTGCAAGACATTGTCCAGGCTCGCCGTATAGGCGCATTCCGGTAGCCAGATCCCGCGCGGATCGCGCCCGAAGATTTCCCGGTAATCGTCCCGCGCGATGAAGATCTGCGCCCGCACCGCTTCCTTGAAATTTTCCATCAGCGGCAGGAAGCCGTGCGTGGCCGCGCAAGTGATAATCTCGATCACCCCGCGTTCCTGGAGCGCCGCGAAAGCCGCCACCAGATCGCGCCCCCAGCGCTCGTGCCAGTCGCGCTGGCATTGCGTCAGCCGCGCTTCATAAAAACGCGCCAGCTCATGAAGCTGCCCCTGGCCTTCCGTGCGCGCGACCTCCTTGTGCGCCAGCGCCAGCGACCGATCGAGATAACGGTCATAACGGTCCTGGAGCAGCGAATCCCGCAGCATGTGGCAAAGCGGAGGCGAGAGCGTCAGCGTGATCGCAAAAGTCACCCCGTCATCCGCCAGCCCGTAAATCACCTGCAGCAGCGGCAGGTAGGTTTCCGTGATCGCCTCGTAGAGCCAATCCTCCTCGAGAAACTCGTCATACTCCGGGTGCCGCACATAGGGAAGATGCGCGTGGAGGACGAGGGCGAGATATCCGTTTGGGGCCATGCGGGCGAAGGTGAGCGCGAAGCTACCAGCCCCCCTCCGCCCCGCAAGCGTGGACTCGTTTTTCGGCGCCGGGCGAGTGCCGTGAACGTTCTCGCCCCATCTTCCATTCTCCGGCGCAACCCGCCTCGCTCGGCGTTTCGTCGAGATACTGGCCGAATGAGGCGCCGCATTCCGCAACCTCACGGCTGTCGCCAGGCGGGTTCACGGACTGCTGCCTCGACGTCGGTCTCACGAAGAACCAGGAACGGACGATTTCCCTTGCCGCGTTCAAAAGCGCCCCCGGAAGCTGATCGCTCATGAAAGTGCTCTTCAACTGGATCATTTTGGCCTGCTGGCTCCGCTTCATCTTTGGAGCGTCGAGTGACGCCATGTCTGGCGAGCACACTTCCCATTTTCTCTTTCCGCTCCTGCGCTGGCTGTTTCCGGGCATCTCCACGCCTACGATGGAATCGATCCACTTTGTCGTGAGGAAAGGCGCTCACGTGACCGAATACGCCATTCTCTATTTGCTATCCTGGCGGGCCTTTCGCGGGCGCGACACCGCAGGGCGTTGGAATTGGCGAACGGCCACAGTAGCCCTGCTGTTTGTGGCCCTTTTCGCCGCCAGCGATGAATTTCATCAATCCTTCATTCCGTCTCGCGAAGCATCGATCCGCGACGTGCTCATCGACGTGGCCGGAGCCCTGTTCTCCCTCCTCTGCCTATGGCGATGGAAGACGCGACATTGCAGTGAGCGGATCGTGCATGGTGCCGCATAGGAGACGACCGAACTCGTGGCTCACGCTACCCAGCGTGATTCGCCATGTACTTGTCGATGAACTGGCGTATTGAGGATTGACCACGAAGCGCCAATGTTCATTGACTAGGCGCCTGCCGAAATGGCCGCGTTCTTCCTCACGTGGAATCTGGAACAATTCCAAGGTTTTCATTAGGCCCCGCAGTCTTCTACATACCAGAAATCCTCGCCGCCATGATCCCCAACGCATCGGCCTTTCCTCACGTCGTCCTATTCGTCGGGTCCGTCTGACCCGGAAATCATTGAGCCCATATGGAGCGGCCGCTTGTCAGCATCATCACGGCGACCTTCAACGCCCGGGAGTTTCTACCCGGTCTTTTGCACAAGGTCCGCGCCTCAATGTACGACCATGCCGAACACATCGTCATTGACGATGGTTCGACCGACGGAACCCCGGCGGTCCTCAAATCCCTCCAACCAGAGTTCGGTTTTGCGTTGCTCGAATCTCCCACCAACCAGGGCCCGGTCAGGGCCCGAAACCAGGCGATCGCCAGCTCGCGCGGAAAGTACATTTTGCCATGGGACCAGGACAATTGGTTTTCCCCGGATTATATCGCGACAATGGTGGCCGCCGCCGAACGGGCGGGCGAACATTGTTCGCCCATCTATTCTCACATGGAACTCACCGGCGAGCGCAGTCGCGAGATTCTCCGTCCGGAATGGTCGCGCGAACAGATGTTCCGGGAGCGGTTTGTCGATCTCGGCTGTCTTTTTTCGAGAAAGGCCTATGACGTTGCGGGCGGGATCGATCCCGACAGCTTTCCGCTCTCGGATTACGAGCTCTTTCTGGGGATGGCCGTCCACGGCTTTGAGGGCAAGTTCGTTGACGGCCCTCGCTTCTACTACGGCGTCCGGAAGGAAAGCGCGTGGGACAAATTCCGCACTCCCGAAGGGCATGCGCGAAAAAGGGAGGTCGCCTGCTATATTTTCAACAAGCACCGTGCCCGCCTCGTCACCCTGGGACATGACGCGGACGCTCTCCGCGACCAGTTTATCGAAAAGTACTACTCCGGTCGGTCCTTCTCGCTCACCGCTCAGGCCAGCTTGCACCGTTTGGCGGAAGAGACCGTCAAGATGATTCCGGAAGATGCCCGTGTGATTGGATTCAACCAGGCAGACGATTTCTTGCACCAGGCTCGGAAGAGAATTCCGGAAGCGCACTGGATTGACCTCAGGAAACTGGGGTGCAGCGCCTCGGTCGATTGTCTTGTCATTTCCCGACGACTGAACGACCCGCGCATCCTCCTGGAAAAGCGTGCCGCGCTTCTGCAGCCGCGGGGAACCCTCATTGGCAGGATCGTCAATGGCCACCACTGGCGCAGGCTGGCCCAGGCGTTGGCCGGCCAGTCCCCCGCGGACCACGCCTGCTCGCACGATGAGCTTCGCGCCATCCTCGAAAGGGCCGGATTTTCCGAATTCGAAACCCGCGCCATAAATGCGGACGGCGACGAATCCGCGGAGGAAGCGCGGCGATTTCTCGACGCTTCCGCTCCCTTGATCGCCGCGCTCGGCATCGACCCGGCCGAGTTTGCCGACCGGTGCCATGTCACCCACTACCTCGTACGCGCTACGCGCGCCGCGAGTGGCGCTCCTCCACCGCCGCCAAAACAAGCCGATCCATGACCAGACCCTTCGCGCTGACTCTCTTTTCCGTCGATCCCTCGTTCATTCGTCCCGCGGTCGAGGCCGGCGTGCAGGAGATCATCGTCGATTGCGAATTCCGCGACAAACATCGGCGCCAGGCGGATGCGGACACCGAGATCAATCACGATACCATCGAGGACTTGCGCCGCGTGCGCGCCTGCACGCAGGCCCGCGTGCTTTGCCGGATCAATAGCTTTGGTGCCGACACCCCCCGCGAAATCGCGGACGCGGTTGAGGCGGGCGCCGACGAGATCCTGCTCCCCATGGCCCGGACTCCCGCCGAAATCGAGCGTGCCATCACCCTGGTCGGCGGGCGGTGCGGACTCGGAATCATTCTCGAGACCGTCGGCGCCGTCGCGTGCGCCTCCGAGTTGGCCAGGCTGCCCCTCTCCCGCGTTTACGTGGGCTTGAACGATCTCGCCATCGAACGGGGCACGCGAAATATTTTCACCGCCGTGCGCGATGGCACTGTCGAAGAGGTCCGCCGGCATTTCCACGTTCCATTTGGCTTTGCCGGGATGACGCTGCCGGAAATGGGCTCTCCCATCCCGTGCCGTCTCTTGATCGCCGAACTCACCCGCCTCCAGTGCGATTTCAGTTTTCTGCGGAGATCTTTCCGTCGCGATATCCAGGGCCGGGACATGGCCGTGGAAATCCCGCGCATCCTGGAAGCGTTCCGGCTCACAAGGCTAAGATCCGCGCCCGAGATGGCACGCGACCGCCAACATTTGGTAGAAGCGATTGACACGTGGCCCGACCAGCCTTCGGCTCCGAGCGGCAAGACAATTGCCCTGCCCGCGTGAATCGATGGCTGACGGGCAGGACGCCACCCATCCCGCCAATTCCCGATCTGGCCTTTTTTCCATTTTTCATTTTCCATCTTCCATCTTCCATTCCACCCCCCCCGAACGCCTGACCAAATCCCGAATTTGCGCCAGAAACCGCACCTCCCCATGAAATCTCCCCATCGGCTCACTCTCCTCTTCCCCCTTCTCGCCTCGCTTCTCTGCGCGACCATTCACACGCAAGCCAAAGAGCCTTCTCCCACAGTCACCCTGGTGAACAACGGCACTGCGCGGGCCGCGATTTATGTCGCGCCGGAGGTCATGGAAGAGGACAAAAAACAACCGGTCACGACTCCGGAACCCGAAAAAGACGCGGAGACCCAACGCCGCCGCCTCCGCGAGTCCGTCAACGATCTCGCACTTTACCTCGGCAAAATCTCCGGCGCCAAAGTTGACATCCTGACGGCCGCGCCCGCCGCGGGCGACAAGCGTCTCCCGATTGCCGTCGGCAGCCTGGCCGCGAAAAAATATGGGCCTCCCACCCAGAAGGCCCCCTCCGGCCAGGGCTTTCGCGTCGTGGTTAAGAAGGATGGCATCGGGTTGATCGGCGAGAACGATCAATCGGCCTCCTATGCCATCTACGAACTGCTCGAGCGCCTCGGCTGCCGCTGGTTCATGCCGTCGGAAATGGGAGAAAGTTTCCCCAGCAGCAAGACCGTCACTCTGTCCGAGATGGACGTGTCCTCCGCGCCGGGGACGATCTATCGAAACCTCTGGTATGCCGACGACGCGTTTAAGCGCCGCACGCGCAATGGCGGATTCTACATCGCGGCCGGCCACGCGCTGGAAGGTTACGTCACCGCCCAGCAGCGCGAGGAGCACCCCGAGTGGCGCGCCATCATCAACGGCAAGCCCCATCCCGTGCGCCTCAAGTGGACCAATCCCGGCGTGCAGACCGCCGTGGCCGACGCCATGATCGCGCGGCTCGACAAGCAATACGTGTCGAGCATCTCGCTCTCTCCGGAGGACGGCGCGGAGTTCGACGAAAGCGATGACAAGGCCTGGGACGCCGGCGATTACGATCCGGTCCTGAACAGCCCCGCCATCGCCGACCGCTACGTCAAGTTCTGCAACATCGTTGCCGAGCGGATCACGAAGAAGTACCCCGACGTGAAGATCGGCTTCCTGGCCTACGTGCAGTACACCCAGGCGCCCCTCCGGGAGAAGCTGCACCCGAGCCTTGTGCCCATGTACGCGCCGATCAACTACTGCCGCGCCCATGCCATGACCGATGACTGCGCTTCCCGCGCCCGCATGAAGCCGATGATCGAGGGGTGGGGGAAGGCCGCGCCGGGCGGAGTCTCCTATTACAACTACATGTTCAACCTCGCAGAGTACTCGGTGCCTTACCCGATGATCCACCAGATGAAGGTGGAACTGCCGATCATCTACGCCAACAACGTGAAGTATTGGCAGCCCGAAGGGATGGCGAACTTCGACCAGGTGCTGCCCGGCCTCTACCTCTCGATCCGCAAGGCATGGAATCCGCAGGAAGATTCCGACAAGATCCTCGACGAGTTTTTCCAGCGCTTCTACGGCGCCGCGGAAAAGCAGATGCGCCGCTACTGGACCTTGTTTGACGACCAGTGGATCAAGGTGGACGAGCACACCGGGGGCGGCTGGGACTACGCGCGCCGCTTCACGCCGGAGTTCATGAAGAGCGCGCGCGATGCCATGAACGACGCGCTCGAGGCCGTCACGAACCCGATGGAATATCGCCGCGTGGCCATGCAGGACGCCGCGCTCAAGCAATTCGAGCTCATGATGCAAATGCAGTGGGACTTGAACGAAGGACGGCTGGCCAACCTCGGGCCGGCGAGCGAGCTCTGGATGAGCGGCGAGCGCTACCTGGCCAATGAATATGAAAAGCAGTACGCGTTCAGCAAAACGCATTATTCTCCCACCGTCGCGGGCAAGTGGTTCGCCGCATTCTTTCAACCGACCTACCTCGACGCCACGCGTGTGGCCAAGAGTTTTGTCTTCTCTCCGGCGCCGCTGCGGAAATGGAAATATGCCATCGACAAAGAGAAGCAGGGAGAGGCCCAGGGATGGAGCGCCCCGGCGTTTGACGATGCCGCGTGGAAGACCACCGACATCGGCGTCGAGCGCTGGTCCACGCTGGGCTTTCCCGACTATTTCGGCCCCGTCTGGTACCGGCAAAAGGTCAAGGCGCCAGCCGTGCCCGCGGGGAAGAAGGCCTATCTGTGGGTGAGCCGGGAAGATGGCGACGTGAAAGTTTGGGTCAACGGTCAGCCGATCTCCTACACGAACGCGAAAGGCGAAGTGCAGGACGAGTTCAAGAACGGCTACGGCACCCCCGTCTCGTTCGACATTACCGCCGCGCTCAAGCCCGGCGTCGAAAACCAAATCACCATCCGCGGCACCCGCGTCTTCATCAACGAACTCGGCACGGGCGGCCTGCTGGGGCCTGCCTTTTTTTATCGAGAACGGTAATGGGCCCAGTTCCATTACCTGCTAACCACTCGATCATCTCCCGCTGACGGACCGGCGGGCATCTCAGACACCACTCATCATGCACTATCGCACTCTCGGACGAACCGGCTGGAAAGTTTCAGAAATCAGTTTTGGCGCCTGGGCCATCGGCGGCGCCTGGGGCAGCGTGGACGACAAAGAATCCCTCGCCGCCCTCCACGCCGCTCTCGACGGCGGCATTAATTTCTTCGACACGGCAGACGTCTACGGCGACGGCCACAGCGAGCGCCTGCTCGCGAAACTGAAAAAGGAGCGCAAGGAAAAGTTCTACATCGCCACCAAGGCCGGTCGGCGCCTGCCCGCGCAAACGCCCGAAGGTTATAACCGGAAAAACCTCACCGCATTCGTCAACCGCAGCCTGAAAAACCTCGCGACGGACACGATCGACCTGCTCCAACTCCACTGCCCGCACAGCGAGGTTTTCTATCGGCCGGAAGTCTTCGGCATCCTCGATGATCTCGTCAAGGAGGGCAAACTCCGCCACTACGGCGTGAGCGTGGAGAAAGTCGAGGAAGCCCTCAAAGCCATCGAGTTTCCGAACGTCCAGACCGTCCAGATCATCTTCAACATCTTCCGGCAGCGTCCGTCGGAACTCTTCTTTCGCGAGGCGCAAAGGCGCAAGGTGGGAATCCTCGCCCGCGTCCGGCTTGCTGTCGGGCAAAATCTCCCGGACCAGCAAATTTGCGCGGGACGACCACCGCAATTTCAACCGGCACGGCGAAGCCTTTGACCGTGGCGAAACCTTCTCCGGCGTTGATTTTGAAACTGGCCTCCGGGCGGTGGCGCGACTGAAGAAGCTCGTTCCGCCCGGCACATCGCTCGCGCAACTCGCCTTGCGCTGGATCATGGAATTTCCCGCCGTCACCTGCGCCATCCCCGGAGCGAGACGCCCGGCACAAGTCGCGGAAAACATCGCCGCTTCGGACTTGAAGCCGCTTTCCAAGGTCACGATGAAGGCGATCGACGCCCTCTACCAGGATCAAATCAAGCCACTCGTTCACCACTGCTGGTGAACGTTTTCAGAGGCGCGAGGGGGGCGAAAGAGGTTTCTGACAAAATGGTGATTAAAATGAACTGAGAAATTTCTTCCAACATTTGGCGTCTTCGGGTGTCACTAGGGCACCCGCACCATGCAAACGGCGCGGGTTTTCCATCCCCACACATGATCAAAGTTAGAAACCTGAAAAAGACCTTTGGCCCCAAGGTGGCCGTGAACGGGGTGACGTTCACCGTCGAAAAGGGCGAGGTGCTCGGCTTTCTCGGGCCGAACGGCGCCGGAAAGAGCACGAGCATGCGCATGATTACCGGCTTCATTCCGCCGACCGAGGGCGAGGTGACCATCGGCGGCCACAATATCGTGGACCAGCCGATCGCCGCAAAACGGCTCATCGGCTATCTGCCCGAAAATGCCCCGTCGTACAACGATATGACGGTGCTCGGATTTCTGAATTTTACCGCGGAATTGCGCGGGCTCACCGGCGACTCCCGGAAGAAAGCCGTGAACCGCGTCGTCGAGATGTGCTTCCTGGAAAACGTCCTGCACCAAAGCGTCGAGACGCTTTCGAAGGGCTACCGTCATCGCACCTGTTTCGCGCAATCCATCATCCACGATCCCGAGGTGCTCATCCTCGACGAGCCGACGGATGGGCTGGACCCGAACCAGAAGCACGAAGTTCGGACGCTCATTCGCACGATGGGCGAAAAGAAGGCCATCATCTTCTCCACGCACATCCTCGAGGAAGTCGAGGCCGTGTGCTCGCGGGCCATCATCATCGATCGCGGGACCATTGTGGCGAATGGCACGCCCGCTGAGTTGAAACAACGTTCGACGCAGGCCGGCGCGATAACGGTGCGCCTGACTTCGGGCAGCGCCTCAGCCGTGAAGGGCAAGCTCGATGGATTGGCCGCGGTGGAACGCGCGATCGTCGTGAGCGAGTCGCCGCTGGTCGTGCGTGCTTTCCCGCGTTCGCAAGCGGCTGGCGAGGAACTCGCCCGCGCCGTGGGCGAGATCGCGCTCAAGGAACGGTGGCCGTTGCTCGAACTCCGCGCCGAGGATGGCCGTCTCGATGAAGTCTTCCGCACCATCACGCTGCCCGACACGAAAGCCGCCAAGGAGGAAGCGAAATGAAACCGATCCTGACCATCGCCCGCCGCGAACTGAGTGGCTACTTCGCCTCTCCCGTCGCCTTTGTTTTCATCGTCATCTTCCTGCTCCTCTCGGGATTCTTCACCTTCATGGTCGCGGGATTCTTCGAGCGCGGGCAGGCGAATCTTGAGACGTTTTTCACCTGGCACCCGTGGCTCTACCTTTTCCTCGTGCCCGCCGTGGGCATGCGCATGTGGAGTGAGGAGCGCCGCCTCGGCACGATCGAACTGCTGCTCACCATGCCGGTGACCCCGTGGCAGGCGATCGTCGGGAAGTTCCTCGCCGCTTGGGCCGTCGTCGGCCTCGCGCTGGTGCTCACCTTCCCCGTCTGGATGACCGTCCGCTACTTGGGCCATCCCGACAACGGCGTGATCTTCGCCAGCTACCTCGGCAGCTTCCTCATGGGCGGCGCGTATCTGGCGATCACCGCGATGACCTCGTCGATGACTCGCAACCAGGTCGTGGCGTTCATCGTCTCGGTGATCCTCTCGCTGTTCCTCATCCTCGCGGGCTTCCCGCCGATTACCAATATGCTCGTGAAATGGGCGAGCCCGTGGGTCGTCGACGGTATCGCCGCGTTCAGCGTGATGACGCATTTCGAAAGCATCCAGAAGGGGGTGCTCGATTCCCGCGACATCCTCTATTTCCTCTCGGTCATCGCTTTCTCCCTGTTCACCACCAGCGTCATCATCCGCGCGCATCGCGCCGGTTGAGCCGTTTCTCATCTCCCCGACATCATGAAGAATAAAGGTCTCGTTACGTGGCTGTTTTCGTCGCTCGGTGTAGTGGCGCTATTTGTCCTCATCGTCGTCCTCAATGCGCTCGGCGGCCGGGCCAAGGTGCGCGTCGATCTCACCGAAGAGCACGCCTACACCCTTTCGCCCGGGACGCGGGCGATTCTCTCGAAACTCGATACCCCGGTGCAAATCCGCTTCTACTGGACGCGGGATGACAACCGCATGCCGGTCGTCCTCAAGACCTACGCGCAGCGCGTCGAGGATCTGCTCGGCGAGTACCGCCAGGCTTCCCATGGGCTCGTGGAAGTCCAGAAGCTCGATCCGGTGCCCGATTCGGACGCGGAGGATTCCGCCAAGCTCGACAACGTGGAAGGACAGCAGCAGCAGCTCGAGGGCGACCCGATCTATCTCGGCCTGAGCGTGAGCATGCTCGACCGCAAGGAGCCCATCCAGTTGCTCGTCGACGATCCCCAGCAACTCGCCCGGCGCGAACGCCTGCTCGAGTACGAAATCTCCCGCGCCATCTCGCGCGTCATGACCGCGGAAAAGCCGGTCGTCGGCATCATGAGCCCGCTGGGCGTGGCTGGCCGGCAGATGAATCCGATGATGATGCAGATGGGCCAGCGCGGGCAGCCGGCGTGGGTCCTCTACAGCGAACTCCAACAGGACTTCAAAGTGAAGATGGTGGAGATGACCGCCGACAAGATTCCCGACGACGTGAGAGTCCTCGTCGTCATTCACCCCAAGGGCATCACCGACGCCGCGCAATATGCGATCGACCAGTTTGTCTTGCGCGGTGGCAAGCTCATCGCCTTTCTCGATCCGCAGAGCGTGCTCGACCAAAGCTCAGCCAACCCGATGGGGATGGGGGGCGGCAGCAGCTCCAACTTGGACAAGTTGCTCAAAGCCTGGGGCCTGAATTTCACCAGCACCCAAACGGTCGCCGACCTCGATTACGTCGGTCGTTCCGCTGAGGGCCGCCAACCCGCGGTGCTCGTCCTGACGGAGGACGCGGTGAACAAGGACGACGTCATCACGGCCGGCGCTTCCAATCTCCTCCTCGGCTTCGCCGGCGCCTTCACCGGCACGCCGGTTGCGGGGTTGAAAGAAACCGTGCTGCTCAAGAGCTCGCAGAACTCGGAACTCGTCGATCCGATGAGCGCGCAGTTCGGCGGCGAAAAAATCATCCGCGATTTCGTGGCCAGCGGCACCCAGTATCCGCTCGCCGTGCGCCTCACCGGCAAGTTCAAGACGGCATTCCCCGAAGGCAAGCCGAAGGCGCCCGAGCCTCCCCCGTCTCCCGATGCCAAGCCGGAAGACAAGAAGCCCGACGCTCCCGCCGAGCAGGGGCTCAAGGAATCGAAGGACGAAACCGCGGTCATCCTCGTGGGCGATGCGGATTTCATCCAGGACCAGGTCGCCGTGCAGGAGATCGCCAGTCCTTTCGGCGGCGGGCAGCGCATGGTCGTTCCGAAGAATGGCAACCTCGCCTTCGCGCAGGGCGCCATCGAGCAACTCTCCGGCGACAACAATCTGATCGCCGTGCGCAGCCGGGCCTCGCGCGAGCGCCAGTTCACGGTGGTGAACGATCTCCAGTCCAAGGCAGAGTCCGCCTATCAAAGCAAGATCAAGGAACTGGAATCGAGCCTCACCGAAACGCAGACCAAGTTGAACGACTTGCAAAAATCCAAAGCGGACAAAGGCCAGAAATTCATCCTCTCACCGGAGCAGCAGGCAGAGATCGCCAATTTTCGCAAGAAGGAGACGGATGTGAAGCAGCAGCTCAAACTGGAACGCAAGAAACTGCGCGCCGACATTGATTCGCTCGAGAACCGGATCAAGTGGCTGAACATCGCCCTCATGCCGGGACTCGTCGCCGTGGCCGGCGTCGGCCTCGCCGTCGTCCGCCATCAACGCCGCGCCGCCCGCTAACCGATTCGCACCATGAAAGGAAAACAACTCTTCATTCTGCTCGTCCTCGCGGCCCTCGCGGTGGGCGCCTGGTATCTGCTCGGCGAACGCACCCGCGCCACATGGGCCGGGAGCGGCGCTACTCGTGGCAAGGTCATGACCTTCCCGATCAACGACGTCGAGCATCTCAAGATCAAGAACGCCGCCGGCGAATTGAACGTCGTCAAGAAGGGCGACTCCTGGATTGTCCAGGAGCGCGCCGATTACCCCGCGAACTTCGAGCAAGTGGGCAGTCTGCTGCGCAAGCTGTGGGATCTGAAGGCTGGCCAGGAGGTGAAGGTCGGCGCGTCGCAATTGCCGAGCCTCGAACTGGACGAACCGGGCAAGGGGGACAAGGCGGGAACCCTCCTGGAGTTGATCGGCGCCGATGGCAAGACGCTCGCTGGGGTGATCCTCGGCAAGAAACAAATGCGCAAACCCCCAGGCGGCGAAAGTGAAATGGGCGGCGGTATGGGCGGAATGCCAACCGGACGCTACATCAAGCCCGTGGGCAGCGCGAAAGTGTCGCTGGTCTCCGAGGTCTTCGATGACGTGGAGCCCAAGCCGGAGAAATGGCTGGCCAAGGATTTCGTGAAAATCGAAGGCCCAAAATCGATTGCTGTTGCCGGCCAGACCGACGCGCAGAAGTGGACCGTGACCCGGGAGAGCGCGACCGGCGAATGGAAACTCGCCGACGCCAAGCCGGACGAGAAACTCGACACCAACAAGACGTTCTCACTGGGGAACATCTTCTCCTCGCCGAGCTTCGACGATGTGCTCGCTGCCGACGCGAAGCCCGAAGAGACCGGCCTCGACAAGCCCACCGTCGTCAAGATCGAGACATTCGACGGTTTCAGCTACGAGCTGAAAATCGGCAAGTCGAACGGCAAGGCCACCCCGGTGATGGTGAGCGTCACCGCGAACATTCCGAAAGAGCGGACGCCTGGCAAAGACGAGAAACCCGAGGACAAGGCGAAGCTCGATGAGGAGTTTGCCGCCAGGAAAAAGCGCCTCGAAGAGAAGCTCGCCGGCGAACAGAAATTTGCCGGCCGGGCCTACCTGGTCCAGCAGTTCGCCGTCGACCCATTGCTCAAGGACCGCACCGCCCTCCTCCCCGACAAGCCCGCCGAACCCGCCCCTGCCGCCGGCGCCCCTGCGCCTGGCACTCCCGTCCCCGGCGCCCCCGGAACGCCTGCACCCGCGCCAGCCACCGCAACTCCGATCCCGCCTGAAGGTAAGAAGCCCGCGCCCGAACCGCCCGCGAAGCCGGTCCCTGAGGCTCCAGCCAAACCCGCCGCAGAGCCGCCCGCCAAGCCCGCCCTGGAACCAGCGGCCAAGCCCGCACCGGACGCACCTGCCAAGCCCGCCCCCGAGCCAGCCGCTGCCAAACCAGCGCCTGAACCCCCGGTCAAACCTGCGCCAGAACCAGCGGCCAAACCCGCGCCTTCGCCGGAGCCGGTTCCCAAGCCCGCCCCGGACCCAGCAGCCAAGCCAGCGCCCGAGCCTCCAGCGAAGCCTTAAGAGCGATGCTGCAGTAAGCGACAGCGCCGTCCCGCTCTTTTGTCATCTTGAGCGGAGCGGGGTCCGGCCTCTTGGCCGCATCGTTCCTTTTCCCTCGGAGGAGATGCGGCTTCGCCGGGACGGATGGAGCATTCGCTGTTGGGTGGATACCCCGGGTGTTCGCTCGCAGATTGATGGTCGCCGCCGCGACCACCCTGCGGGCTCGCTGTCGCGAGTCCTCTCGCTCCGCTCGAGTCGCTCGACCCGGGGCTGGGACACCTCCGGTGTCCAAAGTGCCGACGCGTTCTAACCTAATTTCCATTGTCCCTCCGGGACACATCGCCGGCCAAAGTGCAGGACACGCCCTTGCTTACGCCAGGAAGGAACCCGCTACCGCGCCGCCGCCGCCCCCGCCTCCCCCTCGCGCACCGCTTTCACTTCCGTGATGGCAACAAGATCGTCGAGCAACTCCCGCAAGTGCCGGCGCGGCAAATGGAGTTTCAGCCGCAGGCGGCTCAATTCCGGCTCAAGGTTTTCCCACGACGCCGCGACGGTGGCGACCTGGTAGTCCACCAGCACCCGCTCCAGTCGCACCCGGGTGCGGCCCGCGCTTGGATCGAAATCCAGTTCCACATCCCACTCCCGTATCTCCCCGACGATGTGCGTCTCGTAAAGTCCGATCGAGACGAGAATGACGCGCACCAGCAGACTGGCGCCGAGCGCCGCACCGGCATAACCCCCTCCCGCGAGCATGCCGATGGAGGCCATCACCCAGATCGTCGCCGCCGTGGTCATTCCGCTCACGATCCCGCGTCCGTGCAGGATCGCGCCGGCGCCGAGAAAGCCGATCCCCGTGACGATCTGCGCGGCGACCCGTCCCGAGTCGCCGGTCGCCGTGTTGAAGACGTAGGATGCCATCGTGAAGAGCGCCGACCCGAGGCAAACCAAAATATGCGTTCGCAGACCCGCTGGTTTCTCCCGCCGTTCGCGCTCCGTGCCCACGAGTCCGCCGCAGATCACGGCGACGATCGCGAGGAGGACGTTGGCGGCTGCCGTCGGAAGAAATGTGCGCCAACTATCGATGAGCCAGTGCATGCGGAAGAGGAGGACGGGTAACGCTCCCTCGCGTTTTCTGCCCGGGGGGCTGCAGTGAAAGGTAAGTCCTCCGCCGCGGAGAATGAAACCCTTTTATCGGATCGTCAGAGGATCGGTCGCCGCGGTGGAGGACCCCGCCTGTCCGTCGTGGTGACTCGAATTCCGCGAGGTTCGGTGCTTGAGCACCGGCCCCGGATCCCTTCTCCTGTTGCGACGCATGAGTGTCCCCGCTGTCATCCAAACGTTGGCCAGCCTGGTGAGCATCCACAGCGTGAACTCCGCCTACGCAGGCGGTCGCGGCGAGCGCGAGATTGCGACTTGGGTGAGGGGTTTTTTCGAGCAGCGCGGGATTGAAGTGTGGGAACAGGAAGTGTTTCCCGATCGGCCGAACATCATCGCCAGGTTGCCGGGCCGGGACGGTTCCCGGCGGATCATCCTCGAAGCGCACACCGACACGGTATCGGTCCAGGGCATGAGCATTCCGCCATTCGAGCCGCGGATGGACGGCGGTAAGCTGTATGGCCGCGGCAGCTGCGACACGAAAGCCGGTCTGGCGGCCATGATGCACGCCGTGGCCTCGGTGCACGAAGACGGCCTTCAACCTCCGTGTGAAGTGTGGCTCGCCGCCACCGTTGACGAGGAGTATTCCTACCGAGGTGTCGTGAAGCTCTGCGAAGGACTCATCGGCCATGCGGCACTGGTCGCGGAACCGACGCGCATGCGGGCAGTCATCGCCAGCAAGGGCGTGTTGCGCTGGCGCATGGTGGTGCGAGGCAAAGCCGCCCATAGCGGGAAGCCGCATCTTGGCGTGAATGCCATCAACCACATGGCACGCGTGGTTCTGGCGCTGGAGGACGATCATCGCCAACTTGCCGCGCGCGTGCATCCGCTGCTCGGACCCGCGACGGTCAATGTGGGTGTCATCCACGGCGGGGTCCAGGTGAACTTCGTGCCCGACACTTGCTCCATCGAAATCGATCGCCGGCTGCTGCCCGGTGAGACCGCGTCTGGCGCGCTCGCCCATTACCAGGGATTACTCGACGCACTGAAGTCGCAGCATCCCACGTTGGATGCGGTGATGGAGCCGCCGATGCTCACCGACGAAGCGCTGGAGACCGCCGCCGAAGCGGCCCCCGTGCAATTGGCCAGTGCATTGCTCGCGGAGATGGGACTCGAGGGAACGCCCTGTGGAGTGCCCTTCGGCAGCGACGCCAGCAAGCTCTCTCGCCAGGGCATCCCCAGCCTGATCATCGGCCCAGGCAGCATCGATCAGGCGCATGCGGCCGTCGAGTTTGTGGACGTAAAAGAGGTGGAACGCGCGGTTGAGTTTTACCGCCAATTCATTCTGCGGTTCGAGTAGCGAGGGCTACGCGAAGAAGACTTTCTCGGCCGTCTTGCGCAGTATCCACTGCTTGTCCTCCGCGGAGAGGAAATCGAGGCGGTCGCGGATCAGGGCGATCGAATTCGGATAGGTGTGTCCCTCCTGAACCTGGAAAGGGCAGTCGCTCGCCCACATCAGTCGCGAGGCGCCATAGGTGTCACGCAGCTTTCGGATCATTGGCGCGAGATCGGTGTAGGGCGCTTTCTTTTCGCCGAGCGCGTAGAAGGCGGACGTCTTGACGTAGGTTAGCTCGCGTTCGGCGAGGCGGCAAAGGTTGTCGAGATCGGCCGACGCCACCGGGCCTTTCATGCCGATGCGAGCGAAGTGGTCGATCACCACCCGCGTCTTCGGATACGCCTTGCACATGCGCTCCACCGCCGGCAATGCGTCCGGATTGGCCAGCAAACACATGGACAGCCCGGCGTCCGCGGCATACGCCCACATTTTCTTCATGGCGTCGGAATCGAGCCACGCTTCGGCCTTTTCTTTATCGGCGACGAGCCGAAACCCGCGCACTCCCTGCGCCGAGAGCGCCTTCATCGTCTCGCGCACATCCGGCTTGGTCGCGTCCACGATGGCCACACCGCTGAACGTGCCGCGGTGCCTGGCGAGCATGTCCAGCATGTAGCGGTTGTCGAATTGGTAGAAACTCATCTGGATCAGCACGATGCGGCCCACCCCTTCCGGCTTGCACTGGGCGAATAACTCTTCCGGCGTGAAACTGGCGGGTTGCATCTCCGCCTGCTTGAATCCCGCGGCCAGCGGATAGCGCTGCGTATCGGGCGTCCAGACGTGGACATGCGCATCGATCCAGTCGGTCCCCGGGTTGGCCGCTGCCGCTCGACCCGTGGAGGCAAGCGCGGCGAGAGCCGTCGAACGAAGGAAGGCTCGGCGTGAAATGGTCGAAAACGTGTTCATGGGGAGGGGATTTTTTGGGTGGTCGATGCTGGTCACTGATTGACCAGGAGCGGGGAGAGAACGTGCAGAAGCTGGCGGATGTCGTCGGGCGTATTGTAGCCGTGGATGGCGATGCGAATGCGGCCCGCGTGGTGCATCACGTGCACGTTCTCGCGCTCCAACGCCGCGTGCAGTTCCGTGCTGCGTGGATGTTGGAAGGCCAGGATGCCCGACGCATTCCGCGGCTGCCAGGGACACATTGGTTTCACCCCGAGGCGCCGCAGGCCCGCCTCCGTCTCGGCCACGAGCGGATCTGCATGGGCGGCAATCCTGGCCACACCGACTCCTTCCAGGTAACGCAGTGAAGCATTGAGAGCGTAGAGCGCGACGAAGTTAGGCATCCCCACGGAGAAACTCGCCGCCCCGATCTTCGACACCGCGCGATCGAAGCGATCGGCCTCGAAGGCGTTTTCCAGATGCAACCAACCGCCCGCGTGCGTGGTGAGCCGTGATGCTCGCGCCGCCGGGATGCCGATGATGCAACCGCCATGAATGCCCAGCGTCCACTTGTGGGTGCTGGAAATGAGAATATCAGCGTCCGAGCAATCGAGGACCACGCGTCCCAGCGCCTGCGTGACATCCACGGAGAGGATCGCATTGGGAGCAAGGCGTCGAACGGCGTCCCGAAACGGGGGCCAGTCGATGCGATGACCGTTGTAGAAGCTCACGAGCGACACCTGCACGAGCTTGGTACGTTCGTTGAGCAGGGATGCGAGTTGGTTCGTATCGAGCGCTCCGTCCGTGGCGGCCCAGACGCGCAGCACCGGCGCATTCGCGGCGCGCAGCCACGGGGTGACCCCGGCGGGAAAGTCGAGATCGGTGACCACGACTTCGTCCTTCGCGCCGAGCTGAAGCGCGGAGGCGAGAAGATTGTAGGCCTCCGAACTGCATGAGCAGAACGACACGTCGGTGGTAGGTAAGCCGAGCATGCGCGCGCTGATCTCGCGGCACGCCTCGACCTGGGCGAAGTGCCCATCGCGTCCTTTCATCCCGCGCAATTTGTCCTGCCAGTAGGTCTCGATGGCTTCGCCGGTGCAGCGCGGCGGGATGCTTTCGGCGGCGGTGTTGAGATACGCGATTCCCGAGAGCGTGGGGAAATCGTGCAGGCGTGTGGATTCGGTGAGCATGGAAAAGGGACGATGGCCGCTAGGAGGGCGCCTGGTTCGGAGAGGGGGCGGAGGAGTCGAGAGGAGGTAAGAGAGGCTCGCCGGCATCGCTTTTGCGCCACAGGACTTTCATGGCAATGACTCCCAGCCACGGCGCGAGGCCCGCGATGACCAGCCCGAGGTCGTAGCTCTTGGTGCGGTCCGCCAGGATGCCGAACAAACTGTGCATCGGCGAAGTCGTGGCCCACACCCAGAGGCCCAGCATCCCCGTCACCCGGCCAACGTGCGTGGCAGAGATCTCCTGCGCGAAGCTGTAGTAGCAGGGGAACAGCGCGAGCGCTCCCGCCCCGATCAATAACAGCGTGGCGAGCAGCGGCCAGCCTTTGCCGAGCCAGGGGATCAGGATGCTAAACGACGTGAGGACGCAGGCTCCGGCATAGACCGTGCGCCGCGCGTCGTGCGGCGACGATCCCCGCCGGCGGATCAACCAGACCGAGACCAACCCCGAAAGGATGCAGCCGACATCCGTGGCGATGAAGTAGAAGGAATTGAAATTGAGGGCAAAGCTCTCCTCGAATCCCCGGCCCGTTTGCAGGAACTTCATCAACCAGACCCGCGGGATGTGCCACACCGCTTGCATGCCCATGACCACCAACGCCAGCGCCCAGAAACGGCGGCTGCTCAGGATCTGTCCGACATTGAGGTCGCCGCCCGGGGGCGCGGTTGTTTCCCGCTGGTTGTCGAGGTCGCGAGGACGAAGGCAGAGGAACCACAGGACGACCCACAGCAAGCCGCTGGCGCCGACCACGACAAAAGCGGTCCTCCATGATCCCTCCTGCGGGGTCACGAGCAGCTTCATGATCTGCGGCGTGATCACCGCGCCGATGGAAGCGCCGCTCTGCAACACGCTGTTCCCCATCGTGCGGTCTTTCTCGTTGAGCAGTGTGAAGGTGGTCTTCAATGCGCACGGCCAATGGCCGGCCTCGAAAAAACCGAGCAGCGTCCGGCATACCAGCAGCGCGGGATAACCGTGCGTGATACCCGACGCCACGCCCGTGAGCGACCAGCACGCGAGAATGGCGGGATAGAGCAAATAGACACGCCACCGATCCGCGAGGAATCCAAAGGTGATCGATCCGATCGCGAAGGCCCAGCCAAAGGCGAGTTCGATATTGCCGTATTGCTGGTCATTGAGCGCCAGTTCGCGGGTCACGCGCACGGACGCGTTGGCCAGCGTCATGCGATCCATGTAATTGATGGTGGTCGCCAGGAGGAGCAGGCCGGTGACCCACCACTTCCATGAGGGCGAACGCACAGGACCGGTCGCGCGATCGCTCATCCGTTCCAGCTTTTTCCGTCCCAGGCGATCATGCGCTCGACGAGCGAAACGGCGCCGCGCGTGAACGCTTGAAACAAGGCCTCGCCTTTCTCGGCGCTCGCTTCACGCGGATTGCCGATGTGACCGGGTGCGCTGCGGTCGCGCATCGTCCAGCCACGATTGGCGGGCTCGAAGCCTTTACCAAATTCCTGTGCCGCCACATGGGGATGATCCTTCACGAGCTGCGGGGCGAGCCGGAGCACCATCGAGGTTTCCCACTCGCACGCGTGCCCCATGGCGGTCTGCTTGAGTTCCGGGTGGGCGCGGTGCGCCTCGGGGTCCAGGTTCCAATAGGTGCAGAACAGCAGCAGCAAATCCATCCGCTCCCGATGCCGCTGACGCACCTCGAACACGGCCTGCTTGCCGGGAACGTCATTGCCGCCGTGGCCGTTCAGGATCAGCAGGCGCTTGAAGCCGTGGGCGAGGAAGTTTTCCAGCAGGCCGCAGAGCAGGTCGAGATACACGCGCGGCTCGGCGGACAGCGTGCCGGGAAAATCCATGTGGTGATGCGAATTGCCCAGCCACTGGAGCGGTGCAAAAAGCGCGCGCGCGCCCAGCGCAGCCTCGGTGCGACGCGCGATTTCACCCATGAGCATCGAGTCCGTGAACAACGGCATGTGCCGCCCGTGTTGTTCCAGAGCAGCGACGGGAAAAATAATCGGCGTATCCCGGCTCAGGGCGTGGACATCGGGCCAGGTGAGTTCGGCGAGATTCATGGGATCAGACCTAGTAGGTAGCGCGCCCGCCCGACAGGTCGAAGACACCCCCCGTCGTAAAGGAACAATCCTCCGAGCAGAGCCACGCCACGAGTGCGGCGGCTTCGACCGTGGTGCCGAAGCGGCCCATCGGAATCTTGGAGAGCATATAGTCGATGTGTGACTGCGCCAACTGCTTCAGAATGTCGGTCACGATGACCGCGGGTGTGACGCAGTTGACACCGATGTTGCTGGTGGCCAATTCCTTGCCGAGAGACTTGGTCAGGGCGATGACGCCAGCTTTGGAGGCGCTGTAATGCGCGGCGTTCGGATTGCCTTCTTTGCCGGCGATGGAAGCAATATTGACGACCCGACCGTAGCCGTTCCGGAGCAGGTGCGGAATCACGGCGCGACAGCAGTGGAATGGACCGGTGAGATTGATGTCGATCACGCGCCGCCATTCCGCGGGATCGGTTTCCCACGTTTTGGCGTTGGTCCCAGCGATGCCGGCGTTGTTCACGAGGATGTCCAGTTTTCCGAGGGCTTGGGCGGACGACGCGGCGGCGTTCACGGCGGACTCCGCACTGGTCACGTCCACGACGGCGGTGTGGACGGTGCCGAGCGCTTGCAGTTCGCCGGTCGCTTGGGAGAGAGCCGCGGGGTCCACGTCCCAAAGTGAAACGCTGGCGCCCGATTCCAGCAAACGCCGGGCGATGGCAAATCCGATGCCGCGAGCGCCGCCGGTGACGATGGCGCTACGATGAGTGAGGTCGATCTTATTGATATGTTCGGGGGGTGAAAATGTTACGCGAAGATCTCCTTCGCGACGTGACCTTCCACGTCCGTCAGGCGGAAGTCACGGCCCGCGTAACGGTAGGTGAGCTTTTCGTGATTGAGGCCCAGCAGGTGCAGGATGGTGGCGTGCAGGTCGTGGATGTGCATTTTGTCCTCCTGGGCGAAGTAACCATAGTCATCCGTGCTGCCGTAGGCAAAGCCCGGCTTCACGCCTGCCCCCGCCATCCACATGGTAAAGCCGTGCGGATTGTGATCGCGACCGTCACCGCCTTGCGCGGTGGGCGTGCGGCCAAATTCACCGCCCCAGAGGACCAGCGTGTCGTCCAGCAGGCCGCGTGATTTCAAATCCTTGAGGAACCCGGCGATGGGCTTGTCCACTTCCGCGGCGTTCTTGGAATGGCCCTTGAACAGGGTGCTATGCTGATCCCACTGGACCTCGCCGTCGCTGTGTGTGACCTGCACGAAGCGCACGCCGCGCTCGAGAAACCGCCGCGCCATGAGGCATTGGCGGCCGAAGTTGGCCGTCACGGGCTGGTCCATGCCGTAGAGCTGCCTGGTGGCTTCGGATTCGCTATTCACGTCCTGCGCCTCCGGCATCGTGCTCTGCATCCGATAAGCGAGTTCAAAGGAATTGATGCGGCCTTCCAGCGCCAGGTCGGGACCCGTCAGTTCCAATTGCTCGCGGTTCACCCTCGCGAGAAAGTCGAGCTGTTTCCGCTGCACCTCGGGGCCGACCAAATCGTTGCGAATGTGCCGCACGAGGGCTTTGTCCGACGGGATGCTGGCATTGCCGATCGGTGTCCCCTGGCAGTAGGCCGGCAGGAAGGCGGCGCCCCAATTGTTCACGCCGCCATGGGCGAGCGTGGGGCAGATGGTGATAAACCCGGGAAGATTTTCGTTTTCCGTGCCGAGCCCGTACGTCACCCACGAGCCCATGCTCGGCCGCACCTGGGTGTCGCTGCCGGTGTGCATCTTGAGCAAGGCGCCGCCGTGGGCCGGATTTGATCCGTGCAGCGAGCGCAGGATGCAAAGGTCGTCCACGCATTGCGCCACGTGCGGAAATAGTTCGCTGACCTCCAGGCCGCTTTGGCCGTATTGTTTGAAGCTCCACGGGGACTTGAGCAGCTTTCCGGTCTGGGCAAATTGCACGCGCGGCTGTTGGAAAGGATACGGTTTGCCGTCATCGCGCTGGAGCAGCGGCTTGGGATCGAATGTATCCACGTGGCTCGGCCCGCCCTTCATGAAGAGGAACACGATCCGTTTGGCGCGCGCCGGAAAATGCGGCGGCTTCGGCAGCATGGGGTTCTCCACGGCCGCGGTCTCCGCCAGCGCCTGCTGCCGTCCCAGCATGGCCTGCAAAGCGAGATAGCCAAAGCCGCCAGCGCTACGCTGCAACATGGTTCGGCGGGTCATGAGGGCGGGGGCATGGGAGTTCATAGGTAATTACCTCAAGTAGATGAACTCGTTAGCCGCGAAGAGGGTCTGGCAGAGCAGCGCCCACGCGTGCTCCGGCTTGTCGGAGGCGCTCAGATCGCGGACCAGCGCAAGCGCGTCGGCCTTCTCGTGGTCGGACGGTGGTCGCCCAAAGAGAGACACATAGATTTCTTGAACCCGTTGAACGTCATCGACCGACGATGTCGCCAGTCGCGCCGCGAGACGGGTGGCGCTCTCCATCACGACCGGCGCGTTCATCATGATGAGCGCCTGCGGAGCGATGACGGTGCTATTCCGACTGCCGGTGGGCATGGTCGGGTCCGGATAGTCGAACTGCTCGAGCATGTCATAGAGATGGTTGCGAATGATCGGCAGGTAGAGGGCGCGGCGTGCGCTTTCGTATGTCGTCGCGTCCTTGCTCGTGTGATTGAAGACGAATTCCTTGTTGCGCAGCGGGATGGTCTTGCCGCCCATTTCGAAGTTGAGCCAACCGCTCGTCGCGAGCATGGCATCGCGGATTTCCTCGGCCTCCAGGCGCTGGATATTCGCCCGCCAGAGGAGACGGTTTTCGGGATCGACCAACCGGGGGTCCGCTTTGTCCGCCGTGGAAAATTGGACACTGCTGGCCTGCTGATAGACCGCCGATTTCATGATGAGACGGTGCAGGTCTTTGATCGACCAACCGCTCTCGATGAAGGTCCGGGCCAGCCAGTCGAGTAGTTCGGGATGCGATGGTTTGCCCCCGAGGATACCGAAGTTGTCCGTGCTGCTCACGATCCCCTGGCCGAAATGCCAGCGCCAGACGCGGTTCACGATTACGCGCGCCGTCAGCGGGTGTTCGCTGCCGGCGATCCAGCGCGCGAGTTCCAGGCGGCCGCTGTGTTTGGCCGGCAGGATCGGCTGGGTGAAGCTGGTGCGCATCACTTCGGGAAAGCCACGATCGACTGGCTTGCCGAGTGTGAGGTAGCTGCCGCGAAGATGCACCGGCAGGGTCTTCACGATGGTGGTGTCGGCCACGCTCATGATTGAAGGAAGATCGGGGCGTTTCATGCCGAGTTCCGTCAGGGCCTCATTCATGGCCGCAATCTTGACCAGCGTCGCGGAATCGAGCACGTCGGCGTCCTTCGCCGGGAGAGCGAGCAGGCCCTTGGCATCGATGAGCGCGTCGTAGGCTGGCCCCTTTTTGTTTTCGAGCGCCTCGGTGAAAATCGGCTCGTAATGCTGCCGCACGCCGTCCGCATCTTTCTTCGCCGCCCGTTCACGCCATGCGGCAAAGACGGGGTGATCGGGGTGTTGGTCCAGGAATTGGCGGCAGCTCAGCACGATGCCCGCTTCGAGATTTTTCGCTTTCGCGACGGATCCCGCGTCCACGAGCGTCGCCTTGGCGGAAAGGAGCGCCGCCGCGGCCAGATAGTCGGCCGCGTGGCGTTGCACTTCTGCGGCGATCGCGGCTCTCACCTGGGTGACGATGGCGGTAATCTCCGCCTTTTTGGCCTTCAGGCCGTCATCAAATTGTTTCTTCTCTTCGATTTGTTCCGGGGTGGCGATCGAGTGTTCGTACCAGTACTTGATCGCGCCCTTCGTCTCGGGGGACAGACTGCGCGTGCTGCGGAAGATGGCCGCGAGCGCGTAATAATCCTCCTGCGTGATCGGATCGAACTTGTGATCGTGGCAGCGGACACAACCGAGCGTCATGCCCATGAAAGCCTTGCCGATGGTGTCGATCTGCTCGTCGATGATGTCCATCTCGAGCTTCTGCAAGTCGGGCTCCGCCAGCACGTGCGCGCCGAGCGCGAGGAAGCCCGTCGCGGCGAGCGCGTCTTCGCTCTGTGGCAGGAGATCTCCGGCGATTTGTTCGACGATGAATTGGTCGAACGGCTTGTCGTCGTTGAACGCCCGCACCACATAGTCGCGGTAACGCCAGGCATTGCCGAACGCGATGTTTTCATCCATGCCGTTGGAATCCGCGTAGCGCGCGACATCGAGCCAATGCCGCCCCCAGCGTTCGCCATAGTGCGGCGAGGCCAGCAGCCGATCCACGACGTGATCGAACGCCTCTGGAGAAGGATCGGCGACGAAGGCCTCCACCTCCTGTGGGGTAGGGGGCAGACCCGTCAGGTCGAACGTGGCGCGACGAAGC
This sequence comes from Chthoniobacterales bacterium, assembly GCA_038228205.1. GTDB lineage: Bacteria > Verrucomicrobiota > Verrucomicrobiia > Chthoniobacterales > Chthoniobacteraceae > Chthoniobacter. Next base: position 155,658 of record JBBRPL010000001.1, read on the forward strand.
AGCGTGCGTTTGTCCGCTGGCGGAGCGGAGTCGAGGTAGTTCTGATTCAGCTTCGCCCGGACGAAGGCGTCAATGGGGGACGTCCCTTCCGCCGCCGCCGGTGGTTCGACCCGCGCGAGAGGGGTAAAGCTCCAAAATTTGCGGCCTTCGTTAATGTCGATGACGCGGCCGCGTTTTACGACCGGAGCAGTTTCGCGTGGATCGGGCGCTCCCATCTTTACCCAGTTTTCCAACGCCTTGACCTCCGCGTCGGACAACCGTTTTTTGGGTGGCATCTGCAAGTCGTGATTTCCGTAACGCACGGCTTCGATGAGCAGGCTCTTCTCGGGGTCGCCGGCCACCAGTGCCGGGCCGGTGTCGCCGCCCTTGAGTGTGGATTCGCGCGTATCGAGGGTCAGTCCGCCTTTCGTCTTTTTCTCCGCGCTGTGGCACTCAGAGCAGCGGTTGACCAGGATGGGCCGGACCTGTTTCTCAAAGAAATCGAGTTGCTCGGCGGATGGAGGCGCGGCGCGGAGCGTGGCGCCGGCGGCGGATACGAGCAAGACGATCCAGGAGGCGATGGGAGAGCGGAGTTTCATCGGGATGCGGCGCGCCGTAACGGGCTCGACGAGTTTGGCGGAAAAAAGAGAGCGGGAAGTTTCACGCGAGCATGTCTACCATGGGTTGTATTTACCACGCTGCGAGTTGATGCACTTCCGCATCGCTCAACGAACGGGCGAAGAGGGTGAATTCGTCCATGCAACCCACAAAATTGCGCACGGGATGCTGACCGTGGTAATTCGGAAACGGCATCCAATTGCACAATTCGGCCATCCCCGGGCTGACTTGCACAGGCCGCCTGAGAGCGTGGCGGGAAAGCAGTTCGCCGTTCACGTAAAACCGCACTTCCTGCCCCGCATTGTCCAGGACGGCGGCGAGATGCATCCACTGGCCGAAGCGCTCCGGAGTGAAAACAACCGGGCTGATGTAATCGTCCACGAGTTTGGGATGCGCACTCACGACGATTCCCAGGCAGACCGAGCCATCATAGAGGATCTGCCAGTGGATTCCGCCGGCCTCGATCCCCTCGCTCATGCAAAGGGAGCTTTGGCTTTGGCGTGTGCTCAGGCTGTGGAGTTGCACCCACGCCGCGAGAGTGAACTGCGAATATTCCCCCGGAATATTCAACCGCACGCGGTCGCTCATGCTGCGGAACTGCAACGCGCGCTTGCCGGGCCAGCGGCCTTCTGTCCAGTTGCAGCCGACGATGGTGCCCGCGGCGATGTCCGCCCCGTGCGCGGCCACGTTGCGCAGCGAACGCGCGCCTTCTTCATCCTGGAACTCGAGATGCAGCCGGATGCCGGCATCGTCATTCCAGCGGGCGCTCGCTGTCTGCCAGCGCCCGAACGCCTCCCGGCGGGACGTGGTGACGCGCTCATCGAGATCGTGGCTGAAAGTGAAAGCCGCGGCATTTGCCACCAGCGTCTGCGCCGGCTGCCCCAGACCCGCCGCCGTGCCCGTGGTGAGTTTCCGCATCTCCATGCGCGGCTGATGGAGTTCCACCTCTCCTTTGAAAACATGCAACTCGGGAGAGGTGTCGTTCAAATCCAGCCCGAAGTCCGTGCCCAAGTCGACGATATCGCCCTTCGGAGTTCCGAGGCGGAAGCCTCGGGCCTGCGATGGCACGTGCGCGCTGAAACGTCCGTAGCGGCAGAACGCCTCGCCCGCGGAGATCAGCCGAATCTCCGCCGGCCCCTCGATGCACAGCCGTGCGCCTTGAAAAAACTCGATCTCCGCGACGCCCTTCTGCAATCGCAGCACCCCAGGCGGCAGCGGTGCATGGAGCACGGGCGCCGCCAGCGTCCGGTCCCATTCCATGTTCACACCGCGCGAGAGCATCGCCACGCTCGAGGTTGTCGCTTCGTCGCGGGCCGCCATGTTCGAACTGCGCGGGGTGGCATGCTCCGCCTGCTTCGGCCAGAGGCCCCACGCGATCAGGCTGATGACGATCCCCGCGGCGACCGCGCCGAAATACCTCAGAAACTGTGGCAGGAGGGCCAGCGAATCACGCGGGTTTGGAGATTCGTCGTGCGCGTGATTCGCCGGGTCTCTTTTCGTTTCGCCCAGTTCACTTCCCCTTGGATGGAGACCGGCGCCCTCGTCGCGCCGCAGCGACTCACGTTGCGACCACGCGAGCAAGGCTGCCTCGGCATCTTGAAAGGCAAACCACTGCTGGCGCGCGTTCGCGGAGTCTTTCAGCACCGCGCACAGACGCTCATGTTCCTCAGGCGCGATGGTTCCGTCCGCCTTGGCGGTGAAAAGGTGGTGCAGGTCCTGTTCGTTCGATGCCGGATTCATGGTCATGCCTCCAGCGCCATGCGGCGCTTCATGCAGTCCGCCAGAAGGCGGCGGAGCGCGTTCAGCTTGTTGTAGAGCGTTTGCGGCGCCCGGCCCAGGCGCTCCGCGAGGGCGGCGACTTCGGTCTTGTTGACATAGAATTCGCGGACCAATTCACGTCCAGAGTCGTCCAACTCCTCGATGCACCGATCCATGGCCGCGAGTCGTGCCTCGCAATGCTCGAGGTCCGCGATCCGCTCATCGGCGAGCCGTTGCATCAATTCATCATCGAAGTGCAATCGCGATCGCGCGGACACGCGTTGGAAATTCTTTGCTTCGTAGAAGGCAAAACTGCTGGCCCACGCGAAAAAATCCTTGTTGGGATCGAACTCCCCGAACTTCCGCCAGATCGTCATGCTCGCCCGTTGCAGCACATCCTCGGCGTCGGCATTGTTTCCGAGCATCACCCGCAGAAACCCCAGCAGCCGCCCATGCGCGGCATTGAGCAGCGTAATGAACTGTTCGGAGGCTGGGGATGGATCCGCGGGATCAGGCATTTGCTTGGTATTGTATGACCCGGTAGCCGTTTACCGAAGAATTCATATGCCAACCCGACTGGCAGGCCAGTCCGTTCAAGGGCTTCAAAGCTGGATGGGACCGCTCTCCTGGATGAGTGAATAGGTGGAAGTACTTATTTGCGTTCGTGAAGGTTGCTGGTAGAAAATCGTTCTGTGATTCCAGTCCGTCCAGGTGCAACGGAGTCCAGGCTTTCCCCCAAGTCGTGTTCGCCCAGTTTTGCGGTCCCGCATGCGGGTGATGGTGCGTCCAGGGGCCGGCATCCGGCGCCGCGGCCGCTGTGCGTCTTGATTGTCGACGATTGTCCGGACGATGCCGAACTGGTGGTGAGCGAACTGCGGCTGGCGGGGTACGATCCGCAGTGGGAGCGTGTGGACACCGAACCGGAGTACTCCGCTCGCCTCCGGCCCGATTTGGATTTGATTCTGTGCGATTACGCGATGCCACGGTTCTCCGGGCCGCGCGCCCTCGAAGTATTGCACGAGCGAGCGCTGGAGATCCCGTTTATCCTGATTTCAGGCACGATCGGCGAGGACATCGCCGTCGCGGCAATCAAGCAGGGCGCCGCGGATTACCTGCTGAAGGACCGCCTCGCGCGCCTCGGACCGGCGATCGAACATGCGATCGAGCAGGAATGTTCGCGCCGGGAACGCAGGGAGCACGAAGCGGCATTGCGAGAATCCGAACGCATGGCCCGGGCGGTGGTCGATGGACTGGCGGCGCACATTGCAATCGTGGACGAGGATGGGTGCATTCTGGCTGTGAACGCCCGGTGGCGGGAATTCGCGAAGGTCAACCCCGCGTCGCTCATGGGCGTCTGCGAAGGGGCGAACTATATCGAGGCATGCGACGCGGCAACCGGACCGCAGATGACCGAACCGGCCGCGGTGGCGGCAGGGATTCGGGGAGTGTTGGCGGGACTGAATCTCGAGTTTGCCGCCGAGTACCCCTGCCAGACTGCGGCTGAGGAGCAGTGGTTCATCGTGCGCGTCACTCCCTTTCCCGGGGAAGGCCCGCGACGCGCGGTGATCGCGCACGAAAATATCACGGCCCGCAAGCGGACGGAGGAGCGGCTCGCGCAGCTCAATCGCGTGCAGACAATCCTCGCGGGGATCGATCGCGCGATTGTCCACGTCCCGGATCAGCAGAAGCTGTTGGACGAGGTGTGCCGGGTCGCCGTCGACAAAGGCGGCTTCAAACTCGCGTGGATTGGCATGGTCTCGACGGAGGGGGCCGTTCACCCGGTCGCGCAGGCCGGCGCGACCGCCTATCTCGATGGGATCCGTATCGTGGTCCACGATGCGCCGGATGGCCGCGGTCCGGTGGGCACGGCGATTCGCGAAAACCGGGCGGTCGTGATCGCGGATGTGGATCGGGACGCGCGCATGGCTCCATGGCACGATCGTGCGCAGCAATTTGGGTTGCACTACGTCGCCGCGTTCCCCATTCGCATCGCCAACGAAGTGGCGGGTGCATTCCAGGTGTATGCGCAGCGGGCGGATTTTTTTGATCAGAATGAACTGAGCCTTCTGACGCAGGTGAGCGATGACATTTCTTTCGCCCTCACGGCCATTGCCGATCTCACGGCGCGCAAACGGCTCGAACAGGAAGTGCTCGAGATCAGCGCGCGCGAGCAGCGGCGCATCGGGCAGGATCTGCATGACGACATTTGCCAATGGCTTGCCGGGACCGAGTTCAGCGCGAGCGCCCTCGCGCAGGATCTTGCCAAACGGTCCCCGGCGAATGCGGCGCGCGCGCTGAAGATCGCCGAAGGGGTACGGCAATCGCTCACCCGGGCGCGCACCCTGGCCCGCGGGCTGGCGCCGGCCGTCATCGAGGCGGAAGGCCTGGCCGGAGCGTTGCGCGAGCTCGCCGCGAATGCCGGAGAGATGTTTCAGATCCGCTGCGTCTACGAGGGACCGGAGACGGTGCAGGTGCGGGATAAAGGAGGCGCCCTGCATCTCTATCGCATCGCCCAGGAAGCGATCAGCAACGCCGTTCGGCATGGTGGCTCGGGGGAAATCGCGATCTGTATCGAGTCCCTCGACGACCGCATTTCGATGCTCATCCGCGACGACGGGTGCGGTATTCGCCAGCCGCTTCCACAGTCACCCGGCATGGGCCTGCGCACGATGCGCTACCGCGCGGAAATCATCGGAGGCACGCTGGAGATTCGCCCGGGAGTCCGCGGTGGCACCGAGATCCTCTGCGCTTTCCCGAGACAGCCATGAAGAAACCATCCCTCGGGAAAGCACCCCGCAAGACGGCGCCGCCGAAAAAGCGCGTCCTCATCGTGGACGATCACGCGATTCTTCGCGAAGGGCTGAGCGACGCCATCGGACGCGAGCCCGATCTCGAGGTTTGCGGCCAGACCGGCGACGCCTTTGCGGCGCTCGACCTGGCCGGCAGCACCCAGCCGGATCTCGCGTTGGTGGATATCTCGATTGCGGGGAAAAACGGTCTCGAACTCATCAAGGATCTCCAGGCACGGTATCCGCATATCGCCATTCTCGCCCTTTCGATGCACGAGGAGACGCTCTATGCCGAGCGCGTTTTGCGGGCTGGCGGCCGTGGTTACATCATGAAACAGGAGGGTGGGCAGCGCGTCGTGGCGGCCATCCGGCAGGTGCTGGCCGGCGAAATTGCCGTCAGTCCCAGGGTCGCCGCCAAGGTCCTGAACCTTTTTTCCGGACAGTCATCGGACATCTCGCCGATCGAGCGACTCACGGATCGCGAACTGGAGATCTTCCATCTCATCGGGCAGGGCAGGGACAATGCCGACATTTCCAACCAATTGCATATCAGCCCGAAGACCGCGGACGTCCATCGGGCGAATATCAAAGAAAAGCTCCGGATCGCGACGAACGCCGCCCTCATTTCCTTCGCCGCCCGGTGGATCGAAACGAGCGGCGCCGGGTGATCTGGTCCCCGCCCGCGGATAGGGAATTTCCGTACTCGTGGATGGCATCGTTCCCGATAGGCGGAAACCGTTCAAAAGGAGACCATTGCCGTCATATGCCTTTCCGCGGGACTTTCCCTTGCGATTCAGAACAGTCTGCCGTCCGCATCGTCGTCCTGCATGACGATCATCTCACCGCGACGCGGGGAACGCTCGTCGCGAGCGGCATCGCGGAGGAAATGGGGTTGGGTGAAGATTGCGGGACGCAGCTCTGGAATGTCGATCTGCTCGACACGCCGTTTGCGCGGGCGGTTGCAATCGACACCGCGAACGCCGACGTCCTTATCGTGGCGCTTCGCGGAATCGCCGGATTTTCCACGGATTTGAAGTTTTGGCTGCGGCGCTGGCTCCTCCAGACGAAGGATCGTTCCACGGTATTGATCGCGGTATTTGAAAACCACGACGAACTTGCCGCGCGAGACGCGCGCGCTTTTATCGAGCGTGCGGCCCGCAGCGCCGGCAAAGAATTTTTCAGCGAGCCTGCTGATGATTCCCCCAGCAGTGGCCTCGCCGAACCGCATGAGTTCCTCTGGGTGCTGTAGGGCACGCAGGGGGATGGACAGACTCCGCCTTTCCAGCACGGAAGAACGAGAAACGCGTCTTAATTCACCGCTGTCGCCGGTTCGGCTTTCCAGTCGAGGATCTGGCCGTCCTTGAGCAGCCACCCACGTAGCACTCCGCACGGTTACTGCTAAACGGGTGGCGCCGGAAAGCAGCCCATTTTTGGGGTCGCCTGCGTGTGATACGTAATCATGCGGAACCGGAGTCTAAACTCATCGGCACCTGGGCAAGATTCTCTGCACTGCGGCAATCCACCCGCGCCCCGAGCTTCGAATCTATAAAGATGAACTCGATTCCCCGCACTCTGCACACATCGATCGGCAATCGTCTCCGCCGATTTCACACCAACGTGGACCGCAAGGAGCGCGCGGGTTCATTGCTCGCGGGCGCCGCCTTGATCGGGACATCGTTCTTTCGTGGCGGTTCGCGGCGATGGATCTTGCTCGGCGCCGGGGTGGGACTGCTGCTGCGAGGGGCCACGGGCCACTGCGCCCTATATCGTGCGTTCGGAATTGATCGGTGCGATCGGCGGCAGAGGGACGGAGTCCCCGGCAACGACGGAGTGAGGATCGAACACACGGTGGAGGTTTTCTGCCCGGCGGCCGATTTGTATCAGTTCTGGCGCCAAGTCGACCAACTGCCGCGCATCTTGCGGCACGTGGAGTCCGTGGAGTCCATCGATGAATGGCACTCGCACTGGGTGGCGCGGGGGCCTTTGGGACCTCCATTGGAGTGGGACGCTGAGATCATCAATGAGCGTGAAAACCAGTTGATTGCCTGGCAGTCGGTGCACGGCGCCGCCCTCAAGAATGCTGGCTCAGTGCGCTTTGAGCCGATCAGCGAGGACGTGACACGGATGAAGGTCTGCCTGGAATTGCAACCCATCGGCGGGACGGCGGCCCTGGCGCTGGCCCGGCTCTTCGGCACCGATCCTCAGCGGGAGCTGGAATGGGACCTGGAGCGGTTCAAGGACTTTGCGGAGCGCGAATTGACGCCAAGCTCCCAATCCCTGAGTTAGCGCGTCTCTGGCGGGAACAACAGATTCCGGGAACCAAACTGGGGTCGATCGACGATTCCGTTCTGAGCGGTCAGCCATGGCCTCTCGGAATCTCGACGATTATGAACCACAAAATACTTTCTTTCGTTTTTGCCTGCGGCTTGGCGATCTCAACCCACGGCGCGCGGGCTGCCGATGCCGGCGCGCCGGGATCGGTGGAGGGGGCCGACCGCCAGTTCCTGACGAACCTTGAACGCGGAAAAGATGCGCAGCACCCGGCGACAGAGCCCGCTGAAATCGACCGTGCCCGGTCCGCCGTCACGCCGACGGCCGCCAAGGAGCAACCAGTGAAGTCGGATGCGACTGTCCGGACAGAGTTGCCCCCGAAAAAGGAACAGTCTCCGCGAGTGGTGACCACCCTCAAGAAAGCGCCGGAACTTGTCCCGCAATTGAAGTCGGAAGAACCCTCGAAGAAGCAAGAGGTGATTGAGGTCCGAAAGGCGATCCCAGTGACGACGGTCACGACAACCGTCACCAAGACAGCGCGGAGTGAGGATCAGGACGATCACGCTGACGACAACAAATTCTTTCATCGGCTGTTCCACGGTGAGCGGATTTTTCGTTAGGAACTCGATGTGAGGCACAGGCATGCCGGAGGTTCGGTATGGTTTGGTGGCACAATTCATGCAATGGTGCGCGCTTGACGCCGGGCGTGCACCGAGCGCCGCGACCAACTCCATGCCCGAAACCCCGATTTCCTTGACGACCGTTCCGCCCCTTGCGGGGGGAGACCGCGAAGTCGAGGTCTTGCGGGAAAGCCAGCGCATGCTTTCCAGCCTGCTGCAAAATCTGCCTGGGATCGCGTTCCGGATGTTGATCGATGACAAGTGGACAGTGCGGTTCATCAGCGGCGGCTGCTTCCGGCTCACGGGCTATACGCCGGAGGATATCGTCGGGAACAAGCGCATCAGCTACGAGGATCTGACGCATCCGGAGGATCGGGGCTGGGTGCGTGCCAAGGTCGTGTCGGCCCTCGCGGCGCGCCGGGCCTACGATGTCATCTATCGACTCGTCACGGCTGAGGGTCTGGAACGCTGGGTCTGGGAACGCGGGCAAGGCATCGCCGGCGAGGACGGCAGCCCGAAATTTATCGAGGGATTTCTGACCGACGTGACCGAGCGGCACAACGCCGAGGAAAAAGTGAAGGCTCAGGCCGCTCTTCTTGATAAGGCTCGTGATGCCATTCTCGTGACCGATTTCGACGGGCGGGTGGTCTATGGCAACCAAAGCGCCCACGAGCTATTTGGGTTGGGCGCTGAGGGCAGCTCCCGAGCATCGATTGACGGTATTTTTCAAGACCAACCCGACGGCCTGGCCGGCGCCCGCGAGGCGGTGCTCGCGAAAGGCGAGTGGTCGGGCGAACTGGCCGCGCTGGGCCGCGATGCGCGCCCACTCGTGGTGGAATCCCGCTGGACCTTGGTGCGCGACGATCAAGGGGCGCCCAAGTCGATCTTGATGATCAATACGGACGAGACGGAGCGCAAGAAGCTCGAGGCGCAATTTCTGCGCGCCCAGCGAATGGAAAGCATCGGCACGCTCGCCGGTGGCATCGCCCACGATCTGAACAACATTCTTTCCCCCATCCTCACGTCGCTCGAATTGATCCGCTCCTGCCTGCCGAAACGCGAAGACCAGGAGTTGGTGGACATTGTCGAGGCCAGTGCCAATCGCGGGGCCGAAATGGTGAAGCAGATCCTCGTCTTTGCCCGGGGGACGGAGGGGCGCCGGTCTCGATTGGAGCTGGGCCGAATTCTCGATGATCTCGAGAAAATCATGCGGGAAACATTTCCCCGCAACTTGACGATCGACGTGCGGGTGGCGCGTGACCTTTGGCCCGTCATCGGAGACTCCACGCAACTTCACCAATTGTTGCTCAACCTCTGCGTCAACGCGCGGGACGCGATGCCCGGCGGTGGCACCCTGTTTCTTCACGCCTCAAATTTGGCCGACGCCGACCGGTTGCCAGATACGCCACCCGGTCCGCAGGTCGTCCTCGAAGTGAGCGACACCGGCCATGGGATACCGGAAGGCATTCAAGAAAAGATTTTCGACCCTTTCTTCACGACCAAGGAAGTCGGTGAGGGGACGGGCTTGGGTCTTTCCACGGTCCAAGTCATCGTGAAGAACCACGGCGGAAGCGTCCGCTTCCGGACCGGGATGGAGAAGGGTACTACTTTTGGCGTGGTGCTTCCAGCCACCACGGCGACCTCGACGGACGCGGCGGCGCATGCGGGACAGACCCTGCCCTGCGGCCGGGGCGAATTGATCCTGGTCGTGGACGATGAATCGAGTGTGCGCGCCGTCACGCAGCGAATCCTGGATAATTTCGGTTACCGCGTGGTGGTCGCCAAAAATGGCGGTGATGGCCTGGCGGTTTTCTCGCGGAATCAGGCGGAAATCGCCGCCGTCATTACCGACATTATGATGCCGATGATGGACGGGCCGACCATGGTTTATGCGCTTCGCCAGATTGCGCCTGCGCTTCCCATTATTGCGGTGACCGGTCTCGTCGCGGCGGAGAATCTGTCTCGCATCCGTGAGGCCGGGGTGCAGACGATTCTGTCGAAGCCCTACACAGCCGAGACTCTGCTGCGGACCCTCGCGGGATTGCTGCCGGTGAGTTGAGTGCGGGGGAGCGTTCGCAGACTCTGGCAGAGGTCAGAGACCAGAGCCGTGGGCGTCGTCGTATGATTTTCAACCCTCGCCTGGTGTTCAGTGGAAGAAGGCAGATGGCGTGTGGAACTATCTACTGACCTCTGACTTCTGACTTCTCGCGATCTCCTGTTGATACGAATGGTGACGGGCCATGATGTCCTCCACGTATCTGCGGGTGGTGGGAAAATCGATGGCCAGCATCAGATCGCGCGAGGTCGCTTCACTGCCGCGGCCCGACTCCTGGATCCAGCGATCCACCCGGGCGCGACCGGCATTGTATTCCGCGAGCGCGAAAGGGAGTGGATCATCCTTTTGTTTCCAGCGGTCCAGCGCCTTCTTGAAATACCATGTGCCGACTTCGAGATTGGTCTTGGGGTCGAAAAGATCCGTGGGCATGAAAGTCTCGATCTTTTCCGCGGCCGCCCAATCCTTGGCAGCGGCCTCGCCGACTTGCATCAGGCCGCGTTCGCCGACCGTGCCGAGTTTGTCCGGATGAAAGCCGCTCTCCCGCCAGACGATGGCTTTGATGAGCAGCGGGTCGAGGCCGTGTTTCTTTCCCAGATCGCGGATCATCGCGTCGTAGCGGTCATAGCGTGAACCGGCGATCCACGAATAGAAGGTGTAGGTGGGGTCGTCCGAATTGCACAGCACCCAGCTACTGGCCGCGAGCGCAGCGAGGAGCAGGGCGAGGGTGAGACGTTTGAGGAAGCGGGCCATGACGCGTGCGCAGTGAAAGGGCGCGGACAAAAAACTTCGACAAAAAAGCGCGCCATCGCATCTTGCGCGGATGCCGAAATACGCCCGCGTGCTGGTGGATGACTCCGCTGGGAAAGCCTTTGATTACGAGCTTCCCGAGGCGGTGGCAGGGGTGGTTCAGCCCGGTTCGCGGGTGCGGGTGCCTGTGCGGACCCGCACGATGCTGGCGACGGTGATTGAACTGCTGGATTCCACGGATGTTCCGGGGGTTAAACCGATTGCCGAGGTGGTCAGTGCGGAACCGATTCTCAGTCCGCTGCTGCTGCGACTCGGCGCCTGGATGGCCGATTATTACTGCTGTTCCCTGGAAGCGGCGATGAAAAGCGTGCTCCCCAATGTCATTCGCAAGGCCGAGGTGGGGCATCAGACGCGCCTTTTTGCCCGGCTCGCGCGTGAAGTGAGCCCGGAAGAAGTGGAAACGCTCAAACGCAAGGCGCCCCTCCAGGCTGCGGCCATTGAATACCTCGTGGAAGCCGGCAAACCGGTCGCGGCCGCGGAACTGGCGGAAAAGTGCGACGCCACGCATCAAGTTCTGCAATCGCTGGTCAAAAAGGGACTGGTCGTGACCGGGTCGACGAAAGTCGAACGCGACCCATTTGGCGATGAATCGTTCGTCCATGCCGCTCCGCTGGAGATGAATCCGGAGCAGATGGCCGTCTTTGAGCGAGTGAAAGCCGCCCTCCGGTTGACGGACCCAGGCCGGTCGGGGATCGCACCGGCAGAAAGACCTGAACGAGATCCCACGAGTATGGAGGATCCGGCCCCTGCGGGCGAGCCTGCGCCGCCGAAACCCATTCTCCTGCATGGGGTGACCGGCAGCGGCAAGACGGAGATCTATCTGCAAGCCATCCAAATCGTGATCGAGCGCGGACAAACGGCGATCATGCTCGTGCCGGAAATTTCGCTCACCCCCCAGACCGTCGAGCGATTCAAGTCGCGCTTCGCCGCGACCCAGCATGAGGTGGCTGTGCTTCATTCGCACCTCAGCGAGGGCGAGCGACATGACGAATGGCACAAGATTCGCGATGGGCGCGCGCGGATCATTATCGGCGCTCGCTCGGCGATTTTTGCGCCGTGCCGGAACCTGGGGCTCATCGTCGTGGATGAAGAACACGAGAATACCTACAAGCAGGAAGAGGCGCCCCGCTACCACGGGCGCGACGTGGCGGTGCTCCGGGCCAGCATGGAGAAATGCCCCATCGTGCTCGGGAGCGCGACGCCATCCCTGGAGAGCTTCCACAATGCGCAGGCCGGCAAATACGAACTGCTTCGCCTGACCGCGCGGGTGGACGACAAGAAGATGCCGTTTATTCGCGTCGTCGACTTGCGCATGGAGTCAAAAAAACACGGCGCGATTCTCTCCGAGAAGCTGATCACGGCGATCAATTCCCGCCTCGAAAAAAAAGAGCAGACGATCCTCTTCCTCAACCGCCGCGGTTTCTCGACGTCCCTGATCTGTGCCAAATGCGGCCACGTCTGTGAGTGCCCGAACTGTTCCGTCGCGTTGACCTTTCATCGCGCCGTGGGGCGCGTGGTCTGCCACATCTGCGGTCACCAGGCGGTCGCGCCGTCGAAGTGCCCGGAATGCCGCGATCCCGGAATCAAGTACTCGGGGACCGGCACGGAGAAAGTCGAGGATGCTGTCGGGAAGCTCTTTCCCAAGGCGGTCGTGAGACGGATGGACGCCGACGCCATGCAGCGGCGCGACGCATTCCGCGAAACCCTCACCGCGTTTCGGACGGGCAAGATCGACATCCTCGTCGGCACCCAGATGATCGCCAAGGGTCTCCACTTCCCCAATGTCACGCTGGTGGGCATCGTCAACGCGGATCTCGGCCTGCACATGCCAGATTTCCGGGCCGGCGAACGCACCTTTCAGCTCCTGACCCAGGTCGCCGGGCGCGCCGGGCGCGGCGATGTGGAAGGAGAGGTATTCGTGCAATCCTTCACCCCATTCAGCCCGTCCATCCAGCATGCGCGGCATCACGATTTCGACGGCTTTTGGGAACAGGAAATCGAATTCCGCCGGCAATGGGAGTATCCGCCTTTCACCCACCTGGTGCTCATCCTCATTCGCTCCACGCATCAGCAGCGGGCCGAATTCTCCGCGCAAACCCTGCATCGGCGATTGAAGGACGCCCTTCCGGCGGGCGTCACCTTGAGTGAACCGGCGCCCGCGCCACTGGAGAAATCGCATGGCAGCTACCGCTTCCATCTGATGTTGCGCACCCGCGCCACCCAGCGATTGAGCCGCCATTTACGAGGGGTCCTGGAAAAGCTCACTTTCCCCGAGGATGTCTTCGTGACGGTGGATGTGGATGCATACCAGCTTTTGTGAATATGAAGCAGGTTTCCGGCAAGGAACTCGCGAGGATCATTTAGTTGAGATTCAGTCTTAATAATGTTACGACCACCTTCACTATGCCCGCCAGCCGCTCCGCAAGATCGCCCCAAACCGGGCTCGCCGGACGTCGCGGCACCGCCCAGTTTTCGGAGGCGGGGGTGTGGGCGGAACTCGGAGGAGGCTGGCAGCATTTGCATGGCAGTTTTGCCGACGAGGGCTACAGCCTGGAATGGCACGATTTCGAGGCGGAGGCGGAATTCGATTGGTCTTCCAGTTTCCATCCCGGGGGGGTGGAGATCTGCCTGAATCTCAGTGGCCAGGGGAATGTGGGTGACGGATCGCGTGTCCTACAACTCGCGCCCCTCACGGCCGGATTCTATTTTCAAGATCGATCCGGACTCGTCGGGCGCCGGACGGGTTCCGATCGGCACCAATTCATCACGGTGGAACTGTCATGCGATTTCCTGCGTCGCAATTTGCCTCCCGAAGATGCGGAACTCCACCCATCCCTCCGGCGGATCCTTGATGGAAAGAATGGCGCCTATGTGTCGGAACCCATTCGCCTGACGAGCGAGCACCAGCTCCTCGTCGGCAGCCTGCGGCATCCTCCGGTCTATGCGGGCGCGCAGCGGTTGTGGTACCGCGCAAAGGCGCTGGAGGTGGCCTCCGTTCTCTTTTACCGGCCAGCGGGCGGGAACGAGCTTTTCTGTGAGCGGCAAAAAATGCTGAACCAGGATCGCGTGCAGAAGGTGATAGCGGTGCTGCGCGAAGACCTTTCCGAGACCCCGACTCTGGAAGCCATCGGAAAGCGGGTGGGATGCAGCCACTTTCATCTCAGCCGGATCTTTTCGCAGGAAACCGGGCAGTCGATTTTTCAGCATCTCCGGCGATTGCGGATGGAACGGGCCGCTGAATTGCTGCGGGAGCGACGGATGAACGTGACGCAGATCTCGCTGGAGGTCGGCTATTCGAGTCCGAGCCATTTCAGCATGGCGTTTCACGAGACGTATGGCTGCTGTCCTGGGCTCTATCCTCTCGCCACTCCGACGCAGCGGTTGGGCGTGGGAAAGCGATAGGCTCGGTCGGCAGGGTCGCAGTCCCGCCGCCCCTGGGCTCCTACTCGATGTGGGCCGGCAGCAGCATCTCGAAGCTCGTCTTTCCCGGTTCGCTTTCGTAGCGGAGCACGCCGCCCAACTGCTGAATGAATCCGGCGGCGACGGTGAGCCCGAGGCCCGTGGCATTCTGCTTCTTTTTGGTGGAGAAAAACGGCTGGTAGATGCGGTCGCGAATTTCTTCGGGGATGCCAGGCCCGGTATCCGTAACGGTCAGTGATACCCATTGGGGAGGTTGCCGGGCGGGGGTGCCGGGCGGCTTCTTGGCGGCGCGCATGGTAATATGGACTTCGCCTCCGGTGAAGGTCGCCTCGCAGGCATTGCGAACAACCTCGACGATGGCGGATTTCACGCGAACGGCGTCCGCCCAGATCGCGGGCAGTTCGTCCGGGCATTCGAGCGTGAGCTTGGTGCGCGGGCCGCACATGGCGTCGAACGATGGCTTTAGCATCCGCATGAAATCGTGCAGCTTGACCTCGCGCCACACGATGGAGGGCGGACGCACGAGAGAATGGGTCCGGTCCATGAGTTCGGATGCAGCACGGGCGCCATCCTTGATTTTGGTCAGGCCGTCGCGCGTTTCCTTGTCCAGCTTCTTGTTGTCCATCAGCAATCCCAGATAGCCATGGAATAGCGTGAGAATATTGTTCATCCGGTGCGCGAGACCGCGAATGAGCTGATCCTGGAATTCCGAATGTTCGATCTGCATGGAGCCTGTATTGAAAGAGCACTCCCCGTGCTTGGACATCAAAAGTTTTTCAACTCTTCGCCCGAATATCCTTTCGCGGCTTGGTCGGAGTGGGGGCCTCTCTGAAAATGCCAGAATTGCCAAGCGGAAGATACATGCCCGGCCCAATTTATCCACCGAGGGCATTGCGTATAATCACGGACAACATGCTGATAAATACGACAATCATGGAAAGCACGAAAATCCGTCCTGACGGCGCGGTTTCTGTCGCAGAAACGGGAAACAGCAGCCCTCTTTTAGTTTGCGACGACTGTCACTTCCCCCGCCGTGAGCCGGCTCAGCGTGCCATCACCGCTCCGCAGGACGAGATGCCCGTTTGGATCGAGTTCCTCGGCGTGGCCTTCGAGGAGATCGGCTCCCGATTGCACCCGGATCCATCGGCCCAACAGGGAGCTTCGGCGGGCGGCCGCAGCGATGATCTCGGGGAAGGCGCTTTCGAGCTGAGGGAGGCGTGCATCGAGGGAGCGCAGGAGCGCGGCAGCCACAGCCGGCCGATCGATGATGCGCCCGGTCGCCATTCGCAGCGAACCGGCCTTGACGAGCAACTCCGGTGGAAAATCGGCCGGTTCCTGGTTCACGTTTACCCCGATACCCACGACGGCGAATGGTTCCCCAGAGAGGTCCGTGCCGCTTTCGGCCAGAATTCCCGCGACCTTTTTTCCCCCAAGGTGCACATCGTTGGGCCATTTGATGGCCGCTGCCAATCCGAGCGCATTCTCGATCATGTCCGCCAACGCGACCGCTGCCCAAGTGGTGAGCCGCGGCCAGAGCGGTAGCGGGAGTGCGGGGCGGAGAAGCAGAGAAAACCACAGTCCCCGGTGTGATGCTGAGGCCCACGGACGGCCAAAACGCCCGCGACCGGCGGTCTGTCGCTCCGCAAAAATAGCCAGGCCGCCGGCTCCGCCCTGGCGGCCGCGTTGCATGGCGAGGTCATTGGTCGAGTCCGTCTCGGTAAAAACCACGATCTCGCGGACGAGCGCACACCCACCGAGCCGGGAAGTGAGGTCGTCAGCGATCAGGCGGTCGGGTGAAGAGAGCAGGCGAAAACCGAGCCCTGGGCGCTCTTCGATTTCAAATCCCGCACCGCGCAACTCCTTGAGCCGGGCTTCGACGGTCACGAGCGGCGCGGCGAGCTGACCGGCGAGATCGGTCGCGGGCAGATGGACTGCAGAGGCTCGAAGCGCGGCGATCAGGCGTGCGTCGAGCATTTTCATGAGTGGAGTTCGAGGGAAAAGTCGATGGCACGGGCGGAGTGCGTGAGCGCTCCTACGGAGATGAAGTCCACCCCCGTCGAGGCAATGGCCGCCACGGTGTCGAGGTTCACCCCGCCGCTCGCTTCGAATTGCACGCGGTCTACGCCGAGTTCCACCGCTTCCTTCATCTGTTCCAGCGACATGTTATCGAGAAGGATCACATCCACCCCCATCAGCGTCAGAAACCGGCGCACCTGGTCAACCGTGTCGGCCTCGAGTTCGATCCGCAAATTGGGATGGTCGGTGCGGCACCTGCGAATCGCGCTCTGGAGGTGTTCGAGTTCCGTGTCGGCGGCCAGGTGGTTATCCTTGACCATGACCATATCGAAGAGACCGAACCGGTGGTTGTGTCCGCCGCCGGCGACGACGGCGGCCTTTTCCAGAGCCCGGAGTCCGGGCGTCGTCTTGCGGGTGTCGAGAATGCGCGCCTTGGTGCCGGCGACGGCGTCCACAAATTTCCGGGTCAGTGTCGCCACTCCGGAGAGCCGCTGGATGAAATTGAGCGCGACCCGTTCGGCGGTGAGGATGGACCGCACGGCGCCCGTGATCTCAAGGACCGTCTGTCCGCGTTCCACGGTGCTGCCGGAAGCGCGAACGACGGCCACCCCAATCTGCGGATCGACTCGACGGAACACCTCGGCGGCAGTTTCCACCCCTGCGGCGACGGCGGGTTCTTTGGTGAAAATGCGGGCGCAGCGCCGTTCCATGCCGACGAAGTACCTCGAGGTCAGGTCGCCGCGCCCGATGTCTTCCGCGAGCGCAATGGCGACGGGATCGTGCGGACTGCGAGCGGGCGTGGGCAGGATGTGGAGGGGTGGCTGGTCGGGCACGTTCTCGTTTCTAAATCCGGCGGAGCCAACGGGCAATGGGGAAGGAGTTGATAGTTGGTAGTTGATAGCCCGTGGAGTTGGCGGGGTTTCTGACGTTTGTGGAAGGACACAAGTCCCAGGATAGTCAGAGGCGACCTTGCTCACCCTTGAACTCCCAGCAGCCGAGTGCGGGGCTATCAACTATCCACGATCAACTTCCTAAAACAGCTCCGGCTCCAGCGCCCGATGCACACTCTCCCCTCGCACAAAGGTCTCCAGCACCGCGTGCGGGCCGCCGCGGTAGATGCAAAGGCTCAGAATATCCTCGGCGGTCAGGTCGGCGACCGACTTGCTGCTCTGGCGGTAGGGCAGGAGGCTGCCAAAGCTCATGACGGTCAGGTCCGCTTCCTTGCCGATTTCGAAGCTGCCGATCGTTGCTCCCTTGCCCAGCGCCTCCGCTCCGCCCTGGGTGGCCATATGAAGCGCCATCGCGGGAGACGGCACGACCGTGTCGGATTGGTAAAAAGAGCGTGCTTTCTGCGACTCGATGGCCGAGCGCATGACCTGCCACATATTCAGTTCCGGCCCGGCAGCGACGTCGCTCCCGAGGCCGAGCCGGATGCCGGCGGCTCGGATCTTTTCCAGCGGCAGGATACCGCTGCCGAGGAAAAGATTCGACGTAGGGCAATGCGCCACGACGGCTTGAGTGGCGGCGATCGCCTCGCGCTCGCGGTCGCTGAGGTGGAGGCAATGTCCCAGGACCGTCCGCGGACCGAGTAGGCCGCACTTTTCATAGACGTCGGTATAATCGCGAGCCCAGCTAAACTGGTGGCGCACCTTTTCGATCTCGCCGTGGTTTTCGGAGAGGTGCGTCTGGATGTAGGTGCCGTACTTTGTGGCCAGTTCCGCCGCGCCGCGCATGAGCTTTTCCGTGCAGGCGACGGCAAAGCGCGGGCTGACCGCGTATTCGATGAGCCCATTGGCCGCGCCGTGCCATTGCTTGCAGAGCCGCTCAGTTTCATGGAGCGAGATCGAGACGATTTTCGTGGGTTGCAGATTCCCGTAGCTGCCGACATCCATCATCATTTTGCCCATGATGACCCGCAATCCACTTTTGGCCGCGGCCTGGAAGGCAGCGTCCGCACTGTCTTCGTAAATCGCGGTATAAAGCATGGCCGTCGTTGTGCCATGCCGGGCCAGTTCGGGGAAAAATGCGCCCGCTTCACGCCGGCCCCTCGGCCCGGTGAATTCCCGTTCCAGAGGAAATATGTAGTTTCGCAGCCACGGGAGCAGTTCGCCCGTTCCCCTTGCCACCGCCGGGTATTGAGGAACGTGGGCATGAATATCGATGAGACCAGGAAAGATGGCCACCCGTGGGGAATGCAGCCAGCGGACCGGCTGGGTGCGCGGTTTTCTGGACAGAGAGGCGTAATCTCCAATTTCGGCAATGCGGCCTTCGTCGAGGACCATTCCCCCGTCGGGCCAGGAGCGGAGTTGACCCCACTCCGGGGCATCGATGAGGAATCCGCGCAGGCCGGTAAGGGAGGTGCCGGTGGTCACGAGGCGAGAGTGGACAGAACCGGAAACGGAAACAAGGGAGAGGCGTTCACCAGGAAAAAAGAAACCGGGCCATGCACGCCAAGGAAACACTGCAGAGAAAAACAAACGTGCATGGCCCGGGAATCCCCTAAACTTGGGGGCTTTGACCGGACACTTGAGAGCCTGTTCAAACTATTTTTGCACCGGGTAAAGAAAGTTCCGCGGCTTCCAACGCGAGGATCGCATTGCCGATGATCCCGGCGTCATTGCCGAGCGCTGCCGGGACCACGCGCAACCGCTCGTGATAGAGGGCCAGGGTCCGCTGGCGGATTTCGCGGCGCACCGGGTCGAGGATGAGATCGCCGGCATTGCCGACGCCGCCGCCGATCACGATGGTATCGGGATTGATGATCCAGACGATGTTGGCGAGGGCGGCGCCGAGTTCGATGCCGAGGTCGTCCCACAGCCGGAGGGCCACCGGGTCGCCTCGTCTGGCCGCCGCAGCCAGGTCGGCGGGCGAGCACTCGGCTGGGCTCACCTGCTGGCCCGCTGCGCGGTAGCGTTCCACGGCCCGCTCGGCGATCTGGACGTTGCCCACGTACTCTTCGAGACCGCCGCTGTTTCCGTAAGGCCCGGCCCTGCCATGGAGATCGATGCTCATGTGCCCGATTTCCGCCGCCGCGAATTGGGCCCCATGAAACAATTGACCATTGAGGATCAGCGCTCCGCCGACGCCTGTCCCCAGAGTAATACACATGATGTGCCGCCCGCCTTTCGCGGCCCCGTGCTTGAATTCCCCATAGGCCATCGCGTTGGCATCGTTTTCCACCGTCACGGTGAGTCCAGTCCGGTCATGCAGGATCTGCCGCAAAGGCACATTGACCCAGCCTTCCACATTGGTCAGTTCATGAACGATGCCCTGCGCACAATCGACAAAACCGGGAAGCCCGATGCCGACTCCTGCGATCTCCGGATGATTTGCCCGCATTTTTTCGATCAAATCGACGAGGGCGTCGATCAGCGCGCCAGAACCCGAGATGATTCGGGGGTCAATCGGGACCCCACGCTGGACGACCGTCCCTGACCGGACGACGCCGGATTTGACGCTGGTGCCGCCAAAGTCGATTCCGATCGCGGTAGTAAGGATGCTCATGGAGATTGAATTCCGCGCAGCGTGAAAGCAGGCTCCAGGATGTCAATTCCCGAGGTTGGTGTGAATTCATCGAAAAAGCCTCGTCATTTGCGAAATGCAACCTTATTGACTGAAACCCCCGATGCAGGCCCAGTGCACTCTTAAACCGATTCTCGATCCCGGCTTTGTCCCCGCCGTTCTGTGGAACCGCGGTTTCCAGCAACTCTGTGCGGCGGATCGCGGCGCTCATCCGTTCGGGATCGCTCTGGAACGGACGGACGGCACCGTATCCCGGTTCGATACGCGCGTTCTGACACACACCGGGATGAACGCGGCCCTTAATCTCAAATATGTGGAGCGCCTCGTGAAGTCGTTGCTCTGGCTCCGCGGGGGTTTCCGTATCGTCTTGGGCGGAGATGATGCGATTGCCAATGCCATCCGCGGAATTTACTCGGCCAGCGGCGCGCGGAAATTTGACTACGAGTTCATGGGAAGCCGGGTCTATGGGCGCCCAATGGTCGTCGAGACGCGTCCGCTCTCCGAATTGCCGCCCGCTCTCGAAACGGCCATGCCGCTGGGCCGGCACCTGGACGGCGCCCGCATCGGTTTCGATCTCGGTGGTTCCGATCGCAAGTGCGCGGCTGTGCTCGATGGCGAGGTCGTCTTCTCTGAAGAGGTCACGTGGGACCCGTATTTTCAGAGTGATCCGCAGTACCACTACGATGGCATCAACGACACCCTCCGCCGGGCGGCGGCTCACCTGCCGCGCGTGGATGCCATCGGTGGCAGCGCCGCCGGCGTGTATGTGAACAACGAGGTGCGCGCGGCGTCGCTTTTCCGCGGGGTGTCACCGGAGGACTTCGAAAAGCGGGTGCGGCGGATTTTCTTCGATCTGCAAAAGGAATGGGTCGATGTGCCCTTCGAACTGGCCAATGACGGCGAAGTCACCGCGCTCGCGGGCTCGATGAGCTTCGGGGAAAACGCGGTCCTCGGAGTCTCGATGGGGACCAGTGTGGCCGGGGGCTATGTCACCACCGACGGTTCGATCACGCCGTGGTTGAACGAACTCGCTTTCGCGCCGGTGGACTACCGGGAGAAGAATGCGCCCGTCGATGAATGGAGCGGCGATGGGGGTTGCGCTGTGCAGTATTTCAGTCAGCAAGGCGTCGCCCGGCTCGCGCCCCTGGCGGGATTCGAGTTTCCGTCCGGGATGAAATTCGCCGAGCAACTCGTGGAAGTACAGGATCGCATGGCTGCTGGTGACGAACGTGCCCTGCGGATCTACGAGACGATCGGCACTTGCTTTGGATATACCGTCGCCCACTACGCTGATTTTTACGACATCCGGGTGCTGCTGATTCTCGGGCGGGTGACGAGCGGTCCCGGAGGCGGGGTCATCATCCGGAAGGCGGGTGAGGTGTTACGCGCGGAATTTCCGGAACTCGCGGCGCGCATCAAGCTGCGCACGCCCGATGAAAAGGATAAGCGCCATGGCCAGGCCGTGGCCGCCGCGAGCCTGCCTTCTCTGCGATCGTCATGAAATTGCACCTGCCCACGGCCGAGATTTTCATCCCTGACGGCCGGTTGCAGGACGCGGCCTTGTCGCGGATCACGCACCTCGGCATTGGCGCCCACCAGGATGACCTCGAGTTCATGGCCTTTCACGGCATCCGCGCCTGCCACGGGAGCGATCGCGAATGGTTTGGCGGCGTGACCTGCACCAACGGCTCGGGCAGCTCGCGCATCGGCGCCTACGAAAAGTTCACCGACGAAGAGATGATGGCCATCCGCCGCGAGGAGCAGCGGCAGGCGGCAATCGTGGGCCGTTATGCCGCTATGGTGCAACTCGACTATCCGAGCAAGATCGCCAAGGATCCGGCGGACACGCGACTCAAGGAAGACCTCCACGTCCTGCTCGCGGCGGCGCGCCCGCGCGTCATCTATACGCATAATCCGGCGGACAAACACGACACCCACGTCGCCGTCGTCGTTGCGGTGATTCAGGCCGTCCGGGAACTTCCCGCGGACCAGCGTCCGGAAGCGGTGCACGGGTGCGAAGTCTGGCGTGATCTCGACTGGCTGCCCGATGACGCCAAAGTCGTCCACGACGTCAGCGGACATGAGAATCTGACAGCCGCGCTCAACGGTCTTTTCGACAGCCAGATCGCCGGCGGCAAACGCTATGACCTGGCCGTCCAGGGGCGCCGGCGGGCCAATGCCACCTTCTTCGAAAGCCACGGCGTGGATGAGAGCGACGCGCTCGCCTTTGCCATGGACCTCACGCCGCTCGTCCGGAACGACAGCCTCGACGTTCTCGAATATGTGACCGGCTTCATCGATCGCTTCCGCGCCGATGTCACCGCCCGGCTCGGCAAGCGCCTCGGAAAATAGGGCATGGAAATCATCATCCAGCCGACTTCAGAAGCCGCCAGCCACATCGCTGCCCGCCACGTGGCCCGACTGGTGCGCGACAAGCCCGCTGCCGTCCTCGGCCTTGCCACCGGCAGCACTCCACTGGCGATGTATGAGGAACTGGTGCGCATGCACCGCGAGCAGGGACTGAATTTCAGCGCCGTCACCACGTTCAATCTCGACGAATACGTCGGACTGCCACCGGAGCATCCGGCCAGCTATCACGCGTTCATGTGGGAACATTTTTTTTCCCGCGTCAACGTCCCTCGCGAACGCATTCACATCCCCGACGGGATGGCGGGCCACGTCCCCGCCTTCTGCAAAAAGTACGAGGAAGAAATTCGCGCCGCCGGGGGCATAGACTTACAAATCCTCGGTATCGGCAGCGACGGCCACATCGGCTTCAATGAGCCGTCCTCCTCGCTCGCCTCGCGCACTCGCATCAAGACGCTGACCGCGCAGACCCGCCAGGACAACGCCCACTTCTTCGGCAAGCCGGAGGATGTCCCTCTCCACGTGATCACCATGGGCGTGGGCACGATCATGGACGCCCGGCAGATTCTTCTGCTCGCGTTTGGAGAAAGGAAAGCGCAAGCCATCGCCAGTGCCGTCGAAGGCCCGATCACGGCCATGAATCCGGCGTCCATTCTCCAGATGCATCCCGTGACGAAGTGTATCATCGACGAATCGGCGGCGGCACGGCTCTCGCGACTCGATTATTACCGCTGGGTCTATGACCATAAGCCGGACTGGCAGAAGCTGTAACAGGCGTTATCTGTTCATCCAATCAATCCCGCCATGAACCATCGATTCCGCTCCGCCGACGATCTTTCCCGTCGCAAATTTATTGCTCGCGCCGCCAGCAGCATCCTGGGTGTTGGGCTGCTGCCGAACTTCCTGCCCGGCACGGCCGCGGCGGCCCCGTTTGAAGGCGCGTCGAAGCTCAAGCAGGTCGCGACCGCGCGCAACGTCATCTACCTCTACATGTCCGGTGGCATGAGCCACCTCGACACCTTCGATCCCAAGGAAGCCGGTGCTCCCGTCATGGGGCCCGTGAAGCCCATCGCGACGAGTGCGGATGGAGTGCGCGTCAGCGAATATCTGCCGAGCCTCGCCCGGCAGATGCACCACGTCGCCGTGGTCTCGTCGCTCGTCTCCACGCAGGGCGCGCATGAACAGGGCAATTACATGATGCACACCAGCTATGCGCTGCGCGGCACCATCCGCCATCCGTCGATGGGCGCGTGGCTCGATGTGCTCCAGGGTGGGGGCAACGGCACGCTGCCGAATCATGTGTTCATCGGCAACGAGAGTCGCCATCCCGGCGCCGGGTTCTTCCCCGCCGTGCATACGCCGCTCTTCGTCAATAACCCCGAAGGGGGCGTGGCCAACGTCACCCCTTTCAAAGGACTCACCGAGAGCCGTTTCGAGCAGCGCATGGCGCTCAGCGCCGAACTCGACGCCGACTTCCTCGCCGATCACCCCCAGCGCAACGTGAAGGCCTACGCCGACATGTATGATGGCGCGATCAAGATGATGAAGAGCGAGGACCTCGTCGCCTTCGACCTCACCCAGGAGAGCGACAAAATGCGCGACGCCTATGGCCGCAATCCCTTCGGCCAGGGCTGCCTCCTGGCCCGCCGGTTGGTCGAGCGGGGCGTGCGCTTCGCCGAGGTCACGCACGGCTACTGGGATAGCCACAGCGCCAATTTCGTCCTCACGCCGAGTCTGTGCGACGGGCTCGATCGAGGACTTTCGATGCTCCTGCGCGATCTGCATTCGCGCGGCCTGCTCGATGAAACGCTCATCGTCCTTGCCACCGAGTTCGGCCGCACCCCGGAGATCAATCAAAACGTCGGTCGCGACCACTACCCGCGCGCTTTCTCCGGCTTGCTGGCCGGTGGCGGCATCGCCGGCGGGCAGATCTACGGCAAGACCGACAAGGAAGGCCGCGAGATCCTCGAAGGCCGCACCGAGATTCCCGATTTCAACGCTACCATCGCCTACGCGCTCGGTCTGCCGCTCGACCTGATCACCTTCTCGCCGAGCAACCGCCCCTTCACGGTCTGCGATAAGGGTCAGCCGATCACGAGTCTCTTTGCGTGAGGCGCGGCGTGCGCCAGGCGTTACCCATGTCTCTGCACGATCTTCCTCGAAGCCATTCTGAGACTCCCAAGCCGCTGCGCGGGGTCGTTTGTTCGGGATGACGACGGGTGCCTTTCATCCCGGAGGGATGAGAGCGATTAGCCCCGGGTCGAGCGAGCTTGCGAGCGAACACCCGGGGTATCCACCCAACAGCGAACGCTCCATCCGTCCCGGCGCCAGCCGCATCTCCTCCGGGGGGAGGATGCGGCCAGGAGGCCGGGACGGATGGAGCTGCGCTGTTTAGGCAGGGAACCCCGGGTGTTCGCTCGTTACACTCGCTCGACCCGGGGCTAATTTCTTTTCAGCCCTTCGGGCTGGGAAGGCCCTGGAGTCTTAGCCACGGACGGTCATAGACCGCCGCTACAAACGCGTCATCTCCGCACTGATCATCACGTTTGCGTGATGTGTCCCTGAATGGCGCCAATATCTGGGATGGGGGCAATGATCAGGGCGCGCGGGTGAAGCGGGTGAAGCGGGTGAAGTGAACCTGGCTAAATATGGGCGCCCCATCACGCATTGAGACGTCCAATGATTCTCAACCCATCCAACGTGAGATTATCCTGTACCGTCTTGATCTCCGGCAACCCCGCTGCGATGAGCGCCGCGTATCCTCCCGTGGCCACCACAGGCAGATTGAGCGGGATCCCCAGTTCCTTGCCGATCTCTTTCAGAATCTGCCGCACCAATCCGCGATACCCGTAAACCGCGCCCGCCAGCATGGCGTGCCTGGTCGATTTGCCGATGGCCCCCGGCGGTTCGAGGAGGCTAATTTTCGGCAAGAGCGCCGTCCTCTGATGCAGGTAATCCGTCATCGCCTCCAATCCCGGGGCGATCACGCCCCCGACGTAATCGCCCGCCGCGGAGACGATGTCGAAGCTGACCGCCGTGCCAAAATCAACGACCCCAACCGGCGCGCCAACGGCGGCGAACGCGGCGGCGGCTTTGGCGAGACGATCGGCGCCGATCGTCCTGGGCTTCGGGTATTTCACCCCCACCCCCAGCCGTACTTTGGCACTCACCCGCACCACGCGCGCGCCGCCGGCGCCGAGGAAACCCGCCATCACGTCGCCCTTCTCGGGAACGACACTGGAGAGCACCGCGGTCTTCCAGCGCCAGCCGCGTAGAGTCTTCTTCAGAGTGGCGTCCGTCACCTCGCTGGTGCGGAGCTTGCGCGAAGCGCCGATTTTCTCCCGGGAGGCGAGGGCGAATTTGGTGAAGGAATTGCTGTTGTCGATGAGCAGGAAGTCGGAAATGGAGGCGCTCATGCGGTGGGCATCTCAATCCGGTGCGGGACTGGAGGTCAAGCGGTCAGGTTGGGGGCGAGCGGCGCGTTGGCGGAGTGTTCCTCCCGGACCGAATTGCCAGGCGTTTTCGCGCCGCGTTGGACCTCTCGCCAGAGATCTGTTCAGAAAACAAATTCGGTGTAGATTCGCAATCCATGGATGCGACAACTATTTTCGGCTCTTTCCCAGCGTGAGTTCGAAACGCTTCCGCGTCGCATTTTCTTTTGCGGGAGAGAAGCGGACCTTCGTCTCGAAGGTCGCTGCCGTTCTCGCGCGGCACTTTGGTAAAGCGGCAATTCTCTACGACCGCTACCACGAGGCTGAGTTTGCGCAGCCCAATCTCGCCTTCGATCTCCCCGACCTTTACCGCCGCGAGGCCGACCTCATCGTCGCGGTGTTCTGCCCCGATTACGAGCGCAAGGAATGGTGCGGCCTGGAATGGCGCGCGATTTTTGGACTGATCAAGGAAGGGAAGGCAAAGACAATTATGCTCAGCCGCTTCGAGCATGCGGAAGGCAAGGGGCTTCAGGGGCTCGCCGGCTTTATCGAACTGGACGACAAGACTCCCGCCCAGGCTGCGCAACTCATCCTTCAGCGTCTGAAATTGAGCGGTATCGATACCGCGAAGCGCCTGCGCTCTCGCCAGCCGGCGGACCCCGCCAGTCATGCGATCAGCACGCCCCATAACCTTCCGCGCCTCCCCTCCTTTTTTGGCCGGGCCGAGGAGTTGGGAAAAATCGCCGACGCCCTGGCGCCGAAGACTCGCACGTGGGGAGCGCTCATTGATGGGCCCGGCGGTATCGGCAAGACCACCCTCGCCATCCGGGCGGCGGAACTTTCCGCGGGGCTGTTCCAGCGGATCTTTTTTCTCACGTCGAAAAACCGGACGCTGACCGCCGACGGGCAGAGGCCACGCACCGATTTCGTGATGCCCGGCTATCTGGCCATGCTCAATGAAATCGCCCGATTGCTAAAGCAACCCGATCTCGCGAAACAACCGGAGGAGGAGCGAGCGCGGCTCGTTATCGAGGCGCTGGCTCCGGCGCAGGCGCTGCTCGTCCTCGATAACTTCGAATCCCTGGCCAAAAAGGACCAGAATCGGCTCTTTGAATTCCTGAGCCAGCTTCCGCCCGGCTGCAAAGCCATCGTCACGAGCCGCCGCCGCACCGACGTCGATGCGCGCATCATCCGGCTCGACAAGCTCGACCGGGATGCCGCTCTGGCACTGATCGCCGACCTAGCCACCGACCGCCCATTGCTCGCCAAAGCCAGCGTGGCAGAGCGCAACCATCTTTATGAGGAGACCGGCGGCAATCCGCTGCTGCTGCGGTGGATTGCCGGTCAGCTTGGCAAAGGTCGTTGCCGCACCGTCGCCAAGGCGCTCGGCTTCCTTCGTAGCGCCCCGGAGGATAACGATCCGCTGGAGTTCATCTTTGGCGACCTGCTAGAGACCTTTACGGAGAGCGAGACCAGGGTGCTAGCCGCGCTCTCCTACTTCACGCGCGAGATCGGGGTGAAGTTGATTGCCGAACTCGCGGACCTCTCAAAGGCCGCCACCGAAACTTCCCTTGGTGACCTTTCCAGCCGGGCGCTCATCATACCGGATGAAGAAGAGAAGAACTTCGCCCTCGTGCCGATGGTTGCCGATTTCCTGCGAAAGAGGCGACCCGAAGCGGTGGCGAAATCCGGCAAGCGACTGGAGCAGCGTGCCCATGCGCTCATCGCAGATAACGGGGGCGAACATTTCGACCGCTTCGCGGTGCTCAATGCGGCGTGGCCTACCGTGGTCCCCGCCCTGCCGATCTTTGTCGCCGGCACGAATGAGCGGCTTCAGGAAGTCAGTGGTCGACTCAAAGTGTTTTTGGAGTTTACCGGCCGCTGGGACGAATTGCTCGCGCTTAGCCGTCAGGCAGAGATCAAAGCGGTTGCTCTCGGTGATTTCGACAATGCAGGCTGGAGGGCAAATGACGCGGGGTGGGTGCATTATCTGCGAAGAGAGGCAGACGACGTGCTTGACTGTGCCGAACGTGCCGCTCAGCATTGGCAGAGAGCGAATGCCGGGCCTCGCGAGCGCTCCATTGCTATTCGACTGCGGGGCCTCGGCCACCAATTAAAAGCGGAACACCCAGCCGCTATTGCAGATTTCCGCGAAACACTGGATCTGCTACGCGACCTGTCCGCCGGGAACTGTGACGTGTCAAGCGCCTTGAATACCCTCGGCGGTGCCGAGTTGCTATCCGGCGATTGGAAATCGGCTGAACGCGACTATGGAGAGGCGTTGCGAATTGCTCGGGCAGTCAACTTCGACCATGGCATCGCTATCAGCACCTGTAATCTAGCTATCCTGGCGCTTAATCGAGAAGATTGGAAACACGCGGAGGTGTTGGCCCGTGATGGACTCTCCCTTTCCGAGGGCTTAGGCCGCCAAGATACGATCGCGGGTAGCAGTAGAGTGATCGCAAAAGCTCTCGTGCGGCAGGGGAAGGCCGCCGAGGCGCTGCAACACGCTCGGCGTGCGGTGGATATTTACGCCAGCCTCGGCTCGCCCAACATTCAACTCGCCCGCACCACATTGGCCGAATGTCGCGGCGCATTGAGTATAAAGTTCGCAAAAGCTCTCGTGCGGCAGGGGAGGGCCGCCGAGGCGCTGCGACACGCTCGGCGTGCGGTGGATATTTACGCCAGTCTCGGCTCGCCCTACATTCGAGTCGCCCGCATCACGTTGGCCAAATGTCGCGGCGCATTGCTAAGCGGGCTCCACTCCGGTTGGACGTATAATACTACGACGCTGGAAGGGAACACCTTAACCGAGGCAGAGGTGGCGCAAGCGCTGACAAGACCGAAAGCGAAATTTGCCAAAAGACCGGCGGAACATGTCGCCGCCGCGCGCGCGCAGCGGGCGGCGATTCAGGCTGTGGGCCAGTGGCTCGGGGAGGATGGTGCTTTCACCAAGGACGATCTTTTCGCCCTTCACACGGTGCTCATGCATGGCTCCACCGTGGATAGCTTGAAGCCCATCGGCGCGTGGAAGATCGAGGACAATGGCACGCCCATTCGACTCGGCGGGAAGAATCGTTGGAATGACAACTATGCTGCTGCCCAGCACGTCGGCGTGCTCATGGAGACTTGGTTGGAGGAGTTCAACAAGCGTCGGGAGGGCGCGAATGATCCCTTCGAGAGCTATCTCTGGCTGCACGCGACATTCGCCCGCATCCACCCCTTTGCCGATGGCAACGGGCGCCTCGCGCGGCTGCTCGCCAACGTCCCACTCGTGGCCAGTGGCCAACCCGTGGTGGACATCCCCGCCACGGCACGAGACCGCTACCTTGCCTCGCTGGCCCGGTGGCAATTTGCCTGTGGCGCCCCCAGCCCGAATGCACCTCTTTACCCCAAGGCGGCCGAACTGAAGGACTTCATCGCCCTCTGCAAAGCCAGCCAGCCCAGAACCAAGCCGGCGGGCAAACGTGCGCCACGAAGAAAGGCCCGCGCCCCTGCCCGCAAATCGGCGCGGAACCGCAAGAAAGCATAGGGTAGCGCCTCGCATCCCTGGAAACGCGCTGGAACTCGTCCTTCTGGTGGGATCTTTCCATGGGAGGGCGGTGTTCGATTGTACCTTACTTCAGACCGAGAAGAGTGGGCGCTGACGGAGCAGCGGCCCTCCAGCAAGGGGGGTGCACTGGCCGCTTGGCAAGGGGCGGGCGGGGCCGTTAGTCTCGCCGGCCCATGTCCCAGGAATACAAAGTGAAACTCGAGGTCTTCGAAGGCCCGCTCGACCTCTTGCTCTATCTCATCAAGAAGGACGAAGTGGACATTTACGACATCTCCCTGGAGCGGATCACGGGGCAATACCTGGAGTTCATGGACGCGTTCAAGGCGCTCGATCTGGATGTGGCGGGGGAATTTGTGGTCATGGCGGCCAATCTCATCTACCTGAAGAGCCGCGCTTTGCTCCCGGCGAATGTCCAGCCGCCCGAGGAGGAAGTGGAGGAGGATGATCCGCGCTGGGACCTCATCCGGCAGCTCGTCGAGTACAAGAAATTCAAGGACGCCGCCGCGCAGCTTTCGCAACGCGAATTGGAGCAGAGCAATCTCTTTGGCCGTCTGCCCGAATCGACGGATACGGCGCCCGAGCGTCCGCTCGGGGATGTGAGCGTCTTTGACCTGATCAACGCCTTCAACTCCGTCCTCAAGCGTATCGCCTCGAAGAGCGAGGATTTGCGGGAGATTTTCGAAGAGAACTACACGGTCTCGGACAAGATCGATTTCATCATGAAAATGACCTCCAGCGGGGTGCCGCTGAAGTTCACCGAACTCTTCGCCAGCGCCGCTTCGCGCACGGAGATCGTCGTGACTTTCCTCGCGCTGCTCGAACTCATTCGCCTCAAGCAATTGCGTTGCGTGCAGGACCAGCCTTTCTCGGAAATCGAACTGCGGAAAATCTAGCAATGACTCTGAAGCAAGTGATCGAGGCGCTCGTTTTCGCCTCGCCGAAACCGCTCCTGACGAAGGAGATCGTCGCGGCGTTGCGCGCCGCGGGTGAGGGGACCGAAGATCCGGACGCGCTGAGCTTTGCGGGATCCAAGGAAGCCGATGTGCTCGCCGCGCTGGCGGAAGTGGAGACCGAATTGGTGGGCTCCGGCCGGGCGTTCCGGCTGGTCGAGCGGGTCAATGGCTGGACGCTGGTCAGCGATCCGCTGTGCGCGGCCTGGGTGCGGCAGCTTTATCCCGAGGCAAAACCGACCCGCCTCACCGGCCCGCAACTCGAAACGCTGGCGATCATCGCCTACCGCCAGCCGGTCACGCGCGCGGACTGCGAAGCGGTACGCGGGGTGGCTGTGGATGGCGTGATGCAGATCCTGCTCGATCGCGGTCTCGTGAAGATCGCGGGCCGCGCGGAGGTGCCGGGGCGCCCGCTGCTTTACTCGACCACGGAGTATTTTCTTCAGCACTTTGGATTGAAGACCACCGACGAGCTGCCGAATGCGAGCGAATTGAAGCGGGTCGTCCTCCCGGCCGCGAAGGTCGAGGAACCGGCGGTGGCGCCGGTCGATGGGACGGATACGTCGCATGAGACCCATGAGACCCATGAGACCCATGAGACCCATGAGACCCATGAGACCCATGAGACCCATGAGACCCATGAGACCCATGAGACCCATGAGACCCATGAGACCCATGAGACCCATC
>JBBRPL010000002.1:0-178454 GCA_038228205.1 Chthoniobacterales bacterium
AAACAGGATTAGCGTGTCATCGAGCACTCCTTTTCGTTCGAGAGCCGCAATGATGCGGCCGATCCCGCGGTCCATGCACTCGACCTGCGCGGCATAGACGGCCATCTTCAAGTCCTGGAAATCCTGATCGTCCACCTTCGACCAATCTGGAACCTGCGGGTCATGGGATAACGGAAGGGCGGCGCCGAGAAGACCGGATTCCGTGATGCGCGCGAGGCGTCGGTCGCGCAACACGTCCCAGCCCTCGCGGTACTTGCCCCGGTATTTCGCAATGTCTTCCGGGTGCGCTTGCAGAGGGGAATGCGGCGCGGTGTAAGCCGTGTAGAGGAAGAACGGGCCGTGATCTGCGGACTCTTCGATCCACCGCACCGCGTGATCGGTGAAGGCGTCGGTGGCGTAAAAATGCTCGTCGAACGCCGTGAACGGCTGATCGTCGAGCGCGAATGGGCTGGCGTTGCGACGCGGACCGACGCGCGGATCGAAATAATCCGAGGCTCCCCGCAGCAGGCCGAACGAGTGGTCGAACCCACGATCGACGGGCCAATGCGGCCTGGTATAACCGACGTTCCATTTGCCCTCCAGGATCGTGCGGTAGCCGTGCGAACGCAGGACTTCGGCGATCGTCACGCAGCGCTCGTTCAGGAAACCGTGGTAGGCCGGGTGGCCGAGATCGGGTTCCATATCGCCGACACCCGTTTGATGAGGGTAAAGGCCGGTGAGCAAGGCGGCCCGCGTCGGGCAGCAGCGCGCGCAATTGTAGAACTGCGTGAACCGCAATCCTCGCGCCGCCAGGCGATCCACATTCGGCGTTGCGATCTCGGACCCGTAACAACCGAGATCGGAAAATCCGAGATCGTCCGCGAGGATCACGACGATGTTCGGGCGCTTCGCGGGTTCCGCCGCGGAGGAGGGTGGGCCGCCGACGGCCCAGAGCAACCACACCGTTGCGATGAGGGCGCCGATATTCATTTCAGACCCGCCGTGTAAGTCTTTGTGCCGGTCCCGTCAAACTTCTTGCGGAGTTGTCCAAATGAGAGGTCTATGTCTCATCGCGAAAGCGGCCGTATTCACATGACCCATATCCATCGCCTCCCAGTGCTGGCCCTGTTTCTGGTGTTCGGCCTGCTCGGACTTGTGATGGCGGGCTGTGGCGAAAACAACTGGTCCATCGACCGCGTTCGTGCTTCTTCACACCTCCATTCCATTCCGATCACGCCGGGTCTGAACGGACACAAAGCGTTCGCGGATGCCGTGCGGAATGATCTTCCCAAAGGAACACCGCTCGCCGCCGTTCGGCGTTATATTCAAGAGCACTTCGTGGATGATGGACATCTGATCGTCACCGACACGACGACCGGAAATAAGACCGATCATCCATGGCCCCCACGTGTTCGCCTCCGAATCTCCGAGGGAGGTGCGCGGTTCGCCGGAAACCACTATTCAGACCTCGCTTTCTACTTCGACGACGACGGGCTCTTGAGTGATGCGGATGCGTATTATTATTCGTCTCATTTCTAAGTTTACGGTTTATTTCGCCCCCCGCTTGGTGGTCAGGAAATTCCTCCCATGAACTCATTTCTCGAACGCTCAACCGTCCCCGCTCGACACCGCTTTCTTGTCCTCGCCGCAGCCGTCGTCGCTATGCTTCAGGCCTCCGCGGTGATGGGCCATGACTCGACGCTCCATGCGTATGAGGTGGCTCGTGATCGCATGGAGGCGCGGTTCATCGCTGCCGGAGGCGCGTTGGCGGCGCTCGCGGAGCCGCTGCCCGCTGGGGTGCCGGCCTGCCAGCTCACCATCAAGCTGGTGGACGCGAAGACACGGCTCCCGGTATCCGGGTTGGTGCGGGTGACGCGCGCGAATGGGGAGGCGGTTCCGCTCGCGGGCCTGCTGTATCGCGCGATCGGCCTGCGTCCGGATCATCCCGGTCGCGAATGGTTCGCGATCCTCGAATCCGCGACCGTGACTGTCGGGCGCGAGTCGCTGCAAATCGAATCCATCGCGGGACTGGAGACGGAGCGAGTGAGCCAGGCGGTCGATTTGCGCGGGAAGGAAACGGCGGAGATCACCCTCGCGCTGCCGCGTTTCACTGAGCCGGTGCTCGGTGGCTGGCGCGCCGGCAATACGCACCTGCACCTGCGCGGAATGTCGCGCGCGCAGTCCGATGAATACCTGCGCACGATCCCGCGCGCGGATGGACTGGAAATCCTGTTTGTGAGTCACCTGCTGCGAACGAGCGAGAACGCTACTTATATTTCCAATGTCTACACGCCCGAGGAAGTGCGCGCGATGTCAGGTCACGGGCTCCAGTTCGGCTGGGGCGAGGAGCATCGGAACAATTTTGGCGCCGGCGGTGAGGGGTTCGGCCACGTGCTGCTGCTCAATCTTCGCCGGCTCGTCGAGCCGGTCAGTGTCGGGCCGGGGATCACGGGCGCGGGGTTCGACTACCCGCCGCTGCGCCGTGGCATGGACGAGGCGCGCCACGAGAATGGCACGGTGATCTGGTGTCACAACGCCTTCGGCTTCGAGGATGTGCCGGACTGGCTGGGCGGCCACCTCGATGCGCACAACATCTTCGACGGCGGCACCCGCGGCGGCTACGCGGAGAGCTATTACCGCTTCCTCAATGTCGGCCTAAAAGTGCCGTTTTCGACCGGCACCGACTGGTTCATCTACGATTTCTCCCGCGTGTATGCGCGCATGAGCGAGGGGCTCAGCGAACAAAGCTGGCTCGCCGCGCTCGCAGCCGGGCGCACGTTCATTACCAATGGTCCGCTGCTGGAACTGCACGCGGACGATTCGGAAATCGGCGATACCCTCCGGCTGGATCGCGAGCGCACCGTGACCGCGACGGGCCGTGCGACGGGCCGGACCGATTTCAAGAAAATCGAGCTCGTCCACAACGGCGCCGTCATCGCGCAGGCCCCGAGTCGGGCCGTCGCGGGACACTTCGAGGCGGAGTTGAAATACCCGCTGCGCGTCACGGAGCCGGGCTGGGTCGCGTTGCGTGTGGCGGGACGCGGCCTGATTTCGGAAGGTCCTGCTTCGCCTTCCGTCATCCCCGTGCGCGACGAAACCGTCGCGCGCAATGAGATGGACGAGCCGTTGTTCGCGCACACCAGCCCGATCTACTTCGAGTTTGCAGGCCGCGGGGTCTTCCAGCCCGAGGCCGCCCGCGCGCTCGTTGCGGATATGGAGGCGGCGGAGCTCGCCATTCGCACGAATGGCCATTTCAAGGATGACGCCCAGCGCGATGAAGTGCTGGCGATCTATCGGGAAGGAGCGGCGCTCTTACGGCGGAGATTGAATGAATGAATGAGGTGGTGAGGGCTCTCGTGCCTGCGATCTTTTTTCTCCCGTTCTCCGTCCAACGCTGCCACATTGAAGCGATGCACATCCTTCCGGTTATCCCCCGCCGCGACTTCCTTCTTGCGGCCAGCGCCCTTGCGCTCGGCCTGGCTGTCACCGCCCACGCTGCCAGTAAAGGCTTCACCGCTGAACAATCTCCCAACGGGGTCGTCGTCCAGTATGACGGCCAGCCGTTCGCCGAATACGTCATCAATCAGGCGAACAAGCAGTATCTCTTCCCTGTCTATGGCCCCACGGGAAAGCTGATGACCCGCTCTTACCCGATGCAAAAGGTGGAAGGCGAACAGACGGACCACTACCACCATCGCGCCATTTGCTTCGGCCATTCGGACATCAATGGCTTCAATAGCTGGATGGAGCGCGGCAGTGTTTCGCAGTTGCCCGACGATCAACTGAATGACAAGCAGAAGGCGTCGCTGCTCACCATGGGCACGATCAAGCACCTCGCGTTCAAGGAAATCAAAGGCGATGCGCAGCAGGCCGTGATCGTGGAGGAGAACGAGTACGTGGGCAGCGATGGTAAAAAATCCGTCAACGAGATTCGGCGGCTGACCTTCCGCGTCGAGGGCGAGACCCGGCTGATTGACTGGGACCAGGAATTTATCGCCCGGGACGGTGAAGTGACCTTTGGCGACAAGAAGGATGCCGGCCTGAGCATTCGCGTGCCTACCTCGATGGCCGTGGATACCAAAAATGGCGGGCACATCATGACCAGCACCGGTATCGCCGACCGGGACGCCTGGGGCAAGCGCGCCCCGTGGGTGGATTACAATGGCCCCGTGGACGGCGAGACGCTGGGCGTCGCGATGCTCAACCACCCGACCAGTTTCCGCTACCCGACGAGCTGGCATGTCCGCACCTACGGGCTCTTCACGGCGAACTGCTTCGGCACGCTGGAAAAAGACGATCCAAACGGCCCGCACACCTTGAAGCAGGGAGAAAAGCTCGTCCTCCGCCACCGCTTCGTCTTTCACAAAGGCGACGAGAAGGCCGCGAATATCGCCGCCGCCTTCGAGCGCTACTCCAAGGAGAAGTGACCCAGTAACGACGCGCGGTTCCTTGCGCCCACCTTTTCCCGCCTTGCCACCATGAAGCTAATTACCCTCGCACTTTTGGCCACGCTGACGACGTTGCATGCAGCCCCGGCTCCGGCGCAGACGGCGGAGCGGTGGCAGGCGGCGGCGGTGCAGAAGTATCCCGCCTTGAAGGAAGCGGGATCGCCGCTGAACAAACAGTTCCTCGCGGTCATCGCCGCCAAGCGCGCGTCCGAGCCGGGTTTCTTCAAACAGCCGGACTGGCCGATGCGCGCGGCGGACATGGCGCAGGAGGAAGTCCTCGCCGCGGACGCAGCGGCGGAAGCCGCCATGAAAAAGAGGGTCATGGAAAAGGAATTGGAGGCGCAGGAGAAAGCCAGGGCGGAAGAATTGAGGAAGAGGGCGATGACGGCGGCGCAGAAGGATCAGGCGGAGATCGATCGGATGGACGCGGAGGAGGTCGCGCAATGGGAGACCCAGAAGGCGAAGTGGGTGTTCGACCGGCTCATGATTGGCGACAGTGAGGACGTTGTCATGCGCAAGCTGAACCTCTCGAAGCTCGTAACGGCGCGTGTTTCTCCAAAGGCGCGCGTCGAGTTGAGCTCCCGCTACCGATGGGTCATCGGAGAGCGCAAATTCAACATGGACTTCGAGATGAAAGAGGGGCTCGTGGCGATTACGTTTGCATCCCTTTCCGAGAAAACGACCGAACTCGGCACTCTCGTCCGCGAGGACTGGGAAAAACTGCGCGTGGGGGCGATCGAACGTTTTGGCCCGCCGACGAGGTCCATCCCGTATCCCACTACGAAAACATTGCGCCGTGGCGGTATGACGGAGACCGATGTGTGGGATCGGCCCGTTGCGCCCGTGGCGCTGGGGGTGAGCGAAGAAGATAGCATGTGCAATCCGATTCTGCGCATCGGCGAACCGCCGCGGGCGGGCGGCAAGGCGCCGGCGAAAGCGGCGAAGTAATCAGTAATCAGTGGGCCGCAGCCCGAAGCGCGCGGTCATGGATGGAACAGAGTCGCGCAGTTGAAGCCGTGGTGAACAAGGCTCAAGGCCGCGGGGCAGGCGGGGGAGTGATCAAGTATTCCTTGGGTGTTTTGACCACGGTGTTTCCGGTGACCGTGCGTTGCACATCGGGCGGGGAGGCTTCGATGTCTTCCACCTTCATTTTGGCGGAGGCAAAGACGTTGAGCACCGCGCGAGCGCATGTGCCCAACTGATTGTCGAGCACGCGCATCTTGAGTTCACCCGCGGCCCAGGTGCGATGAGCGACCTCTCCGGTGGGATAGACGCCAACCAGTTCCAACATGAGGCCTTTGGCGACGTTTTCCGTAATCAGGCAGTTCTGGCCGGTGATGCGGACAGGCGTCGGAAAATTTCCCTCAAAGTGGTTGCCGGAGATGACGAGAAACTTTGCGCATTTTTCCTCGTCCGGATCGAGCTTGCCATTCTCGTTGAGGTCGTCGGTGAAATCGTGGTTGGCGAGGAACAGCAGACCGCCGTCTTTGAAGCCCTTGCCTTCGATCGTGCAGTCGACCAATCCAGAACCGTGGGCGCCGTCGAAGTAAACGGCGTAGCGCGCGGTTCCGATGAAGTGGCAGTGGCGGAGCCAAATATTGGTGAGCCCGTAATGGCCCCACGCCAGGCCGCAGTGCTGAAAGATATCTTTGGCGTCCAGAAAATTGCGGAATGTGCAGTTCTCCACGACCGCATCGCGCACGCGTTTGAAGCCGAGGGCGCCGCCGAGGCCCTTGATACCGCTGGGGCCGGGAAAATCCGCGACCGTTTGGCCTTCGCCATCGAACACCAGGTTTTTCAGCAGAAAGTCGCTGACCGGGTGGCAGTAGAGATCCCACACCCGCTTGTCCTTGTAATGGTAGTTGTCGTAGTTGCTGACGAGGGTATCGAACGTCACATAATCCATGGCCTCCTGGCACACCGCGAGATAGCTGTGGCCGGTGATGATCGCTTCGCCCTCCTCCGGGCCGATGATGTGAATGTGGCTGCGGCCGATAATGGTAAACGGTTCGTATTTGCCCGCCGCCAGCCGGATGGTCCCGCCGGTGGCGGGAAGTTTGGCGACCGCATCCATGATGGATTCGCCGGATTTCAGGGACACGCTGGGCTTGGGCGAGATGATGTCCTTTTGAAACCGCGCCGACTTGGGGTTCATCGGGTGCGTGCTCCACCACTCACGGACATCCCCCGCGTAGTCGGGATCGACCACTGGGACGCCCGTGACAGGAGCGGGCCCGGCACCATCGACAGAGAGCATGAGACCCAAAAAGAATGCGGGAATGATTTGAAGTGTTTTCACAGGGGGTCCCGGTTGGTATCGGGAGACGGAAGCGATGTCCATTTTCTCTGCAATGAAAATTAGGTCTCACGGTCGCAGCGCCAGCGGATTATTGCTAGTGCCCCCCCGCGCTGGCGAAACGCTGAATTCACCCCCATGAACCGGACCTTCTTGTTAGCTCTCACGACCGTTGTCGTGGTGTGCCATGTACCGCCCAATGCCGTCGCGGACGAAAAGTCCCGCGCCACCAACTCGGAACGTGTGCCCATCGTGCTGAACAAACCGGACCGATTGAACACCCCACGCTGGCCGGTAAGTTTTGGCATTCCATTCCGATTGGGCGAGTGTCGGGATGTGGGCGTGTTGAGCATCGTCGATGAAGCGGGCGCAGTCGTTCCGAGTCAGTTCGTGAAAACCGCGGATGGGGCGGACGGTTCCGTGCGCTGGGCCCTCGGCGATTTCAACGCGGATTTTTCCAAGAAGTATTTCCTCACGGTGAATGCCCGGGCCGGTGGTGACAATACCGCGCCGGGCAAGGATGAAATCCGAACTGACGTGACGGGTGGCGATCGTATTTCCGTGGAGACCGGCGGGGCCCGATACGAATTTCGGAAGGACTCTCCGGGATTGATGACGATTGCCCTGGACGCGAATCATGACGGGAAATTCGCGCCGGATGAGACCCTGGTGGCCGGCGACGCGGGCGGCTTCACGGTACTTGATTCGACGGGCGCGAAGGGCCTTCTCCAATGCAGCCGTCTGCGGGTGGAACTGGCCGGCAAGAGGCACACGGTCGTCGCGCTGGAGGGCGACTATGTGGACGCGAAGGGGGCGCGGATGGCGGCGGCGGTCATCTATTTCCATTTCTACGCGGGGTACAGCCAGGTCCGGGTGAGCCACAAGTTCATCGTCACCGAGGACTCGAACAAGGTGTGGTTCAAAGACATCGGCTGGACGCTGCGCACGAGCCTGGGTGAAGCGGCCACAGCCACATTTAACAACGACCATGAAAATCCCCAGGCCGCCGTCAGTCATCCCATCCCGTCTGGCGCGCGAGTGACGATGTTGCAGGACGAGTTCCCGCACTTCGGCTCGACGAAAAGCCATTTTACGATCACGGAGGACGGGAATGGAACGAAGAAAGAAGTGGCGTCGGGTAGCGCGTGCGGCGATTGGGCCGACGTGTCTTCGCCGCGCTGGGGACTGGCGGCCCAGGCGCCGGGTTTTGCGGAACAATTTCCCAAGGCGCTCCAGGCGTCGGCGAACGAACTGACGATCAAACTCTGGGCGGCCGAGAGCGGCAAGGAACTCGATTATCGGACGCCGCAGATCATCAAGGATTACTTCGGGAATGACTGGATTCCGGCCAATGATCCATGCACGAAGGCGGCCAATATCGCCCAGGGCACATCCAAGACCCATGAGCTATGGCTGTATCCTCATGCCGGTCCGCTCGGGAAGGAAATCACCGCCGGGTTTGGCGCCACGCGCGAGGAGATTTTCGCGAGCATCGATCCGGCATGGATCTCGCGGACGGAGGTCATGGGTCCGATTCATCCGAAGGACACCGCGCATTTTCCGGAAGCCGAAGCGGCGATTGACGACCACTTCGACCGAGGGGTGCTGGCCGGGGACAAAGTGTTTCCGGCCACCGGTTATTTGTATTGGGGGATGTATCCCTATAGCGCGCAGCCCTGGGAAGTGAGGAATGGCCACTGGTATCCGACGATTCACCGGCTGGCGCGATGCCTCGAATACAACCTCAAACGTGGCACGTGGGTCCTCTATGCCCGCTCGGGTGAGCGGAAGTATTACGACTACGCGCGCCGCTACACGCGACTCCTCGGCAACCTGCAATTCTCCAGTTGGGATTCGATCAGCAAACCCAAAGGCTGGATGGTGATGGGCCAGTTTCATTCGCCGATCGTTTGGGGACACTATGGCGCGCGCGACAAAAAACCGGCCATGGACAGCGAGGGGGCGTGCTTGAGTTTCGCGTCGAGCGAAGATGTCATCCAATTCGTCTATGACTATTTCCTTACCGGCGACTATCACTCGCGCGACATGGCGCTGATGTGGAAGGAGGCGATGTTCAAGGAGATGAACTCCGATGTGGACAGGGCGCTCGGATTTTATCCGCCGTCCGCGTTTTTCCGCGTCCTGGGATCGGCCTACGAACTCGACCATGACCCGCGGGTGCTCGACTACGGGAGCAAGATCATGCAGCGCCTGGTCGCCGCCGACGGGCACGATATCCTGAATCCTCAAATCGATCACAACTATGGCAAGGAAGGTGAGGTCTTCTCGGGGTTCTATTACTACTACACCGCCACCGGCGATCCGCTGGTGAAGAAGGCACTGGTTCAACTGGCGCAGTTCCGCTATCGGCACGGGCAATTGGACTATTTCTTTTCGCGTTCCAGTTGTCTGCTCCAGGCTTTCGCCCTGGCCTATCGCGACACCCACGAGCCGATTTACGCGGCCTACCTGTCGCAGGTCGTGGGCAACTTTGGCCGGAACTGGCAGACGATGGAAAAGCTGGGCGTGGATTTCGCCAGCCTCAATCCGCAGACGACCAAGCCGTGGGGACAACTCATCCTGACGCACCAGGGCACCCTCAACACCGGCGTGCCCGCGGCGGAACAGATCATCAGCGAATACCAGGGTCCGCGGCCCTACCTGCCCTTTGCCATCAAGCCGCGCGCCACCCAGCGCACACACATCTTTCTGCAAAAGGAGAGGCCCGGTCCGGCGATGCTCGATGTTTTCGTGAACAACTGGGGCGATCGATCGATCGAGCCCAAGCTTCTGGATGCGCGCGGGCAGGCGGTGCCGTTGGAGATTGTCGAGCGGGACTTCAAGCACGTCACCAAGCCCGACTGCTACAACGACCACAGCATCTGGTACCTGAGTTACGAGGATCATATTTTCTTCCGCCTGCGCATCCCGGAGTCGGTGGCGCCGGGGACCTACCAACTGGACCTTGGTTCGGAAATTCAATTCACGATGCTCAATTCCGACGTGGAAAAGGTGCTCCAGGTCGCTCCGGATGGATTGGTGGTTTTACCGGGGCATCGCTACTATTTCGCCCTGCCGCCGAATGTGGCTGCGGTCGAGTATTTCGCCAGCCGGCCCATCAATCTCTTTGACGCCGCGGGCCAACCGGTCGAGTCCGAAAGCCTGGGCAAGGGCCATTATCGATTCCAGACCCGTGGACAATCGGGCTCGTGGGCTTTGGAAGCGGGCCGCGACCAATTTCTCGGCGAATCCGTGGAAGGCGCGGAGTCATTCGTGAGAATCGTGACGCCGGATTTTCCGCTGACCATCGCACTCGGCGACCCGGGGAGATTGTTCAAGATCGATTCCAGCGCGATCCCCCATGCGAACCCGATCCTGGGCGCCGAATCGGAGAAGGCCTTCGAAGACAGCGTCCAGGGATTCGGGCAGGCGATCCGGCTCAACAGCCAGTTTGTGCAGGTCGCCGCCGGGGATGCCGCCCCGCCGCAGGAGCGCGGCACGGTGGAGTTCCGCATCAGGACATTGTGGTCGGCCAGCGATTGTCACCTGAACAGCGTCAGCGACTCGACGCTGCGGCTTTCATTTTTCCACGCCGACCCGATCACCGCGACCTACAACATTGACCCCGACAATCTCGGTCGCACGGGCCGGTACAACATCGGCCAATTTGGCCTTGGAGTCCAGCGGGCCGGTGCTTCGCGGGCCGGCATTTTCTTTGAGGCGGGCAAGTGGTACCACATTGCCCTCACGTGGGATGTCAACGGCACCGACAGCGAATGCAATATCTTCATCAACGGACGCAAGAAGGCCTACCACCATTACGAGGAGGGCATGGCGAAAAATGCGCTTGTCGCCAAGCTCCTTCCGCCTGGCGCGGACATTCGTTTCGGCTCGGGTCACGCCTACGGAAAAATTCCGGCGGGTGAATTTTACGACGAGTTGCGCGTGTCGCGCACCGTTCGCTACCGGGAAAACTTCACTGTTCCCACGGCTCCCTTCGAACCGGATGCCGACACCTACTTGTTGATGCACTTCGACGGCACGCTCGACGGTGTGCAAAATGGCAAACCGATCTCGGGGAAACTATCCCGGGGAAAGATGTAGAGCGGTCGAAACGGCCATCCATTTGCGGAACGCTACCAACGACAGAAAGCACCTCCCATGACACATTCATCCTCACTCAATCGACGCCGGTTCCTCGGGGCCACGGCAGGCACCATAGGCGGCCTCTTGCTGCGCGACACCACCAAACTGATCGCCGCGCCATCCGACATCGCTTCGACCGACCATTTCTGGTATCGACTGGCGCCGGAGGGGCCCTACATCGACTCGCAGCGCGACAACAAGGCTTTCGGTTTCGGCGGCGGCAAAATTTTTCTTTCCGAGGACAACGGCCAGACGTGGCCGCACGCCGCGGAGTTCGCCGATGCGGAGCACATCACCTTCAGTGTCATCCTCAAGAATGGGAACATCCTCTTCGCCACGCGCGCGCAACTCTTTCTGAGCACCGACAATCTCAAGACGCATCATCCCATCACGGTGAAGAAGGCCGATGGCAGCGATTACGTTCCGCACACGCCGAAGATTCAGGATCAGCCGGGCTGGTATTTCCACTCGCTCGATGGAGAGCACACCTGGGAGGTGAACGGCAAGGAGATGCTCGTGTGGGGCAACTATTGCAACGTCCTCGGCGGAGCGGTGCCGGTGAACATCTACTACTCGACCGACGGCGGGCAGACCGTGAAGATCGCATATTCTTTTGGCCAGAACCCGGCGTTTCAGCAGAAAGGCGCCGAGCCTGGAGAACTCGTGGGCGATGCCAGCAAC
Organism: Chthoniobacterales bacterium; assembly: GCA_038228205.1. Classification (GTDB taxonomy): domain Bacteria; phylum Verrucomicrobiota; class Verrucomicrobiia; order Chthoniobacterales; family Chthoniobacteraceae; genus Chthoniobacter. Next base: position 11,551 of record JBBRPL010000002.1, read on the forward strand.
CCACTCATCTGCCGCCATGTCCACTGCGTGGCTTACCACCCCGCCGAGAACGCATTCTACGCCTGCACGGGTGACATCTTCCGCGGAGACGGCAACGAATGCCACTGGTTGCGCGGCGTCTACGACGCGAAGGCCGACACGTGGGACTGGAAGGTGCTCATCTCGGTGAACTCCGACTCGCGCTTCAAATCCGGCGGCATCAACTTCGTGGACGGACGCCTCTACTGGGCGGCCGATGCGAACGGTCGCAAGGTGGGACCGGAGCATGATCGCGGAATTTTCATGTGCGCTCCGGCGGACCTGACGAACAAGGAGGCGCACACCTTGCTGTTCAATCCCGGTTTCGAATCCGCAAACATGATCATCCAGGACGGCGTGATGATCGCCACGCATTGCGCGCCGGCATCCACCTATGCGACGGGGATCATCTATTCGCCCGACATGGGCAAGACCTGGGAGCAATACGACCTCAAAGAGTTCGGTCCACGGTCCGGGGTCCGGTTTCACAAGAAAAACAGCGACGGCTGGTTTCGAGTCGACCTCAGAAAGGGTTGGATCGAGAGGGCCGAGGTCTTGTTCATCAAGCCCAAGGCGTAAGCCAGGTGATACCCCCCATAACTATATGAGTCGTAGAATGCCGATCCCCCTTTGGAAACAAAGCATCGCAACGGCGGTCGCCGCGCTTCTTTCTTTGCCGGTGTTGGCGGTGGACGAACCCGCCGTGATTGATTCACCGGAAAAGGCCGCGGCGGCGCAGACGGCCTCCGCGACGAAGCTCGGCAAGCCGGTGGAATGGATCAACTCGATGGGCATGAAATTCCGGCTCATCCCGGCGGGCGAATTCACGATGGGCAGCACGGATGGCTCCGCGGACGAGACCCCGCACCGGGTAATATTGACGAAGCCCTATTACATGGGCTGCTTCGAAGTCACGCGCACGCAGTGGGAGACCGTGACGGGGACGAAGCATTCGGACTACTTTCCGGGGCCGGATATCCCGATGAACTGCATCACATGGGATCACGCGGCGTCGTTCATCAAGACGCTGAACAAATTCGAAAGCGCGGAGTACCGGCTGCCGACGGAGGCCGAGTGGGAATTTGCCGCGCGCGCGGGCAGCGCGACGGCGTTTCCGACCGGTGACACGGAGAAGGAACTCGACAAGGCCGGATGGTATGCCGCGAACGACGGCGGCGCCCTTAATCCCGTGGGCCAGAAGGCGGCGAACGCATTCGGACTTTACGACATGAACGGCAACGCGTGGGAGTGGTGCGACGATTTCTACGACGCGCACTACTACGCCGTCAGCCCGCTGGAAAATCCCACGGGACCGGCCCTCTCGGTCTTTCATTACCGGGTGTTACGCGGGGGGGCGGCGTTCTTTGGCGCGCAGAGCTGCCGGTCCACGACGCGGAACTATTTCAATGATTCGCGGACGACGAAGCTCACCGGTTTCCGCATCGTATTGCCGGTGACGGGCAAAACGCCTGCAAAACCCAACCAGCCGCAACCCAAGCAGGGAGGTGCACAATGAAAACGATTCTACTTTTGTTGGGCGTCAGTTTGATGGCGGTGCGCGGGGCGGCTGAACCGATCGAAAATGTCCGATGGATTCCGTTGACGGAAATCGAACGGAAGGCGCTCGAGCGCACCGACGGGAAAATTCATGACCTGCCCCTGACGTTCACGCCCTATAACATCAGCCGGCCACCGACGCCGCGCCGTCTGGAAATCCTTGCTGACCGCAACGAGTATCTCGCGGACGATCCGGTGGGACAGTTTGTGGTGTGCATGATCGGCGAGAAGAATCACGCGCCGGGCGCCCGCTTGCAGATCGAAGTCGTGGACGGCAACGACAAGATCGTCACGTCGAAGACTCTCAGCCCGGTGACCGAGCCGAAGGTCGCATTCCTGCTCGCGACCGGAAAGCTGGCCGCGGGAAATTACCGGGTGCGCGCCCGCCTGGAGAATGTGCCCGATGCCCATGCGATCCACGAGTGTGCGTTCGTCAAATCGAAGGAAGCGCGCAAGGTGTTGCCTTATCCTCCAGAAGGCGTGCCATTGCTGGTCCACGCGCAGAACCATGTGCCGGACGGTTCGTGGCCGATCACCACGGGCGTGCCGCTGCCGCGGCAGGCGAGCGATTCGATCGAACGTTTTGTCCTGACGGAGGATGGCAAACCTGTGCCCGCGCAATTCACCCAGCGCGCGACGTGGTACCCGACGGGGATGGTAAAGTGGATGGGGCTGGATTTTCAGGCGAAGTATGACAGCGGCAGGCCACGTGCCTATCGCCTGATGCGCCTGCCGGAAGGCCAGACCGCTCCAGCGGCCACCACGCCGCTGAAGCTGACTGAGTCCGACGATGCGTTCGTCGTGGATACGGGCGCGATCCGCTTCAAAATCGGCCGGCACAAATTCGCGGGGATTGAGGAAGTGTCGATGATCAACAGCGACGGCTCGGCGGGCAAGCCGATCGTGTCCGGCGCGGGCGGGCCATTTTTGATGGACGAGCGGAACTTTCGCTATTCCGCCGCGAGCGATCCGAACGTGAGCGTTACGGTCGAAGAGGCTGGACCGTTGCGGGTGACGATTTGCGCGAAAGGGTGGTACCTCTCCAACGACCTCGGAGAGAAATGCTGCCTGTTCACCACGCGGATCAGTGCGTTTGCGGGCCAGCCGATGATCAATGTCAGCCACACGACGGTCATCACCTTTGACACGGACAAGAAGAAGCTCCGGGGGCTGGGTTTCGAGATCAAACCCGCGGGAGCGGAACAGTGGGCGATGGGGGGAGACAACAATCCGTTCTTTGGCACGCTACCGGTGGCCGGCAAGGACAAGGCCGGCAAGCCTCTGCCGGCTGAGAGCGTCTGGCTGCACCAGGATCGTTGGGACCACTTCCGTTTGGTGCGGGGCGAGGATGAGGGGATCACTGCCGGACAGAAGTCCGACGGCTGGGCCGCGGTGACTTCGCCCACCGGCACGATGGGAGTTTCGGTGCGAAACATCTGGCAGCTTTACCCCAAGGAGTTCGAAGTGAGCCGCGACGCCGTGAACCTGCACTTCTGGCCGCGGCACGGGCAGGTGGCCTTCCTGAATGAGGAGGAACTCGATCGCCGCAACATCTACAAGCTCTTCTACGCTCACGAGGGGAAATACCTCGACCTGAAATTTCCGCAGAAATATTTCGATGCGATGCGCGTCTTCGGCACGGCGCTGGAGCAGCAGGACATCAACGCGCTGACGGGCAATGGGCTGGGCCTGGCCGTGAGCAATGATTTCTCACTCCACTTTCAGGCCACGCCGCGGCAGCCGGCGGAGCTGGCCGCGCGTGCCGCGCTCTTCCAGCAAAACCCGCACGCCATCACCGATCCGGTGTGGAACGGCCTGACGGAGGTGGAAGGCCGCTTTGCCGGGCGGGACCCGAAACGGTTCCCCGAAGTCGAACGCATCTTCGACGAAGGGTTCCACGGCTTCACGATGTCGGTGGACTATCTCCAGGACTACGGGATGTGGATCTGGCCGGATACGCACAACAACTGGAGTCCCGTCTCGAAGCAGTCCGAGTGGCACCGCTGGTGGCTGAACAGTCATTACCAGGGCGTCTGGGAGGGCCAGTTCCTCTATTGGCGTTCCGGCACGGAATGGATCTACCAGTGGGCGATGGCTAACACGCGGCACTTCATGGATGTTGGCACGGTCAACTACGACGATCCCGACCATCCCATGTTCTGCAAGCTGGCCGGCGCGAACTATCATGTGAAGGGCTTCACCCCGTGGGGCACGCCCCGCGACGGCGAGCGCTGCGGAGACGATTACGTCGAGGTCGGCGGGCATTTCATCAATCCCGACGCGTCGCTGTTCCGCTACCTGCTGTTCGGCGATCATCGCGGGCGGGAGCTGAACCAGGTCTGGGCGCGCGCCTTCCACCGCGTGGGATTGCCTCCGGAACGCAGCCGCGAAAACGTGACCACGCTCGGCGAAATGCTCAGCTACTACGTCAATAGCTGGGACCCGCAGGCCATCCTCTACTTCCGCGATCTGGTCGACGATCACAACAGCCGCCCGTGGGCGGAAAGCCCGGCGTTCCCGGTCCACAACATGTTTCATCAACGATGGACCACACGCTACTGGGATCTGACGCGCGACCCCAAACTCAAGGAACGCGTGCTCGAATGGTTCGGCCCGGACTATATGAAGCGGCGGGCCAGCTATTCCTTCCCGCAGCTTCGCGCGCAGGTCTGGCAGTGGACCGGCCGCAAGGAGTATCTCACGGAATACCTGCCGACGCTGAACACCCTCTGGGATGACGTTTACGTGAACCCCGGCGACCCGCTCAACTACTATGGCGCGCGTTCCCATTTCTTCCCGTCGCCAAGCTTGGGTCAGGAGGCGCCCTATTATTTGCAAGCGCTGATCGACGCCGGCATCACGACGCTCCCACCGAGGCAATACGAAGGCGGGGTGCAGGCCACTGTGGTTTCCTTGCAGAAGGACCGGGCCAGCCAGTGCCTGATCACCGAACAAAAAGGGTGGGATTCTGCTTACGTCGGCTATCTGCAGCCAGCGGGCGCCGATCCGGTGGTGACGCTGGAAGCCGCTACGGCGCTCCTCCCGCTCAACTCGTTGCTGCCCAGCGGGGCCAACCCAAGTCGCGTTCGCATCGAAGACGCCAACGGTCTGCCATTGCTCGACACGACGGTGCTCTACGGCTCCAGGCGGCCCGCGGTCTCCGTGACGCTCGATGCGCGCAAGAACAAAGCGCCGTGGAAGATTTTCAAGAGTGGCTATTCCCCTTCGATCAAATGGAGCGGCGCGGCCGACGCGCTCATCCTTGGGCCATCGCCGGAAGCCGTCCAGGAGATGGCCAAGTCCATCAATGTTCCAGGCAACAAAGTGCGGTGAAGCAGGTCGACTTCTCAATGCGATCCGCGCCCAACCGATGAAAGCGATACTTTTCAGTTTGTGGATCGGTTTGGCCGGAAGCCCCGCTGGGTGGTGTGCTGATGTGAGTCCGACGCCGGGTGGAGGGGAGCGGTGGGCGGTTCCCAGTTGGGGCGATGTCGTTTGCGTGTATGGCCCGGGGACGGATGCGTGCATGGATTCTCCGGAAGCGATGGAGCGAACGATCAAGCGCTGGATCGCCCGCGGAATGACGGGTGTCACGCTCCGGACCGATCTCGCCGATTACGAGCCGATGATTCATCGGAACCAAAGCACGCGACAGAATCCGCGGATGCAACTCATGCTCGATTATGTCGATCGCGTCTCGGCGAAGTTCGGCGTTGTCGAGACCGCGGAGAAGATCGGGGCGCCGCTGGGATTCAAGGTGTGGGCCTGGCACCCGCATATCTACAGCGATGGAGCGCCTGCCGACGTGGGGACACCTGGGCTGGGCCGCATGATTCCATGGTCTTACGTGAGCCAGTATTTCCTCGATCATCCCGAAGGGGTCACCGTGGACCGCCGGGGCAACAAGCTGTGGATGGTGCGCGAGTACGCCTATCCGGAGGCCCGCGCGACGAAGGTGGCGGAGTTCGTCCATATGGCGAAGAAGTTCGGCATCAAGCGATTCATCGCCTGCATGCGCAGCGAGGTGAACCAGTTGGTCGATCCTCCCGAGAAGGGCGATCAATACGGATTCAATTCGCCGGTCGTGGACGAGATGAAGAAGCGCTACGGCGTGGATATACTCTCGGACGCGCGTTTCGACGCGTTTGGTCCTGATTTCAAGATCGACGATCCCATGGTTGAGAACTGGCGCAATTTGCGGGGCGAACACATCACGCAGCTCTATCGGGAGCTGCGCGCGGCGCTCCGCGCGGTCGATCCGAAAATCCAGATTGCGGTCACGTTGTCGGGGGAGTACGCGGGTCCGCCGTTGGGCAACCAGCGTCTCGACTGGCGGACCTGGATCGACGAAGGACTCGTTGACGCGATCATCACCCCGGTGTTCTACGAGGCGACGTTTGACCACGAGGCCGCGAAGAAGAATTATCTCACGCGTTCGCGAGACGGTGTGGGCAAGGCGCCGCTCACGGTGATCAAGGACTGGATCAAGCAGAGCAAGCATCCCGAGATCGAAGTGATCACCACCGGCGCCATGCCCTATTTCAATCAGCCGCCGCCGCCGGGAGCAGACGGATGGCGCAATGACGTGTGGTATGAGCTCTACACTTCCGCCTGGCAGCAGCGCTGGACCCAGTGGATGAAGGATGTGCGCGACTTCGGTGCGATCCGTTTTCTGGCGCAAGATTTTGACGGGTTTCCGGCCGATCCCGCGAAGCTGCCGCCGGCTGGCTCCCTGGGAGTGGTGGCCTACGACCCAAAACGCCGCGCCTGCCCCGGCGGCTGGTATTCGTTCGGCGATGAGGCGAGCGGGAAGGCTTTTCTGCAGGACAAGATTCGGCGGGGCGATGCCGGCCAGGCGGTGCGTCTCACGAGCAATGGCGCCTCCAGCCCGAGCTTCATCGGTTATCACGCGTCCGATGCCGATCGCAGCAATATCGCGGCGGTGCTCGATACCTCGATCACGAACGGCACATGCGACTATTCGTTCTGGATCTTCCGCGAGGGCGCTCCCAGCGGGGTCATTACCTACCTGGAAAACAAAGGCGGCGAACTGGATGTGGGCCTCAGGATCGAGCCGGTCACGGGGGCTGTATTTTACACGACTGGCCGGAGCGCTGGCGGCGCGGGAACCTGGAAGCCAACGAGCTGTCATGTCGCCGCCGGTGTGTGGCAGCGGTTTTCCATCCAGGTGGATTTCGTGAAGGCGGCCTACTCCGCGTATGCGGGGGCGAAAGCGGACACGTTGCTCATGGAGAACGTGCCCTACGCTCCACCGCCGGCTCGCACGACGACGCAGAACGGGGTGAATCTTGAGATCGCGGTGCCGAGTTACAAGGCCTTCCGGCAAGTGCTCTTTCAGCCGCTCGGGCCCGCCGGAAGCAAAGTCTATCTCGATGATCTCTCCGTGCTTTGGAAACCGGCGATCGAGTTCACGCCCGAGGGCGGAGAGGTCCTGTTTGCCGACGATTTCGAGTCGTACCAAAACGGGACCGATCTTCACGGCAATCAATGGACGGCGGCGCCGATGGAAGCCGGTGCGTTCCGGGTCATCAGCAGCACCTCCTATCGCGAAGGTGTGAAGTCGGTGCTTGGTGCGCGTGGTGGGGATCTCCAGCCGGTGCTCGCCAAACAATGTACGCCGAATGAAGACGACGTTCTGACGTTTGACGCCGACTGTTTCATCCGTTCGGATTCACCCATCCCGAGCATTATGCCGGGGCAGACCCTGACCTCGTCGAACGAAGTCGCGTTCGTCATCGAGCGCACCGGCGCCCAGGCCGGTCCCATCGCGATGGCGGAGGCGCGCCAGGGAAAATGGATGCTGCAAGCGGGAGGCGCGCCTCAGGAATCCCGGGTCGGGGTGCCCTATGATTGCTGGTTGCACGCGCAGGTCGCGGTGAACATGAAAACCCGCGTTTGCACATTCGTGCAGCAGCAGATCGGACAGGTTGCGCAGAAGCTCGGAACGAGTTCGCTCCCGGCGGACTTTCAACCCGGGCAGGCGCTTTCCTTCCGCGTCCACCTCGGGCCGGCCAACACCTGTGTGGTGCTGGACAACGTCAGGATCACCAGAAGGTGAAAGAGCGCGCACTCATTTTGATTTCGGCAGGTCATGCTGCTCGAACCAATCCAGGGCCCGCCGGAGCACGTCTTCGCGGTGCGGGAGTTGCCGGATGCCGTGGCCTTCGTCGGGGTAAATGACCATCCCCGTTTCGACGCCAGTTTTTCGGAGCGCGCGGTAAAACATCTTTCCCATGGCCACGGGGCAGCGTCTGTCGTTGAGCGAGTGCAGGATGAGCGTGGGCGTGCGCACCTGCGCGGCGTAGGTGAGCGGACTGTGTTCGCGCATTCGTTCCACGACTTCCCAAGGCAGGCCGCCCATATCCCACTCCGTCCAGCTCTGGAGGTCGCTCAGGTGCCACATCACATTCAGGTCGGTCACCGAGTTCTGCGCAACCGCGGCGCGAAACTGCTGGGTGTGGCCGACGAGCCAACTGGTCATGAAACCGCCGTAGCTCACGCCGTAGACAAACTGCCGGTTGCGATCGGCGATGCCCTTGGCCGCCAGATGTTCGATGCCGGTGAGAATGTCGCGCATGTCGCTTCCTCCGAAGTCGTTTTTGTCGGCGTCGAGAAATTTCACCCCGTAGCCGGTCGAACCGCGGAAATTGGGCTGGAAGACCGCGTAGCCATGCATCGCAAAGATCTGCGTTTCAAAACCGCCACCGCCGCTGGCGCGACTGTGGGGCCCACCGTGCGGCATGACCAGGAGCTTGAAGGGCGGTTCGGCGATGGACGGGGGTGGCAGCGTCACCACGCCCTCGATCTCCAGGCCGTCGAAACTCTTCCATCGGACTGTTTCATCGAGCGCTTGCAGCCGCGAGGCCGTCTCGGGATTGGCTGGCGGCAAAAGCGGGCTGCGCGGGGCTATGGGCGGATGATCTTCGACGGTCTGCGGCCCGCGGTCCACCTCCACGCACTGGGGCTGCGACTTTAGTCCGTCCGTGCCGCTGAAAGCGACGTGTCCATTGTCGCGCCAGCATCGGTCCGGCAGGGGATACGTCGCCGGCAGATGCGGCGGTGCGTCGGCGGGCGCGCCGTGATGATCGAAGATCACGCGCGACTTCGCGCCGCCGGCTGTCAATTCGACCACCATGAGATTGAACACGTCCATGTGAGGGCCTTTGCGAGGTGAACTCAGGCATGCGACTCGCCGGCCATCGGGGGAAATCCGCGGAGAAAACTCCGGTCCTTCGCCAAAGGTGAGCTGCTCGAGGCGACGATCGCTGAGCGTGATCTTCCAAAGGTCGTAGTTGCGGTTGATACTGTAGCGCACCGACTCCTGATCGGCGGTGCGGTTGGCCTGCACCACGAGGAACGAACTATCCGGCGCCCACTGCGGATCGCCATACCAAAACTCATCCGGCGTGACGCGCGCGATGCGCGCCGCGGCCACCTCCGCCGGTGTCTCGAGCAAGTCGGCCACCCAGACCTGCATTGGCCCGTAGCCTTCATACCCTTCGCCCTGGTCGTCGCGCATCACGATGACATTGTTGCGCCGTTCGGCCTCCGACCGCGGATCGCGGCCGTCATCGGCCACGAACGCCAGGCGTTTTCCATCCGGCGAAAATGCCACCCGGCCATAAAACTTATCGGTGATAACGCGGCCATACGCCTTCGCTTTGCCCCCGAGCGGGATCGCCTTGCCCCCATTCACCGGCATCAACCAAATATCCGCCGCGGGATCGGAGTAGGGCGGGACGGGCGTGAAAGCCGGCGTGCCGTCTGCGAACGCGCGCGTGGATAGAAACGCGATCCACTTCCCATCGGGAGAGAGCAGCGGGCTGAACCCATTCGGCTCGCCATTTTCGAGCGGACGCACTCCGCCGGCATCGTCCACCCGCCACAGAGATTGGTGAATCTTGCGCGTTTCCGCATCCGCTCGCTGGCGGCAATAGATGGCGCTGCGGCCATCGCTCAGCGTGATGGCATCCACGGGCGCGTCGGTCTTGTAGAGGTCCCCGATTTGCAGAGGTGGCAGATCGGCGGCGAAGCTCGAAACAACGCCGAAGACCACGGCCAGGTGAGGCAGGATCAGGAGCGTGAGGGTTGGGTGGCGTCGGGTGATTCGCATGGGAGGAAGTGATGGGGTGGCGGCGTTCTCACGCTGTATGCGCCCGCGCTCAGCCGTTCTACAACTCGGCCAGCGTATCGTCGTGGATGAGATGGATCGGTTTCGAAGTCCGGCCTTCGGGCAGATGGGCATGGAGCGTCATCACCCGGCCATTCTCGGAGAGTTGACCCGAGTAGGTTCGCTCGGGCAGGTTCGGGCGTGGTTCGCGGATGACGAGTTCACGGGTCTCGATTTGGAGCGAGCCCACAAAATCGAAGACGACCGGAAGCGACCGGCCCGAAAAGTATTCCATGCACCCGCGCAGTTCCGCCTGCGCTTCGCTCTGTTGGACGATCGATTGAACGACGACAGCGATGCCCGTCCCTCCTTCGCGCGCGGGCAACTGGCCGACAAATCGTGATCGGAGGAGGTGGTGCCATTCGACATTCGGCTCGTTGACAATCCAGGCCGCTCGTTGGTGAAGCTCAAGCATCGATGTGGAGTGAAACCCTTCCCGCGCTTGATGGTCAAGGAAGTCGGTGGCCGCCAGCATGGCGGCCTCCTGGGAGGCTGTTCGGTGAGAATACACCGATGCTCGCGATAACTGGCTGGATGCGTTGGCAAAAACTGGTGATAACCCCCCCGGCGGATGACTGGTGATCCACCCCAGCGAGCGCCCGTGCCAATCCTTCACTCCCCATGATTCTCTTCCGATTCCTCCCCTTCCTGTTTGTCATGCTCGCCTTGGGAGCCGATGCCGCGCCCCCCGCCGTCCCGGTGGCCGGAGGTGAGCGCCAGTGGCCACAGGCCGGAGGACCGTACGGGACCTGGTCGGTCGACGCGGAAGATGTTCCCGTGAAGTGGAGCGTGGCGCGCGGTGAAGGCATCGCGTGGCGGACGGTCCTGCCGGAAACCGGCCAGGGTGGCATCGCGGTGTGGGGCGACCGTGTGTTTCTCACGATCCTAAAGCCGGAGGAAGGCAAACGCCCGCAGGGCAAGGATGTCACGGCCTACTGCCTCGACGCGCGGGATGGAAAGATCCTCTGGACGGTGGACCTGCCCGGCAGCGCGACGAGTGTGCCGGCCTATTTTTTCAGCGATGCCACGTCGCCATCGCCCGTTACGGACGGGAAGCACGTGTGGTTCTTCAATGCCTGCGGATCGGTCGGCTGTTTCGACTTTGCCGGCAAGCAGGTGTGGCTGCGCGAGTGGAAGCCCACGGGCGGACGCCCCTTTAACAAGCAATTCGAGCCGATCCTGTTTGGGGACACGCTGATCAACATGGAGCCGCGGGATGAATCCGACCCGAGGCGCGAGGGGAACGATCCCTGGAATTATCTGCGCGGGCTGGACAAGAACACGGGACGGACGCTGTGGGTCGCCGACGATGCAATGACGCATTACAATACGCCCGTGCTCGGCATGCGCGCCGACGGCACGCCGGCGGTGCTGCAAGGCCGCGGCGCGTATCACGGCGTGCCGGAACTGCCGATCGGGCTGAGCCTGACCAGCCTCGCACCGGGCAGTGAGGGCAAGACGATGTGGCGTTACGAGCCCAAGCGGGGCAAGGCGTGCTACACGATGCACTGGAACGCGAAGTACGCCGCTTGGTTCGACATCGACGCCTCGGAGCATCATGTGCTCGACGCCGCGACTGGGAAGCTGCTGCGGACGCAGTCGCTCGTGACGGCCGTGGATTGGCGGCGCTTCAACGCCAAGACCGGCCAGCATGAACTGCTCGCGACCACCGACCTCTCGAAGCAGAGCCCGCCGCTGCAAGTCTTCCCCGCGCAGTTCTGCAACATCCTCCTCGGCGACTGGCACTATTTCCTCTGCTATACCTTCGGCGGCAAACATCTCGGCCCGCCCTATTGCGTCGGGCGCGTGCACCTGGAGACCGGGAAAGTGGAGTATCTGGAACTGCCGGTATCCGTCATGCGTGAAGCCGGTCAGCCGGATCAATTCCTCTGGGGCCAGCCGCAAAAATCCTCGACGGTGAACGCGCGCGGCATCGAGGTGGCGACGGACAAACGCTCGCAAGAAGATGGTTGGTGGTGGGGTTACCTGGGCAGCCCGTCCGCCGTTGGCGGGAAAATCTTTTTCACGACGATGCTCGGAATCACCTACGCGATCGACGGAAAGGCGGCGGTGCTCGATGAAAAGGCATTGCTCTCCGTCAATGATCTCGGCGCGCCCGGGCAAACGTGGAGCTTGAACTCCATCTCGTTTGCGGAAGGGCACATTTACCACCGGAGCATGAAGGAAGTAGTTTGCATCGGGCGAAAGTGAACTGAGGTGAATCGTCCGTGCCTCTCGCGTTACCGCGGAGTGCCCAGTGCTCAGTTTTCGCTGCCGCGAAGGCGCTGAAAACTGCACTGCTTGAGACCGGCTTTGGTCTTTGCATTTCTCCCGATTTTGCGCCCACACTCCCGGCCCTCCCACCCTCCAACAGCCCTACCCGCCATGAATCGCCTCGTCCTGCTTGCTACATTTCTATTCAGCCTCGCATTCGCCACCGACGCCCACGCTCAAAAGAAGGCAGCGCCGCTGCCTGAAGTCCCCGAGGTTCTTAAGCCGCTCCAGGCGACAATCACCGATCGGCCACCGGCCGGTCTTACCCTGAGCGTCGATTCCAAGACGCCCATCAGTTCCGAGCAGTGGGACGCCATTGCCGCCCTGCACGTCCGCGCCTTTTCCTTTAGCGGCGCCGCCCTGGACGATGCAGGAATGCAGCGCCTGGCGGCGTTGAACCCCGAGGTGGTTGCCTTGAATGGATCTCCGGTCACCGGCAATGGCGCCGCGAAATTCGGAGAAATGAAGTCGCTGAAAGCGCTGAACACCATGCACATCACGCGTCCGACGCCCGAGGCGAAGGCTGCGCTCTCCGGTCTTCCCGCACTTGAAGTTTTTTCCAGCGACGGCGCGTTTTGCATCGAGGCCGTCACCGCTCCGCAGGTGAAGCGCGTGGACTTGAAACATGGGGCCGCCGATGACGCGTTTGTCGCGCTGCTCAAGAACCACCCGTCTTTGGAGTCCGTGCGTCTTTGGGCGAAGGGTTACGCGGGGCTCACGAACGCCTCGATCGCTTCGCTGGTGACCATTCCGAAGCTCAACAAGCTCTCGCTCGAGTTTGCCGTTTTCACTTACGCCGGCGGGCTTAATCGGCTCAAAGAGCTTCCGCACCTTGCCACGCTCGACCTCAAGGACGTCGCGCTTTCCGAGGAAGATCTCGCGAAACTGAAAGCGGATCTTCCAAAAGTGCAGATCACTTTCACCCCGATGACACCGGAATACCGCACTCAGTGGGATGGATGGGCGGCGAAGAAAAAGTAAGCCGTTAATCTGGGCCGACTGATCAGCAGGTGGTCGCGGCCGCCGGAGTGGAACTCCGTTAGCGTTAGCGGGCCTTGCATCTGCAAAGGGCGTCGCAGCGGCTCCGCGCGGGAACCCGCGGGATATTGGAGGTCCTTCGACTCCGCCCATGCTTCCCCGCTCCGCTCAGGATGACAAGCAGGGGGACGGCGCTCGCGCTCGCAGCCAGACTGCGACTTACTTAAGTTGATGCATCCATGATGCACGCCCACGACCATGATCGAAGACCCCGAAGCCGCGCACGTGCGTCAACTTAAGCGAGTCCGGTTCCATTCCCGCCGGGCTGAGTTGAGATCCGTCAAGACGCGGCGCGGAGGCATCTGCCGTGTCGCGAAAAGCGCGAGCGCCGTTTCCCCAATTGTCATCCTGAGCGGAGCGGGGAAGCATGGGCGCAGTCGAAGCCTCCAATAGTTGTGGGTTCTCGCGCGGAGCCTCTGTGATCGAGCTATTCAGATGGATGGCGCTCTTCGGTGGATGAAATACGCGGAGGCGTCAACTGGAGCGGGCCTTGCATTTGAAAAGGTCGCAGCGGCTCCGCGCGGGAACCCGCGGGATATTGGAGGCTTCGACTGCGCCCATGCTTCCCCGCTCCGCTCAGGATGACAAGAGAGGGGACGGAACTCGCGCTGATCGCGACATGGCAGATGCCTCTGTGCCGCATCGTGACGGATTCAGACCCGGCCCGACAGAAAATTTGCCTGACTCGCTTAAGATGACACACACACGCCGGCACGGGAGATGGTACGCGGGAGAATTTTCCCCGAAAGAAGGTAAAGAGAAAGTCGCCGAAGGGATCATGCATAGGCAATACGTCATGCCCCTCTTAAGATTCATTCCGCGACGGCTGGTTTCCGGATTTGCCCTGCCCCTCGTGGCGGCGGCGATGCTGGCTGCCGCCCATGGGTCGCCTCTGGGTGAATTCGTGGAGCAACACTGCATCGAGTGTCACGACGAGGATGCGCCCAAGGGAAAGTTCCGCATGGATAATCTCGCGCAGCTCAGCCCGCCCGATGCGGCGAAGAGCCTGGCTCGCATCCTGGCACGCCTCGAGGCGGACGAAATGCCGCCGCCGAAAAAGCCGCGTCCACCGCAGGCGCAGGTTGCGACGTTGGTCCAGGACATCAAAGGAACGCTCGCGGCGGAGACCAAGGCACGCCGGGCCGATGGTCGCACGCGCATCCGGCGGCTGAACCGGCTGGAGTACGAAAATACGATTCACGATCTTCTGGGCGTGGATGTGCCGCTGAAGGATTTGCTCCCCGAGGACGACCTGGCCGATGGTTTCGACACGGCTTCGAAGGCGCTCAGCATCTCACCGGTCCACATTCAGCGCTATATGGAAGCGGCGGATAAGGCGCTCCAGGCGGCCATCATCCATGGGCCACAACCGGAGGTCGTGAAGCGGCGGTTCTCCTTTGATGACCCGCGGGAGGACACGACCGGAAACTACGGCCACCCCAATAACAAGCCGATGATCCGCGTGCGCGATGGCGAGCTTCTGTTCTTCGCTGAGCCTCACATTGAGGTGCCAATCCATTCCGAACAGTTTATCGAAGTGACGAAGGCCCAGCCGGGACGATACCGCGTGCGCGTCTCGGCTTATACGCAGGACGCGCAGGGCTTGAGCCTTGCGTTTGCGCTGAAAACCACGCGCACGAAGAAGCTCCTCGGATACTTCGGTGCGCCTCCCGATAACCCCACGGTGTTCGAGATCGAACACGTCTTCGCGCCGCTCGACACCGTCATCTTCGCGCCCTATCGGCTCAACCAGGAGCGAGGCCTGCGCAAGTTCAGCATGTATCCGCCCAAACCCTGGAAGGAGCCGGAAGGCCTCGCGCTTGCGTTCCAATGGATCGAAGTCGAAGGTCCGCTCGAGGAAACATGGCCTCCGGTCGGGCATCGGCGTTTGTTTGGCGAGGTGCCCATGAAGCCCTTTAAGGAACTGCCCAAGGAGGTGGTCCTCCCGGGTCCCCTTCAACAGATGCGCTATTCCGCGAAGCAAACTCCTTTTTCCGAACAGCCCGAAGCCGATGCCAAAAAGCTTCTCACGGCGTTTCTCGCTCGCGCCTTCCGGCGGCCGGTAACGGACGAAGACGTGGCCCCGTATCTGGCCATCGTGACGGAACATCTCGCGCTCAAAGAATGCTTCGAGTCCGCCATGCTGGAGGCGTATGAAACCGCGCTGTGTTCCCCTGACTTCCTCTTCCTGGTCGAGGATCCGGGGCCGCTATCGGATCACGCGCTCGCCTCGCGGCTGTCGTATTTCCTCTGGCGCTCGGCCCCGGACGATGCGCTGCGCGCGGTGGCTGATCGGGGTGAGTTGCGCCGGCCCGAAGTGCTGCGCCGCGAGACGGAACGCCTCCTCACCTCACCGCACGCGCAGCGGTTTATCGTCGACTTTCTGAACCATTGGCTGCACCTGCGCGATCTCGATGCGACGATGCCCGACAAAGATCTCTTCCCCGAGTTCTACGAAATCATGTCCTCGGCAAAGGCGGATGGCCTGCTGCGCGAATCGATCGCGACCGAGACGCAAATGTTCTTCGCCGATCTCGTCCAGAGCGATGGCAGCCTGCAGCGATTGATCGATTCAGATTATACTTTCCTCAACGAACGGCTGGCGGAATTTTACGGATTGCCGGAAGTGAAGGGGGTGGCCATGCGCAAGGTCACCCTGCCGCCAAATTGTGTCCGCGGAGGTGTGCTCACGCAGGCCAGCGTGCTGAAGGTGACGGCCAACGGTTCCAGCACTTCGCCCGTGCTCCGCGGCAACTGGGTGCTGGACAACATCATTGGCCGTCCGCCACCGCCGCCGCCGCCAAACGTGGGAACGATCGAGCCGGACACGCGCGGCGCCACGACCATCCGCGAGCAATTGCTCAAGCACCAGAACAGCGAGACTTGCGCGTCGTGCCATCGCAAGATCGATCCCCCGGGTTTTGCCCTGGAAGCGTTCGATCCCGTCGGGCAGTGGCGCGAATTCTATCGCACCACGGAAAAAGGCGATGAAGTGAAGGCAATGATCTATGCCGGTAATTCGTCCCCGACGAAGGTCAAGTACCGCAAGGGCGCCAGTGTCGATGCGAGCGGCACGATGGCCGATCATCGCGCCTTCGGCGGTCCGCAGGAGTTCAAGCAGCTCGCGCTCCAGCAGTCGGACGTGGTGGCGCGTTGTCTCGCGGCGAAACTCGTTACTTATTCCACGGGACAGAAGACCGAAGCGGGCGATTTTCTGGCTCTTGATGCCATGGTTGCGCAGGCGAAGAAGAAGCACTATGGACTGCGCACGCTGATTCACGCTGTTGTGCAGAGCGACCTTTTCGAGAACAAGTAGGCACGACCGTATGACCCGCCCATGAACGCACCCATCAACCGCCGCACCTTTCTGCGCACTTCGGGCATTGCCCTGGCATTGCCTTTTCTCGAGTCGATGACCAAGGCCATCGCCGGCCCCTCGTCGGCGGCGGCGCCCAATCCCCGGCGGCTGGTCGCCATCGGCACGCCATTCGGATTTGATCCGTACGTGTTCGTTCCCACCACCGCGGGCAGGGGCTACGCGCTGCCGTCGCACCTGGAGCATCTCAAGGATCATCGCGATGACTTCACCATCGTCTCCGGGCTCAGCCACCCCAGCACCGGCGGTGGCGGCCACAAGGCGGAGGCTGTGATGCTCACCGGCGCCGCGTATCCCGACTATTCGTACAACCTCAAGAACACCATCTCCCTCGACCAGGAATTCGCCGCGCATTTCCGGGGACAGACGCGTTACGACAGCCTGGTCCTGACCACTTACAACGGCAGTCTCTCCTACACCGGCAATGGCGTGAACATCCCGGCCATTGACCGGCCGTCGCAAATCTTTGCAAAACTCTTCCTCGCCAGCACCCCGCAGCAGCAGCAGGAGGAACTGCGCAAGATCGGCACCGGCCGCAGCATGCTCGATCGGGTGGGCGACCAGGCGAAGCGCCTCAGCCAGCGGGTCACGGCGGCGGATCGCGATCGGCTCGATGAGTATTTCGAATCCGTGCGGGAGGTGGAGCGGCAGCTCCAGATGTCCGGCGAGTGGGTCAATCGCCCGAAGCCCCCGGCCCCCGGTGCGCCGCCGCAGGACATCGCCGGTCCAGGCCAGCAACAGCAAAAGCTGCAGCTCATGTTCGACATGATCTATCTGGCGCTCGTCACCGACTCCACCCGCGCCATCACCATCAAGACCTTCGGGGATCACCATGATCTCTCGCATCATGGCAAGGAACCGAAGAAGCTCGAAGCCTGCCGTCAGGTCGAAGTCGATCTCCTCAAGACGTATGCCGGCATGCTCGCCAAGCTCAAGAGCGCGCAGGAAGGCGCCGGCGGCAATATGCTCGACCGCACGATGCTCCTCGTGACGAGCAACCTCCGCGACGGTAATACGCACTGGACGCACGACCTGCCCGTGCTGCTCGCGGGCGGAGGATTCAAACACGGCCAGCACCTCGCCTTCAATCAGCCCTACCTCGAAACCCTCGCGGACCCGGACGCGGAGAAGAACGCAAAGAAAACCAGTCCCTCGATGGGTCAGGAACAGACGCCACTTTGCAATCTCTACCTGTCCATGCTGCGTCGCGCCGGCATCGAGTCTGACCGCTTCAGTTCCAGCGCGGGCACACTGACGGGTCTGGAGATGGTGTAGGTTTAGAACCCCACCTCTTGCTGACCTTTCAAGGCCAGCATCCCGCGCGTTTCATCGGGCGTGGCGATCTCCAGCGACAGACTTTCGAGGATGCCGCGAATCTTGCTCACCTGTTCGGCATTGGTCCGCGCCAGTTCGCCTTTGCCGAGATACAGGCTGTCTTCCAGCCCGACGCGCACGTTTCCACCCATGACCGCGCCGGCGGTGGCAAAATTCATCTGGTGGCGCCCCGCGGCCAGAATGGACCACAGGTAGTCGGCGCCGAAGAGCTTTTCGGCGATGCGCCGCATGTACGCGAGGTTCTCGAGGTCCGCGCCAATGCCCCCGAGAATCCCAAAGATGCTCTGCACGAAGAGCGGCGGACGGACCATTTTGCGCTCCAGGAAATGATGCAGCGTGTAGAGATGGCCGATGTCGTAGCACTCGAACTCAAATCGCGTCCCGCATTCGTCCCCGAGCCTTCGGACGATGGTCTCGATGTCCTGGAAAGTGTTGCGGAAGATGAAGTCTCGGCTGTTCTCGAGGTAGCGCGGCTCCCAATCGTGCTTCCAGGTGCTGAATTTTTTTAACGCCGGGTAGAGCCCGAAGTTCATCGAGCCCATGTTGAGCGAGCACATTTCCGGTCTGGCCGCGAGCGGGGCGGCGAGGCGCTGCTCGACCGTCATGTTGTGGCCTCCGCCGGTGGTGATGTTGATGACGGCGTCGCAGGCCCCCTTGATACGCGGGAGAAATTGGAGAAAGACCGCCGGGTCCGGGGTCGGAGATCCGTTCTCAGGATCGCGCGCGTGCAGGTGCAGGATCGAGGCCCCGGCCTGGGCCGCTTCGATCGCGCTCGTGGCGATCTGATCCGGCGTAACCGGCAGGTGCGGAGACATGGTGGGGGTGTGGATCGAACCCGTGACCGCGCAGGAGATGATGACTTTACGCGCCATGGCCGTGGCTACTTCGCGGCCGACGAATTGTTGCGGGCGTAAAACAACTTGAGCAGCGCCAGAATCCGCTGATCGCGCCGCGACCTGCGCGCCGCCAGCGATGCCGGAGTGTACTCGTAGATACCCCGTCCGGTTTTGACTCCGAAGTGACCGGCTTCGACCAGGCGGCGGATTGTGGCGGGCACGCGGGTGCCGGAACAAATCTCGCCCACGAGGTTCTTGAACACCGTCGTGTGCAAGTCGAGCCCACCGAAGTCGTTGACCTCGAGCGGACCGACGGCGGCGAGCCGAAAGCCCATGCTGCCGCGGATCGCGGCGTCGATCGCCTCCGGGGAAGCGACGCCCTTGTCGAGCAGGTCCCAGACTTCACGCCATACCGCGATCTGGACGCGGTTCACGATGAAGCCGGGAATCTCCCGGTCGATCCGCACCGCCTCCTTGCCGATCTTTTTCATGAGCGCGAGCGTGGCCTGGGTCACCTGTTCGCTCGTGTGCTTGCCGGGCACCACTTCCACCACGGGCACGATGTGCGCGGGATTGAACCAATGCGTCACGATCGCCCGCTGCGGCCGGCGCATCTTCGCCGCGGACTGGGAGATGGGGAAGGTGGACGAATTGCTGCCGAGAATCGTGTCGTCCGCCACGAGGCCTTCCAGCCGCGCGAAGAGTTTCTGCTTTATGCGCAAATCTTCCCGCACGGCTTCGATGACAAACTGCGCGTTGCGCACCGCCTCCGCCTCGCTGTCGCAAACCCGGATTCGTGCGAGGAGCGGACCAACCGAGGATTTCCGGGCGAGGCCTGCCGCCACAAAATCCTTCATGTTCTGCTCGATGACCTTGTGCAGCGCGCGCCGCACCGGTTCTCGCTCATCGTACCCCGTCACCTGAAAACCGGCCGAGGCAAAAGCCTGCACAATGCCGTGTCCCATGGTGCCGAGTCCGAGGACGGCGATGTTGCGGATCGGTTTCATGATGAGGAATGCGCTGGGGAAAATGCGCCGCAGCTACGGCACGGGAGTCCGATCGTAGCTGCTGAGCGCCACGGTGGCGAGCGTCTGCTGCAAATACGGCCCGAGAATGCGTCAGGCTCCGCCGGGCTTTTTCCCGCCGCCCTGATCGCGGCGGCGCATCGCCTCGTCGAGGAGCTTCTGCTCCTCGTCCGTCAGCTTTTCTCCACGATCCTTCTTGTCCTTGATCGCGTGAAGCTTGTCGGTGCTCTGCCCGTCGCCGCCCTTCTGGCCCGAGAATTTCGCCTTCGCTGCTTCGAGGAACTTTTCCTCGTCGGGCGTCAGCGTCTCGCCGCGCTGCTTCTTTTCGTGAAGCTGTTTGGCACGCGCCATATCCGCCCCACCTTCGGCGCCGCCACCGCCGCCGCCCCCCGCTTTGCGATTGCGGAATTCATCCGCCAGCTTCTGTTCCTCGTCCGTCAACTTCTCCCCGCGGTCCATCTTTTCCTTGATGCCGCGCAGCTTCGCATTGTCCTGCCCGCCCCCGCCCCCGCCTCCACCACCCTCGCGCGCAGCGTGCTGGCGCTTGGCTTCGTCGAGGTATTTTTGGTCTTCGGCGGAAAGCTTCTCTCCCGCTTGTGAGCGTTGGTAAAGCGCCTTTGCGCGCTCCATGTCAATGTTGTCGGCCGCTCGGACCGAACCCGGGATAGTGAGGGCAATCAGGGCGGGGAGTAGGGGGAGGAAACGTTTCATAAACCGAGATTAACATTTAGTGCATGGCGAACCAGCCAAAAATGCGCAGAACTACGCACTGTTTCCATAGACCGCGTCACGGTCGATTTACTCGCCCGTGCGGGCGCTGACGGCATTGACATCCGCAAGGGTGAGAGCCGGCAGCGGACTGGCCATGACCGCCGCGTGATTCTCGTAAGTTTTCCAAACCAGATCCACGACATCGGTCCCCAGCGGTGTTTTCCCGTCTCCGAACATCCGTTGGTTGATACCGAGAGCCAGAGCTTGCCGGCTCAATTCCGCGCGCAACGCGTCGTCATGGATCAGGCGCAGGGCGCCGGCCACGTATTGGTCCTCAGTCCGGGCCATGGTCCATTTTGGGAACTTCAGGAGGCGCAGCAGCATGACATCGGTCATGCCGTGGGGTTCGGGGCGTTCCATGGCCATCACGGGGAGTCCTTCGCGCAGCCCGTCGATCACGCTGTGCAGACCGCCGAAGGGGAATGGGCTGAGGATCAGGTCGCAGTCCCGAAGCAGGGCGAGATAGGCATTCATCCCCATCGCGGATCGGAAGACGGCCGATTTCAGTTGGCGGACGACACCGGACCGGAAGGCCGCCATTGCGCCGCCTCGGGCGTTGGGGAAAAATTCGAAGGTCACGGGCCGTTTTACCTCGGTTTGGATCCGGCTCAGCAGGGTCAAAAAGGTGGCATTGAGCTTGAGGAGATTGCTCGGCACCGCGATTTTCAGGGTGGCACGCTGGGGTCTCAACGGCGCGGGGCCGCGGCGATAGACGGGGGGGCGTTCGAATCGCAAGCTTTCGTCCGGTAGCATCAGAACCTTCTCACCGAACAGGGACGGATCGGAAACGTAGCCCGCTTCGATCAGGTAATAATCGATGGGCGGACAAAATGTGGAGGCCGAGTGCCCGATGGCGGTGAACTGCATCGGAGCCAAACGCAGATTGGCGAAGAGAGGACCCCAGTGCCGCATCCCCACGCTGAGCCAGAATACCACGTCCGGGGCGAGATCCTGAAAGGCCTGGTAAATCTTCGACAGATGGCTTCCGGTCTCGGTGCGCTCGAAGGACACCACCTCGTCATAGAGGGCGCGAACGTGGTCATCGACTTCGGCGATGTCGGTGAGCAACACCAGATGGAAACGCCCGCGCAACTGCCGCAGGTATTGCCCGAAGTAGCGGTACTGCACGTGGGCGGAGTGCGTGACTTCAGCGGCCACGACCATGACCGGCCTGGATTCAGGCGGTCGGCGTGGGGGAGGTGGCAGATCGGCAAATCCGAGTCCTTCGCAGCTGCGGCGTAGAACGCCATTGAGGACGGTCTTGAGATGATGTTTCCGGGGACCTGCCGCATAGCTGCAATTCATCCAGGCTTTTGAGATCAAGGTAATCATGCGCAGGCCGGGACGGACTTGGAGGCCGGAGATGCGGTCCGCCATTTTAAGAAGCGCCTCACGGCGGGCTTCACCCTGCGTGGTGCGGATCGGCAACTGGCAGATGAGCGACAGGTAGATCGCGAAAACCAGATCCCCTGGAAGAAGGAAGAGGGCTTCCAGATCGATGTCGATCCGGGCGTCCAGTGACAGGAGGGACAGGTAGGCCGCCACCTTGCTGCGCGACGCCGTCGCCGCCTCCTTCAGGCCACCGGGCAGGAGGGCCATCATGGCTGGCTCCGGTCCTCCCAGCGTACTGCCGGCGAACAGGTGGTCAATGCCTTCATGGACGAAAACCAGACGCCAGATCTGCCTCTCCGGCAGGTCTAGATCTGGATCGCAGAGCAGCGCGGTCAGGACGCTCGCCAGGCGAGTATAGGCCATCGCCACACCGGGCCGATCTTCCGCCGGACGATACCCGAGTTCCAGGACATCGCCTTTGTTAATGGCGTCGATCGCGTCGAGGACCATGCGCAGGGCATTGGGCGCCCGCCCCAAGGCGGCACGCTCTACTTCAGCAATATTGATCACGTCAACCCGGCGATCTTTCGTCCGATCCAGTAGAGGGTGAAAAGGCCCAACAGGGCGGCGCACCACCACGGGTCGCACCAAAGGCGGAAGCGTTGCTCCTCGGGGCGCCGCTCGGGCAGGAGGCTCAGGCTGCTGATCATTTGTGCCAGGTCGGCGGGGCCGCCGCTGCGGCCGGCGGTGAGCGCGGAGATTTCGCGAAGGACATCGAGTTTGGCCGGCCGGCCGACCTTTTCCAGCGTGGGCACGGTGACGATCAGTTGGGTTTTCAAATGCCGCCCGTTGTCGGCGCTTTTCACTTCGACATCATATTTGCCGCCTTCACGAGGGATGAACTGTCCCGTGTGGACGCCCCATTCGGCATTCTCGGCCGCGAGTTCGATCGTCTCGCTCGTGCCGCTCGGCGCGGTCAGCGTCACGGCCACTTTGCCCGCGCTCACGGGGATGCCGAGTTTGTCGAGGACGGTGGCGTTGAGCCGCACCTTGTCGCCGCGTTTTGGCGTTTCCGGAGTGTAGAAAAAGCGCACGCCTTCGTCCTGCGAGAGATGCCGCTGGTGGGCCATCCAGCGCACGACCTGTCCCCAAAAACGGTAGTGATATGTGTCCTCGACGCCTTTGCGCCAACGCCACGCGGAGTCGGTCCCCATGAAGAGCACCTTGCCATTGCCCGCCGACCGCGTGACGAGGAGCGGGATGCGGCCAAACTGGTTGCGCGCGGCCTCGTGGACTGCGAGCACTTCGGCGCCCGGCCTCGCTCTGACGACCGGCGCATACCAATAGAAACCGGGCAACCCGCGCCACACGGCCTGGTTGGCGGAGGGATCCGTGGCAAGCATCGTAAGCCAGTGGTCACGTCCACGGAAGGTCAGCTCGAGCCGGGCCTCCGCGCCGCTCGCGAATCCCGTGCCCTTCACATAGTCGGTCTCGACGGGCAGAAGGTCCGCCAGCGGAGAGTCGGTCAAAGATTTTTCCCGGCCCAAGGCACCGGGGAGAAAGACCAGTCCGCTCGCCTGCTGCTCCACGAGACCCTTGATCATCGTGGCATTTTCCGGGCTGAGCATGCCGCCGCCGATGCCGACGTCGCCCAGGAAGATGACGTCGTAGGCTTGCAGGTCCTCGCGCTTGGCCGGGAATTCCTTCAGGTAGCCGACGCCTTCGCCCATGCCGATGTCGGGGTGATAGAGCACGGTGTTCACGGAAACACCGGGGTCGCGGGTCAGGGCGTTGCGCAGATAGCGGAACTCCCAGCGCGGCTGCGAATCGACGACCAGCACCTTGAGGATTTCCTTGCGGACTGCGAGGTGAAATCCCCGCTCATTATTCGCGGGAAAGACGTCCTCGCGTTCCACTGGAATGCGGACGGTATAATCGCCTTCGCCCTCGGTTTGTGGGGTGAAAACGAGCATATCCTGCACCTGCCCCATCGGCGGAAGGACGACGGCCTTCGTGCCCGTTGCCCCGCCCGGCCCGGCCACGTTCACGGTCGTTTTCACCTCGCGCGGCAGATGGTTTTGGACCGTGAACATGACGCTGATCCGCTCATTGACGAGTCCGTAGGTGGGGGCCAGCACGGATTGCAATTCGACGTCCGGCAGATAGGTCTCGCTGCCGACGCCGATGGTAAAAACCGGGACATCGCGTTGGGCCAGGGCGGTCGCGCCGGTGATGGGCGACTTGCCCAGGTTCCAGTCGCCATCGCTGAGCAGGAGCACGGCACGCAGATCGCGATGCTGCTTGAGCACCCGTTCCAGCGGTTCATTGAGGTCCGAGCCGATCTCCGTTTCGACATCAGCTTTCGTATCCGCCGGCGGTTCCGCGAAGGGCTCGACGGTGACCTGGAATTGCTTTTCCAGTGGCGCCCAAAACTTTGCGTCGATCTGCTCCTTCAGCCATTCCGCGCGGGTTGCGATTTGCTTTTCACCGTTCAGGACGTCCTTCGTCTCCATGCTCCCGGAGCCATCCCACAGGACGATAACGCGGGGCTGTTCGGTGTTCCGTTTCACCACGACGCGTTCCGGACGCAGAAGGGTGAAGGCGACCGCCAGCGCGATGACGACGCGCAAGATGTGCAGCACCGTCATCCAGCGACCCATCCCTTCGCGGCGCATGCTGCGGACGAAGAACCAGACCGACGCGACGACAAACGCCGCCGCGACGGCGACGATCCAGGGAGCGGTGTTGAACTGCCAGCCTTCAATCATGGAGACGAAGCTTGCGGAATTTAGCGTGGAGATACCGCAGGTGAAGCGCCTTTAAAACGCAGAGATCAGACCTTCTTCGCCAACTCAGAATGCCGACGAGCGGGGGGCGCGAACGGCGCGCGCAGTCTCGATGGGTTCTCATGCGTTAGCCTCCATCGGCTGAGCCGATCTGCCTGGCGTCGCGGATGCTTTCGCCGCCGGCTTCATCGGGATCATCGCCTTGCTCGTGGCCAGCGCCATCTCCGCGCACATGAAGAGCATCGTAAGGATGATCATCGCCGGCCAAATTTCGCTTTGCAGGCGATCGGCTTTCAATTCGAGCGCGCCGGACATGACGGTGAGCTTCACGCCGCGCAGCATCTCGGGCAGGCGGGTGCGTTCCACGATTTCCGGCGCGTCTTCGGCTTCCGGCCGATTGAGCGCGATGCGGCGTCCGGCGCTTTGGTAGAGCCCCGCGTGCCAGCGCCAGTCCTGGCGCTTTTCCGTTTCGACTGGGCTCCACACTTCCTGGGGATCGCCCGGTTGCCATTCCCCGGCGATCGCCATCGTCGGCGGGGCCAGGCGGCTGCCCCCGAGCGTGAGGAGACGTTGCACCATGGGCAAGAGGACGAACCCGTCCCCCAGGCTGCTCCAATCGGCATCCGGCGATGTGGCGCAGGCGAAGACCCGGCCTGCGCCGGTTTGCCGGGAAATCAGGAAAGCGCGGCCATCGGCGAAAGCGCCGGCGATATGGCTCGTCTCGCCTGCGCTGGGAATCTGCCGGCGGGCGATGTCGAGCTTGGCCAGCGGGAGCGGTGCACCGCTATCGGTTCGGGCGAGCGGGCCGTCGAGTTCGTCCCAAGCCGTGACGCGGAACGGCGCGGTCTTCGGCGAATTCTCGGCGGGGCTCCAGGTAATGCCGAGCGGTCCGCTCGTCACGTCTCCGCCGCCGGGAAAGCAGAGCAGAACCCCGCCGCTTTCGACCCAGCCTTGCAGCGACTTCGCGACGGCGTCGTCCGGCGCCGGCCCAGCCCAGACGACGAGCGCGAGGTCCTTCCAGGCCAGGCTGCCGGCATTGGCCGAGGGGACGATATCGGCGGTGCGATCCGCGCGGGTCTTGTCGGGCGCGGCGGCAAAGCGCAGCCGGGCGGTGGCCGGTCCGTCGCCCACAATGGCCGCCCGCAGTGGCACCGGCGGCGCGTAGGCGAAGTAGGCCGTGTTATCCGCGGGGTTTTCGTCCGCCGGCAATTCCACCTTGCCCCAGCCGGATTCCGTCTTGGGGAGATCGAACTTGAGGTTCTGACGCTGGATGGCGGCATTAAGCAAAAAGTCGACCTGGCTCTTCGCCCCGTCCCGCGTGAGCAGCAAAGGGAGCGCGCCCTTGCGGTCCGAGTCGGCTTTCAATTCGAGGGCCAGGCTGAGTTGGGCTTTGCCAGTTTTCGGGTCGCGGACCCGCAGTTCCGCGCTTTTCACCGCGATCGACAGGTTCTGCCCGGGGGGCGACGAGAGATCGAGAATGCGCACACTCAGCCCTTGGGGCAAACCGGCGAAACGCGCGGCGATGTCCTGCCATTCGGCGCTATCGGGCCGCCAGCCGCTCGCTTGCAGGTCGCTCGCGACCCACAGTTCCGCGCTGCCCGGCTTGTTCTTCGCCAGATAGTCGAGTGCCGCGCGAAACATGGCCGGCAAATCCGCGGCCGTATCCGTCGCCTCGGCCATCTGCATGGTTCCGAGAGTAGAGGCATCGGCGATTTCGAGGGGCTGACGCAGGACGTTTTCGATGAGGACGAAATGGCTGCCTGCGCTTTGCTTCGCGGCCTGGGCAAGGAGCGCGAGTCCGTGGGTGCGCTTGCTCTCATTTTCGCCGCCGCCCCGCGTCTCCATGCTGGCCGAGCGGTCGAGGAGGATGAGCACCGTCTCCGGCGCGCCGCCCGCCGCCGCGCCGAGCCAGCCGCCGATGAGCGGCCGCGCCATCGCCCAGATCAAAAAGAGCAACACGAGGCAGCGGAACAGGAGCAAGAGATATTGCCGAATTTTGGCGCGCCGGGTCGCCGCGCGATTCGCCTTGAGCAGGAAAAGCATCGCCGCCCAATGCACCGTCTTGTAGCGGAGCCGGTTGAGCAGATGGATGACGATCGGCAGCAGCACTGCCGGCAGCACCCACAACATCCATGGCTGCAAGTAAGCCATCACCAGGGAAATTCTGAATTTTGAATTTTGGATTTTGAATTCAAGAAACGTGGTCGCATGGCGATGGGATGACGGCCGGAGGCCAATAATTCAGAATTCAAAATTCAGAATTCAAAATTCCCCTTATCTTCCTCCTTTGCGCGAGGCTCGCACGCGCTGGAGCATGAAATTGGTCAGGAGCCCCTCGAACGGTTGATCGAGGTAGGTGAGATGGTAGTCGACCTGGAACTGCCGGCAGCCGTGCTGGAGCGCCGCGAGATAATCGCGCAACGCCTCGCCGTAGGCCTCGCGCACCACCGCCGGGTCGGTGATGAGATCCGCGCCGCTCTCCATGTCCACAAATCGCACGGGGCGGGTGAAATCGAAGTCATACTCCTGCCGGTCGAGCAGATGAAAGACGGCCACGTCGTGTTTAAAAAAATGCAGGTGCTTCAGCCCCTCGAGCAGTGGCGCGACCTCCGTGAAGAGATCGCTGACAATGATCACCAGGGCGCGCTGCCGGATGCGCTCGGCAAAGTCGTGCAGCGTTTGGACGATGTTCGATTCGCCCGCGGGTTTCGTCGTGGCGAGCATCTGGTAGAGCTGCCGCAGATGGCTCGGCGTCCGGCGCGGCGGCAGGTCGTGCGCCTTTTCGGCAAAGCAGGTGAGCCCGACCGCATCGCCCTGGTGCACGAGCAGGTGGGCGAGGGTGCCGGCCAGCCGGCGGGCGTAGTCGAAGCGCGTCCCGCCCTCGGGGTTGCTCGTGAAGTTCATCGATGCCGACGTGTCGAGCACGACGTAACAGCGCAGGTTCGTATCCGCTTCGAACTCCCGGATGAAAAACTTGTCCGTCCGGCCAAAGACCCGCCAGTCGAGATGCTTGATGTCATCGCCGGGCGCGTATTTCCGATACTCGGCAAACTCCACGGACGCACCCCGCGTGGCGGATCGGTGCTGCCCGGTGACGCTCCCGAGCATCGGGTTGCGCACGTTGAGCAGCAACCGCGAAAGCCGCGCGATGGCGCCTTGATCGAGGAATCCGAGATCGTCGCTGGAGCGTGCCATGGTGGAGAAACGTGGCTCAGGCCTCGGTCTCTTTGATGACGCGCTTGATGATCTCGATGCTGTTGATGCCTTCGCTTTCCGCGTGAAAATTCACGAGGATGCGGTGCGCGAGCACCGGCTCGGCGACGGCGATCACGTCCTCGAGCCGCGCAAGGTAGCTGCCTTGCAGGACGGCGCGCGCCTTGGCCCCCAGCACCAGGTACTGCACCGCGCGCGGACCGGGCCCCCACATCACCCATTTCCGAATCCATTCCGGCGCTTCCTCCCCGCCTGGCCGGCACTTCCGGACGAGCTTCACGATGAAGTCGTAGATATGATCCGGCACCGGCACGCGCCGGACGATGTCCTGAAAACGCAGGATGTCCTCGGCGTGGAGCATCTTGTCCAGGATCGGCATCTCGCCGCCGGTCGTGGACCGGGCGATTTGCAATTCTTCCGCGGCGCTGGGATAGCCGACGTTGATCAGGAACATGAAGCGGTCGAGCTGCGCCTCGGGGAGGGGATAGGTGCCTTCCTGTTCGATGGGGTTTTGCGTCGCGAGGACAAAGAACGGTTTGTCGAGGGTGAAGCTGTGCTTGCCCGCGTTCACCTTCTGCTCCTGCATCGCCTGGAGCAGCGCGGCCTGGGTCTTCGGCGGGGTGCGGTTGATTTCGTCGGCGAGCACGATGTTGGCGAAGATCGGCCCCTTGACGAACTCGAAGGCCCGCCGGCCCGGTTGATCCGTCTCCTGCAGGATCTCGGTGCCGGTGATATCGCTCGGCATAAGATCGGGCGTGAACTGGATGCGGTTGAACGTCATCGACATCAGGTCCGCGAGGGAATGGACGAGCAAGGTCTTGGCCAGCCCGGGCACGCCCATGAGCAGGGCGTGTCCCCGTGCGAAGATGCAGGTCAGCATCAGTTCGATGACCTTGTCCTGTCCGATGATGACTTTGGCCAATTCCGTCCGGATACGTCCGTACAGGTCGCGGAGTTGGTCGATGGCTTCTACGTCGGCTTCGCCGGCTGCGTCCGTTGGCTGTTTTTGCATGTGAGGGAACCGCGTTTGGATACGACGCTGAATTCCGTCAGACCGTCCGACGAAAAGGCGCCGCGTTGCCGGCGAAGAGAACAGGAAGTCGGGGAAAGGAGCACGATAAAAATGATAGGGAAGGGGAAGGTTTCCAGTTTGAGGTTTGAAAGCCTGGCCTCGCTTCGCTCGTTGCAGCTGGTTTCTGGTTCCGCCACGGGACCGTGACCTGTTTGAGGACGCCTTTGGGTGGTGAGCAGCCTTTGTCGTGGCTGTGGTGATGATTGAGGGGACGGCGGAGCGGAGAGGGGCGAAGAATAGGCATGGCTGCCCTGCCCGCTGCGCAGCAGCGCCTTTCCTCCCAGTCATCTGGAAGCGATTCGCTAAAAATCACCCAACTATTTCTCGCACCGGCGCCCCCGCCACGTCCGTTAGACGGAAGTCTCTCCCGGCATAGCGGTAGGTGAGCTTTTCATGGTCCAGGCCCATGAGCGCGAGGAGCGTGGCATGCAGGTCGTTGGTATGCATCCGACCGTCGATGGCTTTGATGCCAAATTCGTCGGTCGCGCCAAAGGTGAAGCCCTTCTTCACGCCCGCGCCAGCGAGGAACATCGAGTAGCCCATGATATTGTGGTCGCGGCCGTCGACGCCTTGCGCCGTGGGGAGCCGGCCAAATTCGGAGCCGAAAAGAACGAGAGTGTCTTCGAGGAGGCCGCGTTGCCCGAGATCGGTGAGCAGTGCGGCGGTCGGTTGATCCACGCTGGCGGTGCGGTCGATGAGGCCCTTGTGCAGATTGTTGTGATGATCCCAACCGCCCTGCGTGATCTCCACGAAACGCACGCCCGCTTCGCTGAGCCGGCGCGCCATGAGGCACTGGCGTGCAAAGGAGCCTGCCGGCCCATCCTTGATGCCGTAGAGGTCGCGGATGTGCTTCGGCTCTTTGGAGATATCGAGCAATTCGGGCACTTTGCCTTGCATGCGAAAGCCGAGCTCATAGGACTCGATGATCCCGTCCACCGGGTCGGGAGCGCCAGGCGTGGCCGCGTACTCCCGATTCATGGTCTGGATGAGGTCGAGTTGCTGGCGCTGCAGGTCGGTGGCGCTCGTCGGGCGGAGATTCGGCACGAAGCCGGTGTCGGTGATGCGCGTCCCCTGGAAGTGGGCGGGCAGAAAGGCGCTGCCATAGTTCACGGCGCCGCCAAAATTTGGCGAAGGATCGATCGTCACGTAACCCGGGAGATCCTGGTTGTCCGTGCCGAGGCCGTAGAGCAGCCATGCGCCCATGCTGGGGCGCGTCAGGGCCGCGTTTGCGCTGCCGGTGTGCAGTTGCACGACGGCCTGCGGATGGGCGGGCGTGTCGGTGTGCAGGCCGCGCAGCCAGCAGAGATCGTCGGCATGCTGTGCGATGTTCGGCAGCAACTCGGAGAACCATGACCCGGTCTGCCCATACTGTTTCCAGGCGAATTTCGAGGCGGTGAGTTTGCCGCCCCCCGGGCCGCCCTTGCCGTCGTTGTTCTGCAACTCCGGTTTGTACTCGAACGTATCCACGCCTGACATCGCCCCTTCCATGAAGACGAAGATGATGCGCTTCGCCTTGGCGGCATAATGAGGCGGGTGTGAGGCGAGCGGCTTGGCCGCGGTGAGAGCGCGCGCCGTTTGCTGGCCGAGCATGCCCGCCAGGGCCAGGTATCCGAAGCCTCCGCCCGCGGATTTCAACAGCGACCGGCGGGAGAGGGGTTGAGAGAGATGGTCGAACATAAGTGGCGTTGTTTGAGAATCAGCGGACGAAACGGAATTCGGCGGATGCATAGAGCGCCTGGACGAAAGTCATCCACGCGGCAGTCCTGCCGTCTTTGGGTTGAACGGGAGCTTCTTTCGGAAGATCCGGCGTGCGATTGACATCGTCGGGATTGGCGGCCTGACCCGCCACGGCGGTGGCCTTTCCCGTCTCGGACTCCGTGGCCGCGGTTGTGGTGGGCGTGACGGTCTGTGCGATGGGCGCGCCGGCCCGGTAGGAACTCGCGTATTCCGCGAGAAACCGGTCGGCTCGCGCCGCTTCCGCCTCGTTGGGCACCCGCCCCAGGACATCGAGATAAATCTCGCGAATCCACTCGGCATCGCCCCGCTGCTGATCGGACAGCACGCGCTCCGCAAAGGCCAGCGACTGCTGCCGCACAAACGTGGAGTTGAGAAGGTAGAGGGCCTGCGTCGGCACGGTGGTGCTGTCGCGCGCGCCCGTTACGAGCGACTGCGACACCGGGTCGAAGGCCTCGAGCGCCTGCGGCGTGATGCCGCGCAACAACGGCAGATAGATGCTTCGCGAGGTCGATTTGTCGGCTGCTTCCGTGACCTTCCGGGCTTCCGGACCGTTGTCGCGCATTTCCGTCATCTTCAAT
Source organism: Chthoniobacterales bacterium (assembly GCA_038228205.1). Classification (GTDB taxonomy): domain Bacteria; phylum Verrucomicrobiota; class Verrucomicrobiia; order Chthoniobacterales; family Chthoniobacteraceae; genus Chthoniobacter. The sequence continues at coordinate 42,690 of JBBRPL010000002.1, forward strand.
TCCTTCGTCGCGGTCGGTCCTGGCGGCGCGAGGTTGAGGCGACCGGCGGCGGCGAGCATCGCGTCGCGCATTTCCTCGGCGCTGAGGCGGCGCGGCGAGTGGCGCCAGACGAGCCGGTTGTCGGGGTCGGCTTCATGATTCGCAGCCGGGGCATCCGTGCCGAGTTGATAGGCATGGGTGAGCGTCAGTTTGCGGATCAGCCTTTTGATCGACCAGCCGTCATCGATGAATCCCTGTGCCAGGTGGTCGAGCAATTCGGGATGCGAGGGGGCTTCGCCTTTCACCCCGAAATTATCCACGGTCGAGACGAGGCCAGTGCCGAAAAGGTGCTGCCAGACCCGATTGACGATAACGCGGGCGGTGAGCGGATTTTTGGCGCTGGTCAGCCATTGGGCGAGTTCGAGCCGCCCGCTGTGTTGCGGGTTGACCTGGGGCGCATCCAGGAAGGTGAAAGTCGTCAGGAAGCCGCGGGGCACAGTCGGGCCAATGCGTTCGGCTTCCCCGCGAATCCGCACCTCGGTGTCCGCGGGGGCTTTCCCCTCGCGCACGCCATGCACCACGAAGCCCCGAGCCGCAGGGTCGGTCAGCGCCTGGAACTGGGCCAGGAGGCTTTCGTACTTCGCCCGGATGGGCTGTTGCACAGGGCGGCCGTTCGCCGCGGGCTTGAAGCCCTCCGGCGTGCCGCGAATGTCGTCCCACGCTTTTTTCGCTTCCGCCAGTTCGGCTTCGAGCTTGGCCACCTGCTCGGACGGCGGTGGCGGCACGTCGCCTGAGAGGCGGACGAGCATCGCGGGATCGTAGTAATCGAGGCCGCCGCCGCCCATTTTACTGCGCACGCCCGAAGCATTGTCGGTGCTCGTGAAGATGCCCGCGAGCGCGTAATAGTCGGTCGTTGGAATCGGGTCGAATTTGTGATCGTGGCAGCGCGCGCAGGTCACCGTGAGTCCGAGGATCGAGCGCGTCACGGCATCGATCTGCTCGTCCGCATTGTCCATGATGAAGCGGGTCTTGAAGCGCTGATTCACGTCCTTCACCCCGAGCGCGAGGAAGCCGGTGGCCGTCAGGATCCGGTTGCGCTCCTCGTCCGTCGCGGCGGGCAACAGGTCGCCGGCGATTTGCTCCTGCACGAAGCGATCGAACGGCACGTCGCGGTTGACCGCATCGATCACGTAGTCGCGATACTTCCACGCGTGGGGGTAGGGGATGTTGCGCGACGGGCCCGTGGACTCGCCATAGCGCGCGACATCGAGCCAGTAGCGGCCCCAGCGCTCGCCAAATTGCGGCGACGCGAGCAATCGATCCACCACTTTGGCAAAAGCGTCCGGCGAATGGTCGGCCTGGAAAGCCTGGATGTCCGCGGGCGTCGGCGGCAGCCCCGTGAGGTCAAACGTGGCGCGCCGGATGAGCGTGACAGAGTCCGCATCCGCCACCGGCGAAAGCTTCTTCGCCGCCAGGCCCGCGAGGATGAAACGATCGGTGTCGCCGCGAACCCACGCCGCGTCGGTCACGGCCGGCAAGGTGGGCCGGGTGATGGGCTGCCAGGCCCAGTGGCTCTTTTTCAATTCTTCAAAGTCCTCGCGCTTGCGCCCGACGTAGGCGGGGATCCTCTCACGTGGCCAGGCGACGCCGTCCTGGATCCACTGCTTCAGATCGGCCACCTCGGCGCCGGTCAGCAATTCGCCTTCCTTCGGCATCTTGCGTTTTGGATTCTCGTGCGTGACGCGCTGAATGAGCTGGCTCTTATCCGGGTCGCCCGCCACGACGACCGGTCCGCCATCGCCGCCGAGGAGCAGCCCGTTGCGGTCATCGACGCGCAAACCTCCCGCTGCCTTGGTGTCCGCCGAGTGGCACTGATAGCAGTGGTTTGACAGGATTGGCCGGATCTTCTTCTCAAAGAAATCGAGCCGGGCCGCGTCCAGGGTGGCGTCGTCCGCCCGGCTGGTCACGGTCACCAGCGAAAGGGCCGCCAGCCCGAGGGCGCAGCCGTGATGAAAATGGGAATGGGTAGTCATGAAATGGGTGAGGTCGAGTCAGGTCAGTTCCGGTGATTCGGTAGGTGTCCAAAGGGACGTATTTGATGACTTCCCGTGAGCGGGTCGGTCGTGCTGCTGAGCACGTAGATACAACACAGCGCAGGGGGCGAATTTAGGACAAAACCTTTGGTCATAGGTGTCAAGGCACGATTACTTTGGCGTTTTGAACTTTGCCGGAGAACGCATTCGGCGCGTCATACTCGCCGACGGCATTCTTGCCGTCGCCGCCGATCGTGAGGCCCTCGACAGGCTGCGAGGCGAAACCTGGTAGTCCTGATTACAGAAAAGTCAGGTTCACAGCCGAACGCCGCGCCGTTTGAGATTGACGCCCCCGATGGGGCCGAGGACTCTCCTTCCGAATCCCGCAAGCATGGAATGGACTCTCCTCTGCCTCCTCGTCCCGGCGATTCTTTTGCCGGTCGTCTTGCTGTTCGGGTTTGCCGGCTGTGATCGCTTTTACGGGGTTGATCCGGTGGGTGTTCCACCGACCGCTCCTGTCATGCTGACGGGCCGTCCCTTGAGCAGCAGTTCCATCGTGCTCTCCTGGCAAACCACCGACCCGGCATCCGTCCGCTTCCAAATCAATCGTGCGGATGAAGGTGGAACCTTTGCGAAGGTGACCGACCAGGCGACGGGACAATCCTTCACCGACACCGGCCTGACCGAGGGAACGATCTACCTTTATGTCGTCATCGCGATCAACGATGCGAGCGACCTTTCTGACCAGTCGAACGTCGCCACGGTTTCGCTCGTTTTCAAAACGGCATACTCCGCCGCCCTGACTGACGATGCGCCCGATATGGAGGGTTATTGCCTGGTTCAGACCATCAAGGCCCACGATTTTAACGATCCGAACAACCCCGCAAATCTGGCCAATGAGACCGGCACCATCCTGAGGCTCAGTCTTCTTGGTTCGCTCGCTGCGCCCCTGCAAATCGACCATGTCTACATTTCACAAACTGCGCTGGTGTCGCCGGTAAATCCCAATCCCGATCCCTGGGATTCCGCTTCCGATCTCAAACTCGTCGCTTCCAACGTGGCACTGGCGGCGGGCGCCGTCCGGATCCTCGACACGATCAGCTATCTGCTGGATCCCACCCGCGACCTGATCGTCGCCTTCGATATCAACGCGACTCCGGGCTCCGGCAATCTCAGGTTGGCCTCCATCACGGGACCGGCGGCCTACCTCCGGGCGGACACGGCGCAGGCCGCGGTGCAGGACCGGTTGCCGGACTATGATGCCAGCCCCGATCAACTTTACCTCATCGGGAAGATTGAAGTGCTATGAACCCGAAGGGCATCGCATTCGTGCGGTAGGTTCTCTTACCTCGCCATGGCCAACAATCTAACCGGCGACTTTGAAGGAGTGGTGCAGCTCAGCATTCGTCAAATCGACGGACTGCTCGCCACCTTGCATCAGAACGGCGTGCAAGACGATGCGGCCATGAAGCTGCTGCACAGCGCGAGCCTGCGCGTCGGGGATCACCGGCGCTTCCCGGGTGACTTTGGAGCCTTTGGTGACTGGCTCCGGGAGTTGGGCACGATCGAGGCGTCAGCCAGCCTGGACCACCTCCGGGGGCAATTGGTGGGAGCCGTCCCGCCGGGCGCCGCTCGGAGGATCGAACACGAGTTTTCCCAATTTGGCCGCGTCCCTGAGGAGCCGCCGCCGCCTGAAACTGTGCGGGGCACGGTAAAACTGCAGTTGGCTTCAGCCACACTCAGTTTGCCGGCAGGTTCGTCCTCCGAGGTGATGGTCCACGTGCAGATTCGGGCTCGTTACTATCCCGATGCGGGCACAGCCGCGATGCCCGAACCTGTGCACGGCGAGGCGCAGATTACCTTTGAAATTCTGCACCTCGGCAGCCGCCTCCTGATTCAGCCTTCCTCCCAGGACAGCAAGATTCAGTTCATTCCGAACCCGGGCGCGGGCCTGAGCCCGGCGGACACCGACCGCATTGCCGCGCAAGTGCGCAACGCGGTGCGGCAGAACATTTCCGTGTTACCTGTGGACCTGCCCTCGGGATTTCCGTTCTCGGCTTTCAAGGGCCTCGGCACTGGAACGGGTCAGGCCCTCGCCTTGCCGCTGAACCTGTCGAACACCAGTCTGCCCACCGGCAACGTCCAGAGCGTGAACACCCTGTTCATCGGCTCCAGCGGGTTCGCCGTGGCCGTGAGTAAGGAGTTCCTGAAAAGCGTCTTTCAACCGACGATCAACAGCCTGCTCCAGTTCAAACAGGACTTCGTCGTCACGGTCCTTCATTTTTTCCATCCGACCTATCATTTCGTCGTCACGAGTGTGGACTTGCAGTTCAACAATGGTTCGATCGATCTGATCATCAAAGGAAAAGCCACGACCACTTACCCCCTCGCGCCGAGTTACGATAACATCGTCGTCACGCAGCGGTTCACCCTCGTGCTCTTTCTCGATACCCTGTTCCTGCCCGCGCGCGACGAGGACCTCACGATCTCTGGCCTGCCCGGCGCCGCGGTCGATCGGGTCAGGCTCGCCGCGATTGCCGCGCGCGATCAAGCGCTTCCGCCCGCGGTCTCCGCGCTGAACCAGCAACTCAGCGATGCGAAGAATCGTCTCGCCACGGGATTGCATTCCTTTGATCCATCCGCCTCGGTCAGCTTCCGCCTGGGAACTTCGGAGCAATCCAATGCCAACGCCTCGGGAGCGGTGGCCGTAACGCCCGATGGCGTGATCCTTCGCGGCGATATCACCGGCGCCAGACGCCTCGGCCCCATCATGGACATTCGCGAGACCGAGCAGGGCCAGGCGTTCACGGCCTTGAATACCTGGATCCCCGGCGGCCGCATCGACCGCATGATCTGGTCGTGGGTCGAGTATGCCGGGGCCGCGACTTCCATATTTTCAGGTGTCGTCAAATCGGCGACGGAAGAACATCGCTTCGTCTTCCCGAAGCCTTCCGGAGTCACGGAGTTGAGCCGCATTTGTCTGCGCATCGAAGGCACGCAAACCCTGGCGAACGGCTCGGTGGTGAATGTCGCCGGCGGCGCGGCCTGCCATCTTCCCGACTATGGCCAGGTCATGGAAGTCCCGTCCTGGTGGGAGCCCGTCACCGTCCCCGCGTGGTTTCCAGACATGAGTGAGGGTGCCGTGCTGCGGGAGAGTATCGCCGCGCACATTAGTGTCCAGGCGGAGACGCCGCGGACGAGCGACCTGACGCACAACACGCTCATCTATTTTCCGGATTGGCAAGCCGACCAACCGCTGGATGTATTGATCCGCGGTTTGGAACACATGCGGCGCAAGAGCTACTCGTTGGTGGTGATCGTCGTTTTGCCGGCGGGGACGTTTGATGGCCGTCGACGCGAAATCGAGGGCAGGTTCCATTCATTCGAGAAGCGCTTTCCCGCGCGCCTCTGGCTTACGGAAGACAATCAATGCGGATGGACGCGCACCTTCGCCGTCGTGAAATTCCCCTCGACCTGTCTCATCGATGCGCGGGGCAAGTTTGTGTGGAAGTACGAGAACAATCCGGGCGCCGGGGTATTGGCCAACGCCTTGGACAAGGACCTCCTGCCCGCTCCGGCCCCGCGCTTCAAAGGCCTCCGCCTGGCCGTCTCGCCGGGAGAGTGCGCCCCGGATGTCACATTCGAAGACGACCAGGCGCATCCCTTCGCGCTGCACCGCATGCGGGGGCGGCAGGTCCTGCTGAACTTTTGGCAATCATGGTCCGCGCCCTGCCTGAAGGAGCTCCAGCGATTGCAGCAATTGCACGCGCGGGGAGGGGAGCACGGTCCCGTCGTCATCGCCTTCCACGGTGGCAAAGACCGCCAGGGGATCGAGGACACGCGCAAGCAGTTGGGACTGACCTTCCCGCTCGTCCACGACGCCGAACAGCGCATCGGGAGAATGTACGGCGTACGCTGCTGGCCGACCACAATGTCGCTCAATGCCGACGGTCTCGTCGATCATGTCCAATTTGGCTTCATGCCGGCGTCCGCGAAGCCGCCCGCGCCGGAAAAGGAGAAAGCAGTTTGAAGCGATGGAGCTGATCGCGCTGGCCTCGGGATTGCTCCTGGTTCCGATCGCCGATCAATCTTTGAAACGGATATTGCGGCAGCATCTTGCGACGGGAACGGTGCGGCTGGGTTCGCTGGGCTGCCTGCGAATCATGCAGACGCGGGTCTGGCTCGCCCGTCCGTGGGGCACACCGAATCAGTGGGTGCTATGGGTCCTGTGGGCCTTTGCCGCCGCGATGCTGATCGCGGTCACCTTCCATCTGACAACCTCTGCGTGGTTTGTCGGGCTGCTCCTCGGCGGTTCGCTGAGCCATGCCGTGGAAACTTCGGTCCGTGGTGGAGTCACTGACTATATCTGCCTGCGCTTCTGGCCCGCCTTTAACTTCGCCGACGTTGCCATCACTATCGGCGGCATCGGGATCGTCATTGCGATGTTAGGCGCACTCCGAGGCCTGTCATCCTAACACCACATTGGCCGCAGTCCCAGCCAACAAATGTTTCGGGTAATGTACGGCACGTCGTTGCCGCCGGGTTAAGCGCTGCGCCGCGCCGCCCACATCCATCCCCCGGCTGTGCAGGGCTCCCTCAAACTCCTCCCTCGCCTTGCGTCGCGCGCGAAACAGATACATCAGCACCCGACTCTGAAAATTCACCGCTCCATCGCCGGTGGTCTCCACCGGGCAGAAGATCGCCTCCGGCAGTCGATTGAGCACTGCGGATTGAATCCCGTCCGACACGCCCGAACTGGGCATGCAGCCAAAGGGTTTCACCGAGATTACCATGTGGGCTTTCTTCTTTTGGACGACTTCGATCAGTTTGCCGACTTCCATGTGGCCCTCGCCGCCCCGCAACTCCGCGTCGTAGTAAGGCTGGGCGAGCGCGGCGATCTCGTCCATGTCAGGCAGGTGTGCACGCTCCAGTCCGAGACAGTGCGCAAACGTGTGGAAGATCGCACGCAGCAGCCGTTCGGCGACCCAGAGTTTGCGCAGGGAGACGCGGGCCATCGCGCCCTGCCAGGCCCTTGCCCACCTCGTCCTCCCCTCGCAGACCGAGCCGCCGCCGGGTATCTCGTCCGTTCTGCCACAGCATGTAGAGCAGCCAGGCGGTGACCATCTGAACATCCACTTCCGCGCCTTCCGCCTCGAGAAACCTCTGCAATCCATAGTTCCCATCGCCCTCGGTGGTCATCGCCCAGAACTCCCCGATGATCATCACTTTCGGTTTTGGTTGGAGTCGGTTGACTTCGATGCCGAGGAATTCTTTGCGGCAGCGGCGTAAGGCGACGGCGATGGAACGCCGCTGGCGAAAGGCGTCGCAAAGGATCTGTTTGGAGCGCTCGATCACGCGATCCGTGTCGCCCGCGCGTACCTCGTAAGGCCGGATGCGATATCCAAGCGCATTGAGCACGTCGCCCGCCACGAGGGCTTTGACGACTTGCACGAAAAAGCGCGGGACCATTTCCAGCCCAACGTCCGGTCCCGTCGCCTGCTTGAACCCGCCTTGTTGCTGGAAGAGCAGCACTCGGAAGCCTTCAAAGCCCGCGTCGCGAAGCGCCTTGCGATACTCGGTGGCGTAAGTGCCGAAGCGGCATGGCCCGCAAGCCCCGGCCGTGAGGAAGACATAGCGGCGAACGATTTCCGCCACCGGGATTTGCTCCACGTCCCGGAGAGTCACCAACCGCTTGATCAGGTTCCCCACCGTAAAATAAGTCGGGTTGCATTGCCCGCGATTGCCGAATTCCTTACCCAGGTGCAGTGCCGCGACATCGGGGCAGGGGAGAACTTCGATCCGATAACCGAGCGCCTCCAACGCCGCTTGCAAGAGGGTATCCTGGGCGATGGTCAGTCCCCCGATGAGGATCGTCGTCTCGGCCCGCTGCTGACGCGTGAATTCCCGAGGATTGGGATCATGCCAGTGCCGGATCGGTTCGGCTTCCAATCCCAGCCGCTTTCTTTCGGCGGCTTCGAATGTCTTTAGTTCAGCCTCGATCTCTTCAAATGTGGAAGGCGCCTGCTTCATATTAATCTGTAGCGCATGCGCTCAGTTCGGAACCGGCTTTGCGGGAACATCCGGACCCGCAACCGGCGCACCCGCCTGCAGTCTTGTCCCCCGGCCATCCCGGCAACGGAAATGTCTCAGCCGGCAACGGCGCGATATCCGCCGTCACATCGAATCGCGGAGGCTCTGAAGGATACATTCTCTCCAGGTCGGAAGTGTGAATCCCGAAAACAGATTCCTCTTCTTCAATATAGGCCTGATAAGCCTTCTCCATCTCCGTCATGCCCACTTCCGGAGTTCCCTTCATCGCCCTCCGTCGCGCGGCCAGCAATGCAGTGCGACGCTTCGCGACATTCCGTTCCAACTCAGATCTCCGCGAGGCTTGGTCTTCCAGCATCTCCTGGTATCGCTGCAGCGTGTAGGCGTAAGTCCGCACCCGGATCTTTTGCGAGCCCGCCGGCTTGTTGGCGTCCAGATCGTGCATCGCCAGATAAGGAGTCTTGCTCGCGCTGATGATGTCGTTGATCAAGCCGTAGGTCGGCGCATCGTGTCCGCACTTGAAACTGGAGAGATCCAGGACCGCCACGTTGGGATGCCGCGCGGCAAACTTTGCCGCCCAGACTTTCTGCACGCTGTTCGTCGAGTAGTTCTCTGGCCACACGTCCCGGATATCGAGGGGTCCATCGATCTTTCCCGAATCCATGTCATCCTTGAACCATCGCGCCAGCCATCCGGGATCCTTCGGGATCGAACGGATCGACAGAATCGGATAACCGAGTGCCTGAAATTCCTCGAGCAGCCCGTGATTCAGGCCTGGGTCGGCATGATACGGCCGGCCCAGCATCAGAAGCGCCACCTTGTTTTCCGCTTCCACGCGTTCCAGCGTTTCCATTCCCCGGCTTTCCAGATCCGCATCGCAGCGGCCCAATGCCTTCCACCCTTCATCCACCGCGAAATCGTTCTCGTCTTCCGTGATCCCCAGTCTCTCGCCCCAGATCTCAAACATCTGGCGCTTGAAGTAAAATGGCTCCTCGAGGGTCACGGCGTGGTCCACGTACTCGATTGCTCGCTCCCGGAAAAAATTCATTTCCTTGGTAAACGCCGCCTTCATCACATTGGGGGTCCCCGCGACGATCGGGCAGGATGCCGAATCCATCACCGGCGCGACGAAGGTCGGCATGTGCGTGATGCTCGGAAAGAAGATGTAGTGCAGGGGCTTCTCCGGTGACTGATGCGTCTTGAAGAGCAGGTGATGCAAGTGCGCCTGGACTACCTTCGATGGATAGCAGGGATCGACGGACCCATACCTGGCTCCTTCCTGATACATTTCCTCCGACGTCGCCGGCGAAAAGCAAACATTCTGCGAAGGGATGCCCAGGGCCTCGAAATAGGTCCTGAACAACGGCGCGGCCGCGTAGAGGTTCAAGACGCGGGGAATCCCGATCCGTAATCCCTCCCGCCGTTGCCTGGCTGCGGCATCGGAACGCTGAAACGGCCGCCGGACCTTGTGCCGCTGCGGGCGTCCCAGCCACGAGCGCCGCACCTCGATCCCGTCGAGCATGGATCCTGGCTCCGGAAGCGGCTCCGGTTTGTAGAAGGATTGGAAAACGAGACGGGATTCGTACTCGACCAGGTTCACATAATCTTCCTTCAACTGGTTCCTCTTCTTCACCAGGGCTAGCATCGCATCCCTGGACTCCACCGTTCCCTTCTCGCACGAGAATCCGGAAATGTAGCGGCTGGCCGTTCCTTTCGGGGCGACCGCGTCGACGAATGTCCGCGCGCAGTGGTTGCGACAGAATCCGCAGCGCGTGGACTCGTCGTTGCGCGTCTGGTAGTCGACCCCCACGGCCTCGTCGAGACCGATGAATGTGGAACTGCCGCGCCGCTGCACGATTCGCAATGTCTCGATGGCCGCGCCGATGGCGCCCGCCTCTCCGCAGTGCGGGTGGACAAAGATTTCCGCGTTGGGCACTCGCTGGCGGAGATAATCCACCTGGGCTAATACCGCCGCGAGATTATATTGGGTGCCCCCCTGTAAAACGAAGCGGGTCCCCAGCGCCGCGAGGCGCGGAATCTGGACCACGTACTGCCAGATGTTCTTGGGCAGGACCAGGGCGAGGCCCGCTAGCAGTTCCTCCTTCGAGTACCCCTCCTTCTGAAAATTCACCCGGTCGCTATCGAGAAAAACTGCGCACCCGTAGCTGAAGATGGGCGTCACGCGGGCGTCCATGGCCGTATCCGCGTAGTCCGTCAGCTTGACCCCAAACTGATCCGCCATCGCCTGTAGCAACATCCCGTTGCCGGCGGAACATTGGTTCGACAACCGGAAGTCCTTGATGTCGCCATTCTGCATCATGAGCACCTTGATGTCCTGCCCGCCGACATCGCAGATCACGTCCACGTCGCCGAAGAAATGCTTCGCGCTCATCATGTGCGCCACGGTTTCCACGATATTGACGTCCGCTCCGACGACCCCCTCCAGCACGTCGGCGGCGTAGCCAGTCGCACCGAATCCCAGGATTTCGAGACGGGCCGCCTGGCCTGTCACCTGTCCGTTCAGGTCGTGCAGCAGGTCCTTCATATCCTGAATCGGATTCCCCTTGGAGAGGCGGTAGGCTTTCGCCAGCACCACGCCCTCCTCGCCCACGAGGACGGCCTTCGAGGATGTCGAGCCGCCGTCGAGCCCGATGACCCCTCGCACAGTCGTGCCCGGTGAAAAACAGGCCGGCTCAAACTTCGGGACCGAGTAGGTACGGCGCAGGGTTTCAGCCTCCTGGGAATGGCGGATCAGGGGCGGGCCGCCCTTGCGCAGGCCGCTTCCCGACATTTGCTCCCGCACATGGGATCGGAGGTTTTCCACACCCAAATAGATTCCCGATTCCGGTGGAAGTTCCAGGCCGTAAAGGACTGCTCCATACGCTGCGTAGTATTGGGAATTGTCCGGGACGATGATCAATGTTTCCGGAGGCATTCCCTCGGGATACGCGTGCCCGCGTTGCTTCCAGACTTCCGGGATGCGCATCCGCCAGCAGTCCTGCATGAACGGGAGATAAGTGTTCGGGCCGCCCAGGAGGATCACCTTGTGCAGAAGGGTATTGCCTCGGGTTAGAACCGACAGGTTTTGCAGGACGATGGCGTCGGCCAGTGAACAGATCACTTCCTCCGATGGAATGCCGGACTTGATGAGGTTGACGACGTCGGTTTCGGCGAAGACCCCGCACTTCGTCGCGACTTTGTGAAGTTTTGACGCGTCGAAACGCAACGACGCCAGCCTCTCGCGCGGCATGCCCACCTTGATCATGCACTTGTCGATGGTGGCTCCCGTTCCGCTCGCGCACTTGTCGTTCATCGAGCATATGGGCTGCTTGTCCCCGGTCTCCGAATTCGTTTTGAAGATGATGATCTTGGCGTCCTGGCCGCCCAGCTCGATGACGCTGCCGGCGTCAGGATACAATGACTCCACGGCGAGGGTGACGGCATTGACCTCCTGGACAAATTGGGCGCCGAGCGGCTCGGCAAGCGGCTTGGCCCCCGAACCGGTGACAAAGATGCGGACGTCGGATGGCTTGATGTCCGGGAACGCGCCGGCAATCTCCGCCAGCAACTCACAGGCCTTTTCCGCCTGGCGCGTTTCGTGCCGCTGATAGTCGCTCCACACGATGGCTCTCGTGTTGGGATCGACTCCCACCGCCTTGACCGTCGTCGAACCCACGTCCAAACCGATCATCAGTCGGGCAGGCGCGGACCGGAATTGAGTCGCCGTAGCCATCGTGCCCGCCAGCAAAGCGAAAGGCCAAGCGCGGCGTCAAGCGAAGATGGCGGATTTGATCTTGACGCCGCAAATCGGGATCGAGAGCCTGCGGATCAACTTACCCGTGTATGCAGTGGTTTATTCTACTCGTCTTGGTGCCGGCGGTTCTCGTGCCCGTGGTGTTGCTCTTCGGGTTTGCCGGGTGCACGCCATTCACCGCCGCCGCCGAGGAAGCCGCGCCTCCTGCAAGTCCTCCCGCGGCTCCGTCGGATTTGAATGCCAATGGCACTGGCGAACACGCGATCACGCTTTCGTGGCAGAACAACCAAATGGATGCCACCGCATTCGTCGTCCATCGCGATGGTGGAGCGGGCGCGACGGAATTTACGGTGAGCAGTTCGTCGCCCCCTCCGGACTCGGGCCTGATTGAGGGGACGACCTACACCTATAAGGTCAAGGCCCTTCGTGGCGGCAACCCTGCCGACGCATCCGATTGGTCCAAGTCCAAACAGGCTACCGCGTTCCCCTCCGCACCATCGGCCGTGAGCGCTGTTCCGCAGGAAGTGAACAAGATTCAACTCACATGGACCAATAATTCCGCCAGTGCCGATCAATTCATCATCCACGACCATCCGACGACTGGCGGAGGTGATGCTGATACGACGGTGCCGGCCAGCAAAGGCAATCCACAGACGGCGCCCTTGCCGGTCGCGTCGGGGAGTGCGCATGAGTTCACTGTTTTCGCCTCCGTGCAGGCATTTCAAAACGTCGACCCGCTTGCCATGCCGGCTCCCGCCAAGCAGCAGGTCAAATCGCTCCCATCGACCACCGTCGCGGCAAAGCCACTGGTGTTCAAGGCGGCTCTAGCCACGGATCAGTCCGGATTCGCCGGATTTACGATTGTCCAGAGAATCAAGGCAGCCAGCCTGAGCAACAAGGGGACAAAAGTGAAGATTACGCTCCGTGGCCCGCTCGGAACCAGTCTGACGATCGACCATGTGGCGATATCCCAGGCGGCGACCGGCGCGGCTGCCGATCCGTGGGATTCCGCCGCCGATCTGACCACAGTGCAAGTCGGTGTGGTCCTTGCGGCCAATACCCGCAAGACCTTGGACCCAGCCAATTACACTCTGGATCGCACCAAGGATCTGCTCATCGCGTTCGACATCAACCCCGCGTCGGATCTGGTCCGGATGGCGACGTTGCCGGGAGCGGGCCTGGAAGCCTACACGGTGTTGATCGACCCGCCGGAGGCTCTCACGAAGGATCGGGCGGACGGTTCGTACAATATCGAGACAGACAATCTCTATCTGATCGAAGAAATCGAAGTAACGTAATATGGCTAACAATCTTACCGGCGACTTTGAGGCGGTCTTGCAGGTCAGCGTGCGGCAGGTCAACGGATTGCTGTCGACGTTGCACCAGAACGGAATCAGCACGGACCACTCCCCGAGCTTTCCGCACAGCGTCATCATGCGCGTGGGGGCTCAATCGAAGATTGTCGCAAAGAACATTTCTCAATACAGCCAATTTCTGGGCGGTGTGCAGATGGTGCACGGGACCAGTGGCGCGGCGGCCACCAGCGACTATGTGCTGGCCAGCGCCCCACCGGGCGTCAAGGAAACCGTCCACCAGATCATCGAGGCGATCGGATCGGCCTTCGCGCATCCTTTACACCCGGGCGCCGTGGGTGGCACGGCGCACATCCAGTTGTCCAACCCGACGATTTCCATTCTGCGCGGCATGGATCTGATGGTCCATGTCTTTGTCCGGGCTCATTACTTTCCCGACCAGAATACCCCGGATCTGCCCGCGCCAGTTCATGGAGAAGTCCAAATTGTCTACCACATTACCCCGGTCACGTTGAGTTCAGGAAAGAAGGTCCTCCGAATTCCTGCGCCGACGGATGATGGGGCCATTCAATTTATTCCCGAGGGATCCACGGGGATGACCGCCGCGGGCGACAACGCGATCACCGCGCAAATCCGCAAGGCCGTCCGCAGTAACTTCCAGGCGCTCGAAGTCGCATTGCCGAACGATTTTTCCTTCTTTCAATTCAAGGAACTCGGCAGCGCTTCCGCCGCGGCGATCGTGTTGCCCATGCAACTCTCCGGCGCGGCTCCACCCGCCACCCTCGATAGCGTCACCAACTTCTTTCTCGGAACTAACGATTTCGCCATTGCGGTCAGCAAGGAGTTCGTCAACTCGCTGCTCCAGACGTTGATCACCGCATTCCAGAACTCGGCGCCGGGTTTCACGGTCTCCCTGGCTGGAGTCCTCGATGTTGATTACACGGCGAAGGTATTCATCGATCCCTTGAGTTGGGGCACGGGCAAGATCGATGTCTCCGGTTCCGTGCAACTGCACACCGATTCGAAGTTCAGTCCCGATGGGACCATCGGCTTCACGCAATCGATCACGCTCGTGCTGAACGGCGCGACCCAGGTCGTTTCGCTCGTCGCGGTTGGCGATCCATCCGTGTCGGAACCGTGGTGGATGAAGCACTCCGATGCCATGCACGCGGTCAGGACCGCACGGGACGGCGCGATCGCCAACGCCTCGGCTACCGTGACGCAGACGTTTTCCAACACCTGGACTCAGCTCAACAACGTGCTGAGATCCTTCGATGATTCCGCATCGGCGAAATATACTTCCATCGATGTGACCCCTGACGGCATCAAGGTCCATGGGTCCATCACGACCAAGGGACGCCTCGACCCGATCATTGACGTCCGTGAGACCAGCGACCACCAAGCCTATACCGCACTTTATACCTGGATTCCCGGCGGACGGATTACCAGTCTCACCTGGTCGTGGGTGGAGACGCCGGTTTTCACGGTGCCTGGCACAAAGATCTCATTCACGATTCCGTGGTTTGCCAAGACGAAGTCCTCCGTGCAGCCGGATCGCTTCATTTTTCCAAAACCGGCGGCGATCAAGGACAATCCAAGCTGGGCGAGCGGACTGTGCCTGGCGATCGACGGCAACCAGACCACTCCCGACGGTTTCGTGATTCCTGTTTCTGGCGGTTGGACTTGCTATGCCAGCGAGCACGAACCGATCCTCGTGATCCCGCCCTGGATGGCGAAGCTGATGGCACCGTTTTGGCTGGTCGACCCGGGACCGGTGGAAGGGCCGATCGAGGATGCGATCAGTGCGCATGTCAATCTCCTCGCGGACCTCCCCGCCGGAAGCGGGCTCACCACCAATTCGCTCGTCCACTTCGCCGACCCCCGCGCAGCACAGCCTTTGCAAGCGATGAGCCTGGCGCTCGGCCAGATGCGGCGCCAGGACGCGCCGTTGGCCGTCTTTATGGTCTTCCCTTCCGGAACCTTTCAGCACCGGACGGAGGAGATCAACGCCAGGCTTGGCGTGCTGCAGCAGCAACGGGGAGCGGTCGCCGAATTAAGAAACCACGAGGCGCATCGGGTGACGCAATTGGTCATCACGGAAGATTATGGCGGCGGATGGTCACGGGCCTTTGGGGTGAAGCACACCCCGTCCACCTATCTCATCAATGCGCGGGGCGAATTCGTCTGGAAACAGGAGCACGCGATCGAGGTCGAGGCATTGACCTCGGCGCTCAATCAGCACCTGCTGCCCTCTGTCGCGCCGCAGCCGAGACTGCTGCAACTCACCGTTCGTCCCGGGGACCCCGCGCACGATGCGGTATTTGCATTGGAAGAGGGGGAAACCATCGCCCTGCGCCGTTTGCGCGGGCAGCCCGTCCTGCTCCTTTTCTGGCAATCCTGGTCGGCGCCCTGCCTCAAGGAACTGCGCCGTTTGCAGCAATTGCACAGCCGGAAGGATGCAAAGTCACCACCGGTGATTATTGCCGTCAATGGCGGCGAAGAGCGCCGTGTCATCGACGAAGTGCGCCACAGGGAGAAGCTCACGCTGCCGCTCGTTTACGATCCCGAGCAGCGCATCGCCCAGCGTTACGGCATCCATTGCTGGCCGACGACCGTTTCGATCAATGCCATGGGGATCGTTGACCGCACGCAGTTTGGCATGACCCACGTTCACCACGCGGCGGATGGTGGTGAGAAGGCGACGTCAGCATGACGCGGATCGACGACTGAACTGCCCATCTTATGCAGTGGCTCACTCTTCTCTTGTTGGTCCCGGCGGTGCTCGTACCTGTCGTGTTGATGTTTGGATTTGCCGGCTGCGCGCAGCTCGCGGGAATCGACGACCCGGGGCCAGACAGTCCCCCGTCAAAACCCGCGGCGCCGTCCGGTTTGAATGTCGAGGGCATCAGTGAAAGCAAGATCTCGATCTCGTGGCAGAATAACGCGCCCGACTGTAGTACCTTCCTGGTTCAACGGACGCCCGGAGGACCGCCGTTTTCCGTGATGGGAACTTTCATGACGACGGATCAAAACCTGCCCGAAGGCTCGACCTTTTCCTACACGGTTTCGGCAACTCGCGGCACTGGACCCACGGACACCTCCGACCCGTCGCCGGCCAGGAAAGCCACCACATTTCCCGCCGCGCCGTCAGGGGTGATCGCCACGCCGACGGGAACCAACGAGATGAATATAGCGTTCACCAATCACTCATCCACGGCCAACCTGTTCGCGATTCACGACGTGAATGTATCGGATGGCGGTTTTGTGGATGGGGGAGGGGCGTTGGCCGCGGCGAATCCGCAATCCACGACTCGCTCGGTGGTCGAAGGGACCGCGCACACGTTTACGATCACAGTAACGGTTCCGGGGTTCAGGAACGATGTCCTGATGCCGATCCCCTCCACTCCTTCCGCGCCCGTCACCGCCCAACCCCTTGCCTTCAAGGTGGCGATGACGGCCGAGGAACCGGGCCTGGACGGAACCACGATCGTGCAGCGGATCAACGCGGCGAACCTGAAGAACAGCGGTTCGCAAGTGAGGATCACCGTCCGCGGTCCGGCCACGGGAAATCTCATTCTCGATAAGGTGACGATTTCCCAACCGGCGACGGTTGGGGACCGCTGGGATTCAGCCGCCGCTCCCGTAGTCGTGAAGACCAACGTCAAGCTCGCGGCCAACACGTCTCAAGCACTGGGCTTCGTTGCCTTCCCCTTGAATCGCACCCAGGACATCCTCATCGCTTTCGACATCAACGTCGAAACCGACCCAACGATCAGCTCCGGGCAGGTGCCCAAGACGGCGCTGTCCGGCGCGGAGGCCTACACCCTGGCCACGCAACCTGGGGAGGCGGGAATCCCGAATCGATCGGATGGCGCCTATGAGACGGTGCCGGACACGGTCTATCTCATCGAAAAAATCGAGGTCATTTAGCGTGGCTGATTCTTTAATCCTGGACTCCTCCTCGGCGAACCCGGACCGCGGCGTCGGTTACCCGCAGTATTTCAGAATCGCCGGTCACTGGGTGAATTCCTACAAAGTCTTCCTGTGCGTCGGACTCTACGGAGCGATCCTGGTTATCTCGGCCTTCGCCGAGCGATCCGGCTTGTCGCCTTTGTCCGTCGGCTTGGGATGCCTGGTGTGTGCCGTCGGCGCCCTTTTTGGCGCGCGCATCTATCATCTCCTGGTCTTTGCGCCGGTCTACCTGCGACAGAAATCGTGGGCGTCGGTTTGGGATTCGCGCCGCGGCGGATGGAGCGTCTTCGGTGGTCTGCCGCCGCTCGTGCTCGGTTCGTGGTTGCTGGCGGTGCTGCTGCATATTTCTCCCGCGGTCTTGTGGGACTTCATGAGTGCGGGCGTCCTCTTCGGCGGATTTTGGGTGCGCCTCGGCTGTGTGTTCAACGGCTGCTGCTGCGGGCGCGAAACCACGAGCCGGCTGGGCATGCGCCTGCACGACACGCGCGGCGTCCGCAAGCGCCGCATCCCCGTGCAGTTCCTGGAGATGGGGTGGTGGGTCTTGGGTTGGATCGGCTTCCTCGCCATGTGGCCGCGCTCGCTGGCGCACGGCGCCTATGCGCTCGGAGTCGTGGCCTGGTACGGCCTTGGCCGTTTCTGGCTCGAGCCTCTGCGCGAAAAGCCCGATCTGGTGGCTGGGAAGATTCGCGTCAATCAAGTCGTCGCGGCGGCCCTGGCCATTTCCGCCGCAATCGGATTGCTGATCCTGCTGAGGGAGGTCTAGGGCCGCTGGATGATGCTCGTCAGGAACTGCACCATTAATTCGCTCCTCGTTGCGTCGTAGAATTCCGGTCCCCCATGCTTCCCGCCCGGGATCACCTCGAGTTGCACACGGCAGCCCGCCGCTTCGTAGGCCCGCTTCAGTTCCTGCGATTGCTCGGGTGGCATCTGCGGATCGGCGTCGCCGTGAATCAGCAGGAGGGGAGGATCGTGCGCATCGACGTGCGCGACCGGGCTGGCCAGCCGCGTCAGTTCCGGCTTCTCGCCGGGCTGGCCGCCGAGCAGGAGTTGCAAGGCCGGCACCCGTACGCTGAGACCGTGGGGCGTGCTCTGTGCCAGGATGGTCGCAAGATTCGACGCGCCGTACAGGCTGATGATTCCTTGCACGGCGGATGATTCCTTGAGGAAGTCTCCCTCCGAGCCCTCGAGTTCCGCGTTCCCATTGGTCACTCCGACGAGCGCCGCCAGGTGCCCGCCGGCGGAGCTTCCGGCGATTACAATGCGCGAAGCGTCGCAGCCGAGTTCCGCGCCACGCGCGCGCAGGAAGCGGATGGCCGCCTTGATGTCGTGCGCCTGCGCGGGAAAGGGAGCGACGGTCGAGAGCCGGTAGTCCACGCTCGCGACCGCGAACCCTTTGGCCAGCAAGCTCTTGAGCGGCATGTCGTTCTTCGAGCCCGCGCGCCACGCCCCTCCGTGGACATAGACGATGAGCGGCGGCGTGGGCTTTTCCGGGAGATGCAGGTCGAGCTTCAGCGTCACATCCCCGACGTGCGCGAATTCAAGATCCTTGATGATCTTCGGCTCCGCGTGCGCCAGGGCCGCGACGAGGCAGAGGAAAAGGGGGGCGAGCGGTTTCAAACGATGATCTCCTTCATGCAATATCCATCGCAGAAAGTGCGTCGCGTGCGAAGCGCTTTGAAGATTTTCAGCCCGCCCCAATCAGCCATCCCGCCAAAAAGACGAGCACCCCGCCCACAACGACCTGGAAGACCGCCGAGAGCAATGGCGTGTCCATGTAGCGTTTGCGGATCCACGCGATCACCGCCAATTCCACGGCCACCACCAGGAGGGCGATGGTCGTCGCCAGGTGAAAATTGCCGATCAGATACGGCATCGTATGCCCCAGCCCGCCGAGCGCTGTCATGACTCCGCACACGGCGCCACGTGTCCACGGCGCGCCGCGTCCGCTGAGTTTGCCGTCGTCGGATAAGGCTTCGGCAAAGCCCATGCTGATGCCCGCGCCGACGGAGGCCGCCAGCCCGACCTTGAAGGTCGCCACCGTATTCATCGTGGCGAAGGCGGCGGCGAACAACGGCGCCAGCGTCGATACCGAGCCATCCATCAGGCCGGCGAGGCCGGGCTGGATGAAACGCAGGACAAACAGCCGGCGGGCCGCGTCGTGCTCGACGCTCAATTCCCCCGACGAAGCCTGCGCATCCGTGATTTCCTCGGCGGTGGCCTCGTGGCGCCCCTCTTCCTGGGCAAGATCATCGAGGAGCTGGCGGATGCCGGCATCCGTTGTCCGCTGGGCGGCCTCTTCGTAAAAGCGACGCGCCTCGATTTCCATGAGGGCCGCTTCCTCGCGGGCGCGCCCCGGCGCCAGCGTCGCGGTGAACCACGAAGGCCGCCGCATGCTGAAGCCTTTCACGTCCTGCCGCCGGATCAGCGGGATATGTTCGCCGAATCGTTGGCGATACCCCTCGATCAACCGGTGCCGGTGTCCGTCCTCTTCCGCGGCCATCTTCGTGAAAAGTTCCGCCGTGGCTGGGAAGTCGGCGCGCAGCGCCTCCGCAAAGTCGCGATAGATGCGGGCGTCCTCTTCCTCGGCGGTGACGGCGAGTGCCAGGATCTGAGCTTCGGTCAGGTCTCGGAAGTGCATGGCCTTAAAGGCCCGCGATGTCACCGTCCCGGGGTCGATAAGTCCAGCGCCAATGCCGCCACCGGCTGCCTGATCACGATGCCGTCTTCATGACATCGCCTTCGATGGCCGCGATCTCTTCCCCGTCGAGGCGAAAATCCGCCGCGCCGATGATGCCTTTGAGTTGGTCCGGATTCCGCGCGCCGACGATGGCCCCGGTGACGGCCGGTTGATGCAGCGTCCAGGCGATGGCCACCTCGCTGGCGCTTCGTCCGTGGCGCGCGCCGACGGCGTCGAGGCGTTCTACGAGCGCGAGATTGCCCGCGAGTTTGGGTTCCTGAAACTCCGGATTCCGTGTGCGCCAGTCTTCCGGGGGCAGAGCCCGGATGCGCTCGCGGGTCATCGCGCCGCTCAGCAATCCCGACGCCATGGGTGAATAGACGATGACCCCGATCTCTTCCTGGCGGCAGAAGGGAAGCAGTTCGTCCTCGATGGCGCGACGGATGAGTGAGTAGGGCGGTTGCAGCGACGTGACGGGCGCAATCCGCTGGGCCGCCTGGAGCTCCGCGACGGAAAAATTGGATGCTCCGATCCAGCGCAGCTTGCCTTCCTTTTTCAAGGCCGCCAGGGTCGCCCAGCCTTCCTCCGTCTCGGCGAGATCGTCCGTGGGCCAGTGAATCTGGTAGAGGTCGATCGCCTCGACCCGCAGCCGGCGCAGGCTGTTTTCCACTTCGCGCCGGATCGAGGCTGCCCGCAGCGAATACTCAATCTCCTTCTTCTCGTTCCAGACCATGCCGCACTTGGTAAAGACGTACGGGCGCTGATGCGGCCACCCGGCCAGCGCCCGGGCCACGACTTCCTCGGAGTGGCCGAGGCCGTAAACCGCGGCGGTGTCGATCCAGTTGATGCCGAGTTCGAGCGCCCGGTGAATGGCCGCGACAGAATCGGTGTCGTCTTGCGCGCCCCAGCCGAACTTCCAGTCGCCGCCGATCGCCCAGGCTCCGAAGCCAATGGGCGTGATGTTGAGATCCGAGTTTCCGAGGATTTGAGTTTTCATAGAGTGTTGCCACCGATCAGGCTTGGGTCTTCGCTCCGCGATTGCTCACATTGTCCCCATCCGCGGCGCGGAGGGTCCAAAATGTGCCCGAAGATAGGATCGTCACGCTCCCCAGGATCAGAAACACGCGATGCAGCGCCGGGACGGCTTGCGCCGCGACGGTTTGATTCACGTGACCGAGGAACCACGTGGCGAGGAAGGCCCCAAACGCGACGCCGAAGCTCAAGGCCATCTGCTGGGCGGTGCTGGCGATGCTGCTGGCCTGGCTCGCTTCGCGGTCAGCGACGTCCGCGTAGACCAGCGTGTTCAGGCTCGTGAATTGCAGCGACGAAAAGCAGCCTTGCGTGAGGCTCAGAAGCAGAATGACCCACACGGACGTGGCAGGTTCGATGAAGCGAAATCCAAACATCGTCACGCCAACGAGCACGGTATTCACGACCAGCACATTCCGAAATCCAAAGCGCGCGAGGACCGGCCGCCCGAGCACCTTCAATCCGATCGCGGCAATGGCCTGCGGCATCGTGAGCAAGCCAGCCGCCCATGGGGGATAGCCCAGGCCGATCTGGTAGAGCAGGGGCAGGAGAAACGGCATCGCGCCGATTCCGAGCCGCGTGATGAATCCACCGACAACGGCGACCCGGAAGGTCCGGATGCGAAAAAGACTGAGCGCGAGCATCGGCGCGGCCGTTTGGCGGGTATGCCAGCCGTAGGTCGTCAGGAGAAGGAGCGACAGCGCGGCCAGCCAGCCGACAGTTTCCGCGGGGAGGCTGTGCTCGCCGAAGACTTCGAGGACGTAGGAGAGCAGCGCGACACCGCTGCCGAAGAGCACGAAGCCGACACGATCCAATGGCGGCGCTGCTTCATCGATAAAGTTCGGCATGTGCCGCCGCACCATCCAGAGCCCCAGCAAGCCGAACGGCAGGTTGATCAGAAAAATGACCCGCCAATGCAGCCAATGCACGATCACGCCCCCGAGGAAGGGGCCGACGAGCGGTCCGATCAGCGCCGGGATCAGGACGTAGTTCATCACCGAGAGCAATTGCGAACGGGGAAACGTCCGCACGAGGGCCAGTCGTCCCACCGGCGTCATCATGGCCCCGCCGATACCCTGGAGAATGCGGGCGCCGACCAGCGCTGTGACGTTGAAAGAAAGGCCGCAAAACAACGAACCCAGCGAAAAAAGGGTGATCGCCAGCGCGAAGATGCGTTGCGTGCCGAAGCGATCGGCGAGCCAGCCGCTGATGGGGATGAAGACCGCCAGGCTCAAGGTATAGCTGGTCACGACGGCCTTGAGGCTCAAGGGCAGCACCTGCAAATCCAGGGCCATGGTCGGCACCGCCGTGTTCAAGATCGTCGTGTCGAGATTCTCCATGAAGAACCCGACGGCGACCAGCCATGGGAGGTAGGTCGCGCCTGGTCCGATGGAGGCTCGTGCACGGGATGCCGGTTCGAGTGAGGCGCAGGCGACGTCGTCCGCCGCGACTGCCACGGCCACCGGATTTTCGCCCGCTGAACTGCCTGAACTCCGGGCCCCGCTCACGTCGCCGGAACGGTCGGACCGGTGGGTTGGCGCCGGCCCGCAAAGGTGCGGTGAACCCACAACCGCGCCTGTTCGATCGCGAGGTAGATGACCGGCGTGGTGAAGAGCGTGAGCACTTGCGAGACGAGGAGCCCGCCGACCACGGCGACGCCGAGCGGTTGGCGCAACTCGGAGCCGATGCCCATGCCCACCGCGAGCGGCACGGCGCCGAACATCGCGGCCAGGGTGGTCATCATGATGGGCCGGAAGCGCACGACGCAGGCCTCGTAGATCGCCTCTCTCGGCGACAGTTTATCGATGCGCTCCGCTTCGATCGCGAAGTCGATCATCAGGATCGCGTTTTTCTTCACAATTCCCATGAGCAGGATGATACCGATGAAAGAAATCAGCGACAAGTCATAGCCCCAGACCATCAGCGCGAGCAACGCGCCGAGGCCCGCGCTCGGCAGGGTGGAGAGGATGGTCAGCGGATGGATGAGGCTCTCGTAAAGGATGCCGAGCACGATATACACGACGACCAGCGCGGCGGCGATCAGCATCGGCATCGATGTCAGCGAAGCCTGGAAGACCTGCGCGGTCCCCTGGGGGGCGGCGATGATGTCGCTCGGCACTCGCAGGTCCCGCTTTGTGTTTTGGATCGCCTCCAGGGCCGGTCCAAGGGCGACCCCGGGCGTCAAGTTGAACGAGATGGTGACCGACGGAAACTGACTCTGGTGGTTCACCGAGAGGGACGTGTTGGTTGTCGTAAAACTCGCCACGCTGCTCAATGGGACCATGGCTCCGGTGGTCGATTTGACAAAAATCCGGTTTAAGGATGCAGGTTGCCGTTGGTATTGCGGATCGACTTCCAGAACGACGTGATGCTGGTTGTAGCGCTTGTAGATCGTCGAGACCTGCCGCTGGCCGAAGGCGTCGTAGAGCGTGTTGTCGATCGCGTCCGGCGAAACGCCGAGACGAGCCGCTGCGTCGCGGTCGATGACCACGTTGGTTTGCAGCCCGCTCGTTTGCTGATCGCTGGTTACGTCCTTGAGTTGTGGCAGCTTGCGCAGCTCTCTCAGCAGCTTCGGCGCCCATTCGTTCAGTTCGCTGAGATTGCCGCTTTGCAGGGAATACTGGTACTGCGCTTTGGCGGCGCGTGCCCCGATGCGGATGTCCTGATTGGCCTGGATGATGAGGCTGATTCCCTGGACCTGCGCGACCTTGCGGCGAATCCGTCCGATGATCTCGTCCGCCTTCACTTTGCGCTCGGCGGGTGGCTTCAGCGCGATGAAAAGGCGGCCGGTATTCACCGTGGAACTACCGTATCCGCCGCCGACGAACGAGCCCAGCGTCGCGACCGCGGGATCGGCAAGGACGATGCGCGCGACCTGGTCCTGCAACTTCACCATGGCCGCGAATGAAAGATCCTGGGAACCCTCGGTCGACCCGCTCAGCATGCCGGTGTCCTGTTGTGGGAACATGCCCTTGGGTATCACGGTGTAAATCCAGATGGTGGCGCCGAGAACGAGCACCGCGACGCCGAGCATGAAATACTGATGGCGCAGCACCCCACGCAGCGCGGCGCTATAGTGTCCGAGCATCCACTCAAATGCGCGTTCGCAAAGCCGGACGATGAAGCTAGCCGGAGGCTGCGCCGCTTCGGGCTTTAAGAATCGCGAGCACATCATCGGGGTGAGGGTGAGCGAGATGACCCCCGAGACGAGGATGGCCGCACTGAGCGTGACGGCAAATTCATGGAAAAGCCGGCCGATCAAGCCGCTCATGAAGAGCAGGGGAATAAACACCGCCACGAGCGACAGGCTCATCGAAATGACCGTAAACCCGATTTGCCGTGCGCCTTTCAGCGCGGCCTGCATCGGTGGGTCGCCTGCTTCCAGGAAGCGGTAAACGTTCTCGATCACCACGATCGCATCGTCCACCACGAAGCCGACGGAAATCGTCACTGCCATGAGCGACAGATTGTCGATGCTGTAGTCCAGCAGGTACATGACCGCGAAGGTGCCGGCGATGGCGAGCGGCACGGTGATGCAGGCGATGAAGGTGGGCCAGAACCGGCGCAGAAAAAGGAAGATCACCATGACGACAAGCGCGATGCTCAGGAGCAATGAGAATTGCACGTCCGCCACCGAGGAGCGAATGGTCTTGGTCCGGTCGCTCAGGATCTGGACCTTCGCGCTCGGCGGCAGCCACTTCTCGGTCTGCGGGAGCGCCGCCTTGATCCGCTCCACGGTCTCAATGACGTTGGCACCCGGTTGCTTGTAGACAATCAGCAGCACCGCGGGCTTCGTTCCAGCCCAACCGGCGCGTTGCGTGTTCTCGACGCCGTCGATGACCGTCGCCAGGGATCGGAGGAGGATGGGCGTGCCATTCTTTTGCGCCAGCACGAGGTCGGCGTATTGCTCCGCGTGGCGCATCTGATCGTTGCTCGTGATTGCATAGGAGGCCTGATCGCCGTCGATGCTGCCCTTGGGCAGATCCAGGTTCGATTGCGCGAGAAAGTTGCGCACCTCTTCGAGGCTGATGCTCGCGGAGGCGAGCGCCGCGGGATTGACTTGCACCCGGACGGCGGACTTCTCGGCGCCATTGATATTGACCTGGCTGACCCCTTCCACCTGGCTGAGGCGCTGGCCGAGGATCTCATCGGCAAACTCGAAGACCTCCGTCGGGGCGTGGGTTTCGGACGTCATGGCGAGGACCATGATCGGCGAGTCGGCGGGGTTGATTTTCCGGTAGGTCGGCGGCCCCGGGAGATTCAGCGGCAGTTCGCTCGCCGCGGCGTTGATCGCGGCCTGCACGTCGCGAGCGGCGGCGTCGACTTTGCGGTTCAGGTCAAATTGAATCGAAATCGTCGTGCTCCCGAGCGTGCTATTCGAGGTCATCTCCGTCACCCCGGCGATTTGCCCGAGCCGTTTCTCGAGTGGTGCGGCGAGCGATGAGGCGACTGTTTCCGGGTCGGCCCCTGGCAGGGTGGCATTGACCGAGACCACGGGGGAATCGATCCGGGGAATGGGCGCCACCGGCAGCATGTGATAAGCCGCAATCCCCAGCAGAAAGAGCCCCGCCGCCAGCAGCGAAGTCGCCACCGGCCGATGGATGAATGGCTCCGAGACGTTCATAATAATCGTCTCATGGCTGGACCGTCGGCGTCACCACGGGAACCAGTTCTCCACCCGTCGATGGTTCATCGAGCGGTGGAATCTCCGCGTCGCCACCGCGCCACCGCCGCACCGCTTTCCCAAGCCGGTCGAGATACAAGTAAATGACTGGCGTCGTATAAAGCGTGATGAACTGCGAAAGCAGCAGTCCGCCCACGATCGCGATACCCATCGGCTTGCGCAGCTCCGATCCGGTGCCATTTTGCAACGCCAGCGGCAACGCCCCGAAAAGCGCCGCGAAGGTCGTCATCATGATCGGGCGAAAGCGCAGCAGGCACGCCTGGTAGATCGACTGCTCCGGCGGAAGCCGGTCGTTGCGTTCCGCGTCCAGCGCGAAGTCGATCATCATGATCGCGTTCTTTTTCACGATGCCGATCAGCAGGACGATCCCGATCAGCGCGATCAGCGACATATCCGTGCGGCAAACGATGAGCGCCAGCAGCGCCCCGACCCCCGCGGAAGGCAGGCTCGAGAGGATCGTGATCGGGTGAATGTAGCTCTCGTAGAGAACCCCAAGGACAATGTAGATGACCACGACGGCGGCCAGCAGGAGGAACGGCTCACTCTTGAGCGACGAACGAAACTCCGCGGCGCTCCCCGAGAAAGTGGTCTCCACCGTATCCGGCAGGGCGATCTCGCGCTGCGCGCGCTGGATCGCCTCCACCGCATCGCCCAGCGCGCGACCGGGCGTCAGATTGAAGGAGAGCGTCACGGACGGAAACTGGCCCTCGTGGTTCACGGCGAGCGGCGCGGTCACCGTGGTGAGCTTGGCGAAGGCGCTCAGCGGCACCGCCTGGTTGGTCGACGATTTCACGTAAATCTGGTCCAGCGACGCCGGTGTGAGCTGGAACTGCGGCTGCGCTTCCAGGATCACCCGGTACTGGTTGAGCTGGGTGAAGATGATCGAGACCTGGCGCTGGCCGAACGCATCGTAGAGCGTGTCGTCAATCATCTGCGTGGTCACGTTGTAGCGGGTCGCCTTCGCGCGATCGATCTCCACGTTCAGCTCCAGCCCGCCCGATTGCTGATCGCTGGCGACGTCAGCCAATTCCGGCTGCGCGCGCAGCTTTGCCAGAAGGCGCGGCGCCTGTTCGGCCAGCTCGGCTTCATCCGCATCCTGGAGCGTATATTGGTATTGGGTGCGGCTCACCCGGCTGTCGATCTGCACATCCTGCACGGCCTGCATGAAGAGTGAGATTCCCTCCACGTCGTGCACCGCATCGCGCAGGCGATCGATGATCGCGCTCGCGCTGGCCTTCCGCTGGTCGCGCGGTTTCAAGGCGATATAGAGCCGGCCCGTGTTCACGGTGGCATTCACCGCGCCCGCGCCCACGAACGATGAAACGCTCACCACATCGGCGTCCTGACGCACGATCTCCGCCACCTTCTGCTGGCGCTCCATCATTGCCTTGAAGGAGATGGATTGCGCGGCATCGGTCACGCCCACGATCAGCCCCGTGTCCTGCTGCGGCAGCAGGCCCTTGGGCACGATGATGTAGAGCCAGATGGTGGCGACGAGCGTCGCCACCGCGACCATGAGGGTGAAGAACTGATGCCGGAGCACCCATTTCAATCCGAAGTCATAGGCATTGAGCATGGCTTGCCACCCGCGCTCAGTCATCTCGTAGAATCGCCCGTGGTCCTCCTCGCGTTCCCGCTTCAACATCCGCGCGCACATCATCGGCGTGAGGGTCAGCGACACCACCGCCGACATCGCCACCGCGACGCTCAGCGTGATCGCAAACTCCCGGAAGAGGCGGCCCACGATGCCCGTCATGAAAAGCAGCGGGATGAAGACCGCGATCAGCGAGACGGTCAGCGAGATGACGGTAAACCCGATCTGCTTGGACCCCAGGAGCGCGGCTTCCATCGGCGAGTATCCCTTTTCGATATAGCGCACGATGTTCTCGATCATCACGATCGCGTCATCCACCACGAAGCCGGTCGCGACCGTGAGGGCCATGAGCGAGAGGTTGTCGAGGCTGAACCCGGCCACCTTCATCACGCCGAAGGTGCCGATGATCGCCAGCGGCAGCGCCACGCTCGGGATCACGGTGGCCCAGAATTTCCGCAGGAAGAGGAAGATCACCATCACCACGAGGCCGATCGTCAGGAGCAGGGTGAATTGCACGTCTTTGACGGACGCGCGGATCGTTTCCGTGCGGTCGGTCAGGATCACCGCGGTGACGGAGGGCGGCAGCGCGGTCTGGAGCTTCGGCAGAAGGGCTTTTACCCGGTCCGCCGTCTCGATGATGTTCGCCCCGGGCTGGCGTTGGATATCGAGGATCACCGCCGGCTTTTGTCCGACCCACGCCGCCAGGCGCACGTTCTCCACGTTGTCGATGACCTGCCCGAGATCGCCCAGCCGCACGGGCGCGCCGTTCCGGTAGGCGATGACGATGCTGCGATACGCATCCGCGCTCAGGATCTGGTCGTTCGCCCCGATGGCGTAGGCCTGCCGCGTCCCGTCGAAACTGCCCTTCGGCTGATTAAGATTGTTCTGCGTCAACGCCGTGCGCACGTCTTCGAAGCCCAGCCCCAGCCCCGCCAGGGCCGCCGGATTGATCCGGACGCGCACGGCCGGTTTCTGATTGCCTTCGATCGTCACGAGCCCGACGCCCGTGACTTCGCTCAGCTTCTGCGCGAGCAGGGTGTCGGCGAGGTCGTTCACCTTTTCCAGCGGGACCGAGTCCGAGGTCAGCGCGATGGTCACGATGGGTTGATCCGAGGGATTGACCTTCGAGTAGGTCGGCGGATTCGGCATCGTCTTAGGCAGGACCCCGCCGGCGGCATTGATCGCCGCCTGCACGTCCTGGGCCGCCGCGTCGATGTCCCGCTCGAGTGTGAATTGCAGGGTGATCTGCGTATTTCCGAACGAGCTGATCGAAGTCATCATCGCCAGCCCGCTGATCTGCCCGAACTGCCGCTCCAGCGGAGTCGTGACGGACGAGGTCATCACATCCGGGCTCGCGCCGGGATATTGCGCCACGACCTGGATGGTCGGGAAATCGACCGCCGGGAGCGCTGAGATCGGCAGCAGCGAATAGCCGAGCAGGCCCATCATGATCACGCCTGCCATCAGCAGGGACGTGGCCACCGGGCGCTTGATGAAAGGCTCGGAAATATTCATGGAAGTGGCGCGGCTACTTGGGAGGTCCGCCCGCGTGGTCTCCGCCACGATGCCCTCCACCCGGGGCTCCGCCGCCATGCGGCGTTCCAGCCGGCGCCGCGGGATCGGTAATCTTCACATGCGACCCCGCCTGGAGCTTGTACTGCCCATCCACCACCACCCGCTCGCCTTCCTGGAGACCGTCCTCGATGAGCGCCTGGCCTTGTTCGATCGGGCCGACTTTCACCAGCCGAATCTCTACCGTATCGTCGCCCTTGATGACAAAGGCGAAGGAACCCTGGGGGCCGCGCTGCACGACCGAAGCCGGGACGACGAGGCCGTCCTTGCGCACGGTCAGCAGGAGCCGGGCATTGATGAACTGTCCCGGCCAGAGCTGGAGCTTATCGTTCGGAAAGGTCGCCTTGAGCCGGATGGTGCCTGTCGTCTGATCGATCTGGTTGTCGATCACGGCGAGGGCGCCCGTGTCCAGCACCGTGGTGGTATCGCGATCCATCGCCAGGACCTTGAAATCCGTGGTCGCCCCTCCCGCTTTCTTGATGTCCACGAGATCCTGTTCCCGCAGGGTGAAGAGGACCGAGATCGGCTGAAGCTGCGTCAAGACCACGATTCCGGTTTGGTTTGATGCGTGCACCACGTTGCCCTGGTCCACCAGCCGGAGGCCGGCGCGCCCCGCGATGGGTGCGACGATCCTCGTGTAATCGAGCTGCACCTTGGTGCTCTGGATCGCCGCCGCGTCGGTCTTCACCGTCGCGTCGAGCTGGTCGACCAGCGCTTTCTGCGTGTCGCGCTCCTGCACGGAGACGGCCTTCTTGGCGAAGAGATCCTCCTCGCGGGTCATGTTGAGCCGTGCGTTCACGAGCTGCGCCTGATCCTGGCCCTGCTTGGCGACCGCCTGGTCATACGCCGCCTGATAGGGCGCCGGGTCGATTTGCGCGAGCAGATCCCCTGCCTTCACGTCCTGCCCCTCGGTAAACGCCACTTGCTTGACCTCGCCATCCACGCGCGGATTCACGGTGACGGTGTTGAACGCCTGCACCGCGCCGATGCCATTCAGGTAAATTGGGGCATCCTTTTTCTCCACCGTTCCGGCGATCACCGGCACGGGCATCCCCATCCCGGGGCCCCCCTTGGCCGGCGGCCCCGCGGGTTTATGGTTCTGGGCGATCCGGAAGGCCAGGAAAGCGACTATCGCCAGCACGGCCAGAATGACGAACCATCGAGATTTCGACGAACTTCCATCGTAGACCGGCGGCTGCGGCGCGGAGTGGTCGGGAGTTGCGGATTCGGAGCGGGTGGGATGTGGGGAGGGGTTCAACATGATGGTTTTAGCACACTGTGCGTCACATTAGAAGTTCGGGGTGTTCAGAACGCGGAGTGGCGGTTTCCACTACATTCTCGATCCACTCATCATCCGATGGTCATCCTGCTGCCTAGTGAGCATAGGCGCAGCGCCTATTAAATCCTTCCATTCAGGATCAGTCCTCATTTTTGGGACGTGATGGCGGTTGGGAAGCGGGCGTCGTATCGGGGTTCTGTCCTTTGGCGACTGGCGGCTGTGTGGTGGCTGGTTTTGGGCGAGGGGCGCTGGTGTGAGCGTCGCGCCATCCTTCGACCAGCGCACCCAGGCTGATCACGATGATGACGACGACCACCGGCAGCAGAGGGCCGTCGAACCTCGTCGGCTTGAGTTTGCTTTTCGTGGCCGGCGACTGCGTCACGGTCAGGCCTCCAGATATTGCAGCCGGCGGATGGTCCGAAAACCAATGGATGGGGTCTTCGCGCTCAGGGCCAGCGCCACGGCTGAGACCACTTCGGCGGTGCGTGTCGGCTTGTGCAGCGCGGCAAAGACTTCTCGAGCGACGGCGGCTGGAAGGGGTTTGGCCGCCAGCGCCCCCGAGACCATGATGACGGGGATGTCGCTTCCAGCCGAGCGGAGCGCCAGCACGATGTTGGCTCCGCTGAGGGCGCGCATATGCCTGTCCGTCACGACGAGATCAAACGGCTCCTCGGCGAGTCGCTCCAGCGCACTGATCCCGTCGTCGGCCGTCTCGACCTCGTACCCCGCCAAGGTGAGCACCCGGGCATGCAGTTCGCGGATATCTTGATCGTCGTCCACGATCAGCAACCGCCCGCGCGGCCGTCGTGTGGCAGAGACATTGGAACCGTTGGCAGCGTGTGAAGCGCGGGGGTTTCTGGCGGGATGAAGCATATGTGGGGTCGGTTAGGTCGGCTGTCCTTGGACATCCCCAACATTCCCCGCCCCAGAGCTTCCAGATATTGGGCGCGATCCCGTCCGTCACTAGGCACAGCGCCTAGCTAGCGCAGTGTCTAACGCCACACGCCGCCTATCGCCCCCCCAACTCCTGCGTCTCCACCCAGCGCACCGCTTGCCGGATCATCTCGGCGCTCGTGGCAAACTCCATCTTCTCCTTGATGTGATCGCGATGTACCGAAACGGTCTTGGGGCTGAGGTTGAGTTGCGCCGCGATTTCCTTCGCCGTACGGCCTTCTCCAAAGAGCCGGAACACCTCGAATTCGCGGTCACTGAGCTTTTCCAGCGGCGAGTCGGAGCCACGCGGCCGCGCGCCGGCAAAGGCATCCAGCACCCGCGCCGCGAGGCGCTCGCTCACATAGATCCCACCGTCGAGCACCCGGCGGATGGCCGCCAGCATGACCGGGCCGGGACTGTCCTTGGTCAAATATCCCTTGGCGCCCGCGTGCAAGGCGCGTTCGGCGTAGAGCATCTCGTCGTGCATCGAGCACACGAGCACCTTCACGCCGGGATGCAGGACGGCGAGGTCCTTGATCAAGTCAAGTCCGCCCCGGCCTGGCATGGTGAGATCCGCGACGACGAGATCGGGCACTTCGCGCGCCACCGTATCGAGCGCGTCCGCCACGTTCGCTGCCGTGGCGCATACTTCAAGATCCGGCTGCGCGTTGAGCATGAGCCGGTAGCCGTCGAGCACCACCGGATGATCATCCACGAGAACGAGGCGGAAGCGAGTGCCGGTAGCGGTGGCGGGGCGGGTGCTGGATTTGGGCGAGCTCATGCGGGCAGTGGGATGGTGCAGGCAATACGGGTTCCGCCCGCCGGTGCCGAGCCGATTTCCAGCGCGCCGCCGGCGATCTGCGCCCGATGCCGCATCAGTTCCAGTCCGATGCCGTTCCCTTTGTCCGGCGTTTCCGACAGGCCGTCGCCGTCGTCGTCCACTTCCAGCACCACCGCCCCGTTGCGCCGCTCGAGGCCGATGCGAATCTCACCGGGCGCGGCGTGCTTGAGGGCATTGTTCACCGCCTCCTGGGCGATGCGATAGAGATGCCCGGCGACTGCCGCCTCCGGCACCCGCACCGGCGTCGGGCACTCGAAGACACAACGCAGCCGGGCCGTGCGTCCCGTGGATTCGGCCAGTTCATGGAGCGC
The DNA here is from genome assembly GCA_038228205.1 of Chthoniobacterales bacterium. Taxonomy (GTDB): domain Bacteria; phylum Verrucomicrobiota; class Verrucomicrobiia; order Chthoniobacterales; family Chthoniobacteraceae; genus Chthoniobacter. The sequence goes on from JBBRPL010000002.1 coordinate 74,709, forward strand.
ATGCATCAACCCATCGTCCTGGAGCCCCACGGGAGCGAGACCGTGGGAAAGCGCGCGCACGGCGGCGATCGTTTCGCGAATCTGGCCGCCGAGATTCTCCGCCTGCGTCACCAGTTCGGGCGCCGCGGATTCCAGGGCCGTGATCAGTCCGCTCGTCGCCAGCGAGACCGCCGTGAGTTGCTGTCCGATCCCATCGTGCAGGTCCCTCCCGATGCGCCGCCGTTCGCGTTCCGAAGTCTCCAGGATTTCCCGCTCCAGCCGCACGCGTTCCGCCTCCCGCTCGGCGAGGCGTGTTCCCATCGCGGCGAACGCCATCGACAAGGCGTGCACTTCATCGGCGCCCGGCACGGCATCCACGCTGGCCGCGCGGCCTTCGCCAAAATCCCGCACCGCTTGCGCGAGCCGGGCCAGCCGCGCCGCAAAGCCAAAGTGCAGCGCCGCCCACAGGCAAAAGCAGAGGAAGGTGATCGATGCCGCCATCCAGCGCAGTTGCCGCCGCGCGTCCGCCCCCGCCTGGGCCATGGCCTCCGCGCGATCAAAGGCCACCAGCACCCAGCCTGTGCGCTGCGCTGCGATCGGGAACGGATATGCATCAAAAAGCATCGCCCCTTCCTGGTCGGGATTATCCGCTTCCCCCGGCACTCCGCCCTTTTTTTCCGCGAGTTTCATGGCCGGCCCCAGCGGCGTCTCCAGCGCCTTCCGCCCCGTCCAGCGTTTATCCGAATCATCGATGATGATCCCGTGTTCATCCACCAGCGCCGCCTGCTTCAACCACGGCTCATGCGCCCACGCCGCCAGGTCCTCCGCCAGCAGCGCCGGTTCCCCTCGCTCCAGTTGATGCCCGCTCCGCCGGGCCAACCGCGTCCCCGTGGCCTGTGCCTCCGCCTCCACGTCCTTGAGGTTGCGGGCCAGGTCGTTCGAGAGATTGAGTTGATAGTCGAGCCAGGTCGTGGCGAGTCCGAAGACCAGCACGAGCAAGGGCGCGTAGTAGCGCGCGGGAGGTGGAAACCGCATTCCGCACTCTAAACCCAAATTCCCCGCCGAAGCGAATCACACCTTCCGCCCGCCCTCAGAGGCAGCCAGGATGGCTGCACCACAAACCCTCCGACGGCGCCCCCCCACGCGATCACCCGCCCAAAAAATGCGCGACCGTCCGTCGTTCGTCGCTATCCTCGCCGCTCCACCCCTCATGAAACTCGTTCTCCTCCCCACCCTCCTCCTGGCCGCGTTCGCCATCGCGCGCTCCGCCGACTCTCCCGCGCCCGCGTCGCTCACCTACGAAGGCACGTCCGGCCCTCTCCACGGAAAACACATCGTCTTCATCGCCAGCGACCACGAGTACAAATCCGAGGAGACCCTCCCGGAACTCGCCCGCATCCTCGCCAAACATCACGGCGCCAAATGCACCGTCCTCTTCGGATTGGATCCCAAGACCGGGTTCATCTCCCCGGGCACCTCAAATATTCCCGGCACTGAGGCTCTCAAGACCGCCGACCTGCTCGTTATTTTCACGCGGTTCCAAAATCTCCCTGCCGAGCAAATGCAGCCGATCGTCGATTACCTCGATCGCGGCGGCCCCGTCGTTGGCCTGCGCACCGCGACCCACGGCTTCAAGATTCCCGCCGACAGCCCCTTTGCGAAGTATGACCACAACTTCAAAGGCGACGACTTCAAAGGCGGTTTCGGCCGCCAGATCCTCGGCGAAACCTGGGTCGGCCATTACGGGCCGAACCACAAATCCAGCACCCGCCTCGATATCGCGCCCGATAAAGCGTCACACCCGATCCTCGCCGGCGTGAAGAATGCCTGGTCGGAAATCGGGGCCTACAACGCCTTCCCTATCGAGGGCAGCGAAGTGCTCGCCATGGCCCAGCCCCTCACCGGCATGACTCCCGATTCACCCGCCGACGAAACCAAGAAACCCATGGCGGGCGCGTGGGTCCGCACCTACCAGAGCGCCTCCGGAAAGATGGGGCGCGTCTTCGCGAGCACCTACGGCGCCAGCGGCGATCTGCTCAACGACGGCTTCCGCCGGATGCTCGTCAACGCCTGCTTCTGGGCCGCCGGCGTCGAAGCCGCCATCAAGGCCGACAACGACGTCAGCCTCGTCGGAACCTACCGCCCCACCTGGCACGGCGGCACGCGCCGCGCGAAAGAAGTGCGCCCCGAGGACCTGGCCGGCTGGGACGCCCCCATCCTCCCCGAAGAAAAGAAATAGCCGCCCCACCTAACTTCATCATTCCCAATGAAGCCGCGCGGCTGGTCGACTCGCCCCAATCCCTCGCCTCAAGATCGAAACAAGACCGTGAACCAAAGATGAAGCCTCCGATCACGCAAACCACCCGAATAAAGACGCTCCTAATGCGCGCGATTCGCTGGCTCCTCCAGCGTGGCCGGGCTTTCGGCATTCCGACGTCCCCACTCGTACCATCCTCTTCAGCCTTCTTCCTCAGCCTTTTCCTGCTCGTACCGTTCGCTCGCGGCGAAGCCCCGCCCGCTCGCCGCCCGAACATCCTCTTCATCATGACCGACCAGCAGCGCTGGGACTGCCTGGGCGCGAACGGCAACCCCCTCATCAAGACTCCCAACCTTGACCGGCTCGCCGCTCGCGGCGCCAATTTCACCCACGCATTTGTAGCCTCGCCGGTCTGCGTGCCGTCGCGCATCAGCTTTTTCACCGGCCGTTACGCCCACTCCCACCGCAACCGGGTCAACTACACCCCGCTCGATCGCTCCGAGGTGCTGCTCCAGGCGCGCCTCAAGGAGGCGGGTTACCGCACCGCGTCCGTTGGCAAGCTGCACTACTATCCGCCGACTCCGGAGGAGGCCATCCGCACCGGCTTCGACATCGTGGAATTGCACGACGGCGTCGGTTTCACCGATCGCTGGTCGGACTACGTCAAATGGCGGCAGGCCGCCGATCCGCAAAAAGACCTCTCCTATCGCAGCCTCGCCAAAGACATCGCCCCCGGGAAAAATCCTTTTCGTGCGGCCATCGACGCCCGTTTCACCGACACGGCGTGGACCGGCTTGCGGGCGCGCCATTGGCTGGGTGAACTCGCACACGGCGGGCAGTCCTTCTTTCTCAACGTCTCGTTTTGGAAGCCGCACGCGCCGTTCGAGGTCAGCCCGCCTTACGATACCATCTACGACGATGTCTCCATCCCGGTGCCGGATCATTTCACCGAGGAGGATTTGAAAAAACTGCCGTTGCCGTTGCAGAAGCTGGCCACGCGCGATCGGGGCGGCGCCCCGCAGGTTGACCTCGAGCGGCTGGAATGGATCTACCGCAGCTACTACGGCGGGATCAGCCACGTCGACCGCGAGATCGGCCTCCTCCTCGACGCGCTCGAGGCCAGCGGCCAGGCGGACCACACCCTCATCGTCTTTACCTCCGATCACGGCGACCAGTTGCTGGAGCACGGCATCATGGGAAAAAACTGCTTCTTCGAACCTTCCGTGCGCGTGCCCTTCATCGTCAGTCTGCCCGGACGCATCGCGCCATCCCGCCACGACGAACTCATTGAATCCGTCGACTTGCTGCCGACGCTCTTCGACTTCATCGGCCTGCCCGAACCGCGCGAGTGCCAGGGCCGCAGCTTTGCGCCGCTCATCGCCGACATGGGCCGCCCCTACGTCCCGCACGATGCCGTCTTCAGCGAGAACATCATTCCCGAAGTCATCACCGGCAATTACGACCTGCCCTTTGTGAAAGGGCAGGGGGTCGACGGCATCCGCCACCCCGACGCCAAGATGGTCCGCACCGATCGCTGGAAGTATTGCTATTACGGAGCCGAGATCGGGGCCGAACTCTACGATCTCCAAGCCGACCCGCACGAGCGCACAAATCTCGCCGGGCGCCCCGACCTTCACGCCGTCGAGGAAGACCTGCGCACCCGCCTGCTCAACTGGCTGATCGACAGTTCCGAGACCGATCAGATCGCCCCCCGCTGGCTGCTGCCGGAAAAGACGAAATAACCGGAAAACAGAAATAAGACTTATCCTTTCCTACAGCTCCCTCTCAAACGCCTCCTGGATCCAGTGCATCGGCAGCTCTGAGAATCCCGTCGCCTCCACCTTTACCGGGCGGGAACGCGCCAGGTCCTGCCGAAAAATCCGCACCTGTTCCTGGGCGAAGGGCCCGTCGAGGACATTGAGATTCGCCTCATCGTTCAGTGCCAGGGAACGGGGATCGAAGTTCGCCGAACCGACCGACACGAAGTACCCATCCGCGACGAGGAGCTTCGAGTGCAGCAGCGTCTCCTGGAATTCATAAAGCTCCACTCCTGCTGCCCGCAGCCGTGGCCACCGTTGCCGGGAGGCCATGCGCACCAGCGAAAAATCGATGTGCCGCCCCGCCATGATCACCTGCACTTTCACGCCCCGCCGCGCCGCCGCGCAGAGCGCATCGGTCAGCGCCGTGTCCGGCACGAAGTAGGGATTTTCGATCAGCAGCGACTCCCGGGCCCCGGCGATGGCGAGGTGGTACATCAGGTCCACCGAGTAGCGGCCGCGATGCGGCGCGCTGAAAAACGCCCCGGCGCGCACCGTGCCCGCCGCCGCCAGCGCCGGAAAGTATCCCGGACCGAGAATGATTTCATGATGCGCGCTGAACCAGTTCGCGTGAAAAGCCGCCTGCAATTGCGCGACCACCGGGCCTTCCACCCGGTAGTGCAATTCCCGCCACTCGCTGGCGCCCGCCGAGCGCCCGCGCCACGAGTCGCCGATTCCCACCCCGCCGATAAAGCCCACCTTGCCATCCACGACGAGCAGCTTGCGATGCGTCCGGTAGGTGGCCCGCAGGAGATCGGTCGTCCAGATCGGATGATACACCTCCAGTTCCACACCCGCGGCCCGCAGTTCGCCAAAGTAGCCCGCCGCGTCCAGCGACCCGATGGCATCGACGATCATCTTCACCTCCACCCCGGCCCGCGCCCGTTCCGTGAGAGCATCCACGAACTTCCGGCCGATTTCATCATGATGAAAAATGAACGTCTCAAATGTGATCGTCCGCCGCGCCTCGCGAATCGCACCGAGCATCGCCGGGAAAATCTCGTCCCCATTGCTGAGCGTCCTGATGCGATTGCCCGGCAGGAAGGTGGCCCCCAACATCGATCCCATCGCCTGCGAAAAATCGGCGCTGTGCACGGAACTGATCGCCGGCAGCGGCTTGACCACGCGGCGCACCGAAGTGCACCCGCCGGCGACGATGGCCAGGCCCACGGGCAAGACGAACCGGGCGATTGCGCAGACGACGGTCATCGGCCGCACAACGAGTTTCTGGAAGGCCGATGGGGAAGTCATTCTGAGTGAACTGACGGTAGCCAGGGAAACGTCGGATGCGGGAAAAATGTGGACCAGTTGCCGGCGCGGCTTCGGCATTGTCCGGACCCGTGGCCCTGAGGACCAGCGACCAGTGCGTGATCTGGAAGGAACGAGCGATCGCCGGGGAGGGCATGCGGGAAACGATCACCCGTGACCAGGCATCGGGATGCTCGACAAAACGCGGCGCAGCTCATTGATGTCCACGGGCTTGACCAAATGAGCGACGAAGCCCGCATCCTGAGAGCGGCGCAAATCCTCGTCGGTGCCATAGCCGCTGAGCGCGATCCCGCGCAGGCCGTGGGCGGCGCGGAGATCGCTCATCAGCTCGAGACCGGTGCCATCCGGAAGGCCGAGATCGGAGATGACGAGATCGAAACGATCGCCCGCCGCTGCGGCGCGCGCTTCGGCGAGGCTGCCGGCCATGGTGATCCGATGCCCGGCGCGCGCCAGCAGGCGGGTGAGCACCTGGCGCGTGGGATCGTGATCCTCGACCACGAGCAGGCGCAGCGGAGCGTCTTGCACGCGCGGGTCGCCGGGTCTCGAATGGCCCGAGCCGAACGACGGGTCCGCTTCCGCGCGGGAAGAGAGAAGGCCGGGCAGATCGACGGTGAACGTGGCGCCCTGGCCGGGGCCCGGACTGGTCGCGTGAATCGTGCCGCCATGCATGTCCACGATCGCCCGCGCGATCGCGAGGCCAAGACCCAGGCCGCCGAAATGATGTCCCGATGTGGTTTGTTCGAATGGCTGGAAGATGCGGCCCGCGGCGCCTGGCTCAAAGCCTATCCCATTGTCGGTGACCTCGATGCAGAGGCGCGCTTCAGGCTCCTCTCCGGCGGTCCCGGCGCGATCGCACGTGCGGACGAGAATGCGCCCCCCGGCGGGGGTGAATTTCACGGCGTTCCGGAGCAAGTTCCAAAAGACCTGCTGCAAGCGAGCTGGGTCACCGGTGAGCTGGCTGCGGCGGGCAGAAAGTTCGAAGTCGATGGTGTGGCGCTTTTCCAGCGCATCGCTGCGCACCATTTCGACGACCAGGCCGAGGAGTGAGTGCGCGTCGCAGGGCTGGGTGCGGAGAGCGAGCTTGCCGTTGGCGATGCGGGTGAGGTCGAGCAGGTCGTCGATGAGCCGTGCCTCGAGGGTGACATTACGCTCGATCATCTCGATTTGTTCGCGGACCTCGGGCGGAAGAGTTTCATCGGCCCGCAGGGCGGCGGCGGTCATGAGCGCGGGTGTGAGAGGCGTGCGCAATTCATGGCTGAGCACGGCGAGGAAGCGGTCCTTGCTGCTGTTGGCGGCTTCGGCGGCCTCCTTGGCCGCTTGCAGGGCGACCTCGATCCGGCGGCGCTCCGTGATGTCCTCGACGGCGGCGATGAAGTGGAGGGGGTGGCCGGCCGCGTCGCGCAGCAGGGAGACGGTGAGATTTACCCACACGGGTGAGCCGTCCCGGCGGACATACCGCTTTTCCATCGAATAAGTCGGGATCTCGCCGGCCAGGGTGCGCCGGACCTGGACCAGATCCGCTTCGAGGTCGTCGGGGTGCGTGATATCGGCGAAGGTCCTGGTTGCGAGCTCCGCAAAGGGATAGCCGGTAATGTCGCTGATCGCTTGATTCGCGCGCAGCCAGCGTCCGTCGAGACCCACGTGGGCGATGCCGATGGCGGCGTTTTCGAACGTGCGCCGATAGCGCTCCTCGCTCTCGCGCAAGCTCTCCTCGGCCCGGGCGCGCTCCAGCCGCGGATAGATGCGCGCCGCGAGCTCGGAGAGCAACTCGACGTCTTCCTGTGGCCACGCATAGGGTTCGCTCTTCTGCGCGCTGAGGATGAATTTCCACCGGCCATTGGCCGCGTAGCTGGCGTTGGCGAGGGCCGCGATGCCGAGTTGCGCGAAGCGCGCCGCATTGGCCTCCGACCGTGGATCCAGGCGGACGTCGTGGATTGCCACCGGGCGGCCGGCGGCCATTTCCCGCCGTTCGAAATCCGTGTGAAAATCGGCGATGCGGTAGGAGCCCTCGTGGCTGGCGGCATCGGGTGCATGATGGTCACTCAGGACCGTCGCTTCATCGGCGGTCTCGTTGATTTCGACCAACAGGCAGTGGGTCAATTGGAGACGCGCGGCGACGCGCTCGCCAGCCAGTTGCATGATTTCCGCGGAGGAAGACAAAGAGGCGAGCAATTGCTGCATCTCGGCGAGGAATTCCAGATTCAACTCGCGGCGCCTGCGTCCCGTGATGTCGCGCGTGGAGCCCGCGACGGCCTCGACCATCCCATCCGCGCCGAACACGGGACTGAAAATGTACTCGTAGTAGCCCGTTCCTCCCGTGGGGCTGGTGTAGGGAGTTTCGTCCGAGACGCGGCTGCGAGTCTCGATGACCTGCTGGATCTGGCGCTGGAGCTTGGCGGCGAGGTCGTCGGGGTAGTGAAGATCGAAGAAATTCTTTCCGACGGCGGCCTCGAGTTCCAATCCCCAGAGATCGAGCAACGGACGGTTTACGTAGAGGAATCGTCCGTCGCGGTCGAAGGCATAGACAAAATCGGTGATGGCGGAAAGTGTGGCATCGAAGACCCGGAACTGCCGTTCATACCTGTCCACGATCCCGCGGCGCACGTCCTCCACTCGCTGGTGATCGTCCGCGACATCGGGGGGATCAGGATACGCCGCGAGCAAGCGCCTCAGGTCCGCGTCCGCGGCCAATTCCGGGTGAAGGCGCGACCAGTGCCGCGCCGCGGTGATGAAGGCGAAGAATTCGCGGAGGTACCGCGGTCCGTCGGCGAGAGGCAGTTTCTCCATCGTCCCGTTAAATCGGAGATGCCGAACACGCGCCCGTGGCAATGGGAAGACCCAACAACGCCCCACGGGAGGGCAAAAGGAAGGACGGATTCAACATAATCAGGAGGAGAAGCCCAGGGCTCCATCTTTCATGGTAGCGGAGGCTTTCCACGGTAAGGCCGGGTGTCTGCCCGGCAAGTAGAAACACGGACTGTAGCGCAACGGGGCTCCCATATTCCATGCCTCGGAATTTTGCCAGTTCTTGCGAGGGCTTTGGGCGCCGGCTGACCCTCAAGCCCCTTGCGGGTAGGTTTGTTGGAGGATGAATTCGCGCTTTGGGCGAACTCCCGAACGGCCCGCCTCTCCAACCCGGAGGGTTAGAGGGGCACGTAGACTTCCATGCGGCAAAGGCATGCAGACTGCAATCCCCCGTCACTTTCCACCCGCCACCGGCGAGCGCAGAAACGCGATGAGGTCAGCCATTTGCTGCTGGCTGATCGCGCCTTCGAGCCCTTCCGGCATGAGCGAGAGATTCTGGCTTTGCAGCGTCTTGATCTGATTGCGCAGCACTGTCCGGGTCGTGCCATCCACGAGTTTCATCACCACGCTGTTCGCATTTTCTGACGCCAGCAGACCGTAGATCTGTTCCCCGGTATTCAGCGTGCAGGTATAGGCGTTGAAGCCAGGTTGGATGTCGGCGCTCGGGTCGAGGATATTGCCGAGAATTTTTTCCGGCGGATGCTCGATCACCGAGAGCAGGTCCGGGCCAATGTCGCGCCCCTCGGAACCACGCTTGTGACACGCGGCGCAGATCGCGGTGTAGACTTGGTGGCCGCTGGCGGGATCGCCTTTGAGCGACAGTGCCGGACGATAGTTTTCGATGACCTTGCCTCGCGCGGAGGAAGTCGAGGCGAAGACCTTGGCGGCGAGCTGGCTGATCCGTTTCGAGTCGTGCTTGAGCAGACGCGAGCGCTGCGTGGTGTCGACCGAGGAGGCCGGCAGTTGCTGGCGCTCGATCCGCTGCACGAGATCGAAGGCCCACGGCTCGCGACTCATCCAGGCGGCGAGCGCGACCTGGCGCGTCGCCGGACTCATCGTGTCCCACGCCCTGGCGAAGGCCGCGGGGACTTCGGGTGAGATCATGGTCGAAAGCGCCCGGATGGCGGCGGCCTGGGCGTCGGACGGATTTTTCGGATCGAGCCACGCGGTGAGCTGCGCCAGGGCCTCGGTGCGGGCGGATGGATCGCGGCCCACGAGCGCGATGGCGGCGACGCGTTCGAGGACGGGCGCATTCGCGTCCGCCGCGGTGGCGCGGGCTTGCGCGGTGATGGCCACGGCCTTGCCGAGCAACTGCGAAAGCGCATCGTCCGCGGAGCCCGCCCGGATTTTCTCGAGAGAACTGCCGCGTTGCACGAGCAGGTCCTGCAAGCGCGCGAAGCCGGCGAGCTGCTCCGGGCGATAGCTGTCTCCGGTGGCGGTAAACACGGGCGCGACCAGCGGCACGATCGCCTCGCGATCGTTCAAGCCGAGCGCCACGGTGAGCAGCGTGTCGGCGAGTGGGCTTGGCTCTTTGCCCGCGACGGCCGCCACCAGCGCGCGGATGTGTGGTGTGGCGGAACTCATCACGGCGGCGACCATCATCGGATCATCCGCATGGTTGACGAGCAGGCGGCCCAGCGTTTCTCCCGCGACGTTCCCCTTCGCCGCGCCGAGCGAGAACGCGAGTTGCATCCGCACTTTGGCGTCCTTGTCGTCGGCGAGGCGCACCGCCGCCGCGAGGACCTCGGGTGAGAAACGGCTTTCGGCGAGGCGCAGGGCGTTCTCGCGTACGCCGGCCACCGCATCGCCCAGCGCCCGCGCCACCGCCGCGGGCGGAAGAGCGTCGAGGCCATCGAGCACGCAGAGCGCATGCAGCCGCGCGAATGGATTTGTGCTCTTTTCCGCGAGGGCCAGCAACGGGGCGGCAGCAGCCTTGTCCGCGCGCCAGAGCAGCATCTGATGCGCCTTGTCTCGCCGCCAGCCAGTGGTGGTGTCGAGCGCGGCGACGAGTTCCGCGGCGCCGAGCTTGTCGAAGCGCGCCGGCTGGAAGTCGGGCATCCCGGCGGGGCTCACGCGATAGATTCGTCCCTTGTCGTCGCCGAGACGGTAATAGGGGAGCAGTTCTTCTTTGCCTTCCTTCGGCAGCCATTGCGGGTGCTCGATCATGTAACGGTACATATCCGCGATCCAGAGCGAGCCGTCCGGCCCCTCCCGGGCCATGACGGGCCGGCACCAGCGGTCTTCACTCGCGAAGAAGTCATATTTTCCATCGCCGAACACCTGCTTGCCGGAAAAACTCGCCCCTTTGTCGGTCAGGACGATGTGCTGCACTAGATCGTGCACAGGTTCGCAGACGAAGGCATCCGAGCTGTCGCCGCCGAACAGGATCCGATCGCGGCAGATCACCCCGCTGCATGCCGAGGTAAAATGGCCGATCGACCCAAAGTCGTGATAGCGCTTCGCTTCCTCGCTCGCCGGATACACCGGCGGGCTGTCTGCGGGCGTGAGCATTTGCACGCGCGTCTCGTTTACGCCGAAGTGCGGATTGCGGAGCAGGTACTGCTCGGGCAGGACGTAGTTCCAGAGCGGATGCGCGTTCTGCGAGCCGAACCAGTGCCCCCAGTTGTCGCGGTTCCGCCCAAATTGCGTGGGTCCGCTCTGCGGCTCGAGTTCGCCCGTGTCGGGCCGGAATCGAAAGTCGCGGGCGCCGACGAGAATCTCCTGGCCGCTCCGCAGCGACTTGAGGCGCGTGTCCACGCCATACTTCCCATGGTGCCCGCCGATCGCCAGATACACCCAGTTGTCGAGTCCCCAGCGCAGCCCATTTGCGCGCAACTGCTGGTTACCCTCCTGCAAGCCGCTGACAAGGATATCCTGCTTGTCGGCCTTGCCGTCGCCATCGGTGTCCTGGAGAAACAGGACATTCGGCGCGGCGGTGATGATCACGCCATCGCGCCAGGTGAGGATGCCATTCGGGAAGTTCAAGCCATCCGCGAAGATCGTGGATTTGTCGTAATGCCCGTCGCCGTGCGTGTCTTCGAGCACGCGCACGCGGCCGCCGGGTTTGCCATTGCCATCCATGCCCATCGGGTAGTCCGCCATCTCCACCACCCACAAGCGCCCGCGCGCGTCCCAGTCAAAGGCCACCGGGTCGAGCACCAGCGGTTCCGCGACGGCGATCTCCGCCTTGAACCCCGGGGGAACGTGCACCTTCTTCAGCGCTTCGGCCGTCGAGAGCGGTTCGGGGACGGAGAACGCCGCCATTGGCGGTGCCGCGGCCGCCTGCGCTGCGGCGATGTCCCGCGCGCGTTCCGCGCCGATGCCGGACTCCTTCCAAAAGGTGGCGATTTCCGATGGGGCCAGCACGCGGTGGAAAACGGCCACTTCATCGAGCTTGCCCTGCAGTCCATGGCCGAACATCAGGTGATTGCTCGTGGGCTGCGGCGGCAGGGCCTTGGCGATGTCCGGCTTTTCCTGGCCATCCACGTGCACGCGCACTTCGTTGCCGTCGCGGACCAATACCGCAAAGTGCCAGTCGTCGGCGCGCATCTCGGATTTTGAGGTCACGCCATCCAGCACGAGTTGCGCGTGATGATCCTTGAATTGCTGGCTGCCCAGCATTTCGCCGGTGGGCCCAGCCACGAGCGTTCCGCTGCGCTCGCTGGCTCCGCTCGCTTCGCCCAACCAAAACCAAAGGGAGATCGAGTAATGATCGCCGAGGCCCGCGACATCCGCCTGCATGTCGCCGCCCGCGAGATGCAGGGCGCGATTGATCTGCCGCGGCCCCGAGAAGGCCGAGGGCGTCAGTTTCTCATGCGCGCCCGCGCCGGTCCCGCTGCCGACCCCGGGCAGATACCACGCCGCGCCGTCGCTGATCCGGGCGGACACGCCGCCATTCGCCGCGTTGATCGCCAACTGCCCGGCGGACTCATTGAGCCGCCAGTAGGCGAGGGGCTTCGCATCCAGCACCGCCCGGGCATAGGGTCCGTGATCGTCCTGCATCGCGCGGCGCTTTTGGCCGGTCGCTTCTTCCAGTGCGTCCAGGAGCGTCGCGACGATCTTCGGTTCCGCTGGCACTTCGAGGCCCGCCGTGCGGGCTGGCCAGGTCGTATAGCCGCCCAGCACGTGCTGCTCGGGCGTGGGAATATAACCCTCGGCGCCATTGGCCAGCTCGATGTTGAAGTGCGCGGCGCAGGGCGACTGGGCCTTCAATTTCAATCCCGTGAGCGCATAGACTTCATTCGGCAGGGTGCTGATGCTTAGTTCCCCGATGCGGATGGCTTGCAGTTTGATCTCCGTCTTCTGCCGCTCGTTCAGGATCAGCGCTTCCGCCGCATAGACCTCCTGCTTGTTCTTGGGCAAATCGTTCTCGATCCGCGCGGCGATGGGCTTCGCCCATTCGAGACGTTTCTCGTCCGGCACCCGATAGCTGAGCGTCAGCTTCTTTTCCACGATCGCGAGCGGCGCCCGATCGTAATAGTGCACCTGCTTCAGCGCCTGCGCGGCGTATTTCGCCACGGCCTCTGCATAGCTGTCCGAGGTCAGCGTCTTCTTCGGCGCGCCATAGTCCATCCACATCAAGTCCCCGCTGGTGCCCTGCGACATTGCGCAGACGAACGGCCCATTGCCGTTGCCGTCCTGGCCCAGCAGCCGCGCGACGTGCTTGCAGAAGAGACCATAGTAATCCGCCGACACCGGCTTCGCGCCGAAGTAGTGCTGCGAGTAGTTCGCCAGCACCGCGAGCGGCCGGCCGTCGCGCGTCTGCACCGAGAGCACCGACAAGCCCGGGTCGACGGGGCCGGATGGCCCGATGATGTCCGTGCTCAGATAGCCTGGATGCATGTTGGCCAGCGCCGTCGCATTGCCAAACGGGTCCACGAGTGTGGTCTCCGGCCGGCGGATCCAGCGACGGTTATGCGTGTGTTCCCAATCGTCGACCGACGCCCAACCGATTTTCGCCGGTTGCAACTTTGCCGCCGCGTCGGCGATGCCCGAGGCGATCTTCCCCGGCAGCCACGCCGCGTAATCCTTGTCCAGGCGCGTGCCGAGGCAACTCGTCGCCGCCGGTGCGGAGTGCGTGTGCGTCGCCGAGATCATCATGTGATCCACCGCGATCCCGCACTGCGCGCTCGCCAGCTTCTTCGCTTCGTCGATGAGTTGCCGCGTCATCATGCAAGTATCCACGATCGCGAAGGCGATCCTGGTTGTGCCATCGTCGAGCACGATGCATCGCGCAAACAGCGGATCGTTGATGGTGGTGCCCTTGCCCTCCAGAAAATTGCCCGCGATGCGGACCGGCAATTGCGTCGGCGTGATATCAACCGCCACCGCCCCGGCGCGGAGTGTATCGTCGGCGGCGAATGCAGGCGCGGAAGTCAGCGCGCACACTGCGAGGATGGCGAGAGATTTAATCATTTGGGGGGCATTCATCGAGAGATGGGAAGTATGCGTTGAACCAGCGTGGTCAAGCTGTGAAATGGCGCTTGCGTTGTGGAGTGCGCGCGACTTGTCGCCGCCGAGGCGGCGGTTGAGCTTTCGGCCTGCCCTCAGAGGCAGCCAGGATCGCTGGACCACAAATCGTCACGGGAAAAACGGAAACAGCACCTTGATCTCCGCGGGACTCGGCTGCCGGCCATATTCGCAAATCTCGAACGCCTCCGCGAACTTCACCGCCGCGCCCTTCTCCGGGCCGTACCATTTGATGAGCGCTTCACGAAATCGATCCGCCTCGCCGCCCTGCCTCTTCTCCCACTTCTCCCGCAGCCACGCTTTGCGTCCCGCTTCATCCGACGCGGGCGGCACCCCCTTCTCATATTCCTCGCTGCCGTTGGCCCCGCCCTCATAGTGCTGCGATGGCATCTCATGGATCGCCGCCAGCTTTTGATCGAACACATCGTCCACGGAAACAGCGATGTCGGCTTTGAAAGGATACGGCTTCTGAAACCCGTCGCTGGAATAAAGAAAGAGCGGATTCTTTTTCAACGGCGCCACATCGGTGCACATAAATGGCACCGTCACCATGAAGGCCGCATCCTGGACCAGCACGCCGACGTAGCGATGATCGGGATGGTAGTCCCACGGCCGGTGCGCGATCACCACATCGGCCCGCCACTCGCGGATCAGCCGGATGATCTTCTCCCGGTTCTCCAGCGTCGGCATCAGTTCGCCGTCATGATTGTCGAGCACCTCCGTGGTCGCACCGATGAGGGCATCCGCCTTCTTCACTTCGGCGAGCCTCCGCTGCGCCAGGGGCCCGCCGGCCGATTGCCAGTGCCCGATGTCGCCATTGGTCACGGAAACCAGCTTCACCGCGTGGCCGGCCTTGATCCACTTCGCCGCCGTGCCGCCGGCCTTGTACTGCGCATCGTCGGGATGCGCGCCGAAGACGATAATGCGCAGCTTGCCGTTTTCCTGGGCATGGACGTCGGCAACAAACCAGCCGGATAAGAGTGCGGCCCAAACAAGGAAGGCGAGGTGTTTCATGGGGTGTTCAGGGTTGGTCGTTGAGCAGTTTGGCCGACGGCGGCAAGGCAGGTGCCTTCGAACCCGAAGGGTTCACAGCCATTAGCCGGGGGTTGAGCGAGGAACGAGCGATACCCCCGGAGAACAAATAACCGCGTGTCGACCCCGGTAGGGGTCGCAGCCCGGTCAAAAATCGCCGGTGCCCTCGTGCCCAAGCTCCAGCTTGGGTACGCACTTGTCTGCGAAGCTCCAGCTTCGTCGGGTCTACAGGATGCACCAGTGTCGTCTGTAGCCGCGGGGAACGAAGCAGAGCTTCGAGGACAAGGACATGATGGCTGCATTCCAACGCGTTGCGGGCAATGTCGCACTGGGATCACGGAAAAAACGGAACCAGGCGTTCGGAGCGCGCCTATTTCCGCGCAAACTTCTGCACACGCTTCCCGATGATATCGCCGGCGTAAATATCGCCCTTCGCATCGAGAGCGATCACGTGCAGCCAGTTCACGTCACCCGGCTTTTCCTCGCCGTCCGCGCCTTTCGGCAGCGTCCAGTGCTCGAGCACCTTGCCCGCGGTATTGAACTTCATGAAAAGCTGATCCTTCGGCGGGCAGCCCAGCGGCGCCGTGGGGTATTTCGGATCGGTCACCCAGGGCATCGGCGATGAGCCGCACACCCAGATTTCGTCGGCGGGCGAAATCCAAAAGCTCCAGGGCACGAGGATGTTCGCCCAGGTGTCGAGCAACTTTCCATCTCCGTCGAAGATCTGGATGCGCACATTGTTGCGATCGGCAACGTAGAGGCGCCCTTTCGAATCGGAGACGATCGCGTGCGGAATGCTGAACTGCCCCGGCTCCGTGCCGAGCGTGCCCCACGCTTTGATGAAACGGCCCGTCTTGTCGAAGTGCACGACGCGGCTGTTGCCGTAGCCATCCGCGACGAAGATATCTCCATTCGGCGTGAAAGTGATGTCCGTCGGCGCTTTGAAATGCCGTTCGTCATTGCCTGGCTCGCCGAGCGTGCCGAGCGTCATCAAGACCTTTCCATCCGCGGAAAATTTGCGCGCCACGTGCAGCCCGCAGTCCACCAGCCACACGTTGCCCTCGCGGTCGAACTTTAGGCCGTGCGGCACTGTCTTGGGGTCTTCCTCCCGCCAACTTTGCAGGTGACGGCCATCGGGCGTGTAGACTTGCACGACGGGGTTCGTCCGCGTGTAGATCCACACGTTCCCGGAGGGATCGAGCGAGATCGCCGGCACTGCGGCGGTCTCCGTTCCCGCGGGGCGCTGCGGCCAGCCCGGCACGACCTCGTAGGTCGGCGCGAGATTGACGCGGGGATATTTAGGCAGAGCGGCTGCCTCAGCCGCCGGCGCTTTGGCCTGGTCTGCGGCGGAAGCGAAGGAATACACGAGCAGGAATGGGGCGAGGGGAAGGAATCGGGTTTTCATCCGGAGGGGGGTTTACCAGATCGGGGGAATTATGTTCTATGATTAACTAATCCGACGAATGATTCTTTGAGCCAGTTTGGATGAGCCGCGGACAGGCAAAAACCAATTTGAACGACCCCCACATGACGAAAGACCTATTTCATAGCCCCTTAGCCCGGCGGTTGATCCTCGCCGTTACGCTTCTTTTCACGACTTCCCATTTGGCCGCTGCCGGTTTTTCCCAGCCCGACGCGCGGACCCAGCCTCATCTTTTCCTCTGGACCGACACCTGCAACGTCTGGGTCCTGCGTGACGGCGATGCCGCGCTGCTCATCGATCTCGGCGATGGGAGCGTGCTCGATCATTTGAAGGAAATCGGCGTCCAGCGGGTCGAGTGGGTGCTCTTCACCAATCATCACCGGGAAAACTGCCAGGGCGCGCCGCGGCTGGCGGGCACCGGCGCGCAAATCGCCGGACCCGCGGCGGAGCGGGCGCTGTTTGAAAAGCCCACCGACTTCCGCAAAATGGAGGTCCGGTTGAAGGACGAATTCACGATCCACGGCGCGAGCTTCGTGCGCCCGCCGATCCAGCCGATCAAGCTCGATCGCGCCTTCGAGACGATGGACACCCTCAAGTGGCGCGGCCACGAGTTCTGGTGCGTGGACACGCGCGGCAACAGCCCGGGCGGGATGTCTTACATGCTGCGCGCCGGCGATCGCTGGCTGGCCTTCACCGGCGATCTCATGATGGACGGCGCCCGCCTCCACAACTGGTACGATAGTGAGTGGGATTACGGATTCGCCGCCGGCATCTGGGCGCTGGCCGGTTCCGCCGGCCAGGCCGCCGGATACGATCCGGCGTGGCTGCTGCCCGCGCATGGTCCCGCTGTCCACGACGCCGGCGCCCAGCTCGCCGCCTTCCAGGATAAGCTGCGCAGCTTCGAGCGCTTGCTCATCCGCGGTTACCCGGTGTTTTCGTTTTCCGGTGCCTTCCAGGATCGCCTGTCGCGTCCCACCGCCGTGCCGCACGTGTGGCAGGTCTCCCCGCATATCTTCAAGATGCGCGGACCGAACTACTATCCGAACTTCTACCTCATCATCGCCGACAGCGGGGCGGGGCTCGCGGTGGATTGCGGCCTCATCAAGCCCGAGGTGCTCGACGAAGCCATCCGTGGCATGAAGGAGCAGCTCGGCCTCAAGCGCATCGACGCCGTGTTCATCTCGCACATGCACGGCGACCACATGCTCCAGGCGCCGTATTTGCGGGAACATTGGGGCGCGAAAATCTGGGCGCTCGATCGCATGGCCGATGTGATGGAGCACCCCGAGTGGTTTGACTATTCCGCGCCCGTCCAGGCCTATGGGAAGGGCCTCGATTCCGTGAAGCTCGATCGCACTTTCAAGGATGGAGAAAAGCTGAGCTGGGAAGGCTACGACCTGACCGTGAACTGGATGCCCGGCCAGACCGAGTTTGCGCTCTGCGTGCAGGGCGTGATCGACGGCAAGCGCGTGGCCTTCACTGGCGACAATATCTTCGGCGACCCGCGCGACCCCGAGCAGACCGGACACGAAGCCATGGTCGCGCACAACAGCGCCATCCTCGAGGAAGGCTATATCTACGGATCGGAATACCTCGCGGGGATCAAACCCGGCCTGGTGCTGGGCGGCCATTCCTACGTCATGCCGGAGCCGGCCGCCTTCCTCGAGCGCTACCGCCAGTGGTCCTACAAGATGCGCGACGCCTTCCGCGATCTCATCGCGGAGGATGATTACCGCTATGGTTTCGATCCCTTCTGGGTGCGCGCACAGCCGTATCGCTCCAGCGTGCGTGCGGGTCAAAGCATCGAGATCACCGTCCATCAACGCAATTTCCTGGCCCGTGAAGAGCCGCGCCATATCGAGATCCACACCCCGCCCGGCCTCGTCGCCGAACCCCGCGTCTGGGATGGCCGTCTCGCGCCGGAATCCAGGGGCACATTCACCTTCCAGCTCCGCGCCGCCGCCGACGCCAAACCTGGCGTGCAAACCATCGCCTTCGACATCACCCGTGACGGCCGCCGTTACGGCGAACAGTTCGACGCTATCGTGGAGATTAAACCGTAACTAAGACAAGCCCATCCAGATAGCTCCTACATGTGACCCCCATGTCCACGCTTCTGCAAACACTCACCCGACGTCTCTCGTGGGCCGCGTGCCTCGCGTTCGCCGTGACGGTCCCGCTCCTCGCCGCCGCACCCGAAACCGCCCCCACCTTCGAATGGGCGACCTCCGCCGGCGGACCCAAGAACGACAAGACCCGCTGTATCAACATCGACCACGAAGGCAACGTTTACCTCGTCGGTGAAACGACCGATGAAGCAAAGTTCGGCGACACCACGATCAAGACCGCGGGCGGCATGGATTTCTTCGTCGCGAAGCTCGATCCCAAAGGCCAGATCCTCTGGGCGCGCCTCGGCGGGGGCAGCCTCATCGACCGTGGCTATGCTGTGGCCGCCGATTCTGGCGGCAATTGCTACGTCACCGGCCACTACCAAAGCCCCGATGCCGACTTCAGCGGCACCAAACTCGTCAACCGTGGCGAGTACGACATCTTCGTGGCCAAGTACGACCGCGCCGGAAAGCTGGCGTGGATTCAAACCGCGGGAGGCAAGGGTTACGACTACGGCCACGCGATCGTGGTGGACAACAAGGGCGACGTGATCGTCACCGGTGCCGTCGTGGGCGAAGCCGAGTTTGGCGAGGTGAAAGTCCCAAATGATCCCGGCGCGCATATTTTCTGCGCGAAGTATCACGCCGATGGCAAACTTGTGTGGGCCAAGGTTGCCACCGGCAAGGCGGGAGGCGCCGGCCATGGCATCGCGGCTGATGGGGAGGGGAATATTTACATCGGCGGCATCACCTCGGGCAGCGGACAATTTGGAGACAAGCCGCTCGTCACGCCCAAGGGGTCATCCGCTGTCGTGGCCAAGCTTTCCCCGCAAGGCGACGTCCTGTGGATGGCCCAGCATTTCGGCGAGCTGAGCTGCCTCTTTCACGAGCTCATCTGCGACCAGAAAGGGCGGGTCTGGGCGAGCGGCATGTTCAAGGGCAAGGCCACCTTCGGCGACGAGACCTTCACCACCACGGGCGACAAGGATAGCGATGCCTTCCTCAGCCATTTCGATACCAATGGCCGTCACCTCTGGACCCGCGTGGGGCAGGGGCCGGCCGTGGATTACGGGCTCGGCGTCGCGACCGATGGAAACGGCAACAGCTTTCTCACTGGCGAATTCACCGATGTGTTGAAGCTTGGAGGCGAAGAACTCCATAGCCGTGGCAGCACCGATATCTACATCGCCAAGTTCGACGAAAAAGGCGCCCTCCGCTGGATCACCCAGGCCGGCGGCGAAAAAGGGGACAATGCCTACACGATGGTCTGCGATGGAAAAGGCAACCTCTTCCTCGCCGGCTCCTTCGCCGGCACCGCAAATTTCGGCGACATCACGATCACCAGCGCCGGCAGCAACGACCTCTACGCCGCCAAACTAAAAGCCAAGTGAAAGCGCCCTCCTTCCATATAGCGCCCCCGTCCCAGATAGCGCGCGCCGTTCGTATTGCCTGTCATCCTGAGCGGAGCGGGGAAGCACGGGCGCAGTCGAAGGACCTCCAATATCCACGGGTTCTCGTGCGGAGCCGTTGCGCATTCACTGGCGCTAGCGCGAGCGCTGAACTTTGGACACCGACCGGGACACATCGCCAGCCACTGCGCGGAACACGCTCAACATGCGCCAAGCTCGTCACCCTGATCTGCGCCACCCTCCTCCTCATCCCCCAGTTCGCCCCCGCCGCCCCGGACTACGCCAAGGAAATCAAACCCCTCCTCAAGTCCCGCTGCTACGCCTGCCACGGCGCGCTGAAGCAAAAGTCCGGCCTCCGTCTCGACACCGTCGGGCTCATGCACAAGGGCGGTGAATCCGGGGACATCCTCAATTCCACCCCCGCCGTCCTGCTCGACCGCGTGACCTCCACCGACAAGGACGAACGCATGCCCCCGGAAGGCGCCGTCCTGACCCCCGAAGAGATCGCGCGCCTCAAAGCCTGGATCGCCGCCGGCGCCCCCGCACCCGCCGACGAAAAACCCGAGCCCGATCCGCGCGCCCACTGGGCCTACCAAACGCCGAAAGCCGCGCCACAAAACGCCGCCTCCACCCAGTCGCCCATCGACGCCCTGATCAACGCGCGCCTGCAAACTCGCGGCCTCCAGCCCCAGGCCGAAGCCGCGCCCGAAGTCTGGCTCCGCCGCGTCTATCTCGACCTCACCGGCCTGCCTCCCTCCGTCGAGGAAGTGCGCGATTTTCTCACCGCTTTCGCCGCGGAGCCTCACCCTTCCGCCGGCGAGCCGCCGGCCATCATGCAGCGCACCGTCGATCGTCTCCTCGCCTCGCCCGCCTACGGCGAACGCTGGGGCCGGCACTTCATGGACATCTGGCGCTACGCCGACTGGTATGGCCTCGGCGAGCAGCTTCGCAACAGCCAGAAGCACATCTGGCACTGGCGCGACTGGATTGTGGAATCGCTCAATGCCGACAAGGGCTACGACCGGATGATCGTCGAGATGCTCGCCGCCGACGAGGCCGCGCCGGAGGATCGCGATGCGCTGCGCGCCACCGGTTTCCTCTGCCGCAACTATTACCTCTTCAACCGCACCACCTGGCTCGATGAGGTCGTGGAGCACACTGGCCGCGCATTCCTCGGCGTCACCATGCAGTGCGTCAAGAGCCACGACCACAAGTACGATCCCGTCTCGCAGGTCGACTATTATCGAATGCGCGCCATCTTCGAGCCCTACCACGTGCGGCTCGACCCATGGCCCGGCGAAGCCAATCTCGAAAAGAACGGCCTGCCGCGCGCCTTCGATCTGCACCTCGACCAGCCCACGTATCTCCACCGCCGGGGCGATGAAAAGAACGAGGACAAAACGCGCCCCCTCACGCCCGGCATCCCCGAGGTGCTGGCCTTCGGCGAGTTTCGTCCGCAACCGGTCACCCTGCCCGTCTCCACGAGCGTCCCGGCCCTCTTGCCTTTTGTCCTCGACGATCAATTGAAATTCGCCGCTGACGAAATCGCGCAAGCGAAGACCGCCCTGGATCAAGCCCGCCGCAAGCTGGATGACCTGCGTCTCTCCGAGCCGGACAACGCGCGAGAAATTGAAAAAGAGCAAGCCGCCGTCGCGGTCGCCGAGACGACGATCGCTGCCGCCGAGGCGAAGCCGCTGATGCTGCGCGCGACCCTCGCCGCGGACCAGTCGCGGCTCGCCCCGGCGGAGTCTCCCGAGCGCGCCGCCCTGGCCACCGCGGCCGCCAAAGCGGAAGCCCTTTACAACGTGGCCCGGGCCGAGTGCGACCTGGCCAAAGCCCGTCAAACCGTATTAGCCCCCCCGCCGAAGGCCAAGGCGGGCGATTCGGAAAAGAAGATCCAGGCCGCCGAACAAGCTCTCGTGGCGGCGAAGAAGAAGACCGAGAATCCGGGAGACAAATACATTTCCATGCGGGCCTCGCTCAAGGCGCAGGAAGGGCCGGAAGACAATAGCAACAAGGACGTCCAGCTCTACCCTGCCACCAGCACCGGCCGGCGGCTCGCCCTCGCGCGGTGGATCGCCAATGAGCGCAATCCGCTGACCGCGCGCGTGCTCGTCAATCACGTGTGGTTGCGCCACTTCGGCGCCTCGCTCGTGCCCGAGGTCAGCGACTTTGGCCGCCGTTGTCCGCCCCCGCTGCATCAGGACGTGCTCGACACCCTCGCCGTCGAGTTCATGCAGCACGGCTGGAGCCTCAAGCATCTGCACCGCGTCATGGTCCTGTCGGAGCTGTATCGCCGCAGTTCCTCCAATGCCGGCGCGGTGGCCTCGACCCTTTCCGCCGATCCCGACAATGCCTGCTACTGGCGCATGAACTCCCGCCGCATCGAATCGCAATCTGTGCGCGATGCCATGCTTCAGGCCGCCGGCCGTCTCGATCTCCAGCGCGGCGGGCCGAGCATTGATCCCGGCAAGGAAGAGGCCAGCCTGCGCCGTTCCCTCTATTTCGCCCAGACCCCCGATATCGAGCACCGCTTCCTCGCCGCCTTCGACAATAGCACCGTGCTCGAATGTTACCGGAGGCAGGAGAGCATCGTGCCGCAGCAGGCCCTCGCGCTCGCCAACAGCCGCCTGACCCGCGAGTGCGCCGATGCGATCGCCCAGCGCGCCGGCACGCTCCGCGACGCGGAGTTCATCGACTTCGCGTTCCTCACCGTGCTCACCCGCGCGCCCACTCCCGACGAGCGCGCCGCCTGCCTCGACAGCCTTGCCGAGTTCACCCGGCTCAATGCCGCCAATGCACGCCCGCTGGTGCTCCAGGCGCTTTTGAACCATAATGACTTTGTCACCCTCCGATGACGCCCGATTCTTTCTCCCGCCAATTTCTCTCCCGCCGCGGTTTCCTCGATCGCCTCGGCAGTGGCCTCACCGGCATCGCCTTGCAAGCCATGTTCGCCCGCGAGAGCCGCGCCGTGGAGGCCGCCGATTGGAAGCCGCCGACCGGCCAGCCCTTCTTCCCGCCGAAGGCGAAGCGTGTCATCTGGCTCTTCATGCGCGGCGGCGTGAGCCACATGGAGAGCTTCGACCCGAAGCCGATGATCAACAAGTATGCCGGCAAGTCCATCGGCGAGACGCCCTACAAGGACGTGCAATCGCCGGAGAAGCTGAAGAACGTGCGGGTCGTCGTGGTCAATGACGCCAACGGCAAGCAGCGCAACGTCATCTACCCGCTGCAAATCGGCTCGAAGCAATACGGCCAGTGCGGCGTCGAGATCAGCGACTGGTTCCCGCACATCGGCTCCTGCGCCGATGACATCACTTTCATCCGCAGCATGTGGACGACCGACGACAACCATGGCGCGCAGGTCCAGTTCCACAGCGGTCGGCACATGCTCGATCCGCACGAGCCCACGCTCGGCGCGTGGGTCACCTACGGCCTGGCCTCAATGACCGACAACCTGCCGACCTTCGTCAACATGGGCCCGCGCTTCTTCGATGTGCGCGACGGCCACTATCTCGGCCCCGCCTTCGACGCCGTGAACCTGCGTGTCGACCCGAAAAACCCGCTCGCCTTCGCCGCGCCCGAGATCCCGCTCGATCACGCCGAGCAGGCCGCCGAGTTCAATCTCGTCCACAAGCTCAATAGCCTCGCCGCCGGGCAGTATCCCGGCGACCAGGCGCTGCTCGCCCGCATCAAGAGCTACCAGCTCGCCTTCAACATGCAGGCGGCCGTCCCCGAGACGATGAACCTCGAGAGCGAGACCGCCGAGACCAAGGCACTCTACGGCCTCGATGACAAGCTCACCGAGCCTTTCGCGCGTCAGCTCCTCGTCGCCCGCCGCCTCGCCGAGCGCGGCGTGCGCTTTATCCAGATCGAGCACGGCGACGGCGCGGCCGGCGCCTGGGACTCGCATTCCAAGCTCAAGGAAAGCCACAGCAAGCTCGCCAATCAGGTGGACAAGCCCATCGCCGGTCTGCTCACCGATCTCAAGCGGCGCGGCCTGCTGGACGACACCATCGTCCTTTTCGCCACCGAGTTCGGCCGCACCCCCGGCTCCCAGGGCGCCGACGGTCGCGACCATCATCCCTACGGTTTCAGCGTGTGGATGGCCGGTGGCGGCATCAAAGGCGGCCTCATCCACGGCGCGACGGATGAACTTGGCTTCCACGCCGTCGAGCACCCGCACTACGTCACCGACGTCCACGCCACGATCCTTCAGCAACTGGGCCTCGACTCCCGCCGCCTCGAAGTCCCCGGCCGCAAACGCCTCGAACGCGACCACGGCAGCGCGATCAAAGACATTATCGCGTAGGCCGCGAAAGGTTTCTGGTTTCTGGTTTAGGGTTCCGCCACCTGATCGCACTGCTATATCGGCGTTGATGGACGCTCCGAAGATGTGTGGCTCTGTCGGGGTTCATTTTTGGGGTGTTTGAAGTGGGCGACGACGGAGCGTCGCCCTCCAGGAGTGCGGGTTTCAGTCCTCGTCCTTCACCGCCGTCACCGCCCATTTCGGAAATGGCACCCCTGTGCCCTTCATCGCCCGCCACAAAATCCCATTGAGCACATCCTCCGGGCAGCGGTCCGCCTCGTCGAGAGGCAACCGGGCTGAGACGAGAGCGTCTTTGCGGAGGGTGCGGTTGGTAATCTTCTTTGGTTCGGAATTCACTTCGTCCAGCGGTTGCTGATTCGGGACGGCGGTGAAGGGGCTGAGGTCGGCGGTCTCGGTGAAGCAATCGGTCATCGGGGTGGCGGTGGCGTCGAGCTGGTTCATCGGCGGGAGGCCGAGGATGAGTTCGAGCGTGCGCATCAGGCTGGTCTGATTGTAGGGGGTGCTGACGGTCTGGGCGCGCTTCGTATAGGCGCTGGCGACATAGCACGTGGTGCGATAGCCGCTCACGTGATCCCACCCCGCTTGCGGGTCGTCCTCGATGGCCAGGAGGCACGTGTCCGCCCAGAATTTGCTGTGGCTGAGGGCCTCGACGATCTGGCCGAGCGCGAGATCGTTGTCGGCGACTTGCGCGGCGGGGGTGGGGGCTTTGCCGCGGGTGCCGCCGGTGTGGTCGTTCGGGAGGAAGAGGATGACCAGATTGGGGAAGCCGCCCTTTTGTTCGAACTGCTTCAGCTCCTTGATGAACTCGGCGGCGCGCATAACGTCGGGGACGTTGAGGTCCCAGCCGACGGTGTTCAGGTCGCTATGCTTGCGGAGCGACTCGATGCCGGGTTGGGAGGCGAGTTCGGTCCTGGCCGTGCCCGTCTTGAAATCGGTCCAGAAATCCTGCCAGATGGGTTTGTCCTTGCGCGCTTTGTCCTTCCAACCGGCGGCGGTGATCATCCACTCGCCGTAGTTGCGGAAGGTCTTTCCGTGGGCGAGCGCGTTGTCCCAGATGAAGCCGGACGAAGACCAAGCGAGCCCATCGACGGCGTCGGCGCTCTTGCCGCCGGGATAGCTGCGCGGAAAGCCGGCGGTGAGCTGGCGCTCCAGGTAGGCATTGGCGATGGCGCTGTCGGTCCACTGGTGGCCGTCGGCGCTCTGGACGCCGGAGCAGTAGGTATTGTCGAGCAGCACGAATTCGCGCGCGATCTTGTGCAGGTTCGGCGTGAACTTTTCCCCGAACGTGCACAGCGCCGGATCGCCGTTGCCTTCCTTCATGTCGCCAAGCACCTGGTCGAAGCTGCGGTTCTCCTTGATGACATACACGACGTGCTGGAAGACGCTCGGCTCGCCGACCCTCTCCGGCACAGGCACCGCAGGCTGGTCGGGGCGCGGGGGCAGCTTCGCCTCCTCGAGCTTCGGGTAGTGCATGTTGAGCAGGGTCACCTGGGTCATGGCGGCGAGTTCCCCGTCCTTCGGCACGGGCACGAGCGAGACGGTGCCGAAGAAATCCTTCGTGCTCAGCTTCACCTTGTCTTCCGGCTTGAAAACTTTCGTCGCGCCGATGCCCTTGATATTGGCGACGCAGATGGATTTCCGCGACTCGTCGAACTCGATCGCGCCGGGGAACCACCCGACAGGGATAAGCCCGAGCATTTGCGATTCGCGATCTTCCGGGTCGAACTTGATCACGGCCACCGCGTTTTGGGTGCCGTTGCAGACGTAGAGATGTTTGCCGGCGCGGTCGAAGGCGAGGGCATTGGGCTGCGCGCCGAAGAGATCGGCGGGCGTCTGGCGCGCCCAGATCTTTTCGGCGATCTGGTCGGTTTTGGTGTCGATGACGCTGAGGGTGTCGCTGCCGGTATTGGCGACAACGACGTAGCGGCCATTGGGCGAAGCCTCGATGGCGGCGGCGTGCAACTCGACGAGCAGCTCGGCTTTGACCTTGTTCGCCGCGAGATCGATGACGGTGACGGAGCCTTCGTTCGCGATGTAGCGGACCGGGTCCACGCGGACGGTGGTGCCGCGCCCCGCGGGAGCGGTGAGATCGGCGGCGCCGGGGACGCGTCCGCCCGAGTTGCTGACGTAGGCCTTGCCCGCCGCGAGGGCGACGCCGTAGGGGGCCACTCCGGTGTTCCACGAACGCAGCACCTTGCCGGATTCGGCGTCCAGTTCGTGAAGCTTGTTACCCAGGTTGCCGACGATGTAGAGGCGCTTACCGTCGGGCGAGACGGCGAGTCCGGCGGGGATCTCCGTTTTGCGCTTGGAGGTCCTCGCCTCGGGGACGGCGAAGGTGGTGAGCGCGGTGACCTGGTGTTTCTTATCGACGGCGAAGACCTTGATGTTGCCAGCGACGTTGGAAAGGTAGATGCGCGCGCCGTCGCGCGAGAAGACGAGGCCGGTGAAGCTCAACTGTGAGCCGGGCTCGGTGCCGGGTTTGGTCGTGGGATCCGGGGCTTCGACCTGCTGCTCGGGGGCGAAGGCGATTTTTGTGAGGAGCGCGCCGGAGGCCGGGTCGATCGTGGCGAGGAACGGGATCTTTCCCGCGGCGGCCAGGAGCTTGCCATCGGGGCTGAGGGCCAGGGCCTGCGGCCGCATGAGGGGCAGCTCGACCTGGCGACCGGCGGGGGTGAGGATTTGGTTGGTGGGGGTGAGGTAGCGGTTCTTGGCGAGGCGGCCGACGGTTTCGGGTTTGGCCGTGATTTTTTGGGGTTCCTTGGCGGGGAGCGTCGGCGCCGCCATCGCGAGGAATGCGGTGATGGCGATGAAGAGGGATGAAAACGCAGCGGCGCGAAGACGCAGAGGTAGGAACTGTGGAAACTGGATCACACTGCTGAACGGGGAAGGGTTGTTGGGCGGGTTCTTCAAGATAAGTTCGTGGGTCAGGAATTGAGAAGACTCCGATTAGTCTTCGTCGCCCTTCACGTTGAGATTGTACCACTTGGTGGGGAAGGGATCGTTTGGTCGCTGCGCCTGCCACACGGCGCGCGCGACGACCCTGGGGTCGGCGCGGTCGACGTCGGACCAGTCGAGTTTGGCGCAGGCCAGGGCGAGGCGTTTGCGTTCGCCGTGCAAAGCGGCGGTGGGCGGGTTCAGTTCATCGAGGGGAATCCGATTGGCGATGTGCGTGAATGGAGTTTCGTCGGCTTTGTCGGCGAAGCACGCGGTCATCGGGGTGGCGGTGCGGTCGAAGCGGTTCATCGCTGGCAGTCCCAGGACGAGTTCCATGGTCCGGACCAGGGAGGTGTGATTGTAGATTTCGTTCACGACCGCGCCGCGGCGGGTGTAGGGGGAGACACAGAAGGCGATGGTGCGGTGGCCGTCCACGTGATCCGTGCCGAGTTGCGAATCGTCTTCGATGACGAGGATCAGTGTCTCTTTCCAGAAACGCGAGTGGGTCAATGCTTCCACGATGCGGCCCAGGGCCAGGTCGTTGTCGGCCACGGCGGCGCGAGGCGTGGGGAAGCCGGGCTTGGTGCCGGTGGTGTGATCGTTGGGCAGCAGGAGGATGCTCAAGGCAGGCATCTCGCCAGAGGCTTCGCAGCCTTTCAGATCGGCCAGATATTGATCGGTCCGCCACTGGTCGGAGACCACGGTCGGAAAGCCAATATAGTTTGGATGCAGGTATGGCCGCAGCGCGGCGCTGTCGGTGCCGGCGGTGATGGTGAACTTCGCGCCGCCGGCCTGGTAATCGTCCCACAGCTCTTTCCAGGTGGGGCTCTTGCCCGTGGCTTTGTCGATCACCTTTGGCTTGTTCACGAATTCGCCGTAGACGCGCAACGTCTTGCCCGCCTTCACGGCGGAGTTCCAGAGGAAGCCTTCCGGCGAATAGGCGAGGGGATCTCCGCCGTCGTAGGGGTAGCTGCGGGAATGGGCGGCGTAGTTTTGCTCCATGTAACCATTGGCCGTGGCGGAGACCGTCCACTGGTGGCCGTCGGCGGAGTTGGTCCCGCTGGTGTAGGTGTTGTCGAGCAGCACCCATTGTCGCGCGAGGGCGTGTTGGTTCGGTGTGACCTCCTCGCCGAACATGCACAGCTTGGGTTCGCCGTTGCCCTCGGCCACGTCGCCCAGGGTGCTGTCGTAGGTGTGGTTTTCCTTGATGATAAACACGACGTGCTTGAACAGCGAAGGCTCCCCGGAGCGCTCGGGAATGGGTGCGGCGGCGATCTGCGGGCGGGGCGGCAGCTCGCTCTTTCCCCAGCCATTGTTGAGCGCGACGCGCCGGGTGTTTTCCGCCGGGGGTTGAAGCTGGGCCGGTTCGATGAATTGGACGGTGCCGAGCGAGCCGCCCACGCTGAAGGCGGCTTTTTCCTTCGACACGTATCTCGCGCCGAATCCTTTGCTGCTGGCGACGAAGAGCCGGCCCGCGCGTTCGGCCACGGCGATGGGATACCACCCGGCCGGGAAATAGCCGGTCACTTTGCCCTCGGAAAGGTCGAGCGCCGCCACGGCGTTCGCGCCGCCGCAGGCGACGTAGAGGGTCTTGCCATCGCTGGACAAAGACAATGAGTTGGGGATTTGGCCGAAGCCGGGATCCAGCGCGGGTCGCACGGAAAACGCGCGCACAAACTCGCGCTTCGCGGTGTCCAAGACGCTCACCGTGTCTTCATCGGAGTTTGCGATGTAGAGGCTCTTGCCGTCGGCGGAAAAAACCAGGTCGGACGGTTGACGGCCCGCTTCGATCTCCGTCGCGGCGAGTTTTTCCGTGTCGATGATGGAAAGGCTGCCGCGGAGAGCGGCGTCGGTGCGGGGATCGACACGCACCATCGTGCCGGCGGAAGGGGCGCTCGCTTCGCTGGGGCGAGGGGCGCGGCCACCGCGATTGGCGCAGATCAAGGTCTTGCCATCGGGGGAAAGCGCGATGCGATAGGGCGCGACTCCGGTGGGGATGAGCGCCAGGAATTGCTTCGTCGCGAGATCGACGACCGACACGGCATTGCTGATTCCCAAGGCGGCATAGAGGCGCTGGCCGTCGGGCGAGATGGCCAGGCCGGCTACCTGGGGATCGCCTTTGCGTCGCGGTCCCGAGGATTCCTTGGCATCGCTGGGCGGCGAGGTGTCCTGCGCCGAGAAGACTTTCGTTTTCATTGCGGGATCGACGGCCGGGAAGGTGGTCGTCTTCCACGTCTCGCCCGCGCGTGCGATGCGGTTGATCGTGCCGTCGTCGCTGCTCGCGTAGAGGGCCTGACCATCGGGCTGCCAGGCGAGTCCGAGCGGGCCGGGCTTGACCGCGACGCTCGCTTTCATCGCGCCGTCCACGGTGTAGAGGATCACTTTGCTGGTCGTGAGCACCGCCACGGTGGAGCCGTCTGGGGAGACGGCGAGGTCCTTGGGACGGGCGCCATCGATGCGCTGGATTTTTCCAATCGGTGTGACCATTTGATTGGTGGAGACGAGCACCCCGCCGGTGGAATCGTCCCCGACGAATTTGGACTTTTTGGGTGGGGTCGGGGTTGCGCTGTGGACGGGGAAGGACGCGGCGTAGAGAATGAGCGCGGCGAGTGCGGGCGAATGAAGGGAGCGGAAGACGTGGAGGGGGGATTTCATACGATTGGCTCCATCGAGGGGTCGGCAATCGGGAGCGATGTATTGTCCGGGAGAATGGATCGGAAGAAAAGGCTGCTTGGCGACGGTGGGTTCACGCGCACGCTGGCGTGATTTTCGCGTGGTGATTTTCGAGGACGGGCAAGCGAGAGGGCGAATGGCGTTGTCTCTTTGCCCAAAAAACGCCGCCGCGCGAAGTGAGTGAGCAGACTGTTGAAGAACCCAAACGAGGCGTGTCATCCCGAGGAACCAAACACGAGGACGTGATGATTAGTGCGGAGATGACGTGTCGCGCGCAGTGGAGCCCAAGGAGCGGCGGTTTCCCTACCGCCGAACCAACCTTCGCGCCGGAGGCGCCCAGACAGAGGGAAAATGGAGGGAGCTTGTGGGCGGCGGTAGGGAAACCGCCGCTCCTTGGGATGCTCGCCGCGCCAGATCGCTGCCGAAGCCATACGTCATCTCCGCACTGATGATGACGGCTTTCGTCTTTGGGGCCTCAGGGTGCCACGCTTCGGTGGGGCTTTTCGTATTTCACCACGCTGTTACGCGAGCACTTGTTTGATCACCTTCCCATGCACGTCGGTCAGGCGGCGGTCGATGCCATTGGTGCGGTAGGTGAGCGTGGTGTGGTCGATGCCGAGGAGGTCGAAGATGGTGGCGTGGAGATCGTACCCGGTGGTCTTGTTGTCGGCGGCCTGGTAGCCCCAATCGTCGCTCTGGCCGTGGGCGACGCCGGGCTGGATGCCGGCGCCCCAGAGCCAGCTCACGAAGGTACCGCTATTGTGATCGCGGCCCATGGAGCCTTGCGAGAAGGGCGTGCGGCCAAATTCGGTCGTCCAGATGACGAGGGTATCCTGGTCGAGGCCGCGGGAGCGGAGATCGCGCAGGAGGGCGGCGATGGGCTTGTCCACGCTGGCGGCCATGGGCGGGAGCTGGGTGAGGATGTTGCTATGGTTGTCCCAGTTGTTGGTGGCGCCCTCGGGGCCGCTCCAGACTTGGACGAAACGCACGCCGCGCTCGATGAGGCGCGTGGCGAGGAGGCAGCGTTTGCCGAAGTCGGCGGTGGATTTGTCGGCGCTGTCGAGCGCGTAGGCCTGGCGGGCGGACTCTGGCTCGCGCATGACGTCGAAGGCCTCGGGCGCGCTGAGCTGCATCTTGGCGGCGAGTTCATATCCGGCGATGCGGGCGTCGAGCCGCGAATCCCCCGGATGCTCGGCGGCATGGGCGTGATTGATCTGGCTCAGCAAGGCGAGGCCGTCGCCATCGGCCTGCGGCGTGGCGAAAGCGAATTTGTCGCTGGCGAAGAGATCGGGGATGGGTTGCGGCGCGCCGGTCTTGATCACGGTGCCCTGGTGGACGGCGGGGAGGAACCCGGAGGTAAAGCAGCCGCGGCCGTTGTAAGGGAGACCGCGCGCATCGGGCAGCACGACGAACGTGGGCAGGTTTTCGGAAAGGCTGCCGAGGCCGTAGGAAATCCACGATCCCATGCACGGAAAGCCAGGCAGCAGGAAGCCGTTGTTCATCAGGTAGGCGCTTTGCCCGTGGACATTCGAGCGGCCCTGCATGGCCATGAGAAACGCCATCTCATCCACGAGTTTGGCCTGCTCGGGGAAGAGGTTGCTCACCCAGCGTCCGCTC
This sequence comes from Chthoniobacterales bacterium, assembly GCA_038228205.1. Lineage (GTDB taxonomy): Bacteria > Verrucomicrobiota > Verrucomicrobiia > Chthoniobacterales > Chthoniobacteraceae > Chthoniobacter. Next base: position 105,831 of record JBBRPL010000002.1, read on the forward strand.
TGCCCGTGTTGCAAAAATTCGAAGGGGCTTTTCATGATCGGGCCCTGCATGGCCGTCGCGCCCTCGACCTTCTGTGCGGCGCCGAGCTTCTGTCCGTGCAACTCGGCAAGCTTCGGCTTGTAGTCGAAGAGGTCCATCGGGCTGGCCCCGCCATTCATGAAGAGCTGGATGACGCGCTTGACCTTGGCGCGGTGATGGAGGCCGCCGTTGAATTCGGGCCTGGGCGTCGGGAGATCGGCCGCGCCGGCGTCGCGGCTGAGGAGTTGGGCGAGAGCAAGGCCGGCGAAGCTGGTGCCGATGGTGGACAGGAAGTCGCGTCGGGTGGGGCGTGTTGGGGAATTCATCAGTTTTCAGTTCGGAGGAAGTGATCAGTGATCAGTTTTCAGCTCTGAGCGCTTCAGGAGTGTTTGAACAATCTGCCGCGATACGGACGGCGTCTGGAAACTGATCGACGGGCGATTGCAGAGCCGGTGGATCGCGTTCTCTCCCGCATGCCGGACGATGGGAAAAAAGAATCGCGGCTCCGCCGCCCATCTTTTGCCATCGTCTTCGGAGAAGCCGATCCACCCGCGCACTCTGCTTCCGCAATTCGTAGGAATTGCTCCCGTTTTCCAGCAAATTCAACCGGCATCTGCATTCGCAAACCCTCCTTAGCGGTGGACTTCGCCTTTGGTCACGTCGGCAGGGGTGTCGAGGACTTGCATCTGGCAGACCGTCTTGAAGCGGGCGTGGTCGGCGAATTCCCAGACCACTTTCTTTTCCGGGGTGACTTCGAAGACCATGGGCTGTTTGCCTTCGAAGCCGTGGCCGAGGTAGTTGCCGATGATGGTGTTGCCATTGGGAAGGCGATGGATGCCCACGGGAATGCGGAGCGGATTGTTCGGCAGTTCGTTCTCCGCAATCTCCCAGACGGTCTTCAAGTTTTCGTCCAATTCGACGACGTGGTTCTTTTCCCAGAGGGTGACGATCAGGTGGCCGTTCGGCAGTTTCACGGATTCGAGCGGGTGACCGTCGAAAGGGATTTCACGCAGGAGCGTGCCGTCGGCATCGAGTTCGGCGATCTTCATTTCGTCCATGAGACAGACCATATAGTGGCCGTCGGCGGTGCGCCGCGCGCCGCGAAATTGGTGGCTCATCACCTTGGGCGATGACTTGATGGGAATCTCCTTCACGACCTTTCCGTCGCGCCCGACCACCACGATGCGGCTGAGGTAACACTCGGCCACGAGCACGGTGCCGTCGGGCAGCGGCTGGCAGGCGTGGATTTTCGCCTGCGTCGGCGCGGTGTACTGCCAGACGACTTTTTTGTCCATGGTCACCTCCGCGGCGCCGGTGATCTGGCTGAAGAGCACATTACCATTGGGCAGCAGCCAGCAATCCTGCGGCGTCGGTGCTGGGTATTCCCATTCGATGTCGCCTTTCGGCGAGAGGATGACGACGCGGTCGCCCTTGTAATCGGTGCACAGGACGCGATGGGTGACGGGGGCCTCGGCGGCGTTGAGTGCGCGCAGTGACGCGAGAAGGAGGGCGATGAGGAGAAGCGGACGCATGGGGGTGGGGAGGTAATTAGTGATCAGTTTGGAGGTAGTGCTCAGTGCTCAGTGCTCAGTGCTCAGTGCTCAGTGCTCAGTGCTCAGTGCTCAGTGCTCAGTGCTCAGTGCTCAGTGCTCAGTGCTCAGTGCTCAGTGGGCGCCGTCAGTTGACGAAGAGGAATTCGTTGCTGTTGATGAGGACGCGGCAGAGGGCGGCGAGGCCGTGTTGTTTGGCGTAGGTGGTGAAAGGCGGGAGTTCTTCGGGGGTGGGCTCGCGCAGGAAGATGCGGCGGATGGCTTCGGTGGGGGTGGTGATTTGTTTGCCCAGTTCGCTGCTGCAGTGCAGGACGAAGGGGTTGTTGTAGAGGGCGAGGGATTGGAGCGACGAAGCCGAGAAGCCGCGAACGGGGGCGAGCATGCCGAGGTCGGGAAAATCGAGCACATCCATGAAAGGATCGGGCACGCCGCGCCACACGAAGCGGTAAATGCTGCGGCGATGCTTGGGCAGCGAGGCCCAGTCGTACGCGGTATAGTCCAACGTGGGGGTGAGCTGCACCGGCGGGCCGGTGATGAACTGCTGCACGCTGGGACCGCCCATCTTGAGGTCGAGTTCCCCGGCGGCGCTGAGCACGAAGTCGCGGTAGCTGTCGGCATCGAGCCGGAGCCGGTTCATGCGCCACAGCAGGCGGTTGTCGCCATCGAGTTTCGCGGCGCTTTCACGATGGTCGCTGCACTGGCGATATGCGGCGCTGGTGACGATGAGGCGGTGCAGATGCTTGAGGGAGCCGCCGCTGTCGCGGAGTTCGCAGGCTAGCCAATCGAGCAGTTCGAGGTGTGACGGCGTTCCGCCCATGCGCCCGAAATCGTTCGGCGTGTCGCAGAGGCCGCGGCCGAAATGGTAGTGCCAGACACGGTTCGCAATGCTGCGCCAGGTGAGCGGGTTCTTGTCATCGGCGATCCAGTCTGCGAGCGCGGCGCGGCGCTCCGATTCGTCATCGGGATTCGCCAGCTTGAACCGGCCTTGGAGCGCGGTGAGGGCGCTGAGCGCTCCGCACTGAGCCTCGCCCAGCGGCTGTTCGAATTCGCCCCGCTTGAGAATGTTGACGACCTTCGGTTTCGCGATCGTCCTGGGCTTGCCCTTGCCTACAGCGAGCAGGACTTCCGCATGCTTCGCCGCCGCATAGACGTACGACTGCGCGGGCAGTTTTAGCAGCGCTTCGTCGGCACGGATGCGCAGCACGTGCACGGCCAGGGCGAGGCGTTGTTCTTCGGTGCGTTTTTCCGCGGGCAACTTGAGCGCATCCTCCGCCAGGGAAGGCATCGCCGCGGCGCGCCCTGGGTTTTCAGCCGTGGCGGAAAGCTTGAAACGCCCGATGAGATGGGCGGTCGAGGATCGCTGCTTGAGCGCGATCGTGATCCGGGTGCCTGGCTTCAAAACGAGCGGCTCGGCCAACTCGAATACCGCATGATGTGACTGGCCCTCGGCTGGGTGGATGCCCCAGCCCGTGGCCGGATTTCCGTCCACCGCCGCCGAGGCCGCCCAGCCCTGCTGGTTAAAGTCCGCCGTCGCGCGCTTCATCTTTAAATTCGGCGGCTTGGTGGCCCCAGGCTCGAAGGCCTGCACTTCAAATTCGCTGAGGGTGAGGTTGCCATTGTCCTGCCTGCCGGGTCCGTCCTTGGGCAACGATTTGTCGGTCAGCACATCGAGGCGCAGGGCGGTTATGCGCTCCAGCGAAGAGGTGGCGGTGACGACGTAGGTATCCTTGTCGGGTCTGGCGCCACTGGAAATCAGCACCTCGCCACTGCGTGTGAGAGTGGACCCATCGCTGCTGACAAAACTCTCGTACTCGAGCGCGCTCCACGCGACCGGCGTGTCGCGGTTCTTTTCCCACTCGGTCACGAGCGCCGCGTTTTCCGGCGCGAGCAGCACGGCCTTGTCCTGTGCGTCGGTCGCCGCGAGCAATGTTTGCCAGCGCTTCCGCTGCCGCGCGACGTTTGCATCCTCATCGAAGGCGACGTTGCCTTCGACGATTCCCGCGAAGTCGGCCTGGAGGGCGTAGTAATCCTCCTGCGTGATCGGATCAAACTTGTGCGCGTGGCAGCGGGCGCAATTCGCCGTGGTGCTGGTGAAAGCGCCCATGGTCTGCGTCACCAGGTCATCGCGATCGAGGTAGTCGAAATTGATCGGCGCGGTCTCGAACGCGCTGTGATCGAAGAGGCCCGCGCCCAGGAAGCCCAGGGCCACGGTGAGGCGCGGCTCGTCGGGATAGAAGCGGTCGGCGGCGAGTTGCTCGCGCACGAAGCGCGGCCAGGGCGTGTCGCGGTTCAGCGATTCAATGACATAGTCGCGAAACCGCCACGCGTGGTCGCGCGGCAGATCGTGCCCGCAGCCGTGCGTTTCCGCGAAGTGGATCGTGTCCAGCCAATGCCGCGCCCAGCGCTCGCCATAGCGCGGAGACTCCAAAAGACGGTCCACCAGGTGCTCATACGCCTGCGGGCTGGTGTCCTGTTCAAAGGCCGTCACTTCCGCGAGCGTCGGCGGCAGTCCATGCAAATCGAACGTGACGCGCCGGATGAGCGTGCGGTGATCCGCCTCGGGCGACGGCGCGATCTTCCGCTCCGCGAGCCGCGCGCGGATGAATCGGTCCACGGGATTTTCCGGCGTGGCCCCCTCGACGGCGGGCAGCGCGGGTTTCACCAGGGGCTTCAATGACCACCACGTCTGCGCCGTCGGCGCCGCCGCGGGATGCGCGGTCGTTGCGCGCGGGTCGGGGGCGCCGCGCTTCACCCAGTCGGTGAGCAAGGCGAGCTCCGTATCCGGCAGCTTTTCTTTCGGCGGCATCTGGTGATCGGCATCCGACCAGCGCACCATCTTGATGAGGAGGCTCTCGTCCGGCTTTCCGGGAACGATGGCCGGTCCATCGTCGCCTCCCTCTTCCCAGCCTGATTTGGAATCGAGCGTCAGGCCGCCCTTCATCTTGCCCGACTCGTGAGAATGGCATTTGTAGCAGCGTTCCTTGAGCAAGGGCTCGATCTTCTCGGTGAAGAATTCCTCGGCATGGGCCAGGCCTCCCGGCAGCAGTGCCGCGAGCAGGATCGCCATCGAGCGCCTGGTCATAGCCCGAGTTTCCTCTCGATCGCCTGCGCCGCCTGCATGACGGCTTCGGCCACTTCAGGGAATTTTCCTTTGGGCATGCGCCCGGCGGGAGCCGATGCCCAGAGCGTGGCGCACAGATCATGGGGCTTGGAAAACACGGGCGCGGCCACGCAGTGGATGCCCTCATCCGCTTCGCCGCAGTCGGCGCCGTAACCCTGCTGCACGACGCGCTCGCACTCTTTGCGCAGCGCGTCCCGGCTCGTGATCGTGCGGGAAGTGAAGCGCTCCAGCTTCAAGCGCTGGATGGTCCGTTCGCGCTCCAGCGGCGGGAGGAAGGAGAGCAGGACCTTGCCCGGCGCGTTATTGTGCAAGGGAAAGCGCAGACCGATATCGACCCCGATGCGCACCGCCCGCGCGCTCTCCATCTTCTCGATGATCACCCCGCCATCGCCGATGGAGATCCCGAGTTGAATGGTCTCCTGCGTGACGTCCCGCAATTCGCGCATCGCGGCCAGCGCGCAGTCCACCAGGCTCACATTGGCGGGACGCGGCTGGCCCAGGCGCAGAAGTTTGCCGGTGAGCCGAAACCGCTGCGTATCGTCCTCCCGAGTCAGGTAACCGCGCCCGATCAAAGTCTGGACGAGGCGCGAGGTGGAATTCTTCGGGCTGCGGATGGCCTTGCTGATCTCCGTCAGGTTGAGGCCCTGAGGGGCTGTATCCAGCAGTTCGAGGATGGCCAAACCCCGGTCGAGCGCGGGTGCTTCACCGGCGACGGGTGGAGGGATCATGGGGAGGCGCTGTGCCGTATATGGAACGTGTTCCGAATTTCTCACACCACGTCTATCCGGCTGCGGGGATTTTCTTGCAAGAATTTCTGTGAGCGTGGATGGCGCCTCCCTCTCGTCGTCATTCTGAGCGAAGCGAAGGACCTCTGATCTCTGCCTTTCCTCATAAGCGCGATGGCAGACGCAGAGGGAGATCACAGGTCCTTCGTTCCTCAGGATGACTTCAAAGGGGGAGGTCGCGAATTGGCAAGGACGCCGTGTGGCTGATGATGGCGTGATCTCGGATATTTTGCTGAGCTGAGGGGAAAATCCGCTGGGTTGAAAGTTTGTGAAAGAATCGGGTTGGTATGCCCGTATCCCCCGCATGAAATCATGCCGTCTGCCTGGCATCGCTGGCCTCTGCTGCGCGGTGGTGGGTGGCTTATTTTGGAAAACGCAGAGTGGGGGCGGAGAGCGTGCGGCGGGGCCGTTGGGCTGTTCGGTCTATGTGTGGCAGCGGGTGTGGAATGCGCCGGTCAGCGCGGCGGTCAAGGGCGCGCCGCAGTGGGTGGGAGGGTTGGCGCCGCTGGGGGCGGAGGTGACCTGGCGTCGCGATGGTGCGCCGGAGGTGGCGTGGCCCCATGTGGACTTCCCGGCGCTGCGTCTTGCGGGACGATCGACTTCGGCGGTGCTGCGGGTGGGACCGCGAACACCAACGCCCGAGCTGGCGACGCCTTTGTGCGGGATTGCGCGAGAGGTGCTGGCTCGATTTCGCGACGGTGGCGTCCCGCCGGCCGAGCTTCAGGTGGACTTCGATTGCGCGGAGTCGCAGCTCGATGGGTATCGCATGTGGCTGGGGGCATTGCGAGAGGCGGTCGTGCCAGTGGCGGTGAGGCCCACCGTGTTGCCGAGCTGGCTGGACCATCCCATGTTTGCAGCGCTGGCGCGTGAGAGTGGTGGCTATGTGCTGCAGGTTCATGCCACGGAACGCCCGCGGATGGATGCGCCGGAGACGGCGCTCTGCGAAGCGGCCCGCGCGCGGGCCTGGGTGGAACGGGCGGGGCGCATCGGCGTGCCGTTTCGTGTGGCGCTCCCGACCTATACCTACGTTGTCGGATTTGCACCGAACGGGAAACGGCTTGGCATCGTGGCGGAGGGTGAGGCGCGCATGTGGCCGCCCGGCACGGTCGTGCGCGCCTTCCGGCCGGATTCGACGGAGCTTGCAGGATTGGTGGCTGGATGGTTGAAAGATCGGCCCGCGTGCCTCACGGGCGTGCTCTGGTACCGCCTGCCGGTCGCCACCGACACGCTGAACTGGCGCTGGCCCACGCTCACCGCAGTGGCGGCCGGACGGGCGCCGCGGAGCGAATTGCGAATCGAGAAGTCATCGGGGCTGCCGGTGGACCTGACGCTGGTGAACGTCGGCGACGCCGAGATGGTGCTCCCGGTGGAGATCGTGGCGGTGAGCGGGGAGAACGGGGTGGTGGCAGACGGGGTTGGCGGATATCGCGCGGAGACGCATGGGTGTGAAGTTGTCTTTCAGTGCGCTCCGGAGCTGGCGGCGCTGCGCCTCGCCCCCGGCGCGCGGCATCCGCTCGGTTGGATGCGGACGTCTTCCGGCATTGAAATCCATGTTCACTAAGAATCGATTCCACCGCGCCACGACGGCGATGGCGGCCGCCAGCTTGCTGCTCAGCACGCTGCCGCCGGGGACGGCGTGCGGACCGTGGTTTCCGCGGCAATACCTGGCTCAGGGCGGAACGAGCCTGCTGGAGACACCGGCCTTTTTTGCCGAGATCGAACTGGGCCTGCTCGCGCGCGATTTTCCGACGCCTTTTCGTGCCGTTCGCGATGAGATGCCGATTCGCCGGACAGGAGAACGCGACGTCGAGGATTTCGACACGGCGGTCGCGGCGGGCGCGATCCGTCCGGCGGATCCCGAGGCGGCCCGGCTGGCTCACCGGCGAATGCGCGAGATCATCCGCCAATACGCCGAGTTGACGGACAGCGAGCGCGCGGCGCTGCCATCCGACCTGCTCGATGAAGTGCAGAAGACTGTCTTCCCGAGCGAATTCGCCGACTATCACGAAGGGCTGCTGGCCTATTCGCTAGGCCATCACGCGGAGGCTTGCGCCGTTTGGGAGCGTCTGCTGGCCCGTCCGGAGGAGGAGCGGCACTACCGCTCCGTCGATGCGGCGTTCATGATCGGCTTGCTCGGGGGCGTCGAAAACTGGAACGATGCCCCGCGCTGGTTTGCCATGGCCCGCGATCTGGCAGCGCGCGGTTTTTCCGATAGCGGAGGCCTCGCGGCCGCGAGCTACGATCGCGAGGGCGGGTGGCACGAGCAGCGGGGCGAACTGCATGCCGCCGCGGAGTGCGCGATGCGGAGCATTTCCTCCGGATACCCGGCGGCGGGATGCGTCTACCCGAAAGACGACAGCGCGGCGGAACTGGCGAAATTTGCGGCCGATCCGCTCCTTCGCGCCATTCACACGAGCGTTCTTCTCGCGGGGCAATCGGACTCCTTCAGCACCGACGAGACGCCGCACGCCATTCGCCTGAGGGCCTGGCTGCGGGCTCTCGAGGTGGCCCGCGTGAGGAAGTTTGCCGGCGCGGGGCAAGTGGCGTGGCTCTGCTACGGGTCGGCGGACTATGACGGAGCGCGGCGGTGGCTGGCGCGCGCGCCGCAGGATTCGCCGCGCACGCTGTGGCTCGCCGGCAAGCTTGCGGCGCGCGATGGGAAGCGCGAAGAATCGCTGCGAAACTATTCTGCCGCGGCCCGCCTGCTCGAGCAGAAGCCCGAACCGCCGCTTCAGGTGACGCTCATTTCCATCGCCGAGGACACGACGGCCCACCGCCTGGCGGCGGAGCAAGGGATCGCCGCGATCGGCGCCCCGGAGTGGCGAACGGCCTTCGATGCCTTCATGCGCAGCGGGCATCTGACCGATGCGGCCTACGTGGCCGAACGGCTGTTGACCATCGAGGAACTGCGGGAGGCCGTTTCGCGGCGGCCGTGGTGTGACGAGTGGGCCGATGAACGCCCGCACGAGTACCGGGAAGAGGATCTGCCCGGGACGACGGAGCAGGAGACGGCCACGTTGCGCTGGCTCTTTGCGCGGAGGCTCGTGCGCACGGGCCGATACGAGGAAGCGCGCAGCTACTTCCCGCCGCTGTGGCGTCCGGCGCTGGATCGCTATGCGTCGGCGCTGGCCACGGGGAACGACGCCCGCCGGCCTGCGGAAGCTCGCGCCCTCGCCTTCTGGGAGGCGGCGCTGGAAGCCCGCTACCACGGTATCGAACTGCTCGGCACGGAGGCCGCGCCCGATTGGTTCGCCTACGATGGGGATTACGAATTGGACGATCCCGCCGCCTATCGGCTCGGAAAACAGGTGGTCGTGATGGATCGCTATGCCGAATCGCCGAAACAACTCGCGCTGCCGGCGATCCTCAAGGCGAGCCCCGTGGAACGCGCCCGCTTGAACGCCACCGCGATGACGCCCGACAAGCGCTTCCACTATCGCTACCGGGCCGCGATCCTCGCCTGGGAGGCGGCCCGCCTCCTTCCCGACAATGACCCGCGACTGGCCGCAATCCTGAACCTCGCCGGCCGCTGGCTCGCCGGACGCGATCCGGCCGAGGCGGATCGTTTTTACCAGGCGCTGGAGAGCCGCTGCGATCGCACGGAACTCGGCCGCCAGGCAACCGCGCTGCGGTGGTTTGTGGATGTGTCCGATCCGGCGGTGCGGGATCGCCCCGAAGCGTTGCACGGCGCCGGGTTTTGATCGCCACGCCGCTTCGACGCGGTCTTTGGCTCAGGGGTTGGCGCCGGGTTCTCCGAAATATCCTCGAACCGCCTGATGAGGGAAGGCGTCAGGCTGGCCGGCGCCATCCTCACGGCACCGGTCGTGGCCTTCTTCAGTGCGCAGGCGCAATTGGTCCACCTTCTGAACCTGACCTGCTTTTCATCTTCCGCCCTGATTGCAGCGGCGTCCGGGGTTCGGCATAGATTCTTCATGCCTCAGCCGCGCCCACCGCTTTCGGTCTCCGAAATGATGAAGGAGTGCGTGCGAGCGGAGCGGGCGGCCAGGGATGCAGTGGCGCGGGCTCGTGAAAACTACAGGCGGGCACTTGACGTTCTTGAAAAAGCCAGGGCGATCAAGTCGCCATGGCCTCATTCTTGAATCCCGATGGAGCTGAGGCCGCTTGCGTAAGGCGGCCCCTCAGCCTGAAATCTGCCCGCTCCGCTTCTTCGCTTTCCGCCCCTCGGATTCGACAACCGCTCGTTCCAGTTCCGCGACGCGTCGCAAGATCCGATCTGCTTCTTCGGAGTTCTTTTTCGCCAATTCACGGAGCCGAGCCGATTCCTGTGATAACTTGTCGATGCTGGCGCGCAGGGCCTCCGAATCGTGCGGGCGGGGTGTCTCCTCGTTGGGCATGAGCGGGATTCGCATACCGAAACCAAAGTGGATGTGTCAATTCACACCGATCCATGTTGTTCAGTTTGTCCGCGACATCTACGTCTGGGCGGATTGAATGGGGAATGCTTCGAATCAGGAACGCCGATCGAGATCAGTGGGAAATGGGAGGACCGACGAGTCTTTGCTTTTCCATGGTCATGAGACTGTCCGCTCTCTTGCTGGTCGTGACCCTGGGTGTGGCGGGTTGCGCGGGTCCATCCACGGGCATTCGAGGGGCGAGACTGAACGCCACCGAGAAAATGATGTGGTCCACCTATCCATTGGGGACGCAAAAGGGGATGGCGACGGGTTTCGTGGTTGGGTGGAAAGACGCTCGTCGACCGGGCGTGGTGGTCCCGGTGATCGTGACGGCGGGACATTTGCTGGACAGCGTCGGCAAAGGCCCGCTGGTGATGGCCGTGCGGGTTCCCGTGGCCTCGGGGGAGCCGAAAGTTGCGGTGATTCAGGTGACCCCACGGCGCTCAGGCGCGCGCCTTTACGTCCGGCACCCCCGTCAGGACGTTGGCGCTTTCGAGCCGAACCTCCCCATGGAGGCGACCAGCCTTATCCTGTCCTCTTATCTCAACGAAAAATCACTCGCCGACGGAGCCGGGGCGCTGCGAGTCGGCGACGAGGTCTCATTTCTGGGATTTCCCGATGTGGTGCCTGGAACCAGTGGCGGCTTTCCAGTCTTGCGCAGCGGGAAGGTTGCCTCCTATCCGGAGACCCAACTGCGCGCGGAGGGCGCGTTTCTGATCAATGCGGATGTTTATCCGGGAGATAGCGGTGCGCCGGTCTTCGCCTCCCGGCATGGGGGAGCCCCGGTGTTGCTCGGCATGGTCATCCAGCGTGTCGGACGCAACGAACGCGCATTTTCGCATTTTGCCATCGCGGTGGATGCCAAAGCGATTCGCGAGACGTTGGATCTATTAGCCAGTCCGCAAACGTCTCCGCCCAAAAAACGGAAATAGGAACTCAATAATCCGCCACCGAACCGTCGGGGTTTTTCCCGCCCGGCCATTTATAGGGGGTCGGCGGGATTTTCGCCAGGGCCTCCTCATCGACTTCGATGCCGAGTCCCGGGCCCTGCGGTAGTGACGCGTAGCCATCCTTGTCCACCTCCCAGCTTTTGCGGAGGGTGCCCCCGCAATCATTCGGATAAAACTCGTGAATGAGAAACAACGGGATGGAGGCTACGACATGGAAGCTCGCGGTGACGCCGAGGATCGAATTCGTGGAATGCGGGGCCATGGGAACGAAGTAGGCCTCGGCCAGGGTGGCCATTTTTCGCATCTGGCTGATGCCGCCGCCCTGGCCGCAATCGGTCTGGAGGATATCGATGCAGCGCTCCTGCAAGTAGGGGATGACCTCCCAGATGGTGCGGTCACGCTCGCCCGTGGCGATGGGCACTTTGACGGCCTGCTTGATGCGCTTGAAGACCTCGATATTCCCGGGCACCGCGGGCTCTTCGATCCAGAGGAGGTCGTAGGGCTCCACGGCGCTGGCAAATTGAATGAGCGTCGGCGGCGGCAGGCAGCAGTGCGCATCGAACATTACCGTGCCATCGTTCCCGACCCGCTCACGCGCCTGCTTCACGGCATTGACCATATGCTCGATGTCGCGGGGATTGCCCGAGGCCGGCTTGGGTCCGCCGGCGGCCACCTTGTATGCTTTCGGCGTGGGATAAACGCGAATCTTGTCACGGGTGGGCCCGCCGAGCAGACGATACACCGGGACGCCGTGCAGCTTTCCGGCGATGTCCCAGAGCGCCATGTCGATGCCGGAGATGGAATGCACCATGAACGCACCGCCGCGGATGTCGCGATGGGCGCGGTAGAGCTTCTGCCAGAGATGCTCGATGCGCGTCGGGTTCTCGCCGATGAGCATCTGAAAGATCTCCTGCAGCAGAGGGATGGAGACGGTCGTCGGCAATTGCACGATCTCGCCCCAGCCGAAAATGCCCTGATTCGTCTCGATCTTTAACAAGGTCTTGGCGCCGAAGGGATACGCCTTGAACCCGGTGATCCGAATGGCGGAGGCGCGGTCTTCCACCTGCGCCGCCGGATTATCCGCGCCGACGGCGTCGTGCAAGAGCATCCAACTCGCGGCGGCGGCGCCGGCGGAAGCGAGCATGTTTCGGCGACTGATGGCGCGAGGCTGGGTGCGGCGAACGTTCATGGCGATCTCCGGGTTCGACGCTCAGGCGGCCTTCGATTCCGGCACTTCCGGGACCAGCTTGAGGAGACGCTCGACCATGGTATCGGCATCGACGCCTTCGGCCTGGGCGGTGAAGTTCGTATAGATGCGGTGGCGGAGCACGGCGCGCGCGATGCCGCGCACGTCCTCGACGGTCGCTTGCAGGTTGCCGCGCAGGAGGGCGCGGCTCTTGGCGCCGAGGGCCAGATACTGGCCGGCCCGCGGGCCAGCTCCCCAGGCAAGGTATTTGCGCGTGATTTCGGGCGAGGTGGTTTTGTTCGGATGGGTCGCGCTGACGATGCGCACGATGTACTCGAGCACGTGATCGCTGATCGGCACCTGGCGGACGGCGGTGCGCAACGCCATGACGTCGGCGCCGGTGAGGACGGCCTCGGGGGTGGGCAGCCCGCCGGCGGTGGTGTTCTTGATGATCGTCTTCAGCTCCGCATCCGTCGGGTAGTCGACGTAGAGATTGAACATGAAACGATCGAGTTGCGCCTCGGGGAGCGGATAGGTCCCTTCCTGCTCGATCGGGTTCTGGGTGGCCATGACCATGAAGGGCTCTTCCAGCTTGTAGGTCTTTTTGCCGACGGTGACGCTCTTCTCCTGCATGGCCTCGAGCAGCGCGGCCTGGGTTTTCGGCGGCGTGCGGTTCACCTCGTCGGCCAGGAGCAGATTGGTAAAGACGGGGCCCTGGACGAAGACGAATTGTTTCCGGCCCGTGGTGTGATCCTCCTCGAGGATTTCCGTGCCCGTGATGTCGCTGGGCATCATGTCCGGGGTGAACTGGATGCGCTTGAAATTCATGGAAAGGGTCTTGGCGAGCGTGCTCACGAGGAGGGTCTTCGCCAGGCCGGGCACACCGACGAGCAGGACATGCCCCCCGGCGCACATCGCGATGAGCACCTGGTCGATCAGATCTTCCTGGCCGACGATGACCTTGCGAAGTTCGGCGAGGACTTTCTCGCGGGCCGCGCGAGCGGTTTCGATGGAGGACGGAGCAGCGGTGGTGGTTTTTGGGGTCTTCATGGAGTCAGAGTTGGAAAGGATGGGTGTTGGGTTGCGTTCGGAAAGAGGATCAGTTCGGGACGATGATTTCGAAATGGAGTTCGAGCCATTCCGGATGCAGCACGGCCCGCGGGGAATCGGAGGGGGTGAGTGGTTCCACCCTCGTTTTCGCGGGGCCTTCGTCACCCGGCCGCCGCCAGCGGAAGGAGCCAGGGTACATGCGCGAATAGCCGTCGATCAATAGTCCCGGGTGCCGCCCCGCGGCGAGGCTTCCGACCGGGGCGCTGAATTCGTAGGTCTGCCCCAGGCGGGCATCCGGCCGCATGGGGCCGGCGGGTTTGAAGTGCAAAGGCTTCCCCTCGACCTGAATGGTAAACAGATCGGCCAGGCGGGTGGCTTGCGCGGCGAAGAAGGCCGTCGCTTCCTCGTCAGTAAGTTTCCCGTCCGCGTTCACATCCATCTGGTGGATTTGCATGAGCAGCGCGCGATCGGCGTAACGCAGGCGGTAGGTGAGGACGAGCTGGCCGTCCCTTACGGAGAGATCGAACTCGCGCTCGACATGATCGACGGGAGACTCGTGCGCCTGGCCGGGGGCGCCGGAGAAGAGCAGGCCGCCGGCGAAGAACAGCGCGGTCCACTTGCTGGAAAGAAAGGAGGCGCTCATGGCTTTGCGCTCTCCTGTTCCCCAGCGTGAATGGACGTCTCGAGGGCGGCTGACAATCGGGACGTATCGAGGCCGGACACCGAAAGCACGGAAATGACTGGAGATGCGCGGAGAGCGCGCAACCGCGCCGAATACTTTGCCGGCGCCGCGGCGCCGGCGGCCCGGACGCTCCCGAGCAGGACGGCGAAATCGCCGGAGTTGAGCGCAGTGGAGATCACAGGGTGATCGCACCGCAGCTCCGCGAAGGCGAGCAGGCAGACCAGTTGGGTGGACGGTGTGCCGGATGCGAATCGAGTGGTGATTTCCGCGCCGGTGGACGTGTCGCCTTGCCGCCAACGGGCGAGGGGAATGTAGATGCGCGCTTGCTCGACGCCTTCCGGCACGAGGGCGTTGCCTGCCGCGGGAAAATATTTTTCCGGGTCCCGCGTCAGCCGCGCGAGGCATTCGCGAGCGGCTGGCTCCTGGTAACGACCCAGCGTCCACACGGCCTGGCAGCGGATCGGCAGTGGAGCGGTGAGATCCTCGGCGAGCGAGACCAGCGTGGGCGTGGCGCCCTGGATTTCCCGGCGGCTGGCCATGCGGCAGAGCTGTTCGACGATCATTGGGTCCGCGGAGTTGTTGAGTAGATCGGCGAGGGCGCGGCTACTTTCGGCGCCGGGGATTTTTTCCAGGGCGAGCGCGAGCTTGAGTTGGAGGGCCATGTTCTTCTCACGGGAGAGCCAGCGCAGCAGGGTCGGGAGCGCGTGAGGGTCGCCGAGGGCGCCGGCGGCGTCGATCAACGACGGCTGGATCTCTTTTTGCGCCTCCAGGAGAGCGAGGGTGGCGGGTGCGAGCTCCGGGAGCGGATGCGCGGCGATTGCTTCCAGGGCGACGCCGAGCACGCCGTTGCCCGTCGCTTCGAGGCCGCGTTGGATGATCTGCCCGCGCTGCGGCCAGCGGGTCTTGGCCACGGCGAAGAGGATGTTGCGCTGCGTGAGGGCGTCGGACACGCGGGTGAAGAGGGCCAGCATCGCCTGCCCGATCTGCGGTTCTTCCATCCATGACTCCGCGGCCGGGCCAGCTTTGGCCAGGACGGTGGCGTCCGTCTCCTCGCGTGTGAGGCGCAGGAATTCTGGCAGGGCATGGATGCGCGCGGCGTCCAGCGTGTTCCCGTGGGTATCCTCGAAAGGTTCCGGGTAGAGGATTTGGCCAGCACTCTCCACGGCGGCGGCGCGCCTTTCCGGCGTGGCTGCGCGGAATTGTTGCAGGACGAAATCGAGCGACTGGACGGCGCGCGTATCGGCGAGCGCGTGGAGCAAGGCGAGGCACGTGGGTTCGTCGCCGGTGAGCGCGGCATTGGCCGTCATGGCCCCCAAGGCCGCCTGGAAGTCGGCCACGGACTGCCGTTCATTGTAGGCCCGAAGCCACCAGCCAAGGGGCGGAAGCAGCATGCGCAGTTTTTCCCGCTCCGGCGCCTGGCTCTGTGCCTGTTTCCGCAGCCATTCGAGAGTCGGTATGGGAGCAGCGCGCACGACGGCCTCCGGCAGTGCCGCGGGCCAGTTCTTCCACTCCAGTCCTTTCGCCAATTGACGCTGCGTCGCCACTCCATCCGGCGCGTAGAAGAGATGGAAAGCCGCGGGCTGATAGAGCCGCAGGATGTCCGCGTGCCGCCGGCGGCAGTTTGCGGTCAGGCTGATCAATTCGTAGAGCGCCTGGGAGCGCGCCGGTTTTTGCTCATCCAGAAATTCCGCGCCCGCCATGGCCGCAGCGACGCCGTAATCGCCCGCGGCGTCCATTAACTGGAAGACGGGCCGGCCAGCGTCTGCTTCGGCCACGAATTGTTCCAGAATCTGCCGCTCTGCCACCGCCGCCCGCGCCGCCGAAAACGCCGCCGAGGCCGTCACCGCTACGCACCAGGGCGCGACGTTCGCGAAGAAACGTCGAAGCGCGAAGGAGGGCGTTGGCGGCCGGCGGCTCACGGAGCAACGAAGAGGTAGCGCGGCCAGTCGGGCTGCGATTTGTGAAACCAGCCCGGCTTTTTGGTCGGGCTTGAATGATGGTAGCGTTCCTTGAGGTCGCCATCCTGCACCACCGCGAGCAAGCTCACGGTCTGGCCAGCCATCTTCCATGGGCCCGGCAGCCGGGGCTCGGGCTTCCGTTCGATCCATGTCGCGGCGCTGGTCGGACCGCCGATGGACCGCCAGGGGAGCCGGATCTCGGCGGTATATCCCGTGTCGACGTCCGACGGATCGTTGACGGTGGAAGGGGAACCGTCGGCCTTGGGCTTGAGATGGACAGCCGTCTTCACGGTGTATTCTCCCTCGTCGGCCAGAAATTCATTGGGACAAAAGATGATGTCGTAGGTGGATGTGGCGGTCTTTGCGATGGGCCAGGAAGGGTCCACCGAGACGCACCAGACATCGTTGAATTGGTTCAGGGCATTTTGGTGCAGTTCCCAAAAGAAATGCTCGTCGCCAAACGAAATGAAGAATTCCACCACGTCCACTTTCACCACATTCTTGGGATCGTAGATTTCGCAGCTCTGGCGGCGATTCCCGGGTGGGCCCTGCATTTCATCTTTCCCGAGCGCGACGAGGTTCGAGTCGAACGTTTCGTAGCCCAGGTAAAGGTAATGGTCGTCCCACGTGTACTTTACCACGGCGTGCTGCGTATCGCTCTTCACGCCGATCTTGGTGCCGACGAAGTCGACGGCGACGGGCGTTGCCTTTTGCCACGCGGGCTCATCGAGCTTGCCGTCCACGACGATCGGCGCGTCGGTCTTATAGACCGCTTCCGGTTTCGGGGCCTCTGGAACGGCGTCGGCGGCCAGGGCGCGAGCGGCGAGGGAGAGGAGTGTCAGAGCGTGGGGCAGGTGTTTCATGGGAGAGCGGGAGTTCAGCGGAGGAGGACGGGTTCGCACCAGTCGGCCACGTCAAATTTGTTGCCGTCGCCGCCGTCCGTGACGATCAACCGCAGGCGGTTGATGCCCGTGACGTCGAGGTCGATTTCCTTGGGCGCGTCCAGACCGGAAAGGGTCGGCGACGCCCACAGCTTCTTGCCATCGCCATACACCTCGAAGGTGACGGAACCACGGCCTTCCGTGACAGCGTCCACGCCTACCTTGGCCGTGAAGCGGCGGAACTGGCCGTTGATCGGGAACTCCAGGAGGCTGCGTGCGAAGGTGCCGATGCCATTGGCGTAAGTCACCGTGCCGATTTGCAACGGCGAGCCGACCACGTTCCGCGCGAAATGGGGTGAGCCGACATTCTGGTCGGCATGGATTGGGCCGACGGCGGAAAGCGGAAACTCCCCTTCGCGCCATTCCAGCACCCGCCATCCGGCGGTATTCGCGGGCGTGAGGTAACGGACTTCGATCTGCGCCTGGGCCTGGCCCGCGAGGGCCGCTTGATCCACGATGAAAATCGACTCGCGGAGTCCGCCCGAAAGTTCCTTCTCCGTGCGTAGCAGATTCCATTTTCCCACCGGCTTTCCATTCACGAGCACCTCGGCGGAATGACCGGTGTCGTCGAGCAGGAACTGCTTGCGCAGGATGAGACTCGCGCCGGCCGGAACGGCCACGCGAAATTTTTCGGTCCCGTTGGCGGCGAAGTTCAAGCCGGGCCAGGAGACGGTGTCGCCTGTGGCGGTGCGACCGGCGAGCGTGGCCGGGGTGCCACCCGTTTGCGCGTATTCCTGGCGACCGCCGGCCACGGGTGGGAAGGCGGCCAGCACGCGCTGCGGCCAGAGCGGCGCGGCGCCGTCGCGGACCTGCAGGCGGGAGAGGGCCTGCGCCATCGGCTCCGCCGCGGAGGTGATGGTGAAGCGGCAGGGGACCTTGCCAATCGCGTAGCCCCCGTCCTTCAGCGGGACGGTGGCCCCGAAAAGATCCTCGGCGGCGGTGACCGTCACGCCCGTCTCCGCAAATGAGAGCCAGCCGGGAGTGTCGTTCCGCCAGAGGATGGCGAGCCCTTGTCCCTCGTTGCCCTTCTGCCAGAGGCCGCGCGTGCGTCCGGCCACGACGTCCTGCACTTCGAGTTCACCGGCGACCGGCGACTGGCTGAGCCATTGCCGCACCCGGGCCATCGCGAGGTAGGCGGGCTTGAACTGATAGGCCGCCGGCTTTTCCTGCATGGGCGGAATCCACAGATCCCGCCGATAGGCCAGGCCGAACCCGAGGCGCACGAAGTCTTCGTTGCGCAGCGTGAGCGCGGTGTGCAGGCCGCCGCCCTCGACCAGCAGCGCGGTGCGCGCCAGGTAGGCGGCCTGATCGAAGGCGTTCAAGCCCGGGGAGTTTTTTTCGACCACCCAATCGAGATTGGTGAAGAGGACAGTCTTCGGCGACTTCGTTCCGGGTGGATTGAGCGTCTCGCGCAGCTCGCGACTGTAGCCGACCACGCCGGCGTCTTCGGGTGAAAGGCGCCCGACATCGAGCCGCACATTGACGCCGGTGATCGAACTGAGTCCTCCCGCTTTGCCGAGTTGTTGCAGGTAGGGCAGAGCCGTCTCGCGGGCGAGGCCGCCGAGCAGCACCGGTTTGTCCGCGCAATAGGTATCGCGCCATTTCTCGATCGACTTCAGGAACGGCATGAACTTCTCCACCGGGAAACCCATCGGTCCGGGGCTGTCCGCCCCGTCCCACACCACCCAGCCGCTCACGTCGCGCCCCGCGCCGCGCATCACTTCCTCGACGTAGTTATCCCAATCGTCGAGGCGCTTGGGCAGGAGGAAGGTATTCACCGCATGACCGCGATCGCGCAGAATGCGCAGGAAATGTCCCCCGAGCATCTGGTCGTAGCCCGGTCCCGCTGCCCAAAAAGACGAGTAACCCAGCAGCATATAGGGCTCGCCGCCCGTGCCGCTGATGCGCCGCGCCCGCTGGCGGATGGTATCGACCTGGAGATTGCCCGGGTGCTGCTCCACCCAATCCCAGTCTTCGTCGACGAAGCTGAAGCGTTCCTGAATGGGCTTGCGCAGCGCCCACTCGTCGTTGACGACGTGCTTCCAGTCCGCGCCCAGCGTGGCGGCAGGATCGCCCACGAGGAGGTCTTCGTCCAAGTCACCGAGATTGTGCGCGGGCGCACCGGGTTTGGTGTTTTCCGCCAGCGTGACTTTGAACTGATAGAATCCGGGCGGAAAATCCTTCGCGATTTCGACGGACTGCCGCGAGCCGGGCGGGAGTTCGATTTCCTTGTCGAGTCCCGCGACGCGCGTCCCGCGCCAGTCGAATAAGCCGCCCGAGAGAACCACCTTGCGTGGAGCGGTGAGGTCGTAATTGGCGATCGTGACATGAACGGGCGAGCCGGGCGGGTGGAAGTTGGACTCGCCCGAACGTTCCATCGTGAGTTCGACGCGTTTCTCCGGCACGAGGTGCGTGTTCACGGAGATGTCATCCACGTAGAGCTTGCCAGTCGCGGCTTCCACGCCCGTGGCGTCAATCGCAAGGTGGACGCCGAGCGGGTAGTTCGGCACGAAGCCGAGCGCGGGGCTGGGCTCCGCCCAATTTGGGCCCACCGGCGGGAGACGGAATTTCAGCTCCCGCCAGCCCGTCCAATCCACGCGTACCGCGTTTTGCAGAGGGTCTTCGGTGCGCGGCAGGAAGAGGTTCCACTGGCCATTCGGCAGTCCGTGATTGATGCCCTTGCGATCGCCGATGAGTGGGTAGAAGAGCACCCCGGAGCCATCGCCATGGACCCAGACGGAAAGGTCGACCGGGATGCCGGGCAGGGGGGGATCGATCGAAATGAAACGCTGGGGCGAGCTCGCACGATCCCATTCGATGAGCAGCGAGCGCTTCCCGCCGTGGGCCTGCTCGGTGCTCGTGAAGGCAGCCGCCTCACCCTCCTCGGGAGCGTTCTTGATCTCGCGAGCCTTCAGCCCGAGATAGCCGCGTTCCGCCTCGAAATCCGCGACGACCGCATGGCTGTCGGGCCGGGTCAGGATAAGCTGGCGCGTGGTCGAGACCGAGCCGTCGGCCACGTCGTAGGCCGTGACCTGGAGATAATACGGCGCCGCCTTCTTCTCGATCTCGCCGGCGTATTTGGCGAGATCGAGACGGAAGGACTTCGCCTCTCCCGCCGGAAGATCCTGATCGACCTGTCCGCTGGCGATGGGTTCATTGCCGCGATCGAGCAGGCTCCAGTTGGCCTTCACTTTTCGTGCGCCGGTCAGCGCGGAATTTTGCACGTTGACGCTTGCGCCCAGCGTGGGTTGCCAGCGGCTCTGGGGATCGTCGTAGCCGATCTGCACCGCGAGCGAGCTGCTCAAGGCCTGCTGGGTGAAGACATGGATGGGGCCGATCTCGACCGACCCGCTCACCGGGGCGGCTGGAGCAGCAGGAGTGGCGGGAGCAGGAGCGGGAGCGGGGGCAGCAGGGGTGGCGGCAGCGGCTTCCAGGTGGAAGGCGGTGAGCTCGAGCGGAAAATCAAGGTTGGGTGTCGAGCCGTTGGGCGTATTCGAACCGATGCCGCGGCCCGGCAGTTCCACCTCGAAGTAGCGCCAGTCCGTGAAGTCGAGCGTGGTGATTTCCCGGTCGCCATCGAGAATGCGCTTCCAGCCGCCCTCGTAAAAATCCGCCCCATGCGTGTAATCGAGGAACAAGGCGGAGAGGCGTGTGTTGCTGCCATCGCCCTTGACCCAGAGGCCCAGCCGGTAGGCATCGCCCGGCAGGTAGCGCGACCGTCCGCTATAGACCACCGCATCGCCCTGATAGTCGACATGCAGGGCATAACGGCTGGGCGGGGTTTTCGGCCCGGGCGCCACGTCCACGCGACTGATGCGCGAACTCGTTTGGACGAGCGGGGTCGCCCGCTGCGCCTCGCCGCTGGTCCAACTGATCCAGGTGCGCAGGTTGGCGCGGGGCGGAGCTGGCGTGCCGATATTGAACCAGCGGCCGAAGACATCGCTGAAATCGTCGAAGAGGAAGCGGCTGTTGCCCATGACGAGCGTGGTATCCACGCGGGCGGACAGATCCTGCAACTCGGCCGACAAGACGTCGCCCGCGAGTTTGAAGGGCGGGAGATAGTTCCCGAGGTTTTCGGGCGCGAGAGCGAGCCGCGCTTCTTTTGACTCTCCAGCCGCGACGTCGATCTCGAACTCACGGTCGGCGACCGTGTTCTCGTTACGATCGGTCATCGTGATGCGCGTCCGCACTTTGGCGGCAGTCTTGGTGAAGTTCCGGAGGTCGAGCGAGAGCTCCACCGTCGTGCCAAATTCGCGGGCGGGCGGCCCGATTAAGCTGACCACGCTCTGGGCGACTGGTGGATTTGTCTCGGGGACAAAGCGCAGGTCATCCAGTCCGATCACGCCCGTGAGAACCTCTGTCTTGGGAGGCGCGTAAACGCCGAGGCGCTGCCACCAGCAGACATTGCCGGCCGGGATGGCGGCCACGTCGAATGTCACTTCGCGCCATTCGTCGAAGTCCAGCTTCACGCGGCGCAGCGGGAGGTCGGTCTGGCCCGCGAGAATCTTCCGATTGTCCGCCGTCGTTTCCGGCCGGCCGTGCCGGAGCACCAATTCGAGTTCGTTGCCCGACTTGTCGCCTTTGACCCACAGCTTCAGAATGCCGGGTGCGCCGGCAACCTGCCGCTTGTCGCCGACATCGAGGATGGCGACATGGGTCTTGGGATTCATCCGATAGGTCAGGCGTGCCGACGCCAGACCGACTTTCGGTTCCTTCATTTCCGCTTCTGCCGTGACCTGCGGGCTCGAAGGCAGCGGCTCGGTGAAATTCTCCACCAGGTGGTAGGATTCGGCGAACGCAGAACCGGTGACCGCGATGAGGGCCGGCAGGAACGGTGAAAATAACAAACGTCTCATTTCGCTGGTCCAGATAGGGGTTTCGCGGGCGCGGGCGTCCAGATGACCGACTGATTTTCCAGCTCGGCATAGGTGCGCGGAGGCCAGCGGAAGTCCGTCCAGGCAAAGCCGCTGTGCAGGAAGAGTTCGTCGCGCCACTTGAGCACGCTGAGGACTTTCTTGGTCGATTCCGGTCCCTGAAAGCGATCGTCGAGCTGGCCGTCGGAACGGCGCAGGACTTGCAGCCCATTCTCCGTCGGCACGAGCAACTGGGTTTGCGTCGCGATGGGTTGCGCGCTGATCCCCGCCGCGAGCTGGCGTTTCCACGTCACCGCGCCGTCGAGCGTGACCAGGGCGAGACCGCCCTGCTCACTGGCGAAGGTCACCCCGTCGGGCGTCACGACCGGGCACGCCGAGATGTAACCACCGAGTTCCTGCTTCCATACTTCGCGACCGGTGGCCGTTTCGAAGCAATGCATCGTTCCCTTCTCGTCGCCGATGAAGACCCGATCTCCCTGCACGGCCGGGGTGGCGCGGGTGTATTTGGCGATCGGCGATTTCCAGACGAGGCGCCCCGCCTCGCCCTCGACCGCGTAGAGGAATCCATCCCACGAAGCGATGAAGACTTTGCCACCGGCCAGCGCGGGCGCGCCGCGAACCTTGTCTCCGGTGGCAAACTCCCAGATGAGAATGCCGCTATCGACATCCACTTTGTAAAGGCGGTGGTCGTCTGACCCGAAGAACACATCGTCGCCCTGCGGGGTGGGCGCGGAATAAACGCGGCCGCCCGTGGCGAACGACCAAAGGTAGGTACCGTTGTCCGCGACCGCGTGGACTTTTTCATCCGCCGAGCCAACGAGCAAACGGCCGGCATAACGCGCGGGGACTGTGGTGGGCGTGACGGTGGCGAGATTCCATTGCGGACCGGCCTGGAGCCGGACCAGCCCGGCCGCCGCCCCTCGTGTTTTGACGGGGGCATCGTCCGGCGGCACGAGGACGGAGCGGATCGCCCCGTCGGGATCGGTCACCGAGAACACGCCATCGACCACCGTGGGGCCCGAGGAGAACGGCGGATAGCGCGTATTGCGGAAGCCGCTGATTTCACGCCACGCGCCGAGGAGATCCGCCGGGAGTTTCGCGGGCACCCGGGAGGTTGTGCCCATCAGCATCGGCACCGCGTCCGCGTCTTTCGGCGCGGCCTGGGCGAGCTTGCCGCCATCCAGCGGGCCGTAGAGTTCGACCTCGGTGAGCGAATCCGTGTGGGCGCCGTAGAAGCTGGGCATGATCTTCAGGGAGTCGGTGAAGATCGGGGTTTTGAAATTCACGACGATGAACCGGCGCTGGTTCATCCGGACGAGGGCCACCATCTGCGGGACTTTGGTCTCGAGGTTATTCGCCAGGATGCTGAAGACGGGGTAAACCTTCTTGGGCTCCGCGTTGTTGAGATAGAGGACGAGGTGCGAGATGTAGCTCGGCTTGGTCAGCGTCGCCGAGAAGGCCATCGGGTCGGGCGCATAGGTCCATGTGTCGCCCACGTCATCGAGCTTTCCGTTTTGCAGAAAGGCGGCCTCCTGCGTGTAGATCATCGCGGTGGAAGTGATCCCCTGGGCGAAGGCCGAGACGCGGTTGCGGGTCATCAAGTGGTCCCGCACAGGGGCGGGAATGCGGTCGTACTGCACGCGGATGTCCTTCACGTAGGTCTGCTCGACGGCATGCACTTCCGCGTTGGCGAGCAGATTGGCGGAGGGGAATCGAACGGCGCGCAGGCTCGCGGCAGCGACGCGGACCGGGCCGCCTTCCGCTTCGAAACCAACGTCGATCGTTTTCGTGTCTCCGGAAGTCTTGAGGGCGAGCCGGCCGAAAGTCCATTCGCCGGGGCGGGCGTCGAACTTGGAGCCGGTGAAAGTTTGCTTCGCGCCTTCCAGGAGGCTGCCAGCCACGAGCTTGACCTTCGGGTCTTCGACGCGGAACCAGAACTCGAGCAGGTAGGTCGCGGCAGGAATCACGCGGCCCGTCGGGCGTTGCGTCACGAGCTGTCCGTCGGCCAGTTGCAAGGATTTGGCTCCGTCCTTCGCGGGTGCGCTGACGGTCACGGCGCCTTTTTCGGTTTGCCAATGTTCCGCGGACTCGAAGGAGCCATTGATCAATTGTTCGATGCCCATGCGTAGGACGCCCTTGTAGTCGTCCGGCCCATCCTGCCCCGCGGGGAAGAATTCGGCGGACGAATCGACATCGCGGAGCCGCGCCGCGGCGATGTAATCCGCGTAGGCTCCCGTCGGCGTTTCGTGAAGCTCGCGCAGGCGGGTCTGCCAGAGCGGTTGACCGGCGGCGTTGAGACGGACGATGGTTCCGTTATTCGCGCCGGCGACCAATTCATCGCCTACCGGGTGGAGAATTGCGTTGAAGGGCAGTTTGAAATCCCAGAGCGGCTGGCCCGTCGCCAGATCGAAGCAACGCACCCGCCCCTCGCGATCGCAGCGGTAAAATCGCTTCTCATCAACGCTGAGCGCATCCAGGGCGGGAAGCCAGATCGTGCCATCATTGGCGACCCACAGGGAATGCCGCGCCGCGTCCTGGCGTTCCAGGTTCTTTGGCATCGCGAAGAGGGTTCCGCCATCGCGCAAGGTCCGGCCGGTATCGGAAACGTACGGACCGAAAGTGTTGTCGTCCCGCAAGGGCGCGCTGACCCCTTGCGTGTGGATGCGCGGATTGGGCGAGGCGGCCGGCCAACTGACGCTCCACGCTCCGGGCGAACGCTGATTGCCCGGATCGTCGTTGTTTTGCAAGAGCACCTTTCCCGTGCGGGCGTCGAGGATCTTGGGCGTATGACGCCACAGATTATCTTTCGTCCCCTGGGCCTTGCCCGGCGTGGATCCGGCGATGATCTCCTCGCTATAGGCCAGTTTCGAGCCGTCGGGGCTGAGCGCAAAATTGCCCACCTGGACCGTCTCACCAAACGTCGCGGCCGCGCTCTGTTCCGCTTCCTCAGGATAGGCCGTGATCGCCTCGGCGTGATCGTAAAACCACAGCTTGTGGCCGTCGAAATCAAGCGCCAGCAGGCCCGTCTTGCCGCGCACGACGATCTGCCGCAAGGGCGTGTTCACCGCGATCTCCAACTCTGTGTTCATGGCGCCTTCCACGTTCTGGCCGTACGTGTGGTGGAAGTTGGGCCATTCCGTGGCCGGGAGTTTCTTGAGGACATGCCCGCTTTCGCCGTCGACGAGGAAGAGGGAAAACCCCACCCCCGTGGCGGCGACCACCTTGCGCCCCTCGTCGTACCAGCGCGCGAAGTAGGCATTATGCTCGGGCAGAAATTGCTTCCACAGCAATTTTCCATCGGCGGCAAAACAGAACAGATTGTCGCCGAAGCCAAACGTCCCCACCAGCACGCGGCCGGTGGCGGGATCCACGTCCAGCGAGCGCACGCGATCCTCGGCGCTCAAGGCATCGCGGATGGTCGAGGGAGCTTTGCTGGCGGCGACAGCGTCCGATCGCGGCGCTTCCGCGGAAAAGCTCGCTTGAATGAGGCTGGGCGGCGGCGTCGCCGTGCCGAGCGTGGGCAGCGCGGCCAGGCCAGCCGCCAGGCCCGCGTCGTCATTGGCGAGGACGGTGACGGTGTCGTAAACATTCGAGAACGCGCGCCGCGTCCAGCCGACGACCGCTTTGCCGCTCGCGGGGAAGTGCGTGGAAATGACCTCCGGCAGCACGTCCCGGCGGGCGAGCGCCTCGATCAACCGATTCTCGTAACGCCGGCCCAGAAGAATGAGGGGAGCGTCCACGAACATGCCGGGATCGACCAATTCGCCGCGCCAGAGACGGCCGCCATCGAGAACCGGAATTTCTCCCCAATCGTTGGGGAGTCGCAGGACGTCGGCGACGGCCACGACCTTGGCCGCGCGGCCGCGCGCCTGCAAATCGGCGGCCAGCTTCTCGGCATGCGGGCGGCACCACGGTTGCTCGTTGTCGATCGCGATCAGGATCGCCGGCACTTCGGCGGCTCCCGCGGCGGCGGGTTTCGCGCTGAGGAATTTCTGGACCTCGACTTCGTCGTGCGTCCACACGGTCCGGGTGTCGAGTTTCGCCGTGAGGCCCAACGTGGAGGGGGCGGTGACGTCCACGTTCGCCTCGGTAACGGCGCCGCTGATGAGTTCGCGCACGCGCAACTTCCACAGGCCGGCGGCGGAGTTGATCGGGACACGCCAGGCCATTTGCAGCGTCGGCTTGGCGGAGCGGAAGACCTGGAGCCAGACCTTGCCGGTGGCGTCGCTCACCGTGATCTCCATGGGGAAAGCGGCATTGATCGCCTGGCCGGCGGCGTTGGCCACGGTGGCCTGGAAATTCAGGTCGGCGCCGGCGGCGAGCTTCGGCGTCACCGAGAGCGCGACCTTGTCGATGGCCGAGGGCAGGAAGGCGAAAACTTTACCCGGCAGATGGCGCAAGTCGGCTTGCAGCGTCATCCAGTCGTCCTTCACCGGCACCTCCACTTTGCGCATTTCGAGGACGTCGTAACACACCGGCGGGCGCGCCGGGAAACTCAGTGTCGGCTGGTCGGGCGCCTGGTAGAGCGTCTTGGACAGGGCGGTGAAATTCGTCGGCGCGAAGTTGGGGAGCACGAGATACTCGCCCAGGCCGCACTTCAGCCAGTCGGGACCGACGATCAGATTGTGCCGGGCGGCTGGCTTGATCTTCTTGCTCAAAAAGTCGCGGAGGAGCTTGGTGGTTTCCTCGGAACGGTCCCACACGATCGTGGATTCGAAATCGACGTAACGCGGAAAGGCGCCGCCGAGTTTGTCATCGTACTCGTCCAGGTCGGAATCGAGGCGCACGACGCCCTCGATGGGGAGCTTGCTGGAGCGCTCCACCACGACGGTCTTGCCGGCGGCGACCAGCCGCTTCAAGGCCGCGAGGATTTCCGGCGAAGCCTCTTCCTCGTACATGTAGCCTGGGGCGAAGATCACGTCATAGTCGAGGCCCTTGCCCTCGCGCAGTTGACGGTCGTAGAGGAAATCCGCGGGGAATCCGGCCCGCAGGCACCCGACCCACAGTCCCTCGGACGTGTAACCCAGTTTGTTCGGCTTGCGCGAGACGAGGTGCTCCGATTCCCGCGAATAGAGCACGGCGACCTTGCGATAACCGCGATCCAGCGAGAGGAAGAAATCTCCGTAGGGTGTCAGCAGCTTGTCCGCGATGTCCCGCACGGCGTCGCGATTGTCGAGCGGGTCGGGCTTCGTGGGATCGTGCGTGATGGTGAAGAAGCTGATGCCCTCGAGCTTCTGGGAAAGGCCGAAGATGGCCTGGCGGAAGAGGTGTTGGCCGAAGAGGCCGCTCGCGCCGTTGTTGTGAATCTGCGTCCACACGGGCAGGCCTTCCCGCACGCGCAGGATATCCGCCAGCAGTGGCGCATAGGCCGGGCGGTCCCCCAAGCCACCATCCTTGTACATGACAGTCGAGGCGATATCGAGCCCGCTGAAGACCTCAGCGGGCACGCCGTTGCCGGCGAGATTCGAGCCGTTGCTGCCACCGGCGCGATAGAGCGTGAAGTTCTTCGTCCACGGGGCCACGGCTTTCACGGCGCCCGCGTTTCGCTCCGAAAAGACCCGCCAGTCGCTGTCGCGGTGATCTTCCCACGTGCGGAACTTGGCGAGATCCGCGTAGTTGCGCTGGCCCGCGGGGCGATTGGTAAAGCGGTCGAGCGCCTTCGTGGCGTCGGCGCTGGTCTGGCCGGGATACTTGGCGCGATACGCCATTTCCTGTCCCTTGAAAAATGCGGCGACGACCGAGCGCGGGGCGTCGTTTTCCCCGGTATCGTAGAATTCGTCGTAGAGGCACACGCCTTTGAAGGCGGGGCTGTGGCGCATTGAGGCGGTCTCCAGGCTGGAGTAACGCTCGCAGGCATCCAGGATTTGCGGATCGCGGGGCAGCATCGCGTCGTGCTCGGTGAAGATATTTTCGTAGAAGCTCAGATTCTGGCGCACGGCGGCGTTCATGAAACGGTCGCGTCCGCTGGGCTGGTAGTAGCTTTCCCACGGGCCGAGTTCCGGTTTCTCCCGCACCACCTGTTCGAGGTCGAGCCCGTGACGATGAATGCGGCTCATGTCGTAAATCATCCCCATGAAGGTGTTATAGCCCATGGCGGTGATTTCGGCCGCGAGCGCCTCGGCTCCGCGACCGGATTTAATCACCTGGGAATACCCGGTGGCGCTGGCACCCATCACGTTGTACTTCCCGTTGAGCAAGCTGACGAAATGGGAGCGCGGCTCCGGCTCGACGATCTGCAAAGCGAGAGAGGTGGAGCTTTGCGCGCCCACCCTGGCCTCCACACGGTAGCGGCCCGCGGCCAGCGACAGGGTCTGCGCGCCGTCGAGTTGGACGATGAGGGTCTGCTGCTGCGTGATGGCGGGAAGGGTTTCGCGCAAGATCGGGAGGCGCGCGTTTTGCGCATCCACCAGATCCACCTCCAGCGGCGAGCCCGCGGCGAGCGGTTTCTGCGTCAGGACGCTGAGGCCAATCCAGAAATTTTCCCCGCGAAAGTAGGCGTCGCGACCACGCTGGGTGAACAAGCCAACGCCTGCCGCCTGCGGAGTGGTGATGGAAATCCATTGTTCGGTGAAAAGGGGGCTGCCGCTTTCGGGCCGGACGCCGAGACGCAGGCGGTAAACGCCCGTCGAAACTTTGGGCAGGGTGACCTTCACCTCACCGTCCGCGCCGGCTTGCGCCGGCAGGTCCTGCCATTCCGTGCCGCCGTAGGATTGCAACTGGGCGTAGGGTGCGGCTTTTTCCAGCGGATTGAGAACGGACTGCGTCTCGATTTGTTTGGTCGCTTCCTCGGCTGCGGCCTTGGCTTTCTCCATCGCCTGCTCGGCGGCGGGCAGTCCCGCGCTCGCGGTTTCGAGCGCCTTCGTCGCCTCGGCCGTTTTCGCCTGCGCGGCCGCGAGGTCACGCTTCGCGGATTCGAGGGCTTCGCCCACGGGATCCTCGACCGCGGGGGCCGCGGCGATGGCGCGCTGCACCTCGGCGAGTTTGGCCGTCGCGGTGGCGACCGTCCTGGCGACCACCGGCTTGGCGGCCTGTGCGACTTTCAAAGCTTCGTTCGCGGCTTCGAGGCGGACTGCTTCATCCGCGGCCTTGAATTTCACGGGCTCGATGGCGAGCGCGGCGGCGGCCTCTTTCGCCTGGGCGGCCTTGAGGTCCTTGTCCGCATCCGCGACTTTCGTCTGCACGGCTTTCAAGTCGCGCGCGGCGGCAGCCGACGCGGCGCGAGCCCGGTCGGCGGCGCGATTGGCGGCATGAGCCGGGGCGGCATCGAGCGCGCGCACTCGCGCGACGGCGATATCTCCGGGAGCAAAATGGCGGACCGCCAGCTCGGCCACCCGCGCGCGCTGGGAGCCGACGGCGGGATCGGGAAGATCCACCCGGAAAGACTTATAAGGCATCGAGGCCGTGGCCAGGGAGATAGCCGGGCCGGGTTTGGTGATCAGAAATTCGAAGGGTTCCTTGCGCGGATAGAGCACGAGAGCCTTGGGCTCGCCCGATTCCTGTTCGTTCCACACGAGCTGATCCACACCCGTCACGACCGTCTTGGTCCCGCCATCGCCGATGATGGGAAAGGAATGGACCGGGATCTCGATTCGATTTCCCTGCACCTTGAGGCCATCGACACTCTGCCCGCCACCCGCTCCGGCAGTGACGCCCGCCGCGGTGAGATGAAAGGTGAGCCCGACCGGGTGGACGAGGTAACCTTTGCCGTCGGTATTCGCCGGCAGCCACAGGGTGAGCGGAACGAATTTCTCGAAGATGGGGAGCAGCTCGAGCGCTTCGTCCTTGCCGCCTGGCCGGGCCGGCGCGCCCTTTTCGGCGTTGCCCGATTCACGCACGGTGAGGTTCGGCAGGGGCGTGAGCCGCATCGTCATCGGCAGCTCGGCTTCGTCCGGATTTGCGAGGAACGCGCTGAGCGTGACGGGATAACACTTCACCTTGACGATGCCCTGCGCGGCGATGAGTTCCGGGCTCTCGGTGCTCACCGCGCCATCAGCGGCGACCGTAAAGACATGGTTGCCCGGCCAGATGGTGTGCTGTCCGGGCGGCAGATCGGCGCGCGCCACCGGCAGGCGATCGATGTATTTGCCCTCGTAGTAGCGTTCGAAAATCGGCTTTCCGTCCAGGAGGATATTGCGTCCCCAGCCGGTATAATCGACGCCGATCTTCTTCATTTCCACGCCGCGCGGGGTGGAGATGGGATTGGTGACCGGCCTTTCTTTTTGCAGCGAGTCGACCGTCACATCGGGCCGATCGAACGGAATCAGGCGAAGCTCGACAGGCGCCGCGGACGCGAAGGCGCACATGCCGAAGGACGCGAGCGCGCCCAGCAGACGGGCGCGATGGATGGGAGAAACTGGGACCAGGCGGGCCATGAATTCAGTGCGTGTAGATGAACAGGACGAGACTGGTCACCCATTGATACATGACTTCCCGCTGACGATTGTCGCCGCCGTGGCCGATGCCTTCGCCGATGGGATTCGAAGCGCTGGGGGGAGAGCTGATCTCCCATCCGCAACCGTCGTCATTGGGGCTGAAAAATACCGCCGGGCGTCCCTGGCTGAGAAAGTATTGCCAGGTGCGATTCTCGAAGTCGGCCTCGCCCGGCCACGGGTTGTTGTAGCCCATGCGAAAGGTGTCGGTGACCAGGGGATCGTCCTTCAAAAGCAGGCGCGGTTCGCTGCCGACGATCATCTTCGATACCTCGGGCCGGACGCTGTCCGCAAAGGGACTGCCGCGCAGATAGCAATCGTCCAGGAAGAGGGTGCCGCCGCGCTCGATCCAGCGGCCGAGGTTTTCCGTCTCCTTTTCATTGAGACTCCAGCGGAAGTGGGAGGTGAGATAGACGACCGTGTGCTCGAAAAGTTCGTCGGTCGCGAGGTCCAGTCCGGGGGACACGTGGTAGGTCGGCAGATCGGTGCGTTTCCCGATCTGGTAGAGCATGTAGGGCACCGCCGTGGGATCGGTATTCCAGTCGACCCCGGGCATGGCGGGCTTGATGCTCCGGATGCAGATCTTGTTGCGCGCATCTTTTTCCTCATCGCCGCCGCGGGCGATTGCTTCCGCCGCGGAAACCTCGGTCCGGTTGAGTTGGCTGGCGCGTTCCGCCCACGGACCGGCCTGGAGGCTGAGCGGCGCGAGCCACAGCAGGTGCGTGAGCAAATTCCGTTTCAGATTCATGTTCATTTGTTTCCTCCGCTGAGCAGGTTGAAATAGTCGGCAGCGGCATCGCCGGTGCCGCCGGGCCACGGTTCCTGATTCGGCCGCACCTTGAGCGCCTGCTTGTCCACCGCCTGGGCTTTCTCCGTTCGCACGGTCTTGTCCGGCTCGACCAGGAGATCGGTGGTGCGCTTCACTTTCTTGAGCCCGTCGAGGAGCGACGGAGTTCCGAAGCCGAATTGTTTCTCCACGAAACCCGTCAGGTCCGGACGGACCACGACGATCTCCACGGGCAGCGACTTGCCGACTCCGGGTCCGGTCTCGGTGTTATTGTCCCGGGCGGTGAGGGTGATGGTGATGCGGTCGCCCGGCTGCAAGGGGGGATCGAGCGTCTTGAACATGTCGGCGAATCGTCCTTTGACCAGGTCGCGGGCGGGCTCGATGCGCCGCGGGATGGTCCCATCGCGCGTGGGGCGGCCGAGCAGCGCATCCACGGTATCGATGCGATAGGAGAGATTGATCTCAGCCACGCCATAGTCGTCCTCGCTGATCCAATCGACGGCGAAATTGGCCGCTTCCTCCGCAAGCATGGTGAGCTGGCGATTCTTCAGCGTCACGCGGACGGTCGGCGCGGCGTCGGGCTGCACGACGAGTTCAAAGCTGACGGGATTCGCCATTTCAAAGCCCTTTCCGAGCGCGCCCGTCAGGTGAATGACGGCGCGATCCGGTTTGGCGAGGGTGAATCCGAAATGAGCAAAGCGGCCGGTGACGGAGAGCGTCTGGCGTGAGCCATCCGCCCATTCCACGTAGCAGAGATCGGGATGCAGGTCGGTCGTGGCGGCGAAGCTGACGAGGGCGTTTGTGCCGGCGAGCCCGGCCACGCGCGGCAGGCGGCCGGTGAGCGTCCGGGCCAGTTGGCCCGTATAGGCGGGCGGGGCGAGTTCGTAATTGATGGCGCTGATCTCGGGAAGGTCATCCACCAGCACGCGGTGCGAAGGGGTGCGGCGGCCGCCGTATTCGAATTCGTAGGAGAAAGATTGGCCGGCCTGCGGCAGTTCAAAGGCAGCCTTCTGGCCTTGCAGGATGAGTGGCGTGGCTTCGCTCTTTTTCGTCTGCAAATCAGTGCGGTAGAGCATGACCTCGGTGCGGCGTGCTCCGACCGCTTCCAGGCTCAAGGTGACGGGGCGGCCACGGACGACCGCGACGTCGCCCGGCGCCACGCGCAATTCCACGGGAAAGAGCGTGTCCATGACCGTGGCGTAGGCATCCCGCAGGCGATGGAATCGCTGGCCGACGGCACTGGGCG
Organism: Chthoniobacterales bacterium; assembly: GCA_038228205.1. Taxonomy (GTDB): domain Bacteria; phylum Verrucomicrobiota; class Verrucomicrobiia; order Chthoniobacterales; family Chthoniobacteraceae; genus Chthoniobacter. The sequence goes on from JBBRPL010000002.1 coordinate 137,823, forward strand.
CGAGCAGAACAATGAGGAGAATGGCGAGCAGCACGGCACACGCTCCGGCCAGGAGGCGCCTGGTCTGCGTCAGATCGACCAGGGCCGGCAGACGCAGCTCTTCGATCTGGTTGCGGGCTTGATCGAGAAGGGCCACGACGTAATCCACCGCATACCCGCGCGGGCGGTCGGATCCCTCGGAGTCGCGAACCTCGCGGCCCAGTTGCAGCGAACCGATGATCTGGTTGTCGAGTCCGCCGTGCAGCGTCTCGATCACGAGCGCCTCACGTTCCACTTCCACGCGCTGGCGCAGCGGGCGGATCAGGCGATGGACGGCGGCGGCAGTGCCTCCGCCCAGAGCCAGCACGAACAAGATCAGGAGCGGCCAGGCTGGGAGCTTGAAGGCCCAGTCGAGCAGGAACCAGAGCAGCAGCCCGCCCAGCAGGGCGATCACGGCGAACGAAACTGCGTGCAGGACAACCCAGCGTTTGCGGAAGCGCCCGAAATCGATGACCGCACCTTCGACGGCATGCAGGGTCCGGCCCACGTTTCCTGAGGAAATCGGGGCGGAAGGAGGTGGCTCGAGGAGTGTGCTCATACGAGGCCCCTCCGTTTGCGCAGCCAGCAATCCAGGCAGACGAGGATGATCACGAGCGCCATGGTGAGCGGGAGATTCCAGACTGCGACGGTCACCGTTTCCACGACGCGCCGTGGCGTGAGGTCGAGCGATTGAAAAAGCCCGTCGGCATCCGCTGCGGCGAAAGCGGCGCCCCCGGTGGCCTTGGCGAATTCACTCATGGCGGGCAAATTCGCACGCGGATCGTCGAGTTCCTCGAGCCCCGTGCCGGCGGTGATTTTGTCTGTCACGGTCTTGCCCTTGTTCGTCACGGCGACCTGCCAGGCGCCGGGTTCATCCAAGGCGATCTCATACTCGTAGAGGCCCGGCGAATTGCGCCCGTCTTTCGGGAGGAAGTGGGTGATCCTCCCTGACGGGCTGGTTACTTTCACGCGCAGATCCGCCCCGCGCACGGGTTGGTAAACGCTGTCCACGAGACGTGTGGAGAGCGCGATGGTGCGGCCCACCGCCGCCGAGGATTGCTGGCGGAGGATCTGCGGGCGATCCGGTTCCACGCGCGGATCGGGCGCGAGCAAACGCAAGGCATTACCCCAGAATTTGCGAAAGTAGTCCTCGCCTTCGGCGGGCCGCATCATTTCCCAGCGCCAGGTCGTATCGATCGAAAGGCCCAGGACCTGGCCCTTGCCGACATTCTGCATCGCGATGACCGGCATTGGTCCCTCGGTCATTTCCCGCACCGCGAGCAAACTCGCGCCGGGTTTCACTTTGCCGACCCGGTTGTTCCCGTCGAGCGTCGGCAGGTCGAACCACGCCTCGCGGTTGGCCGCGGCATCGGCCTCCAGCAGCATCAGCGGATGGCTGAGCCCCACCACCGTCGGGGTAATCTTGAAGGTCTTCGTCACTTGTGGCTCGTCTGTCGGCTCGATGGAGAAGGGCGCGAGGCGCGCGAGGGTCGAGTCCTGGTATTGGCCGGCCGCGTAAACGCTCCGCCCGCCCAGCATCACCAGGCCTCCTCCGCGCCGGCTGACGAACTCCGCCAGCCACTGCATCTTCGTCTCCGCGATGTCTCCGCCTTCGCGGAAATAAGAGCGCGGGATGTCGCCGAGCACGATGACGTCGTATTTGTGGAGGTCCGGTTCCGCGCCCGGCAGGCCGTCTCCCGCGTTCTTGTGCTGCAATGCCCCCTGCGCATACCAGCCGCCCTTTGGCATCATGGTGAGAGTTGCGAGATCGACCACGGGATCGCGGGCCATCCATTGAGCGAGGATCTTGCGCTCGTCACGCGGGATATCGAGATAGAGGACGCGGATCCTGGCGTTGATCACACTGACGCGGTGTTCCGCCACCTGGAGGCTTTGGCTGACGGCGTCCTTCACGCCTTCGATGACCACGCGGTAGGTATGATCGCCCTCGCGTTCCGGCTTGATGACGAAGGAAACCTCCGACGGTTCCTTGCCGAGCCGGACATTTTCGCGCACGCCGAGCGGCGCAGCGATTCCCTCTTCCATGAGGCGGGCGGTGACGTTTTGTTCACCGAGATCATTGGCGGAAAGCGTGGCGGCGAGGCGAAGCTCGTCGCCGAGGCGGACATAGTTGGCCGCGCTGGAGATCTTCACGCGCGCCAGCTTCGGCGCATTGGCCGAGCCGAAGACCACGGGGAAGACCGGCAGGCGGCGCGCCGCCAGCGTGGGCGCCAGCAGTTCTCCACGATTTCCCGCTGTGTCATTGCCATCGGTGAGAACGACCATGGCGCGAAGATCATTCTCGCGGCGGGCGGCTTCCGCGACCGCGTCGATCAGCCGGGTCGGACGTGCCGCCTCGGTGGCCGGCGCGTCGGATTCCAGCCGCCAGTCGAAATTGTAACGCACGATATTTGCCCGGTTGGCGAGCGCCCGGAGGGGACCCCTGGCGAAATCCTGCGCGGCGGCGAGGCGCGTCTGGCTGCCTGCATCCTGCAAGCCCATGCTGGCCGAGGTGTCCGTGAGGATCGCCACGGTCAGCCGCAGTTCCCGCTGCAACGTCAGGCGCGCTTCCAACTGGCAGAGCATGAGGAGCAGCAGCGCCACTCCCGCCAGGCGGATCACGGCGAGGAGGACGCGCGTTTTCCACGTCATCACATTGTAACGGAGGAAATTGACCGCGGCCGCGGCGACGCCGGCGAGCGCCAGGACGATGACCAGCCACAGCGGCAGCGGCGCCGCGGCGCGCCAGAGCCAACTGGAGACGCCGGCGACCGAGCCGGGCGAGTCGATGCCGAAAAGGCGCAGGAGAAACGTCATATTCCAGCCTCCGCGACCCGGATTTTTTCCCGCCGCGCGTTAAAAATATAACCGATCACCGCCTCGGCGATGTAGGCGATGACGAGCAGCCAGACCAGCAGCCGCCAGAGTTCCCCGCCGGTGGGAACGAGTTTGGCCACTTCATCCGGGGGCGTGATACGAACCGGCATGCCGAGCCATCCCCCGATCTGCGATTCGTCCACGCGGGCCATCTCGCTCTCCCGTGGATCCGCATGGACGGTGATATTGCGCACCTGCCCACTCACGACGCCGGCGGTGCGCGGCTTGTGGAGCTGGTAGTTGCCCGCGGGAAGGCCGGGCACGAGCACGGTCTGGTCCGCGTTGACGGGGAGCTTGATCGCGGGACGATCCGCGCCTTCGCCCGCGACGGTCAGCTCCAGGTCGGTGGCAAAAGCGAAAGCTGGCTCCGAAACATCGATGGCGCTGGGCTGGAGGGCGGTGAGGACATCCGGCGGGCGCACGCGAAGCTGGCCCGTGAGGTAATCGACGAGACGCCACATCAGGACCGGGAAGACCCGTGTGCGGGCCAGATTTCCCCGGTCCAGCTCGAAGCCGAAGGCCAGCAGCGCCACTCTTCCGCGTTCCAGCGGCATCTCGACGGCCAGCGGCTGGCCTTCGGTCCCGGTCAGCATGACCGTGGCCGGTCCGGCGAGTGCGGGCAATTCCCGCACCTTGGTAAAACGCACCGTGGCGATATCGCCCTGAAGCCGGTCGCGAAAGGGCGCGAGCCATGGGTGCGGGCTGGAACTGTCGGCCAGCGCGAGGGCTGGCGTGAACTCCTTGTCATTGCCCAATTGCGCCGGCGAGAGGCCGGGGCGATTCGGATCCCCGCTGAAAAAGAGGCGGTTGAATTGCAGCGCATTGACCCCTCCGGAGCCGACGATGAGGAGCGAGCGGCCCTGGCGGACAAAGGTGTTCAAATCTTCGACGGCCTGGGCAGGGAGGCTGGTGACATCATAGAGCGCGACCAGTTCGTATTTGCTCAAGGTCTGGCCCACGAGGGCTTCCGGGGCGACGACGGTGGTATCGATCCCGGTCCCGTGGGCGTGGCCCAGTTCGCGACCGGGATTGAGGACGTAGCGGAGAATCGTCGAACCATCCACCTTGCCCTCCGCGTCGTCGGTGGTGGGGGAAGCCGGCTTGGCGGGCTGGCCCAGGCCGGCCAGTGCGCTGGAGGTGGCCACCACCTGGGAGGCGCCATTGACGATGAGCACGCGGCGCGTCTCGGCCACATTCAGCGGGACGCTGAAGGAATTGTCGAAGGGCAGCGCGTCGTCGTCCTTGAGGCGGACCTCGGCGACCGTGCGCACGGAACGATTCACCGGAGTGGTGAGATCCACGACCGCCTCCTCACCCGGCGCCAGGACGACCTCGCGGATCGCGGGATCAGGCTGATTGCCCACGGCCAACTGAAGCTTGACGGTCTTTTCCGTGGTTCCGCCATTGCGCACGTGGGAAAGCAGATGCGCATCGTCGCCGACCTTCACGCTGCCGCGCACGTGGGCGTCCATGACCGACACGTTTTCGGCCGCCCCCTGGGCGAGGTCGACGAAGATGACATCCAGCTTGTCGCCCAGTCCCGCACGGGTGCGGGCGAGACTCTCCAGGTCCTTTTGATTGCGCGCCGCGAAAGCGCTGGCGCGAAGATCGGTGAGGACGACGATTTGAGATTTCACCTCGCGACGACCGCGCACGAGATCGCCCGCCGTCGCGATCGCGTTGAGCAACCCTTCGCCTGAGCCATCCGTCGCGGCCACGCGCGACGGCTTGGCATCAAGGGCCGCGAGCGCCGCGCCCGCTCCCGGTTGCACTTCTGTGAGGACGCGGGTTTCGTCCGCCGCGGCGACGAGCGCAGATTGACCGGGTGACGCGAGCGTCCCGAGGAGTTCACGCGCGGTGCGCCGCGCGAGGTCCATGAGCGTGACTGATCCGTCGCCCGCGGGATTCTTGACCACCATCTTCATGCTGGCCGAACAATCCATCACCAGCACGAGATTGCGCGGAGCGGGCGAAGACGAGAAACCCGGACCGAAAACGCGCGCCATGGCGAGCACCAGCAAAAGGAGGACGAGCAGGCGCAGGAGCAGTTGCCACGGATCGATGAGGCGCGCGGCGAAGACGTTGGTCCGCTCGTCGCGCATCAGCAGGCGCAAGGTCGGAAAATCGCGAACGGGAAATTTGTGCTTCGCGATCAGGTGCAGGGCGATCGGCACCGAAAGCCCGGCGGCACCGGCCAACATTGCTGGAAAGAGAAAACTCATGTGGCGGACTCTGGCCTAACGGGAGCGCTGCCGCCGAAAGAGCAGATAATCGCGGAGCACGAGTTCGATCGGCTCCGAGGTGTCGATGAACCGATAGTCCGCCCCGCAATTGGCGCAGCCGTCCTTCACCGCCGCGCGGAACTGGGCCAGCCGCTCGAGATATATTTTCCGCATGCGCAGCGGGTCGGTCATCAATTGCGCATTCGTTTCCAGGTCGCGAAAGCTCGTCAGCGATTGAAAGGGAAAGTTCACTTCATCCGCATCGAGCAGGTGGAGCACGATGACCTCGTGGCGCCGGGCCACGAGATGGCGGATGCCGTCCACCACCGACTCCGTCCCGCTGTGGGCGTCGGTAATCAGCAGGATCACCCCGCGGCGGGTCAGTCGCTGGACGATGAGCTTGAGCGTGGGGCCGAGATCGCTGGTGCCGCTGGCGGCCAGGTTTTCGAGCTTGGTGAGGATGGTGAAAAGATGGCGGCGCCCCTGCTTGGGCGGGATGAAGTCGCGCATCTCCCGGTCGAACGTGATCAGGCCGGGCGAATCCTGTTGATGCGTAGCGAGATAGGACATCGCCGCCGTGAGGCAGGAAGCATATTCCAGCTTGCTGAGCCGGTTCGTGTCTTCGGAGCGGTAGCCCATGCTGCCGCTCACATCGAGCAGGCAGACGACATTCATGTTCGACTCCATCTCGAAGCGCTTCACGAAATAGCGCTCGGTGCGGCCCAGCATTTTCCAGTCGATCGTGCGTAATTCGTCGCCGGGCGCGTATTCCCGATGATCCACGAACTCGACGCTATAGCCGTAATCCGGCGACCGGTGGCGCGAAGCGTACATGCCCTCGACAAGCAGCCGCGCCTTGAGGTCGATTCCCGCAATCGAGCGAAGAAGTTTCGCGTCGAGGAATCGGTTGGAGGGAGCCTGGGGCATGAGTGGCGAATGTACTTATAGGAACCTGCAATAACCTGCGGGCGGGCGGCAGCATTAGTGCTTTCGTGGGCATTCGGTCAATGCCGCAACCCGGGTGGGGCGAATCATCATCATCCGCTAAGGAAACCGCCGTCCAGAGGCTCCTATCAAAATCAAGCGATCGGTCCCCCGTCCCGGCGGATGTGCCGTGCATTCATCAAGCTTCCCTCCTGCTCTGTAATCCGCTCCATTCGACCCCCTCCCTGGCCGATATCGCATCCCGTCTCACCCCCACTCCATGAAAAATCTCTTCCTCGCCGCTGCCTGCCAACCGTTGAAATCCCTTTGCCGGGCGGCCGTGTTGTGTCTGGCTCTCTCGTTCGCCACGCGCGCGACTGCCGCGCCACTCGTTTTTGAAGGCGGCCAAGGCCCGGGCAAGGGCAAGCACATCGTCTTTCTCGCGGGAGATCATGAGTATCGCTCGGAGGAATCGATGCCGGCCGTCGCGCGCCTGCTGGCGAAGCACCAGGGATTCAAGTGCACGGTATTGTTCGACATCGACCAGACCTCCGGCGACATCGTTGCCGGCGTCTCGAACAACATTCCAGGCATGGAGGCGCTGGATACCGCGGACCTGGCGGTGGTTTTTCTGCGGTTTCAGCAGCTCCCGCAGGAGCAGATGAAGCATTTTGAGGATTACCTGAATCGTGGCGGGCCGGTCGTCGGCCTGCGCACGGCGACGCATGGTTTCAAGACCGGCAAGGACGACCCATTCGCGAAGTATTCCTTCGACAGCAAGATCGCTGGCTACGAACTCGGCTTCGGCCATCAGGTGCTCGGGCAGACCTGGGTGGGGCACTATGGGAGAAATCACTCGCAGAGCACGCGCATCACGATCCAGGATGACAAGAAGACGCATCCCATCCTGCGCGGCGTGAAGGACATCTGGGTGCAGGCGGGCGCCTACGTGGGCAAGCCGACGGACGGCGAAATCCTGACGATGGCCCAACCGCTCAACGGCATGACCCCGGACTCGCCCGTCGATGCCACCAAGCCTCCCATGCCGTCCGAGTGGACGCGCAGCTACAAGAGCGCCTCGGGCAAGACGGGCCGTGTCTTCACCACGCTCTACGGCACCTCGGAAGACATCACGAACGAAGGCTACCGCCGGATGATTGTGAACGGATGCTTCTGGGCGCTGGGCATGGAGGAAGCCATCAAGGCCGACCTGAAGATCGATTTCGTCGGACCGTTCAAGCCGAACACGTTCGGCAATGCGGCGAATGCGAAAGGCATCAAACCGGAGATGTATGCTGGCTTCGAGAGCCCCATCCCGGCGAACAACAACACGGCGAAGGAGGAGGCCAAACCCGCGGCCAAACCTGCCGCGAAGCCCGAGCCCAAAAAGGCGGAACAGGCCAGGAAGGACGAGAACCCGAAGCCGGTCGCAGCGGCGGGCGCGCCTCTGGCCACGGGCAAACCGGCCCGGTTCGTCCGTATCGAACTGCCCGGCGACGGGCGGATTCTCACGCTGGCGGAGGTGGAAGTGGTCAGCAACGGCCAAAACGTGGCGCAGGGAGGGGATGCCAGCCAGTCCAGCACCTACGGAGAAGGGGTGGCGTCGCGAGCGATCGATGGGAACAAGGATCCGGAGTGGGGGAAGAAAGGACAAACCCACACCTCGAACTCGGGCCAAAAGGAACCTTGGTGGGAGCTGGATCTTCGCGACCCGCTGCCGATCGAAAAAATCCGCGTCTGGAATCGGGCTGGCTTTGAGAGCCGCCTGGATGGGTTCACGGTGAAACTGCTCGATGTGGACCGGAAGGAAGTTTTCCGGGCGAGTGACATCAAGGCGCCGGAGGCGCTCGAGATCGATGTCACGAATCAAGGCAAGCTGACGTATCTCACCTACGCGGGCAAACCGGGCCAACCGGCCGCCCTGGCGGCGAAACCACCGGCGAAGGGCGACAACAAGAAGCAGCCGGCGCCTGGCAAGGAAGACCCGACGCTCGTCGACGTTCCTGGCGACTACCGCGATCCCCAGCCCTTCACCCTCAAGAAGAATGACGTCGTGGCCATTCTCGGCAACGGCCTGCCCGACCGCTTTCAGCACGACGGCTGGCTGGAGACGCTGCTGCAAAGCCAGTTGCCGGGGCAGCAGTTGCGCTTCCGCAACATGAGCGCCAGTGGAGACCGTCCCGATTCGTTTCCGCGCAGCAGCGGGGCGACCGCCATGACCGATTATCTGCGCCTCGTGAAAGCCGACGTCGTCTTTGCGTTCTTTGGCTACAACGAATCCTTCGCCGGAATGGAAAAAGCCGACGATCATCGCAAGAAGCTCGTGGAGTTCGTGCGCCGGACGCGCGGGTCCAAGGCCAATGGCGCCAGTTTCCCGCGCATCGTCCTCTTCAGCCCGATCGCCCACGAAGACACGCACAATCCCAACGTGCCCGATGGCAAAGCCCACAACGTGCAGCTCGAAGCCTACACGAAGGCCACCGAAGCTGCGGCCAGGGAATCCGGAGTCGGCTTCGTCGATCTATTCCACCCTTCGCTCGAACTCTACAAGGCCGCGCGTTCGCCCCTCACGATCAATGGCGTCCACCTGACTGAAGAAGGCGACCGCCAGATCGCCGAGGTGATGGCCCGCTCCTTGTTGGGCAGCCCGACCGGCACCCCGCCCTCGCTGAAGGAACTGCGCGAAGCCGTCATCGACAAGGATACGCACTGGCACAACCGCTTCCGCGCGTCGGACGGCAATGACGTTTGGGGCGGGCGCTCCACGCTCAAATTCGTCAACGATCAGAGCAACGCCGATGTGCTCCAGCATGAGTTGGTCATGCTCGACGTGATGACCGCCAACCGCGATGAGCGCATCTGGGCACAGGCCCAGGGCAAGGACAAGGACGTCAGCGACAGCAACGTCCCGCCTCCCGTGCCGGTGATTTCCAACGTCGGCGGAGGAAGCAAGAGTTCCAGCGCGATGAAAGAAGGGCGCCTCGAGTACGTCAGCGGCGAAGAAGGCATCAAGCGCATGGCGGTGGCGAAGGGATTCAAGGTCAATCTCTTCGCGGATGAGTCGCGATTCCCGCAACTCGTCAATCCCGTGCAAATGCAATTCGACACCAAGGGCCGCCTCTGGGCCGCGGTGTGGCCGACCTATCCGAAATGGGAACCGCTCAAGACCATGAACGATGCCTTGCTCGTCTTCCATGATGACGACGGCGACGGACGCGCGGATCGCGTTACCGAGTTTGCCAGGGTGCAGAACCCACTGGGTTTCGAATTCTGGAATGGGGGCGTCATTGTCACGTGTATGTCCGAGTTGCTCTTCCTCAAGGACACGGACGGAGATGGCGTCGCGGACGTGCGGATCGTTCTCCTGCAAGGTCTCGACTGCGCCGATACCCACCACGGGGCGAACAATCTCATCTACGGCCCCGATGGCGCGATCTACTGGCAGAGCGGGGTCTTCATGGCGCACAACTACGAGCACCCTTGGGGGCCTTCGCTGCAGAGCGGGGCATCCGCCATGTATCGGTTCGATCCCCGCCGTTTCACCATCTCGATGCACGCGACCAATTCGCCGAATCCGCATGGCATCGCGTTTGATTACTGGGGCTACCACTATGCCACCGACGGCACCGGCGGACGCGCCTTTCAAGTGCGTCCCGAGGGCACCGGCTTTAAGATGTATGAGCTGTTGAAAAAGGAAGTCCGCCCCGTGACGGCGAGCGAGATCGTCTCCAGCGCGCACTTTCCCGAGTCGATGCAGGGTGATTTCCTGATCTGCAACGTCATCGGCTTTCTCGGCATCAAACACTACCACCTCGAGCGCAACGCCGAAGCCGGCACGGTGTGGGGCGAACCAGCCGGCGATGAACTCACCGTCACCACGATCAACGCCGACGGCACGAAGACCGAGGAGAAATCACGCGGTCTGCTCATGAGCGGTGACAAGAACTTCCGCCCGTCCGATGCCGTCTTCGCTCCGGACGGGTCGCTGTATTTCAGCGACTGGCAAAACGTCATCATCGGCCACATGCAGCATAACGTGCGCGATCCCAACCGCGACCACGCCCATGGCCGCATCTACCGCGTGACGGCGGTGGACCGCCCACTGCAGAAACCGGTGGCGATTGACGGGCAGCCGATCCCCGCACTTCTCGAAAACCTGAAGTCGCCGATCGACGGCATCCGCCACCGGACGCACATCGAACTGAGCGGACGCGATTCGCAGGAAGTCATCGCCGCCACGAAGCAATGGATGAAGCAATTCGACCCCAACAAGAAGGAAGATGCCCACCATTTGCTCGAAGCTCTCTGGGTGCATCAGCAGCACAACGTCCGTGACGTCGAACTGCTCACCCTCTTGCTCAAGTCGCCCGAGCCCAACGCCCGCGTCGCGGCAAACACCGTGAAGCATTTGTGGTTCGACGTGGATGCCTCGCAGCGCGGCGGCATCATCGCCGAAGGGCCGGAAGCCGCGGAGAAGAAATCCGGCGTGCTCTCCGACACCCCCGAACTCACCACCATCCGTGTCGCCACCGTGCGCGAGCGCATGATGTATGACGTGAAGGAACTGACCGTGAAGGCGGGCAAAAAAATCCGCCTCACCTTCGCCAATGCCGACTTCATGCCGCACAACATCGTGCTCGTAAAACCCGGCCGGGCGGACGACGTCGGCATGAAAGCGATGGCGCTGGGGGCGAAGGGCTTCGAGGTCAATTTCGTGCCCGAGAGCACCGACATCATTTGGTCGAGCAAGCTGGTCGATCCGGGTAAGGAGCAAGTGATCGACTTCACCGCTCCGGCGGAGTCGGGCGAGTATCCGTATATCTGCTCTTTCCCGGGGCATCATCTCATCATGCGTGGCACGATGAAGGTGAGATAGGCATTCCGAGCTGCGCGCTATCTCAAAGTTAAGAACATCCTCGAACTTCAACCCTCCAAACCTTGTGAAAATCCCATCCCTTCTCCTACCTCTCGTCCTCGTCTCTGGCCAGATCTTCGCCGCGGATGCTCCCGCGCCGAAGCCGGAAATTCCGCTGCGCAAACCGTATTTCCAAGGCGATTTCTTTGGCGAAATGCCGCGCGCGTTTTGCATCATTCAGAAGATCGATCTCAAGGAAAAGACGATGGTGGTGAAGGTGCTGAAGGATGGGCGGCTCGAGACGATATCGATCGGCCCCGATACGGAATTGTTGTTTCGCAACGCCTACGGTGAATTGGAGGATTACTTCCCCGGCCAGCACGTGATGCTCTTCATTTACGGCGATGAGGACCGCAAGTGGGCCGGCATCCGGGCGGTGCAGGATGAAATCCAGATGACGGCGCAACACAATTGGTTCGGAACGATCACGAAAATCGACCGTGAGAAACGGCAATACTGGACCCACCGCGAGGAGAAGAACGACAAGAAGGAAGTGACCAAAGTCGTCGAACTCGACCACATCTACGCGCCCGACGTGAAGGTGTGGAAAGGGGAAACGCCGGTTGGCGCCGACGCCCTCCAAGTGGGCGACGAAGTCATCCAGCAGTTGGTCGAAAAGGACGGGGCGCTGGTCGCGGTCGAGATGTTCGATCGCGCGGGCGCGGACGCGGTGCGCAAGATCCAGGAGGCGCGACTCTATCAGTCGCAAACAGAAAAAGGCCTCAGCAGCTACGTGCTGGACGTTGACCCGATGAGCGGCGCGATGACGGTGATGATCAACCGCGGCAATGTGAAGCGGGCAGGGGAGTTGAAAGCCGGCGACGAGATCAAGATCGCGCCTGCGGATGGGTCGACCCCGTTCGCGGGAGCGATCTACGAAATCAAGAGCCAGGACTCGCGCAAACGTGTGGAGTTGCTGGTGAACTCCCGCGCGGCGGCCCGCATGAAATACGGGCAGGCGCTGCGCGTCTTCGTTCCGGGGACGGGCGGGCCGTTGCCGGAGGGGCGCTCGGGGATTCCGACGCCGCCGGTGAAGAAGTGAAACACCCTTAACCCAAGCCGCTCAGTTCGCCGCTGCTGTCGCCGAGTTGGGCCGTTTTGACTTCCATGCGATTCAGCATGGCCAGCCACAGGTTATTCAACGGCGTGTCTTTCGGATAGACGATGTGGCGCCCCTGCTTGATCGTCCCGCAACCTTGGCCGGCGACGAGGATCGGCAGGTTGTCGTGGTTGTGCGCGTTCCCGTCCGAGTTGCCGCTGCCGTAGGCGAGCATGCAATGGTCGAGCAGGGTGCCGTCGCCCTCGGTCACCGACTGGAGTTTTCCGAGGAGGTAGGCGAGTTGCGAGGTGTGGAAGCGATTGATCTCGCGGATCTTGGCCTTCTTCTCCTCGTTGTTGCCGTGATGCGAAAGGTCGTGGTGGCCCTCGGAAACATGGATGAAGGGGTACGGCTTATTGCTTCCCTCATTGGCCAGCACAAAGGAACAGACGCGCGTCGTGTCCGTCTGGAACGCCAGCACCATCAGGTCCGCCATGAGGCGGATGTGCTCCTCATAATTGGTGGGCGTCTCGTCGGCGATGGTGAAGCCCTCGGGAGCCTTCGGTACGGGAAAGTCCACCGAGCGTTCCATGCGCTTTTCGATGTCGCGGATGCCGGTAAAGTATTCGTCGAGCTTTCGCTGATCATGGGCGCCGAGCTGGCCGTTCAATTGGCGAAAGTCTTCCTTCACGAGATCGAGGACGCTCTTGCGAGACGCGTCGCGGCGGGCGCGATCGTGTCCATTGCCGGCGCCAAAAATCCGCTCGAAGACCAGCTTGGGTTTCACTTCCTTCGGAAGCGGTTGCGTCGCCGAACGCCACGACATCGTAGACGAATAGAGGCAGCTATAGCCGGAATCGCAATTGCCGGCCATGGCTCCCGCTTCCGTGCCGATTTCGAGCGAGGGCAACCGCGTCCGGTCGCCGATGCGCGAGGCGGCGACCTGGTCGACCGAGACGCCCGCCCGAATGTCCGTCCCGTCGGTCTTGCGGGGTTGCGCCCCGGTGAGATACGCGGAAAGCGCGCGTGCGTGATCGCCGCCGCCGTCGCCATTCGATCGCGCTTTGTCCGCCGTGAGGCCGGTCAAGATCGAGAAATCGCGCCGGAACCTGGCCAGCGGTTCGAGGATCGCCGGCAGTTCGCCCAGATCGCCTTCGGTCTTCGGCGTCCAATCGACCATGTTCTTGCCGTTGGGAACGTAGAGAAACGCCATGCGGTTCGGGGCCGCCTTGCCACCGACCGTCGCGGCGGCCGCCCAGGATTGGAGCGGGCCCATGGCCTCCAGCCATGGCAATGCAAGCGTGGCCCCCAACCCGCGGAGAAAGGTGCGACGGGAAAGCGGTGAACGCCTCATGCTGCGTCGAGGGTGATTCCTAGAGTGATAGTCACACGTGGAAAATCGCCTCGGAGTGGACTTATGAGAAGAATTCGTCGCGATTTTCGATCCATCCAGCCTAAGTCCGGAAATAGGAACCACGGATTTCACGGATGGCACGGATAAGGAGACACGAACGGGGGGGCTCCCACTCTTCCACCGGGTGGGTGGCTTCGTACGTCTGGCACCCGTCTCCCTTTGAATCCGTGAAATCCGTGGTTAATTCCGTCGTCGTTTTTAGGCTCAGCGGGAGTTGGCCAAAGTTCCTCACTGCTCGGAATCGTCGCGGGCGATCCGGTTGCTGCCGCGGCGCTGGCGGAAGGGGTCGCTCTTCGCGATCGCTTTCGCGAGCGCGGAGAATCGATACTCCTGCTTCTCCATGTCGGCGCAGATCTGGCGGATGGCGCGGCCGTCATAGTATTCGAGACCGCGCCCCAAGGCGTAAGTGAGCATCTTCTCGGCGAGGTTGCGGACGAAGAGCGCCTTTTTCTCCTTGAGCACCGCTTTCAACTCGGCCGCGCCGGTGAAGGATTTTCCATCGGGCAACGTGCCGGTGGCGTCGATGGCCTCCTCGCCATCCTTGATCCGCCAGGCGCCGACGGCGTCGTAGTTTTCCATGGCGAAACCGATGGCATCCATCTGCGTATGACAGCTTGCGCAACTGGGATTGGCCCGGTGCTGCTCCATGCGCTGGCGCAGGGTGCCGGTGAGTTGCTTCTGGCCGTCGAGTTCGGGGACATTGGGCGGCGGAGGCGGGGGCGGGGTGCCGAGGAGTTGTTCGAGGACCCAGCGCCCGCGCTTGACGGGTGAGGTGCGCGTGGGATTCGACGTGACCGTGAGCATGCTCGCGTGCGCCAGAAGGCCCCCGCGTTCCTTCATTGGGAGCGACACCCGCACAAACTCGGCCCTCGGGATCGGCTTTCCCCCGGGGAGCTTCTCCTTCGGCTTTGCTCCGGTCACATTGCCGGCGGTGTCTGTGATGCCGTAGTGCCGTGCGAGCGGCTCATTGAGATAGGTGAAATCGCCGTCGAGGATGTCGAGGACACTGCGATCCTCGCGAACGATTTCGCCGAAGAAAAGCTGGGTCTCGCGGAGCATCGCGCGACGCAGGCCATCGTCGAAGGCCGGGAAGCGTTTCGTGTCGGGAGCGGCGATCTGCAGCCGTTTCAATTGGAGCCACTGGAGGGCAAAATTATCGACCATGGTCGCCGCCTTTGGATCCTTGAGCATGCGCTCGACCTGGGCGTCGAGATTCGCGGTGAGCGCGCCCTGGCCCGCGAGGGTGAATAATTCGTCGTCCGGCATCGTGCTCCAGAGGAAGTAGCTCAGCCGCGACGCCAGTTGGAATTCGTCGATCGGGTGCTGGTCCCTGGCGTCGGGACGCTGGTCGAGTTCGACGCGGAAGAGGAATTTTGGAGAGCAGAGGAGCGACTCGACGACCAGTTGAATGGCGGCCTCCCATTTTTGTCCGCCAGCGACGGCGGCATCGACGAATTTCGCCTGCGCCTCGATCTCCTCAGCGGTCGCGGGACGCCGGTAGCCGCGGTTCAGCAGGCGGGTGATGACTTCGCGCGTTTGCTGCGATTGCGGCTTGTTCGGGGAACAGGCGAGGATCATCCGATGGGACGTGGGGCGGGTGTCCATGGGACCTTCGCTCCACAAGTTCTCGATGAAGAGATGCGCGGGCTCCTCGTCGGGAGCCGGCTTGAGCAGGGCGATGCCGGCGCGCGCGATATTTCCGATGCGATTGACGGGCACCTCGATCGTCTGCGGTTTGCCCGCATTGCGAGCCGTGATTTCAAATATCTTCAGGATCTTCAGCGGCTTCAGATTCGGCGGGATATTGCCCGCCAGTTGTTCGATCTCGGCGTCGCTGGAGACTTCGGCGAGATCCTTGCCCGAGAGGAACAGGGCGGCCCGTACGGGCGTGGCCCCCTGGGTCGTCGCGTAGAGGTTTGCGCGGAAGAAAAAATCGTCATCGGCCGAGAATTTCAGGTAAGGGCCCGCGGCCATGAACGGTCCGGAGTTTACGGCCTCGGTGGATGTGGGATCCAACTCGCGAAATCGTCCCTCCGATGTTTTGGCGTTGTTAGGCTGCAGGTAGCGGCCGGAGAGGTAGCGCCGCGGCGGCTTTGGCAACTCCGGGAGGATGACTCGTTTCGCGATGGCCTCCGCGGCATCGAGATAGCGCTCGGTCAGCAGCGGCGACACCGTGAGCACGTCGCCGATGTTGTCGAAGCCGTGGCCGATGTCGTCCGGTGGGAAGTCTTCGGCGGCATCAAAATCAACGCCGAGGAGATCGCGGACGGTGTTGTTGTATTCGTTGCGGTTGAGCCGGCGGATGGTGATGCGGCCCGGGTCGGCGGGGGCGGTCAATTCCGCGCGTTCGAAGGCGGTCTCAACGGCGTGGGTGAATTTTTCAAGATCCTCCAGGGCGGGGCGTGGGCGCTTGGCCGGCGGCATCTCACCGGTCCCGGATTGCGTCAGCAGATTCATCCACACTTTGCGGTTCTTGAGGATGGCCGCGTCGGAGCGGTCGAGCTTCTTGAGGTCGAGATCGCCCTTCGTGGTCTTGCCGCCGTGGCACTCGATGCAATGCTTTTCCAGGAAGGGATTGGCATCCCGTGCAAAATCCGCGTCGACGGATGCAGCACCCCGAGCCTCGGGAACTGAAAATGTGGCCAGTACTAGAAATGAGTGTACGCAGGCCAGGCCCGCGAGTTCCCCCAGGAAGCCCCATAGCTTCGAGCGTAGCACCCATTCATTCATGGTCGATGTGGCAACGCAGGAGTGCCTGGGTGTCGGCGGTGAAGGGTCACGGTGGAATGAAGAAAAGAGGAGAAAGTATCAAGAGGAGCGACCGCGCAGTTCCTCCGCTACGACCAACCGCGTCCATCGACCTTAGCCTTAAATTCTCCCGGCAAAATCCAACGGGCGCGCGACCCGCCGCGGTGAACCCGGTTTGTCGGCTTGAAAGTCGCCGGACGAACCCCAATGTGCTGGTTCCTCCCATGATTCGAAACACTTTGGCTGGGGTCCTTTTCCTCACCGCCCTCACGCTCCCGGCCGCAGAAACGCCTCCAGGGCGTGACACGCCAACGGTCGTGACGCTCGCCGCGGCGGACTTGAAGGGAAAAAAGGCGAAGCTGGCCGGGGCCGAGCACGTGCTGGTGGTGGCCGACGGCCTTGCCGCGAAGGTTCCCGCGGGCGCGGGTCGGGTGCGGGTGCAGGCGTTCCTGCGTTACAACGGCAAAGGAGAGGCGTATCGGCAAACTCCGTTCACCCTCACTGTCGGGACCGAGTCGGCGGTCCTGACGGTGGATGCCCTGGCGGCTGGGCAACCGCTGAGCGTGGACGTAGTGAATCGTGGCGCGCCGCTGAATCTTGCGATTCGCCAGGGCGCGCTGCCGCCGGCTGCGATCACCGAATTGCGGCGACTGGAAACCACGGCGGCCACGGCTGCGGGGCCGAATGCGGGATCCGCGAAATCAGCGGCGACGGGTCTCGCCGGACTGGCGGAACTCGACGAGCCGACGAATGCATCGGCAGAGCCGGTGCCCATGGTGCTTCTCGACCGCGTGGAAATCACACCCCTATCCGGGCCTTTGCTGGTGGCGGGCGTGACGAGCGACAAGCTCACCTACCGTCCGGGAGACGCGGCAACGGTAAAGGTGGTGTTGGAGAATGTCGGCGCCCAGCCGGTGCGTGGGGCGGTGTCCGTGGACTTTATCGAAGGGCTCGACACCCGCCGCCGGGTGGACGCCAGCGAAGTGGATGTGGCCGCCGGCGCGAAACTCACCCACACCTGCCAGATCCCTGTCGGCACGGCGCTGTGGGGACGCGGGATTGAAGCCGCCATTCAGTCGCCGTCGGGAACCGACCGGGCGACGCACGCATTCGGTGTGGTGACGCACCCCACCATGGCCGCGATTGCCGGCCGGGGCCTGCCACAATTTGGCAGCGAACGCTGGACCCCGGAGCAGGCCGGGCAGGAGGCGGAGAAACTCGCCCAGGCCAACCTCGCCAACTACGCCAACTGCTACGAGGCGTTCGCCTGGGCTCCCTGTGATTTCAGCCAGATGACCGCCGCCGACAATGCGCCGATGCACTCCGGCCAGACGCAATACTCGAAGAGCAGGTCGTCGCTGCAGATCCTGAACCGGGTATTTCACAAATACGGCATCGCCTGTGTGACCTATGGCAAGGCCTGTGCGGCAGGACTGCCCGGGGTGCAGTACGCGCTCAGGCATCCCGAACAGATGAACGTGTTTTCCCCGGCGGGCTTCGCCCACGAGGCCATCAGCGTGGATGTCCTCGACCGCATGCTGGAGGGTCGCTACCGGCAGCACGGAAAGGACGAGGACTTTTGGCAGTCGTGGATCTCGTCGTGGGTCCTCATGGGTAATCTCGACGCGGCAAATTTCGGGTGCGACGAAATCGTGCGTTCGGCCAAGATGTTTGACTGGGATGCGGTGCGGTACGACGGCCATTTTTCCGTTTGGAAAAATCCGGCCATGTCGGCGCGCTTTGTCCGCCATTGCGCGGAGCGGATTCAATCCCAGGCGCCTGGCTTCGGCCTGGGCTATAACTACTGCGGGCCGCAACACAGCACTCCCGAGGGGGCCTTCACGGACATCGAACTGGCGGCTTGCGCCCGCGATGGCGGGCTCATCATGAGCGAGTATTACCGGGGACTTCTGGGACCGGTGAAGCAGAACATCGACCATCTGCGCTGCGTGGGTGACGCCACGCGGTTGCACGGCGGTTATTTTCTCGCCATCAGTGACGACAATTCGATCTGGGCTTCCGCGCTGATGATGGCGGGCGGCGCGCGGCCCATGGGTGGCGGGACCAGGTTTAACAAGTTTGCCACGCGCTTCTCTGCCTACGTTCTGGCGCCGGACATGCGCCGGCTGCAGGATCCGGGCAAGGTCATTCACCCCGGAAAGAATTCCGATTTTCGCTGGGATGCCTTCGTCTATGAGAAGCCTGTCTCTTCCACGGAAAGTCTCCTGCTCATGCAACTGGTGAATGTGACGGAAGGCTTCTCGCTCGGTGGGCAGTATCGGCCGCCGGCAGGGGTGAGCGGGCCTCGCCAGGACATCGAGTTCGACCTCGCTCTGCCTGCGGGCTACCAGTCTGCCGGCGTTCAGGCGTGGGATGCGGAGGACGAAGCGGTGCCGATGGCGGCGGCACTCACCGGAAATCGGCTCACGATCCCGCGTCTGCGGGTGTGGACTCTGGTCGCGGTGAAGCTGCGCAAGAGCGCAGAGGCGGCGAATCTCCCGGACGTGTGCGAAATCCCGCTCCACTTCGACCAGGCGGGCGGCGCCGCTGCGGAGCAGAGCAGGGCGGACTTGAAAATCGGCGCTCCGGTCGGCCCCGATATGGTGGCGGCGATCAATGCCGCGCGGACGAAGATCACACCGGCGATGCTCAGCCAGATCCTGGCGCAGGGCGAACCCGCCGATAACAACCCCGGCGCGGCGACCTACACGCCCAGCGACTTCACGACGCACAAAGTCGGGGTCGACGCCGGATTGTGGAAGGGCGAAGCCGCGCCGCTCCGTCTGCGGCGCAATGGTCATCCCGATGTGCTGGTCGTGCGTGGTGTGTTTTCCCATCTCGACCGGCTCGAGGAAGCGCTCGCGAACCTCCCGAACGCGGTGGTTCATGACGCCTACCTGAGCAATGGCAGGGGGGCCTGCGGCACGGCCCTGGCCGCGAATAATACTCCCTGCCTTGCCGACTGGCCCGACCGGGCGGCGTTGGCCGGGATGGACGTCGTGATCCTCGACGAAATTCCGGCTCCGGCCTTGAGCCTGGCGCAGCGGCGCGACTTGCTGGACTTCGTGCAGGGTGGCGGCTCGTTGGTGGTTCTGGGCGGGTGGTATTCGCTTTCCAAAGGGGCCTGGGAAGGTTCGTTTTTGGAGGAGGCTCTGCCGGTCGAGGCGGTGCAGTTGCCCCATCTTTTGCGGCTGAAAGAGCCAGACCAGCGGTTGGTGGCCGGTGCCGATTTTTCGTTGGTTTTGGGCGCGGCTCCGCCCGACTTCGGCATCCAGGAAGCGGTGGAATGGATCAACCATATTCGCCTGAAATCCGGAGCCAAAGTGCTGATGGCCGCGGGGACGCAGCCCGTGCTCGTCGCGGGTGCGTGCGGCGAGGGCGCCGTCTTTGTTTGGGCTGGCTCTCATTCCGGAGCGCCGGTCGCGCCATACTGGGAGGCTGGATTCTGGCCGAAAGTGCTGACGCTGGTCCTGGCAAAATCCGCGGCCGGGGCCGCCGCCACCACCCCGCCGGACCCCGCGCTGGCGAGCCGACTGGCGGCGATCCGTGAGTCGATGACGGGCAAGGCGATCGATGAATTGCTGGATCCCGGCGCCAAGCCCGGCAAGGCCGTTGCGGGCAAGGTTCTTCTGGCCGATCTGGGATTCTTGCTGGAAGCGGGCAGTGGGGACGATGCGGTGCTCGTCGCCAGGTACCTGCTGGAACACCCGGTCGATTTCGACCCCGTCCAAACTGGGGAGTTGATCGACGCGATCGTGCCGAAAATTACCCCTTCCGCGGCGTGGGCAAAATTGGGCGAACGTTATGTGAACGATCCGCCGCAGATGGTGGGTGCATTGGTGGCGGATATCGCGGCGGTGTCGCTCAAGACGGTCAAGTACGCCACGATCGAACGATGGGCGCTCCAGGATCCCGTCCGCCGGCTGCGCTGCATTGCGGTCAGTGCCGATCCCGCGGCGCTCCCCGCGCTGGAGGCGGAATTCGCGAAGCTCGTGGTTCAGGAAAACACCTGGGGGGCTTTGGTCGCGAGCGGCGACTATTCGACCGCGACGGTCCATGACATCTACGAGACCCGATTGCGCCGGCCATTCATTGCGTATGCGATGCTCCGGTGTGGCAAGCGTGATGAGGAGACGCTCTATCACTTCTGCCGCGGCGTGTCCGAGTTGCCCTACTACGCATGGCGACAGCGCTGGATTCTGGACGGTGCCAGGGCTGGTATGGCCGATGCCACACGCGCGGGTGATCCCAGCGCCATTATCGCCGCCAAAGGACGGATTCGAGCCGCGCAAGCCGCCGTTCAGCAGTTGGATCGAGCCATTCTCTGTGCGCGCCCGCTCTTTCGTCCCGAGGTGGTGGGCACCGATGCCATCGGCCTCAAGGCGGCAGCCCGCGCCCTCCAGGAGGCAGACTGCCGCAGGGCCATGCCAATCGCACTCGAGTATCTCCAGGCGCTTCCCCAGGAATCCCTGCCAGCGATCAACGCGCTGAAAGAAGCCCGCCTGTCGGGGCTAAGAGCGGCATATCGTGCGAGGGCCGCGCAGCCATGAGGGAGAAATCGCATCACTGGCATCTCTCCTCCGGCGAAAAGTTTTGGTTCATTGCCGATGCGGCCATAAGTTTTTCTTCATACGCGGGTGACATTCACCTAAGGAGCCCCCAGCGGCTTGATCCATGCCAATTCCCCCCCCCATTCTGAATGCTCGTTGACGCGCCCCCGCGAAGTTCCATTCCGCCTCTCCCGGTCAAGTTCTCCTGGCTGCTCGCGCTGCTTTTGAGCACCGCGGTGCTTTCCGCGGCCCCGCCGGCCCCCAAGCCCCCGCCGAGTACGCCGGTCCCCAAGCCGCCGCAGGAGAAATTTGCATGGCCGGGCTGGACGGTTCCGCCCGCGCCATTAAAGGCGGGTGGCGATGCGAGCATCGCCACGGATGCCGACGCGCAGTCGAAACACCCCTCCAAAGATGAGGATGGGAAGGACATCGTGGAGAATGCCGCGCTCCAGATGCGCGTGAATCGCCGCGACATCGTTCGCGGGGTCGTCCCGGTCGCCACGACGCCTGTCGTGGAATGGCCGGGCATCGTGCCGGGCGTCTATCGGATCACCGCGCGGGTCAAATACTCGGGGGACTCGCAGTGCATCGGCACGCCGATCGTGCTGAGTGTTTCGGGGATCATCGGCGAACGGCAGGAAACGGTGGACGAGGCGTTTTATGGATTCGATATCGGCGAGCCGGAGGCCTATGCGGAGATCGCCTTCCTCTACGAGGTGGACCCGACCCTGACGAAGAGATTGCCCGCGCGTCATCCGCGTCATTCGCGGCATAACTCGGATTTCATGGGGGAGGCCTATCCGGGCTATGTGAACGCAGCGAACGCAGCGAACGCGGCGGCGGGCGTCGCGAAACTGCCGGCAGTCAAGCCGCCCTACGGAATACAAATCCAACTGTCTCTCCCGAGGACAGTTTACAATGTCGCTTCCGGCATGCCTCCCAATTCACTGCGTTCGGTCAGCGTGGACTGGATTCGCTGCGAGCGCGTGACGCCGTCGCCCGGGCTGGCCGTGCGCTACGTGAGGCCGTTGAAGCATTGGTTGCGCC
Organism: Chthoniobacterales bacterium; assembly: GCA_038228205.1. GTDB lineage: Bacteria > Verrucomicrobiota > Verrucomicrobiia > Chthoniobacterales > Chthoniobacteraceae > Chthoniobacter. The sequence continues at coordinate 159,577 of JBBRPL010000002.1, forward strand.
CCGGGGAAGGGCAAAGTTTTGACGCGGCCGTGGAAAACTTTTCCTCGGAGGCGCGCACTCGCAACCTGGTGCTGGTCCTCGAGCACGGCTGCGGCGAAACGCAGGAACTCGCGAAGCAATCCATCACGCTCGCGCCCGGCGAGAGCAAAGTCCTCAAGTTCCCATGGGCGACACAGGCGAATACGCCGCAGTTTGGCTGGGAGGTGCGGGCCGAGATTCGCGAAGGAGACAAGGTCGAGACCTCGGCGCGGGACTTCTTCAGCGTCCACCCGCGCGCGTATGTGGTCCAGGTCGCCGGGGGCAATCATCGCCGGCTCGATCCGTTCCGCGAAAAGGAGAGTCCGGCCAATCTCATGGAGGTCTTCGCCGCGACGCCGGGCGATTGCGCGCAGGTGATGCCGAAGACGGATGCGTGGGTCTGCGGGATGTCGGCAATCTGGCAGAGCTTCCCGGTCGTGCGTGCGACCACGGCCTATAATCGTGAGATCGGCGTCGCCACGCACATGTATCTCTTCGCGGGTGGGACCGGGGATGCGGTGATGGACATGCACATCCGCCGTCCCGACTGGCTGGGCGGGCACCCGAATGCGACCGATCAATTCTATTACCTGCGCGCGGCGGCGGATGAGGCTTTGCAGAAGCACGATTTCACCAAGGGCGGCTTCGAGATGCCGAAGATTCCCCATGTCGAGGTCGGCCTGAATCATTGGTTTCCTGAATTGATGGATCAGATCACGCGCGAATCCGTCGAGTTCACGAAGAAGACGGGCTATGAAGGCATCCGGTTCGATGTCGGCATCTTTGCGCCCAATCGCGTCGTGTCGATTCTTGGGCAGAAGCTCCCGTTCAATGACGCCGACCGCATGCGGCATGCGGCGGAGAATTTCGAGAAATTCAAGGACGCCCTGCGGCACGAAAACCCCAATTTCGAATTTGGCGCGAACATGGACTCGTGGGCCTACCTGGAGAATGTCGGCGTTCGTGGTGTGAAACCGCCGGACCCGGAGACGTATCCGGAATTCGTCGCATTTGCGAAGGCGGGCGGGATGTTCATGGACGAGGGCACGATGAGCGCCCCGTTGCTCGACCATTATATGAACCGCTTCGAGGACGCCCTTTGGAGCATGGTGCAGAAGCGCGAGATGGCCCGGCGCTTCGGAGGCGTTTACCAGCTCTTTTCGCCGCACCGCGACGGCTCGGGCCATTTCGCGCATGACGACATTTATTGGACCACGATGATCATCGCGGCGGGGTGCACCTATGTCGGTTCGTTCACGGCGGCCCCGTATTCCCTGGACAGCCCGGGTGAGTTCATCACGCGCTTTTCAGAATACTTCCGCAGCCTCAATCTAAGGCCGCTGCCCAATGCCGAGGAACTCATCCACATCGACTCGCCCTCGGTCGTGTGGTTTGCCGACACGGCGTCGTTCGAGGATCTCGCCGGCAAGCGGCGCTACGTGATCCCGATGATCAACCCGCCCGTCCAGGAGCGGCTGCGGCGGAACAAATCGAACGAACTCCCCCCGACCATCGACGATCCCTTTCGCATCGAGGTGAAAATCCCCGAGGGCTTCCACAAAGGCCGCGCGTGGATGCTGACCTGGGAGCCGCGCGTCGCCGCCGTATCGCTCGAGACGACGGTCGCCGCCGGCCAGCTCCGCGTGAATTTTCCCGGCCTGAAACTGTTCCGGACGCTGGTCATGGAATTCGAACCATGAAGCGGGTCATTTTCCTCCTCCTGGCATCGGTGTTCGCTGCGTGGGCGCAGGAGCGGCAGGGCGCGTTCATTTCCGAGATCACCGATGAAGATGGCGACCAGGTCGTCCTCATGGAGACCGACTGGATGTCGATGCGGCTCATGCCGGGGATCGGTTCGACGGTCATTAATTTCGTCTTCCGCCCGACGCAGAATGACATCGTCGATCTCACGCAGCCGAAGAACCTCTTCGGCGGGGGCGGCCTCTTACAGGACAACGTGTGGGAGCAGGACTGGCGGTTTCAGGAGTTGCGCGGCAAATGGTACGACTACCAGATCACCAAGCGCGGGCCGGACGAAGTGCAGGTGGTCTTCGAGACCAAGCTCGACGGCTGGATCAACGCCCGCGACAGCGGGGTCATTTCGAAGTTGCTCCAGGATTTGAAAATCCGCCGCACCGTGACGCTGCGCCAGGGCACGCCGTATTTTCTTTTCGACGTCGAGTTCGTCAATGACACGCCCTTCGCCAAGCTGCCTCTCTACTGGATGCACAATTGTGATCGCATCGACGCGACCGCGCCGGACCACGTCTTCCGCCCGAGCGACACCGGCATCAACCACATGCCGGGCAAGGGCAACGAATTTGTCTATAACTTCAATCACGGCTGGAGCGCCCGCGTCTCACCCACGCGCCGCGAGGGCATCGTGTATCTGATGGACTACGACTACATTAGTTTCCTCTACAACAATCAGCCTAACATCCCCTACACCGATGAGTGGATTTACGATAATCTCCTCATCCTGAACAAACAGCCGCGGAAGACGCGCATCCACGTCATCCCGGTCATGGGACTCGAACGCGTGGATCATGCGACGGAATACTTCATCGCCGAGGTGCGGCCGATTCGCCAGGATGGACGCCTGCGCGTCGCCTATAAACTCACCTCCAGCTACGAGAAGATTCGCAAGATCACGCTCATCCCGACGGTGGTTCATAATCTCCTCGGCACCCCGGAAAAGAGCGACGTGCTCCCGGCGATCGAGATGCAGGGACTCGGCATCGAGCCGCAGACGGCCGAGGCGGAATTCCCCGGCGATGCCACGGACCCGTTGGTGATCCGGACGAAAGCGTTCATCGAACTGCCCGACGGCACGCAGGTGGAACGCGAGTTCGAAAACTTCCACGCGGGCGACTATAGCTTGGGCGCAAATATTCTGAAGGACCTCAAGACGCCGGTAAAACTGCTCGCGCGGGCGCCGCAGAACCCGGTCATTCCCGTCCCTTCCGCCGACGTCGCGGTGAATCGGAAAGATTTCAATGTCTTCGGCCTTTTCGGTTCGACCTCCCGGGTGCTGAAACTAGAGGACGCCATCCGGACCATCCCCGGCGTAAAACTGGAAGCCGGCTACCATCCTGGCGTCGTCATTGACCGCAACGGCCTCACCGATTTTCCCTACGATTACGACCGGCTTTTCAATTACCGCGCCATCGTTCTGAATAACGCCGTTTTCGACATCGCGCGCAGCGTCGGCATGTCGATCCTGATCAACTATCTCGACCGCGGCGGCGGATTGGTCTACGGCGGCGGGCCGAACACATTCGCGGGCAAGGGCGGCAACCATCCAATCTATCAGTACCTGCCGATTGATTCCGCGCCTGTCGACAAGGCCACCGTGCAGCTCAACTCGCCGGTCGCGGATCATCCGATTTTCAAAGGCGTGAACCTCGCGAACTTGCCGTGGACCTACTACGTGCACAAAGCGCGCTTCCGGGAAAATCTTCCCACTGCCCCGAAAGTCCTGCTCAAGGCCGGTGACGAGCCCTTCCTTGTCGAGTACGAGCCACATCCCGGCCAGCGCGTGATGATCATGCTGGGTCTTCCGTTCGGCGACCCGGCGGAGAACCCCGGCAAGCCGCCATTTTACGACTGGTCCGAGTGGCAAAAGCTCATCGCCAATCTCGTCCGCTATGCCGCGCACGATCCGTAAGCGCGCCGTCGAAACCCTTTCACGCTTCCATCCTACCCACCCTCATGAACCATCAGGAATTCAGCTCGAAAACGGCCGCGCTCAAAGCGGAGATCGCCAAGGTGATCGTCGGCCAGCATCAGGTCGTCGACCAGGTCCTCCAGGCCATTTTCGCCGGAGGTCACTGCCTCATGATGGGCGTGCCCGGCCTGGCCAAGACGCTCCTCGTCTCGACGCTTTCGCGGGCCTTGCATCTCGCTTTCAAGCGCGTCCAGTTCACTCCCGACTTGATGCCCACGGACATCACCGGCAGCGAGATCATCCAGGAAGGCGAGGATGGCAAGCGCCACTTCGTCTTTATCAAGGGGCCGCTTTTCGCGAACCTCGTGCTCGCGGATGAAATCAACCGCACTCCTCCCAAGACGCAGGCGGCGCTGTTGGAAGCGATGCAGGAGCACCGGGTGACCGTCGCGAACAAGACCTACGACCTCGACCAGCCGTTCTTCGTCCTGGCCACGCAAAATCCCGTCGAGCAGGAGGGCACCTACACGCTGCCCGAGGCGCAGCAGGATCGCTTCATGTATTTCATCACGGTTGATTACCCCGAGCACGACGAGGAACTCGAGGTCATTCACCGGACCACCGGGCGCCTGAAGCCGGAGGTGAAGCCCATCTTCCACGCCAAGGATCTCATCGCCGCGCAAGCCATGGTGCGTGACGTGCCGGTCGCTTCGCACCTCGTTGCTTATGCCCTCGCGCTGGTCCGCACGACGCGGCGCCAGCGGGGTGCGGAGGGCGATGTGGCGCCGGATTTCGTGAAGCAATACGTCGAGTGGGGCGCCGGCCCGCGCGCGGCGCAATACCTCATCCTGGGCGCGAAGGCGCGCGCGCTGATGGCGGGCCGCACGCATGTCACCACCGAGGATATTCGCGCCGTCGCCTATCCGGTGCTCGCCCATCGCATCATCCTGAACTTTGCCGCCTCCGCCGAGGGAATCAAAGTGGCCGACCTGATTGAAAAACTGCTGAAGACGGTGAAGGTGGCCGAAGCTTGATCATGCAAACCGGGGAATTGCTCAGCCCGAGCGCCGCCGCGCGGGTGCGGGATCTCGAATTGTTTGCCCGAACGCGGGTGGAAGGCTTCCTCAAGGGGCCCAACCGGTCGCGCTACAAGGGCATCTCCGCCGAGTTTCTGCAGCATCGCGCCTACGTTCCTGGCGACGATCCGCGGCATCTCGACTGGCGCGTGCTGGCCCGCACGGATCGCCTGGTCACGCGTGAGTTCGAGGAGTTCACCAATGCCGACGTGGTCCTCGCGCTCGATTTTTCCGGGTCCATGGGCTGGGCGCACGAGCCGATGGCCAAGGGCGACTTCATGCTGCATTGCGCCGCGATGCTGGCCTGGCTTTGCAACTCGCAGAACGACCGCTTTGCCGTGGCCGCCTGCGGCCAGGCGCTCACCGCGTGGCTCCCGCCCGGCGGCGGCAAGAAGCATCTCGCTCGCGGGTTTCACCTGCTCGTGAATCAGCCATTCGAGGGGGAGGCCCGCCTTTCCCACTGCGTCGCGCTCTTGCTCCGGCAGCTCAGCCGCCGGTCCATCGTCATCCTGCTTTCGGATTGCTACGAGGAACCGGGACCGCTCTGCGCCGCTCTCGGCCAGCTCGTGGCCCGCGGGCCCGACGTCGTTGTTTACCAGACGGCCCACCCGCATGAGCAGGATCTTGAGTTCAGCGGATTCACCCTCTTTCGCGATTTGGAAACCGGCCGCACGGACGGCGCGGACCCGGCGGAAATTCGCGCCGCCTACCGGGAGGTCGTGCAGGAACACCGCCAGGCGCTTCGAAACGGAACCGCCGGCCACGGCATCGAGTTCCGCGAGCTTCCCGTGACGGCGGATTGGGATGCCGCCCTGGCCGCACTTCTCCACGCGCGGCGCGCCTAGCACCGATATGTTCCTCTACCCGACAGCGCTGTGGGGATTGCTGGCTGCCATCACGCCGCTGGTGATTTACCTCATCCTGCGCCGTCGTAAAAAGGAGGTCGCGTGGGGTGCGAGTTATCTCCTGCGCAAGACCCTGGCGAGCAAGCGTAAGTCATCCGTCTGGAAGCAATACGTCGTCCTGGCTGTCCGGACGTTGATTCTTGCGCTCATGGCGTTGCTCATCGCGCAGCCCTTCCGGCCCATTCAACACCCGGTCGTCCTCGTTCCTGAGCCGCCGCCCGAGCCCGTGCACCGCGTCCTGCTGCTCGATGACTCCATCAGCATGACGGTCGGTGAGGGCGCCGATACCCGGCTGAGCCGCCTCAAGGGGGCCGTGCGGGCATTACTCGGGGCGCAGCGCCCGGGCGATCTCGCGACTGTTCTCTCGCTGGTCGATCCGTCGAAACCCTTCACCTCGAAGCCGATCTCGGGGCACTCCTCGCCGGTCGAAATTCAGACGCTGCTGGATCGCGTCACACCGCGCGAGGCGTCGCTCAGGCTTCCCGCCGCGCTCGCCCGCACGATGGCCGCGCTGGCGAATACTCCCCGGATGACCGCGGAGGTTTACCTTTTCTCCGATTTTCCACGCGATCTCTCCGGCGAAGTTGAGCGCATCGAGGGTTTTCGCGAGCGGGCCGGCGAACGGCGCCTGCGCCTCGTCGCGGTCAATGTCGCCGATGGAGACGCCGCGACCCGCCCGAGTATTTCCGTCGAGTCCGCGACCATCGGCGCCGACCTGGTCTTCGCGGGCGTGCCCGTGAACATCCACGTGGAGGTCGTCAACCGCAGCGATGCCGAAACCGTGGGCCGCATTCGGATCGCCGCGCCCGGTCTTGCTCCCCGCGAAGACCCTGTCGTGCTTCCGCCCAATGGGCGTCGCACCGTGGCGGTTCCCGTCACCTTCACCGCACCCGGCGTCACCACCCTCAACGTCAGCGCGACCCCCGGCCTTCTGCGCGCGGCTTCCGAGACGAGCGTGAGTGTGGAAGTCCGCCCGCGGCTGCACGCGTGGCTTCTCGAGGACCCAGTCGATCCCACGAATCCCCAGGCCCTGGGGGAAGGGGAATTCCTGCGCCGGGCGTTTGCCGCCCCCGAGGCCGCCGTGGCCGTGAAATTGACGGGCGTGAATCTCATCGATCTGACGCGCACGATTCCGGCGGATGTGGATGTGGTCATCGTGGCCGGCGCGCGGGTGATCACGCCGGCCATCTCCGAGCCGATGACACGCTACCTGCGCCAGGGCGGCGGACTCGTGGTCGCCATGTCGCCCGCGATCGTTCCCCAGGCCTACAACGACACCCTTAAGTCACTGCTTCCCGCGCCGATCGACGCCCCGCAGCGCGCGGGCTTCAACGCCGAATCGTTCGAGACCGCCCGCGCCGATGCGCTCGCGGCCACACCCGGCCTGTTCAGCGAGTTTGGCAGTCAACTGGGCTCCGAACTCGCCGCGGGGCGGTTCTACAACTTCATGCGCGTCGGCCCGGCTGTGGAGGATGTGCGGACCATTCTCGAATTCAGCGACCGTCGGCCCTTGCTGATGGAGCGCCGGATCGGCCGTGGCCATGTGTTGTTCTTCACGAGTTCGCTCGGGGTCTCGTGGAATTCGCTGCCGGTGCGCCAAAGCTATGTCGCTTTCGTCCATCGCCTCCTCCATTCCGCCGCGGCGGGCCGCACCTACGCGCGCAATCTCCAGCCGAACGAACCGTTCCTCAGCGCGTGGCCTTCGAATGACGCCGTCACCGTGATCGCCCCCGATCAGTCTGAGACGATCGTGCGGCCTTTGGATTCGGGCGGTCGGAAATTTGTGGCCGTCCCGGCGCAGTCGCAGCGAGGCGCTTATCAGGTCCGCGGCGCGGACGATCACGTCGAATCATTTACCGTGGTCGCTCCACCCGCCGAGACCGATCTGCGACCGGTGGATGCCACCCAGGCCGCCGCGCTCGAAGCGGCGCTCGGGACCCGCATCTACGCGGGCTGGGGCGCCGCCGTCGCGGCCCTCGGCTCGGCGAACGGGCGGCGCGTCGAGTGGGATTGGATCCTGGGCGGCCTCCTGGCCCTTTACCTCTTTGAAACATGGTTTGTCCGCCGCCTGTGAAGACCGTTTGCAGATTCCCCGTGCGATGAACGAGACCTTCGACCTCGAACGCTCGCGCCAATTGCTCACGACCGGACATTTGCCCGGGTGGGCCGGCTTGCTGCTGTTCGTGATTTTGGGCGCCGTGGTCTGCTGGCATCTGCGGCGGGAATTGGCCGGAAACCCGGCCCGTGTCCTTGTCCGGGTGCTCTTCGCCCTGCGTCTGGCGGTGGTCGCCCTGGCGCTTTGGCTGCTGTGCAAACCGGTGCTGCTCGTGACCGATCGCTGGCGGGAACATCCGCATCTCATCACGCTCACCACCACGCACCCGAGCCTGGGAGTGCGGGAGAATTTCGCCGCATCGCACAAGAGTCTCGACGTTCTCGAATCGCTCGAGCAACGGACCGTGGAGGGCCGCGTGATCGGGGCGTCCGCAGTCGGCGATGCGTTGGAACGGCTGACGGATACGCTGGACGAGGGCGCCCACCGCGCGGCTAGCGAGAGCGAGCATCTGGCCAGCGCCCTTCCACCACGTCCCGAATTTACCGATGCGCTGCCCGTTCTGAAACGATCGCTGCTCGCGGCCCGTGAAGAACTCGCGCGTCGCCAGACCCTCCTTCCCGCGAAGTTGGCGGATGACAAACTCACCGCCTCGCGGGAGGCGGCTGCCGGGCGTCTCCAGGCGTTCGCCGGCGCCCTCCAGGCCGCGGCCGGGGAGGTCGATTTGATCCAGACTCAAGGCGCCGCGTTCCCCGAACTCTTCGAGAAATTTGCCGGTCGACTCGATGCCCTGGCCAAGGACGCGCGGCGCCTCTCCGCCGAGTGGAACGGCCTGCAAGCAGCGATCGACGAAAACGCCGCCGCCACTTCGCCCAGCCTGAAAACGGCGATGGAACGCCCTCGCTCGCGGCGGGATTTCGCGACCGCCGCCGCGGAGCGGATCGCCGCCCAGGCTGGCCTCCGCGTGACCCGCCTCGAAGCGCCGACGCTCGCCGACGGACTGCGCACGGCCATGCGGACTGGCCCCAATCCGCCGGCGGCGATCGTGGTGCTGGACGATGGAACCGCCGCCCTCACATCCGCGGCGCGCGCCGCCGCCGGAAACGCCAGCGAGGCCGGGGTCGCCGTCCATGCGGCGCTGATCGGCGCCGACGGCTTCGAACCGCCCGATGCCGGCATCATTTCAGTGGAGTGCCCCGGGGTGGTCGTGGCCGGCCAGCGCGTCCCAGTCCGCGTGCTCGTGAAGACCACACTGCCCAAAGGCGCTTCCGCGCGCCTCGTGGCCAGCGTGGGTGAAACCAGCCTGGCGCAGGCCAATGTTACGGCCAGCGCGGTCGTCGAACTTCCGTTGCGCTTCGATGCCCCGGGCCGCCAGTCCGTCGTGTTTGAATTACAGACTGCCGAGCCCGACGCGCACCCGGGTAATCAGACCTTTGCCACGGTCGTGGACGTCGTGGCCCGGCCCCTTCGTGTCCTGGTGATCAGCGATACGATGAACGCGGATTTCGTCCTCATGCGCGGGGTGGGCGAACGGATGCCGCAGTTGCGCATCGATTCCATTCTCCTCGATCCGCAATTGGGGAAGTTCAGCGTGGGCGGCGAGCCCGGCCAGTTTCCAGGCACTCCCGAGCAGTGGCAATCGGTGTCCGCCGTCGTCCTGCTCGGAAGACCGGTGGCCACGATTCCGCCCGATGCGCTGGCCGGCCTGCTGACCGCGCTCGAGGCGGGGCTGCGCGGTCTGGTGATCCCATCCGGCGGGGACGGTGGCTGGCTCGCCCCGTTCGGTCGGACGGCGCGCGTCCTCTCGCCGGTTGCGCCCCTGGCGCCGCGCGCGGATTTGTGGTTGCCGCTTTATGCCCTCGGGCGCGACGAGGACGAGTCCCGCGAGCGCTGGGCGCAACTGCCGGTCCCTGGCGCCGGCATCGTTCCCGTGCCTTGGGGCATCCCGCTGGTGGAGGGCGGTGAGAACGCCCTCCTGCAAATGATTCCCCGCGGCCGGGGTGGAATCATCTGCCTGGGCGTCCCCGCGCTCTCTGCGCTGCGCGCGAAGGGGAACGCGGCGAACGTCAACCGGTTGGTCGCCGGGCTGATGGAATCGACCGCGCGTCCCTGGACTGAGGCGGATTCCGGCCCTTTCCTTTTTCCTCCGCAACCCATCGCCGGGCGGAAGCAACTCGCGGTCTTCGGCAGTTCGGCCCCCTCCGACCTGACGGGTGCGACCATGGAGGGCGCACCTTCGGTCGAGTCCTGGCTGACGGCGGCCGACGGCCGGGAAATCGCCTTCACCCAGGGCGCGCGAAAATTCCGGCGGCCCATTCATCACCTCCTGGGCAGGGGCGATTTTGAACTCACATCGCGCGCCGCGCCGCTGGTGGAATTGAGCCGTCTGGGACATGGACGCTTCGTCCCGATGGTCGATCTGCCCGAACTCCTGAATGACCTTCATCTGGCGCCCGTCGAGCGGCAGGATGTTCGCGCCTACCGGATGTGGATGGGTATCTGGCCGCTCGTGGCGCTGCTGCTCGTGGTCTCCGCCGAATACCTCCTTCGCCGCCGCGCCGGTCGCGTCATGTAGCCCATGAAATTCTCCGCCCACACCCCCGCCGCTGTCCGTGATGCCGTCTCCGCCTATAATACGCGGCGCAAGGTCATTGCCTGCGCCACGGCGCTCGCCGCCGGCGCGGGAGTCGCCGGCTTGATCGTGCTCGCGTATGTGCTGGTGGATCGGCTCGTCGAGTGGCCGGCCGTCGGACGCATGACGGGTCCGGGAATTTGCCTCGTGGCCATTGGGGCTGCGCTCTTCGCCATCGTGCGCGCCCTGTTGCGGCGCGAGCGCGCGCTCAGCGTCGCCATCCGCCTGGATCAGGCCTTGCCGGAGAATCAGGATCGCTGGGCCACCGCGCTGGAAATGTCCGCTCCGCGCGAAAATGAAGATGTCCCCGGATCTCCCGATTTGATCGCGAGGATGCTGCGCGAAACGCAGGAGGTCACACGGCCGAAAACTGCGGCGAGTGTCGTCCCGGCGCGTTCGCTCAAGTTTGCCGCGATCATTTTAGGGCTGTCGGCGCTGGCCTTTGCCGCGGTCTCCGCGAATTCCTATTTCGATCTCCCGCTCTTGTGGAACCGGTTCTGGCATCCCCGCGCGAATCTCCCCCGCGATAGCGTCACCCAGGTCCGCTTCATCACCGTCAACCAGCAGGCCGCCCGGGACGGAAGGGTGGGTGCCGACGCGTGGCGCGTGCTCGAAAATGAGGCGCTCTCCATGACCATCGCGGTGAGCCGCCGCGGGAAAGAAATCGCCCCCGCCGCACCGCTGAAGGACCAACCGACGCCCCGCCTCGAAATTCTCGGACCTGATGGGCGGGTCACCTCGCAACAGGATTTTCTGCGGGCCGGCAAGGCCTGGACTTTCAGCCAGGGCGCGATGACCGAGGGCATGTCTTTCCGTATCCGCGCCGCCGATGCTTTGACGGAAACATTCCGTGTCGAGGTCCTGCCGCGCATCCGCATCCTCGCGCTGCGGCATAGTGTCCGGTTCCCCGGCTACGCGCGACAGGCCGAGATCAAGCGGGAGGTGCTCAAGGGTGATCGCCTCAGCCTGCTCGAGGATGCGCAGGTGGATTTCGAAATCGAATGCGATCGGCCCTTGCGTGCGCTCGACGCCCGATTTGAGCTGCTCGACAAATCGAAGGACGAAGACGCTGGGGCGGTGGTGTCCGCTCGCGAGGCGGTGGCGGCCCAACGGCAGGCTTCCGTCGAGGGTAAATCCGAAAAGAAGCCCAGTACGTCGCGAACCAGGTCGCTGCCGGTGAAAATCCGCGACAACCACCAGGCCACATTGCGGCTCAAGATTGATCAGCCCGGTCTCCTGCGCCTCCTTGTCACCGGCGAAAACGGGCTCACCGCGGTCGAGCGCGTCCTGGTGATCGAACCGGTGAAAGACACGCCCCCGCGCCTGGTCATTTCCGGGATCGAGCCGGAGACTTACATTGCTCCCGGAGAGACCGTGTCATTCCAATTTGCCGCCGAGGACGATCTCGGCGTGAGCGACATCATCATGGATTGGTCCGTCGCCGGCGCGGCGCGCACCGGGAATCTTGCTGGAGAGGACTCTCTCGCGATGCCCGCGGCGAGTCAGCACTCCGTGACCGGCCAGCGGCTGATCCAGAGGATGAACTACCAGATCTACGGCGGCTCGCCGATGGAGATCACCGTCATCGTGGTGGATTCGAAGGGTCAGGAGACCCGCTCTCCGACCTACAAGATCTTTCTCGAATCCGATTCGTTTGCGACCCGGTTTGGAAATGGAATCACCTTTCTAAAATCGGTCCAGACCCAGTCGAACACCCTGGCCGGTTTTCTCCAGAGCCTCGTCAATCAAACCAAAATCCTGGAGGCGGCCGCTGGCACGAGCCAGACGTGGCCGGCGACGCAGGAGGCCGTCCTCGGCAAGTATCTGGAACAAACCGCCACCCGTGCCGGTTCGATGCAGCAAATGTACCTCGAACAATACCATGGCGGCTGGCCGCAGCGCTTGCTGGAATCCACCGCGATGCTGGTGGGGTTGCGCCGCGCGCTCGATACCCATCCGGACGTGCTCGCGACCGGGGCTCGCATTCGGGATACGCAGGATCTGCCGGCGACGATGGCGGAAACGCGGGCGCTGCTCGCCAGCCAGGCGCGCATGGCTGCGCTGTGGCGGACGGCGACGGAATCCGAGTTGCGCCGGTTCGCCGCCGAGGTCCTGCTGCAGAAAACGCGGGGGATCCGCATGCGGCTCGGCGGTTCGGATCTGCGGAAGCAGGATCCCGCGGTGCTCGCCGCCAACCTCGAATTCTACAAAACCGAGATCAAAGCGCTGGTCGCCGGCGCCCGCGCGCTCGATCCAGCGGTGGCGGAAGCACTCGCGGGCGAGGTCACGGCACTGGAGGAAACGCTCGCCGCCAAGGACATCGCCCTGATGCATGAACGGCTGACCCGGTTTGAACGGGTCCTCGCGGCGCTGCCCTCGCCACCGAGTACGGATTTGGCGGCGGTTTATTCCCGGGCCTTGCAACAGGCGCATCCGGAAATTCCATCGAGGGTCTTGTCTCTGGCCGCCCTCACCGGGGCGACATTGGCCCACGCATTGCCGGTCACCGTGAACCTGGGCGCGGCCGCCTCGGAAATCGTGCAGGATGTGCACGCGGCGGGACCCGCCAAACGCATGCTTTCCGCTGCGCTCGCCGACGTGCTCACGCTTCGCGAGTCCGAGGCGGGCACCGCGCCGTTGGACGATCTGAAGATGTGCCGGGCGTGGATGACAGACTCGTTTCCGGCTGACGCGCCGCTCTTCGGCGCGCCCGCGGAACCGGTGGATCTGTGGCTCTTGAGCGAGCGGCTGTCGCGTGAATGGGACACTTTCCTGCTCGACTCGGAACTCCGCCGCTTCGCGCTGAATCCGGAGCAGTCGGATGATGTCGCGGCGGGTCTGCGCGAGCAGGCGCTCGCCCTGATGCAACGACTGGAGCGTGGCAGCAGCTTGGCGCCGACCGTCGCGGAAGCGTTGCGCACCGCGCTGCGCCCGGCGACGGCCGGCGAATTGACAGGAGGCGCGGGGCGCGAGAACGCACAGCGCATGGAGCGTGTGGCGCGGCAGTTGGAGAAACCCGGCCGGGAACAACTGGCCGCGCTCCAGCCCTGGCTGACGGAGGATCTGGAACTTGTGAGCAAGAAACTCCGCGCGCTGGCCGACACCTATGACGCGCACGCGGCGGGTGTCGAGCAGACGTTCATCGAGTATCAAAAGCATCCCGAAGATGCGGCCCGGCACCCGGTGTTTTTCCGTCGCTTCATCGTGGAGGCGGAGGAACTCCAGTCGGCGCCCCGGCTTCTCGAGATGAGCTTTCGGCTCGTGCAATTCCTGCGCGCCGTGGCGGGAGCCGGGGGCGACCGCGCGACGGAGTGGGCGGCGCGGGAGCCGTGGCAATTGCTCGAACTGATGTTCATGGTGAATGGCCAGGGCGGCTACGACAAGGTGGCCTTCCGCTATGATGTCCGTTACAACATTCGCGACGGAAAAGGCTACGCGGCGGTGGGGCCCAGCGTGCGCGCGTTCGCGACTCAATTGCGGACGCAGGCGGACCTCTTGCAGCGCGCCATGGCGGGTCAACCACTGGAGTTCGATTTTGTGCGCTACCTAAACGAGAACAAACTGGCTGGTTACCTCGAGCGCATGAAGGCCGAGTTCGCGCTGGCCGCGCCGATGACTGCCAAGGCCGACGGCCCCGCCCGGACGGCGACATTGGAAGCTGTCCGAAAATCGGCCTTCGGCGCCCTGCTGCAAAAGGAGGGGTCCGCCCGGAAGATGCTCGCTGGTGGAGAGCAACTTGCCACCGCGAACGCCACCGCCGCTGCGCTCCTGCCCGCGTTGAAGACACTGCAGGCCACGATGACCGACGAATCCGGCAAGTCCGCCGTGCCCGAAGTGAACGATGCCGTGGCCGAATGGGAAGCATGGCCCGAGGCCCAGCGAACGAAGCCCTTGCCGCCGGCCTCCAAGGAACGGCTCTCCGCCCTACGAACCGCGGTGGAGAAGGAGATCAATACGCGTTGCACCGCGCTGCGCCTGCCGCCGATCAGCGGCCTGACCTCCATCAATCGGCGAGACCAAACCGCGGTCGCCAAGGTCTACTGGACCATTCGCACGTCGATGGACAATTTTGACCGCCGGTGGATCGGTCGCATGCGGGAGGCGGAATTCGGCTTGTTGCGCGAAGTCCAGCACGCCGCCGAAACGGACGCCGACGAGGCCACGCGCCGCCACCTCAGTCTCACCTTTGCCACTTTCGACGAGTGGCGCGCGCGCCAGTTTGGGCGCGAAGCGCGGGCGAACAAGGGCATCAGCTTCATGCCCGAGGACGCCGGGCCGTCGTTGAATCTTCCGGCGCATATCGCCCAGGAGTTCCTTCGCGCCCGTGCCGTGCCGCCGCCTGCTTCCTTTAGGGAACACACGGAAAACTATTTCCAAAAGCTCTACCAGGATCTGAAGCGATGACCGATCTCCTCTCCACACGCCAGCGAGGGATCGTCTGCCGCCTGCTCGGGTTGGGGCTCGCGGCGGTCTTCGCGCTTTCCGGGTTGTGCGCCAAAGCCGCTTCACCGACCGATGCGGCGATGGCCGCGGCCCTGAAGTATCTGGCGGCCCAGCAGCAGCCGGACGGGTCCTTCGGCGGGCCGCAGCCGCACTTGAAGGCGGCCTTCGCGGCGCTCGCCGCGCTCTCCGCCGGTGAACAGGATACCCCCAAGCTGGCCGGCCTGGCGGCGTCGTATTTGGTGAAGGACGCGAACGCGAGCGGCTTCCTCGGCGACGAGGCGTTTCCGATCGAGAGCCACTCCGTGGTGCTCATGGCCCTGATCGGCGCCCACGCGGGACTGCCTGCCGCTGAAGCTCGCACCGAAGCCGGCGAGCGCATCCAGCGAGGCTTGCGCCATCTCCTCCAACTGCAGGATCGCAGCAGTGCGGCCGCGTCGCGTGGCGGATGGAGCATGGAAGCAAAGCCCGGCCGGCCGAACGATCGGCGCGCCACGGGTTGGGCATTGCTCGCCTTGCGGGCCGCCCGGGCGCACGGACTCGAAGTGCCCCAGGCCAATTTCGAACGGGCGACCAATTACCTGCTCGGCTCTTTCAAGGCGCAAGCCGACAACGCGAGCCAGGTCGGTGGCTTCAGCGTGGACAACGAAGGATTGACCGTGGAAATGATGAGCGCCCTCGGCGGCTGGGTGCTCGCGACCTCCCCGGCCAAGGAAGACTGGCGGCGCATGAACCTCGCCTGGCTGACCCACCACCCGCCCGCCTGGACCGGACCGAATTACTTTTACGCCGCATTCTTCCGCCTTCGCGCCTTGAAGTTCAGCGAAGCCTCCGCTGCCCTCGCAGACGAACAGTGCCAGCGCCTGTTCACGCAAATTGCCGATCATCAGAAAGCCGACGGTTCCATCCTCGTCCCGCCGGGCGACGCGCAAAACACCGCCTCCATGGGCCCGGTCTTTACCACGGCCCTCTCCATTCTCATCCTGAACACCGCCGAAAGCCGCCTCGCATTCGATGAAGATTTCCGCATCCCGCACAGCTTCTGAAAGCTCTCGCATGCTCCGTGCGATCCCTATGCTCATGCAAACTTTGCGGCTTGGCTGCGTGGGGCTCGCGAGCGCTCTCACGGCGACCACGCTCTTCGCGCAGGAAGCCACGTCACTCACCGCGGCGAACGGCAACGAGGTAAAGTGCTTCAAGGATGTCAGCTATTACGATGGGGCAGATCGCGACACGGAGGGTTTTCACACGCTCGATCTCTATGTCCCCAAGGAAGCCGCTCATGCGCCCGTGCTGATTTTCGTGCATGGCGGTGGTTGGACCCATAAGGAGGGCGACCCTTACACGCGGGGGCGGCTCGGTCCGCACAATCCATTCTTTGCTTCCCACGGCGTCGTGGTGGCCAGCATCAGTTACCGGCTTTCGCCCAAAAACAAGCATCCGGCCCACGTCGAAGATGTCGCGCGTGCGATCGCCTGGACGAAGGCTAATATCGCACGATACGGCGGCGACCCGGCCCGGATTTTCCTCACCGGCCATTCCGCGGGAGGGCATCTCGTTGCGCTGGTCGTCACTGATCCGAAATATCTGGCAGCCCAGAAGCTTTCTGCGAGCGACGTCCGCGGCGTCATGCCCATCAGCGGCCCGTTCACGGTGGGCAGAAATGGGGATCGCATCGATACCATCTGGGGCAGCCAGGAGGCCGCCAACGACGCGTCGCCGGCCAATCATGTCCGGGAGGGATTGCCCGCGTTTCTCATCTTCGCTGGGGACCAGGGCCGGGAAGAGGAACTCGCGGAACAATCCAGGACCTTCATTCAGCAGTTGAAGGGGAAAAGCGTCAGTGCCGAGTTCGTTCAGGCAAAGGATCGGGATCACAGCACCATCGTCACGAAGCTTGGAACCGCGGGCGACGCCGTAGCGGACCGGATGTTAAAGTTTATCCACGATAGGTAGGAGCGATTGGTTCGACGCATACGACCCTTTCGGGCCGCCTCTGGCCGCGCTCGCTAAGAAGATTCTTCACGTGTTGCCTCTGGATTCGCGTTTCGCGCGGCTCGCGAGTTGAGCGTTGTGTGGCGTAATCACGAGGTCGTTGAGGACACGACGACGTTCGATCAACTCCGGGCCGAGGGTTTTTCACCGGAGGTGCTGGCCACGCTTCGCCAACCTCGCGAAAACCGACGAAGCGCAAGTCTTCTGGCGCATCCTGCCACTCAATGCGGGCGTGAAGCGCAAGGTGGTGAAAATGGCCGCTTGATATAGTCGGGGAGTTTGCCGATGGAAGTATTCTTTGCACGAGGGAGGCCATTTCGGGTAGATGCGTAGCATCTGTTTGCGCGGCCCATCCAGGGATGGGGCGCACCCACCCATGATTACTCAAAAAGGTCCCACACCACCGCGCAGCTTGGCGCATCCGATGAACGCCGATGCCTTCCTCAAGGAATTCGGAGATCATACGATCCAAATGAAGAACAAGCGGTTTTGCTTCTTGCTCGGAGCAGGTGCGTCAAAATCCTCCGGCATTTCGCTCGGCAGCGAGCTAGCCTTGGATTGGCTGAAAGAAATTCACTTCCAGGAGGCTCCCATCGGGCAGTCCTTTGAGGAGTGGGCTACGGCTGAAAACCTGGGCATCGAATCCTTCGAACTCAACAGAGCTGCGAACTTCTACACTCGCATTTTCGAGCGAAGATTTGAAGGCCAGATGGATACTGGGCAGTTTTGGCTTGAGCAGAAATTCGGAAAAGCAATCCCTTCACCCGGCTACTATTTTCTTGCGCAGATTCTCCATGGCTCACGGCACAAGGTGGTGGTGACCACAAATTTTGATAATCTTGCCGCCGATACCGTCCTTCAACTTACGGGCAATCTTCCGCGGATCATAAGCGACGCTCGCATCGCTCGCTATCTCAGCCCCCAGCCACGGCTTCCCATTATTGCCAAGGTCCATGGCGACATCGGATTTGCTACGACCAAAAACACCACCGATGGAATTGCCAAGCTGGACGACGAATGGAGGGAACCTCTTCGCCGCATCTTTTCTCTGTACACACCGGTTGTGATCGGGTGGGAAGGCAATGACGGCAGCCTCATGGATTTCCTGACTGCCGAAATGGTGGACAAAGATGGGATCAGCCTGCTGCCTTCCGGCATTTACTGGTGTTGCCGCCCGGAAAAAACGTGGAAGGAACGTCTAGCTACCAACACCAAGCTGGACGCCCTTTCTCGCGTCCACGCCGTCCGGTTCATTCAAATCGAGGGTTTCGATGAATTCCTGCTCAAACTTGCTCAGAGTTTGAGTCTGCCGAATCCGCTGGAAAAGCTCAAAGAACAACAGGAACAGAGGTTAAGAGTCTTTGGCGCAAATTTGGTCGAAGAAGCCAAACGAATCGGAAGAACAGAGGCCGCAATGTCCGTCGACCCGAAGGTTCAAACTAGGGGCTCTGATGAGGTCCTCGCGTTGGTGGAAGGGTTCATGGCAACGCAGGAGAAGGATTTGCCCAAGCGTTTGAATCGGCTACGCGCAGCTACGAAGGCATACCCTTCGAGTGCGTTGATCCGTGCGGCTCTTGCTGATGAATTGCGTAATCAAAGGCAAAATATTAAGGAGACGGAAGAGAACTATTTGGAGGCAATCCGACTCGCCCCGAAAGCGGTCGTCACCCTCGGCAACTACGCGAACTTCCTGGTAGATCAGCGCAAGGATTACGACCGTGCGGAGGAGTATTACCATAAGGCATTCGCCGCCGACCCCAACCACGCCATCACCCTCGGCAACTACGCGATCTTCCTGGCAGACCAGCGCAAGGACTACGACCGTGCGGAGGAGTATTACCAGAAGGCCCTCGTCGCCGATCCCAACCACGCCTACAACCTCGGCAATTACGCGAACTTCCTGGTAGGCCAGCGCAAGGACTACGACCGTGCGGAGGAGTATTACCAGAAAGCCCTCGCCGCCGACCCCAACCACGCCAACAACCTCGGCAACTACGCGGTCTTCCTAGTGTAGTGCGGCGCAATTAGCGTAACGTTTTGCGGTTCGCGAGCTTTTTGCGGGCGCGTGTGACCTTGGACAAGATGTCTTTGG
>JBBRPL010000003.1:0-173076 GCA_038228205.1 Chthoniobacterales bacterium
AGTGACGGTGTTGTCAGACTTGTTGGCGACCCACATGGAAACTCCGTCAAAGGCAAGCCCGCGCGGCCCGTTTCCGACTGCGGTCGAGCTAATCGTCTGTCCGTCCGCGGCGCGAATTTTGATAACCTTGTTCGTGCTCGTGGTGACCCACATGTGGACCCCGTCAAAGGCGACGCCACTCGGTGAACCATCGACCGCAATATCGACTTTCGAGTCCGCCGAATCATACCAGTGGAGGGTGGCCACCTGCTCCAGATTGGCGCCTGAACAAAACCCAGGCAGAAGCAAACCGACCATCAACGATGCGGAAGCGATAATTTTCATAAAAGTCTGGAAAGCAGGGTGAAAGACCCAAGCAAAAAAGCAAGTAGTGTACCGTGATCGCCGAAGGATCAGCCGCGAGCACGTTGGCCTGGAGCGAATCGGGGAGGGAACCTCAGCGCGGCTGGGGATCCTCGGAACGATTTTCTCACATAATTCCGTAACGCGGTGGGCGCGGCGGGTATTCCCAAGCGTGAGTTCCCCTTATCCCGATCATGATTGGTTCATCGAGCAGGTCCGCCGCGAGCAGGCGGGCCTGCGGGCTTTTGTCCGCACTCTGGGAATGCGGGCCGAGGCGGTCGATGATGTCGCGCAGGAGGCATTTGTGGTCGCCTTCGAAAAGCTGCAAACCTTCGAGCGCGGGACGAATTTCGGGGCTTGGGTGCGCACCATCGCGCGTTTCCTGGTGAGCAAGGAACTGCGGCGTGAGGAGCGGCGGCAGCGCGTGCTCGCTGAGCATGTCGCGGAGATGCTGATCGACGACGAGACGGTGAAGAACCTCGCGGCGTGTCATCGGCTCAACACGCTCACGCTCGGCTATCGCGAGATCGCGGCCGCCGAGATCGAGCGTCTGTCCACGTGGAAAGCGCTGCACCGGCTCACCCTCACACATGCCACCCTCGCCGAGGCCGCACTGGAGTCGCTTGCCCGGCTGGAGAACGTGGACACGCTGGACCTGATCGATTGCGGCCTGACCGACGAGCGGCTCGCCCACCTGAAACTGTCGCCGAAGGTGGGCACCCTCAGCCTCCGGCAAAATGAGATCGCCGGTCCCGGCCTGGTGAACCTGGCCGGGCTGAAGCTGAAAGTTCTCGGCTTGGAATTCAACAACATCGCCGACGACACGCTTCAGGACCTGCCGCAGCTCGCGACACTCGAACAGCTCTACCTGGAACAGTGCGAGAAAGTGACCGATGCCGGCATCCGCACGGGGATCCTCCAGGGCATGACCCACTTGAAAGAACTTCGCCTGCGCGGCTTGAAGAGCGTGACGGATGCGTCGCTCGACGCCATGGTAAAGTTTGGCCATCTGAAAACCATCTCCGTGCGCAGTGCCGGGATTAGTTGGGAAGGGGTCGATCGCATGAAAAAAGCCATGCCGAACACCTTCGTATTCAAATAGCCACCCCTATTTCTTTTTCGACTGCATGAACCGTTTTTCCACGCTCCTTCCCGTCGCCGCCCTGGTGCTGGCCTGCATCCCGGCCCGCGCCGCCACCGCCGATGGGCGCGCGGCGATGAATGAAAAGCATCGCGCTTTGTTCAAGGAGTATTGCGTGAAGTGCCATGGCGCGGAGAAGCAGAAGGGCAAGTTCCGGGTGGATGAACTACCGTTCGCCATCACCAATCTCGAGACCGCGGAACGCTGGCAGAAAGTGCTCAATGCGCTGAACTCCGGCGAGATGCCGCCGGACGACGAGAAGCAGCTTCCCGCCGCGGCGAAGACGGATTTTCTCGATGACCTTTCGAACGCAATGGTCGCGGCCCGGCGCAGCCTCGGCGACCAGAATGGGGTCGTGACCATGCGGCGCCTGAACCGGCGCGAATACAAGAACACACTCCGCGAATTGCTCGGTGTGGAGATCAACGTCAGCGAACTGCCCACGGACTCCGGCACCGGCGGCTTCGATACCGTCGGAGCGAACCTTTTCATGTCGGGAAATCAGCTCGAGCAGTACCAGGCGCTTGGACGCGAGGCGCTGGATGAGGCCTTCGCTTGGCAGGTGGGCGCGGCAGTGGAGCAAAAGCTGCATTGGGAGGCCGAGGAATCGCTCAAGGTCATCACGAAAAAGTACGAAGAGAATCTCGATGCGCTGGCGCGAGCGGAGCGCTGGGCCAAGGCCGTGGAAGAAGCGGCCGCCAAGCCCGAGAATGCCGATGCCGTGGCCGTCCTGCGCAAGGAAGTGAAGAATGACGAGTTCTTTCGCCGGGCGTGGAACCGGATCCCGGGGGCACCGCCTCCGGAAAATTTCGGGTTCCAGACGGTGGAAAACAACGCGGACAAGGCCAATCGCGCTTTGAGCTACGGGACGATATCCGGGACGGGTTACGCGCGGCCCTACCACGAATACTATCTCAAGCAACCGCATCTCGACACCGGCGCCTACCTCACCATCGGCGGGGGCAATGATCTCCCGAACGACTTCTTCATTCTGGAGGTGCCGTTTTCCTGGAAGACCCTCGTGGGCAATTATGTCGTGCGGGTGCGAATCGCGGCGCTGGACAACTGCCCGCCGGAGCGGAAGTTCATTGAGTTTGGCATTCATCCACGCGCCGGTCAGGTGATGAGCACGCACGAGGTCACCGGCACGATGGACGCGCCGCAGATCATCGAGATCCCGCTGGTGCTGACCCGCAAGAACGCCGAGCGCGACGATCGCCAGTTGTTCATTCGAGAGAAAGGGACTGCCGATCACTTCACGCAGACTCGCGTGCGCGTGAGCGAAGGCCGGAAGGTCAACGGCATCGGCCCGGAAGTCGCGCTGTGGGTGGACTGGATGGAAGTCGAACGCAAGCCGAACGCCGGCCAGCCCAAGCCGCCCGGTATCGCGGCGCTGGGCATCCCGCTTGATGAGCAGTCGCCGGCACCCGCGGTGCCGGAGTTGCGGGTCGCGCTGGAGCGATTCTCCACGGAAGCCTTTCGCGGCAAGGCGCCTCCGGCGAATTACATCGACCGCCTGCTCGCCCTCTACGACGTGCGACGCAAGGCTGGCGACAAACCAGGCGCGGCGCTGAAGGAAACGCTGTCGGTCGTTCTCTCGTCACCGATGTTCCTCTACCTCGCCGAGCCCTCGGCGGATGAGAAGCGCCGGCCTTTGACCAGCGAAGAATTGGCCGTGCGACTTTCGTATTTCCTGTGGAGCGCGCCGCCTGACGCCACCCTGCGGGATCTCGCCCAGCGCGGGGAATTGATGAAGCCCGAGGTACTCGCCGCCCAGACCAACCGGCTGCTGGACGATCCGCGGTCGGAGGCGTTCGTGCACGCTTTCATTTACCAATGGCTCGGCCTGGATCGGCTCGACTTCTTCGAGGTCAATCGCGCGATGTATCCCCGCTTCGACGACAGCACAAAGCTCGCGGCGCGAAATGAAGTCTATGAGACCTTCGCGTATCTTCTGCGACAGAACGCCAGCCTCCGCGATCTCCTGAAGTCCGACTATGTGGTCATCAACAGCGTGCTCGCTCGCTACTATGGCATCGATGGCGTGACGGGCGACGCCTTCCGGAAAGTGCCGCTGCCGAAGGATTCACCGCGCGGCGGCCTGCTCGGCATGGCGGCAGTCCACGTCATGGGCGGCAATGGCGAGCGCACCAGCCCGGTCGAACGCGGCGCCTGGGTGCTGCGCAAGCTGCTCCACGATCCGCCGCCGCCCGCGCCCGCGAATGTCCCGCAGATCGCGCGACTGGCCGGCAAGGTGCTCACCACCCGCGAGCGCTTGCAGGCGCATCAGGAGGAGCCGCAATGCGCGAGTTGCCACCGGAAGATCGATCCGATCGGCTTCGGGTTGGAGAACTTCGACGCCGTCGGCCAATGGCGCACCGAGGACAGTTATCAGGTGAACGACTTTCGCGGCAAACCCGACCCCAGTACGAAGAAGACCTGGGCGATCGAGGCAGCCGCCACCCTGTTCAAGGGCCCCACTTTTCAAGACTACTTTGGCCTGCGCGACATCGTCGCGTCGAAGTCCGCCGCCTTCACGCGCGGCTTCAGCGAGGCGCTGATCGAGTATGGTCTCGGCCGTCCGGTGGGCTTCCGCGACGAACCGCTTCTTGCCGAAATGCAACGCCAGCCAGCCCAAAAAGACCTCGCTCTGCGGGAATTCCTCCAGGTGCTGATCAGCAGCCAGGAGTTTCATACCAAATAAGTACGCCGAAAATCGCTCTACCCATAGACCTCTCGACCATGCACACCCGCCGCCATTTCCTTCGCTCCAGCACCGCGCTCATCGCGCTGCCGACTCTTGCCTCGCTTGGCTTTACCCGCTTTGCCTCCGCGGCGGCGCCGGTTGCGCCCCCCAAGCGCCTCATCTTCCTCGGCTTCGGCTGGGGCATCACCGAGGCGACCTGGTATCCCGACATCAAGCAGTCCGGCGCCGATTACACACTTTCCGTCGGTCTCCAACCGCTCGCCCGGCACAAGGCGGATTTCACCGTCGTGCAAGGCCTGTGGAATAAATACAGCAACGAAGGCCACTGGGGCAGCACCATGTGGCTTACGGGCGCGAATCGTTATGCGCAGCCGGGCCAGAGCTTTCACAACAGCATCTCCGCCGATCAGGTCGCCGCAGCGCAGCTCGGCCTGGAGACGCGCTTTGCCTCATTGCAGCTTAATGGCGGTGAAGGCGGGGATTCCTCGGGTCACGGGCCGGGCCTTTCCATGGCCTGGGATCTCAGCGGTAAACCCATCGGCGGCCACAAAGGGCCGTTGGAAGCTTATCATCGCCTGTTTTCCAAGGACACCACACCCATCGAACAGCAGAAGGCCATGCTCGCGCAAAGGCGCAGCGTCCTCGACACCGTGCTGGAAAACGCCAATGCCCTGAAACGCGGCCTGAGCAAGACGGACACCGACAAACTCGAGGAGTATTTCCAGGGGGTGCGCGACATCGAGACCCGCCTGAGCAAGGACGAGCAATGGCTCGGCGTGCCGCAGCCGAAGTCTCCCGTGCCTGAGCCCAAGCCGGGTCTCGCCGGACGCGAGGAGATCGAAGTGATGTACGCCATCATGATCGCCGCGCTCCAGACCGATAGCACCCGCGTGCTCACCTACCGCCAGCCCGTCAGCACGCTGCTCACCAGCCTCGACATCAAAGTGCACCCGCACGACATGAGCCACTACCACACCACGCTCGGCGAAAAGCTTGACGCCTCCCAGCGCCGTGACCTCGCCCAGAGCGAATTGCTCGCCGGGTTTCTCGACAAACTCAAAGCCACCAAGGAGTCCGATGGCAGCCGGTTGTTCGACAACACCGCTCTCGCCTACGGAAGCAACATCCGCACCGGCCACGAACTGAGTAACTGCCCCACGATCCTCAGCGGCGGCGGCGCCGGCATCAAGCTCGGGCAACAGATCGTTGCTCCGAAAGACACCCCGCTCTGCAACGCCTGGCTTACCCTCCTCCGCGGTCTCGGCGTCAACGCCGAGCGCCACGGCGACAGCTCGGGCGTGATCAAGGAATTGATCGCCTGATTCGCCATCCGCGCAAGGTCCAGCGCGAGCCGCAGCGGATTCGCGCCCCTTACCGCTTCACGGACCAGATGCGGAGATCGTCGAACAAGGCCTGCTTGCCACTCACGCTGAGCTTGAAGTCGGGCTTTTTCTCGTGGGCCAGCCCGGGGGATTTGAGGAAACCGATGGGCACGCCATCCAGCACCACGCGCATTTGGTCTCCGACGATCTCCACACCGATCGTGTGCCACTGCTGCGTCTCCAGTTTCATCGGCACCATCAGCGTGTGCCGTTTGACCTCCTCCTCAGCGCCGGCTTTCGCAATCGCGTCGTCAGATTTTTTCAGCGCGATCAGCTTGCGATTCATCGCCCCCTCCTTGTCATCGTGCAGCTTCACGAGCTGCTGCTCCAGCGTGACGCGCGCGATATGGCCCGCGATGGAGCCGGGGTGACTCATGTCATCGAAGCTGAACGCAACGGTGACATTGCGTTCGAACTGCACCCGGCATTCGCAGATGAGATTGCCGTCCGGGAGATCGATCTTCGCGCTCGCCACGGAGCCGTGCTCGGTCGTGGTCTGGCGCCCAAACATCACGCCATTCTCCACGCCGGCGCTCTTGATTCTTTCTATCCACTCGGCGCCGAAACGGTTGGTCGCAAAATCATCAGCGAAAACCAGCGCGCCTTTCTCCGCCAGCGGGCGAGTCGGTATATCACCGGTCTGCGCCCACGCGGCCACGGGTAACACCAGCCCGAGCAAACACGCGGAAAATTTTCCCGGAAGATTTCGGAGCAGGGGATGGAGCATGAGGGGAGGGGAGTAGGATCGACGGTCGGCGCCGGAATCATTTGGCCGCCGGTGGCGTTGCCGAAAACTTCAGCGACCACAGCACCTCGGGCGGGGCATCCATTTCGAGTCCGATCTTGTTTTCGCCCCAGACATGATCATAGCGGAGCAGCAGCTTGTTCCATCCGGGTTGCAAGTCCACGGGCTTGGCCGGGTCGATCGAGTACGTCAGATCCTTCGCGCTTTGATTTTTTGGAAACATCGTCGGCACGGCTTTGTCGTTGATCCAGATCCGCACGGCGTGATGGCCGTGTTCGTCCAGCACCTTCAATTTCACGGCCACGGGTTGCGGAGCCTGCACCCAGGTCACGAGATAGGCGGAGCCTTCGTCCTCGTAGCCTTTCCAGCCGAGCGCGGTTTCGAAGGATACGATGTCGCCGCTGATATTCGCGGGCCGCCATTTCAGCGTGCGCTTGCTCTTGCGCGTTTGGGTGAGTTCGCCGTTGTAAGTGGCCGCGAGGTCGATGCCCTGCTCGGGCGGGAAGATCGTCCCTCCCAGGGTGCGAATGATCTCCGGGCGATCCGGGCCGTGACGAAGCTCGGTCAGCTTGGCGAAGCCGAATGGGCCGATGGCGCTCCAGGTACGCACGGGCAGGTCCTTCATCGGCTCGAATTTCGCCTGCGACCACGAGCCCGGATAGAGCCGCGCCTCGGTGGGTTCGTCGTAGGTCTCGCGCGTCGCGGAGCCGTCGGCATTGGCCCACCAGAAGCGGTTATGCCCGGCGAAAGTGGCATCGAAATTCACCTGGGTGCGGAATTCCCCGGCGAAGGCGGGCAGCTTCGGCACGCTCGCGCGCGGGATCGCCGCGGAGATCACGAACCCCGCGCCATCGGCATCCATCGTGTGGCCCAGCTTCGCCCCGGCGAGCAGGCCGACATGCGCGAAGGTCGCCGCGCCGCCCGCGGGCGTGCGATACGTCAACGGACTCGCCTTGGCCTTGCCGAAATATTGCGGAAGCATGGCCAGCGCCACGGGGCGCACCTGGTCCTTGTCCTTGAAGAGACCGAAGACAAACCGCGCATCGCCCGGCCGGCCGGTGGCATCCTTGGTGGGCTTCGCCTCGGGATCGCCCTGGATGTAAAAGCTCATCGTGTCCGCTTCGCGATCGTGGGTGAAAATGCGCTCGGGCGGGTCGAGCGGTTTTGCCTCGAACTTCCGGCCCAGCCGCACCTGCCAGCGCAGGTAGAGAAAGTCCGGATCGAAGCCGCAGCGCACTTCCACTGTCTGCGTGGCGCCGGCGGAAAAAGTGACGGGCTCGCAGCCCTCCCAGCCGCTCATGGAACCATCGAGCGCCGGCCCGCCGCCGGGCGTAGGCGCGAAGAGAGCGACGCGCGCGGTCGTGCCGCCACCGCGTTGCTTGCGCACGGCCAGCGCAAACTCGGGCGCGGCCGCGATCTGCGACGCGGCGATGCTCACGCTCTTCTGCACCGTCTCCAGGCGATGAGTGGGATTGCCCTTCGCAGTCCATCCCTCGGCTTCGAACAGCGTGGGCGTCACCTTGCCGAGCGCGAAATAGACTTTGCCGTTGGTGGGATTCGCGAAGGAATACCCGGTGAAGAATTCGCCCGGCAGATTGTAGGGACCGGCGGTCTTGCCGCCCTTGCGCTGGTCCGGGAAGAGCGTGTCCACGTAGAGGCCGTCCTCGGTGTAGAGCACGATGCCCATGCGCGATTGATCGACCTGCGTGATCAGCCCGCCGATCGGCGCCATGACATTGATCGAGCCGTAGACTTCGCCCTCGTCCGCCGTGCCGTGGATGGCCACGCGCCCGACGCGCCATTTGAGATCAAAGCCGCCTTTGCCGTCCGGCACGTAGCGCGAGAGCTTCTGCTGCGCGCCGAAGTTGGCGCCGAGGTCCGGGCCGCGCGCGTTGACGTAAAAGCCGTCTTTCATCGAGCCTGCGACCATCGCCCAGGCGGAGGAAAACTGATCGCCGATTTCGTTGCCGCCGAAGGTCGCGGTGGCCGTGCCTTGTTTGCGCGCGGCGAGCACCGGATCGGTGAGCAGCTTTTTCCAACCGTCCACCGGGTAGACCGGATTGCCGTGCGCATCGAACGATTCCGGCGCGAGCCGCCACACATCGGCGGCGCCTTGCTCGATCGCGACCAGCGACAAATCGTCCATCCAGGAATCGCCCCAGTAGCGCCGATTGCCGACCGGTTGCGTGGTCAGGCGTGACTGGTATTCGCTGTCCTGCACCTGGCCGTCGCCATTGGCGTCGTTCCAGAGGAATTGTTTCCGATCCTTGCCCTGGCCTTCCGCCAGGATCGCCGCCGAAGGCAGCCAGCGGTCGCCGGATTCGCGGTAGAGAAAATCGCCGCGCGACCACGCGAGAAACCGGGTGTCGCCGTGATAAACCATGCGGGGAAATCCAAAGTGGTTGTCGAAGAAACGACCGGTGCAAACGTCCGGCCAGACCGCTTCCGTGTGCCACGCGCCCGTCTGGTAATCGACGTGGAAACGGATCAGCCAGCCGCCGTGGCCCTGGAGGTAAAGTTGCTCGGGCTGGCGCGGGTCCACCGCGTAGCCCGCGTTGGCGAAGGTCTGGCCGCTGAGCCACTCGCGCAGGAGTTTGCCCTGGTCGGCGTCCCATTCGCTCACGCGATCCAGGCCGTGCCGTTCCACGATCACGAGGCGGTCGTGCCCTTCGGCATCGCGCCAGCAGGAGAGCTTCTCCGGCGACATGAACGACTCCGGATCATAGCTGCCCGGGCGCTGCTCCGCGAGCTTGCCGAAGGTGCGCAGCGGTTTCCCGTTTGCGGCGAATTGATGCACTTTGTTGGCCTTCGCATCGGCCAGGTAGATGCGCCCGTGGCTATCCACTTCCAGGTCGCTGGGCACGATCCCCGCGGGCACGGCCAGCACGCGCTTCAACGCCGGCTCGGGCACACCCGCCTTGAGCGCTGCGGCACTGACCGCAAAGCCGTCGCCTTCCTTGTGCAGGACCCACAACCGGTCGCCCCAGCGCGCCACGACGCCGAGCGGTCCTTTCACCGCCACCTCACCGAGTCGCTGCGCCGTCTCCCCATCGAGCACGATGATTTTGTTCACCACTTCGGCCGTGCTTTCCTCGGGCGAAGACCAGCGCTTCTCGTCGCGGACCAGACGGCCCCGCTCCGCCAGATACACAAATGATTTGCCCGCCGCCTCGTCGCGAAAGGCCGCCATCGCGGTCACTTTGCCTTCCGACTGATGCACCCCTTTGCGGTAGCGGCCGTCCTCGCTGCCAAATTTCTTCCCGTCCGTGCGGAAGACGAAGCCCTCGTTCTCGCTGCACCACGACGTCGTGCCATCGGTCGCCACCGCCTGGCCGCCCGCCGCCCCGCCTGAATTGTAGCCGGGCGTGGCCTGGTCGTAGTTGATCGGCTTCCGCAAATCGGCGGCGTAGAAGTTCCGCGCATTCTCCAGGTATTGGTAGCAGAAGACCGCCATGCCATTCGCCGCCACGTCCACGTCGCCGATCGGGCTATTCACCGGATCGCCGGAAAGAATCGGCGTTTTCGCCTCGCCCGGCAGCGCCCGCCACGCGTCCGCACTCGTGACATAGCGAGGTGTGATGGAGTGATGCTCGCCATCGATCGGCCACTGCGCCGCGGGCATGTAGATCCCCTTCACGCCATAGGTTCCCGGCGGCACCGGCATGAAATTGTCGTCCAGCCCAGTCCATGTTTCGGAAAACTTCCCGCCATTCGCCGCCGTCACCGTCCGCACCACGCCCGCCGCAAATTGGCTGATGATCCAGTCCGGCTTTTTTTCGTCCACGATCGCCAGTGTGACGCGGTAGGTCTGCGGCAGCGGACCGTTCGTGGGAAGCTGGTAGCTCACGGGGACACCGGTCTTGGTGTCCTGCGCAGGAGCCGCGGCGGTCATCGTAATGGCGAGGGCGGGAAGAAGGAGTGTGCGGAAAAGGCGGATGAGATTCATGGGTGATGGGGTGGATGACAGCCGGCTTGAAGCGCAGGAGAGGAGCGTGTGGAATGCGAAATCCCACCGCGCCATCATCCCACATTCGTGGACGGCCCAGACCATATCTCCAGACTAAACGAACATCCTCCCCGGTACCCAGCCATGAAACGCCGATCGCTTTCTCTCGTCATCCCGTCCATCCTCGCGCTTCATGGGCTCATGAGTGCGGAGCCCGCTCCAGACCTATCGAACGCCTCCCGCTGGCTGGCTTCTGTGAAGACGCCGGACTTTGTGGCGCCCGAATCATGGACCGCCTGGGAATCCAAACGAGAGGGGATCCGCGCGACGCTGTGGAAGTTGCTCGGCGACCTCCCGCCACGGCCCAGGATTCCGGCGGTCAAGGTGTTGTCCCGCGAGGACGGCGATGGTTTTACCTTGGAGAAGTTCGAGTTCGACAATGAAGCCGGCGCGACCGTGCGCGGCTATCTGTTCCTGCCCAAGGGCGCGCAGGGCCGGGTGCCCGCGATTCTCTACTGCCACTGGCATGGCGGACAGTATGACATCGGGAAGCAGGAACTGCTGCAGACGAACGCGACGCCTGTGCCTGCGGGGCCCAAGCTCGCGAAGCTGGGCTATGCCGTGCTCGGGATCGATGCCTATTGCTTCGGCGAACGCAATGGACAGGGCCCGGGTGGGGCGAATGAAAAAGGCGGGCCGGGAGAACTCACCGCGGCGAAGTTTCAACTCTGGGCCGGCCGCACGCTATGGGGCATGATCGTGCGCGATGACTTGATGGCCCTCGACTATTTGTGCTCGCGCCCCGAAGTCGATGCGGGGCGCATCGGCGTCACCGGGATCAGCATGGGCAGCACCCGCGCCTGGTGGATCATGGCGCTGGATGACCGGCCGAAGGCGGGAGTGTGCGTCGCGTGCATGACCCGGTATCAGGATCTGATCGAGACCGGGATGCTCAAGGCGCACGGCATTTATTATTTTGTGCCTGGCATGTTGCGGCACTTCGACACCGAAGCCGTGATCGCGCTCGCGGCGCCGCGGGCGATGCTCTTCATGACCGGCGACAAGGACGGCGGATCGCCGATCGAAGGCGTGAAGTCGCTCGCGAGGAAAGTCGCGCCGATTTACAAGCTGGCGGGTAAGGAGGCCAATTTCGAGAGTGTTATTTATCCAGACACGGGGCATGTTTACCTGCCCGAAATGTGGGAGCGGACGGAGAAGTGGATGGAATCGCATTTGCGCTGAAACAAGGTTCTGTGACACCTCTGGTGTCTAAAATGCAGAACACGGTCTAAGGCATTGAAGGAAGGCAGATTATCGCTGACAAGAGTCTCTCCATTCCGCCATGAACCGTTCCTCCTCGAAACTGGTTGTTCTCGCCTCCCTGTGCGCGGCCTGGTCGCTGCACGCCGCGCCAGCGTCCAAAGTCGATCCCGCCATCGTCGCGCCGGAACTCGATGCGCTGCTCGCGCAGGATTGGGCAAAAAACAAGCTCACGATCAACCCGCCGGTCAGCGATGACGTGATCGTGCGGCGGCTCTACGTCGATATCGTGGGCCGCATCCCGACCGTGCGCGAGACGGAAGACTTCCTCGCCTCGAAGAACGCGAATAAACGAGCGGAGTTGATCGATACGCTGCTCGCGAGTGAAGGCTACGCGCAGCATTTCTACAATTACTGGGCCGACGTGTTGCGGCTGCAGAGCTTTGGCGCGATTGGCCCCGCCGCGGGCGCCGCCTACGGCCAATTTATCAAGGACAGCCTGCGCACGAACAAACCGTATGACCAGTTCGTGCGGGAGCTGGTTTCGGCCAAGGGACGGCCATGGGATAATGGCGCGATTGGCTATTACATGCGCGACAACAAGATGCCGCTCGACAATTTCGCCAACACCGCGCGCATCTTCCTCGGCACCCGGATCGAGTGCGCCCAGTGCCACAACCATCCCTTCGACAAGTGGACGCAGATGCAGTTTTACCAGATGACCGCGTTCACCTACGGGAACGATGTCAAAGCCTATGAGAACCCGGCGATGATGCAGTCTCGCGATCTGCTCAAAGCGGAGCAAAAGGAGACCACCGCGCGCATGGAGGAAGCCAGGAAGGCCTCGATCGCGGCCGGCGAAAATCCCAAGAGCGACTATCGGTGGATCGTCGATTATTTCGGGTTCGTCGGCCAGGCCGTCGCCGACATTCAGTACCTTGGGATGGGAGGCACCGGCATCGTTTATGACGACAAGCGAAAGCTGGAGCTGCCCCACGATTACAAGTACGATGACGCGAAGCCGAAAACCGCGGTCGAGCCGAAGGCGATGATGGGCCACCCGGTCGAGCGCAGTCCCGGCGAGAGCAACACCGAAGCCTACGCCCGCTGGATGACGTCGCCCGAGAATCCGAGGTTCACGACCGTCATCGCCAATCGGCTTTGGAAGATGGCCTTCGGCCTGGCCTTGATCGAGCCGCTCGATGAAATGTCGGACGCCAATACCCCGGCGAATCCCGAGCTCATGCGCCGCATGGAGACCCTGGTGAAGGACTCCGGATACAACATGAAGGCGTGCCTGCGGGTCATCTTCAATACGCGCGGCTATCAGGCGGCGACGACCAGGCAGGAAGTGCTGCCGGGCACCCCGTATCACTTCCCCGGCCCCGTCTTTCGGCGCATGAGCGCGGAGCAGATATGGGATTCGTTTATCACGCTCATCAACGCGGCGCCTTACGCCACGTCCAGGGAGATCACGGAGAATCAACGCAACCGGACCGTGAAGGCAGCCAAGCTCATCGACGCGCTCGATCAATTGACCCCCGAGGAGGCGTATCAAGGCGCCAAGGTCGCCGCGGAATCGTATCGCGCGGCCGCGCAAATGGCCACGGAAGGGCGCGTCAAGATCGAGCAAGCCAGGGCCAACCATGACACCCAGACCGTCGAGACGCTCGTCAAGCAGGTGGCGCAAGTGCAGGGGGGCGGACGGCGTGCCCTGGGCCGCAGCGTTTACCTTCCGGCGATGGAGCGCCTGGCCGCGATCCGGGAGGGAAAGCCCGCGCCGCCTTCGCCATTTTCCGACACGCCCGTGCACGTGACCGAATCCGATCTGCTGGCCGATACCAACGCCGACCCGACCATGGACGCCCAAAAACTCCCAGTGAAGGGCTACGACAAGAGCGAGCTGACCCCGGAGCAGGAGCAGGCCGAGGTCGCGCGGGAAGAGCAGGTGATGCTCGACGCCGCGGAATATTTCAACGTCCCCGTGGCCAACCGGACCGGCTTCCTCGCCATGTGCCGCCGCCAGCGCATCTACTGGACGCGCGCCGCCGACACAATCAGCCCTGCTTACCGCGGGACTTACCTGCGCATCTTCGGCCAGAGCGACCGCGAGCTGATCGAAAACTCCAGCCGCGATGCCTCCGTGCCGCAGGCCCTGGCCTTGATGAATGGCGACCTCCTCCAGGCGGTCATGAGCCGTGACTCGCAACTGATGCTCGCCATCGCGCGTAACCCGGACTCCGAGGCGAAACTCGACGCGGCGTATCTCGGGCTCTTCTCCCGCAAGCCGACCGACCGCGAACGCACCGCCTGGCACAACGCGCAGGCCCGCGGCCTCGACTCGATGGAGGATCTCATCTACGCGCTGGTGAACACGAAGCGGTTTCTGTTCATCGAATAACTAACACGGAAAAAGCAATCCCGGCTTCCAGTTTTTGAGGAGTGGCCTCCCGTCCCCCGAAAAATTCTACCATAGAGCGTGTTCTAAACTGTGGGAGCGAACGGGAGTGATTACGCCGAAGGCGTTCAATCGTGCGCCTGAAAGCGCACACCAACGGAAGGGGGAAAGTCCCTTTCGGACAGCGCACTGGCTGTCCGTAGCCGGAGGAAACTGCGTCGTCGAGAGACGGGGTGGAGAGCAACCCGAGGCGAACTACCAGTCCATAAACACAACCATGATGAACTCGATTCGGCTCTATCCATTGGCGAGCCTCCTATTGAATGGCGAAGCCCAGAACCGAAAGCCGACCCGTGAAGGGCGTGGCAACTTCGGCGACCCGAGCCGCGGACAGACAGTGAGAGCGGCGGAGGGAATGGATGGGGTGTTTGGAGATGGAATGGTCGGAAGTTGGAGTGACGTGAATCAGGGATCACGAGCCGGGGCAAGGAACGGCGTTCATGGCGGCGCACCAGCGCGGCCCGAAGAACCGTGCCCGGAAGGCGACAGAGCCTCCGTACGAGCGCAGAAGTGGGATAACGCCCGTGGAGCCAAGGGAGGCAGGAAGGTAAAAGCGTAATGGAAAAGCCACTGGAACAAAGACCGCCGCCACTGGCTGCAAAGCCTCAAGAAGGCGGAGAGATCCGCTCCCGTTGGGAGTGGGTCGAACCGGGGGTTTGGACAGAACGCATGTTGGCAGCCCTGGAAACAGGGGTGAAGTGGGGCTCAATCCTACTTCACCGCCATGGGACTGATCGCCCTGAAACAGGCCCATCGAGCGGCGTGCCAATCTCTACATAGAGCGAAGTGAAACTGCCAACTGGAGAGCCGGATGCGGGAAATCCGCCAGTCCGGTTCGGAGGGAGGGGGAACGGTCATCCCGCTCTCCCTACCTCTATTTTCAGCCCAGCGAGGAGGCGGAAGGGATTAGGAGTGTTCGGCGGGCGGGCGAGAAGGTTGCGACTGGAGCGGAGCGACAGGACTCCCGATGGCAGGGAGCCCCGCGCATGCGGGGGTGGTCGCGGCGGCGACTATCAACCACGAGCTACCCTGGGTCTTCGACAAAAATGCGGCCAACTCTGAAAGAGTTGAATACCTCGGCGGCCCCTTCGCCAGAAACATTACCGATCACAAATGTGTCACCCATCTGCTGACAACAAGCTGTTACCTATGTTCGGAAACGAACCTGTTCAGTTCAATCCTTTCAGGGTCAATCGCTGGTGATATGATTCCGGCGGTATCGCTCGTTCCTCGCTCAACCCCCGGCTAATGGCTTTGAACCCTTCGGGTTCGCACGGAAGTCGTCCATCCTTCTCTGCCCAACGATGTGGGTAACGCTCAGGGCCCATCCTCGCCCCCACCACGCCACAATTCACGGTCGGCCGCTCTCACGAAACTATTGAGGCTCGCACAATAGAGTGAACCCTTTCCCCTCAGTCAACCCAGTCACCCTGTTACGCGAAGGTCAAATAGTGTCGAAAATCAGTCCGATATATTACCCGAAGGAATGCCTTAACTGACGACCTCCGACACTGGCCCGAGGCTGTCGACGAACTTCTCGGCTTTGACGTCCATCTTCTGCAACATCGTGAGCATCACATTGCTGAGGCGGGCCTTTTCGTCCTTGGGTTTGCCGCAGAGGCTGCGCCATTCGTCGTAGCTCAGCGTGTAGTCTTCCTTCAGATGAGGCCGATTATAGTCGATGTGCTGGCCGTGCTTCAGGCCGAGGCCGCGACCGCCGGCGAGGAGGATGGGCAGGTTGCTGTTGCAATGGCTGTGGCCGTAGCTCATGCCGCTCCCAAAGAGGACCATCGTGCGGTCGAGCAACGGCTCGTCGCCGTCCTTCACCGCGGTCAGCTCGTCCAGGAAATGAGCGAATTGTTCCATGATAAAGGCGTCGCTGTTTGCGAGGCGTTCGAGGACCACCGGGTCGCCGTTGTGGTGGGAGAGATTGTGTCGCGCCTGGGTGATGCCGATCTCGGGAATGGCGAGGCCATTGCCTTCGCTGCCATTCATGTAGGTGACCACGCGCGTCATGTCGGTGCGCAATGCGAGCACGATGATGTCGAACATCGTCCGCCAGTACTCACCCGCCTTCGCCCTCGGCACGTCGCGCTGGAAAGGCTCGGCGAGGCTCTTGGCCAGGGCCGGTTTCGGGATGTCGAGCCACGAGTCGAGTCGCTCGGTGCGCTGCTCCACGTCGCGCACGGAGTGCAGGTATTCGTCGAGCTTCGTCCGGTCGTCCTGGCCGAGTTCGAGACGCAGCGATTTCGCGTCGTCGAAGACGGCGTCAAGGACGCTCCGGCGCTTGGTCAGGCGGGCACGCTGCGCGGCAACGCCGCCAGTTTCCTCTCCGAAGAGGCGATGGAAGATGGTCTTCGGGTTGTCATCCGCCGGGAGAGGGACACCGTCCCGCGAGAAGGCGAGGGTGCTCGTCCCGAACGGATGACCGGTGCCGGAGGTGATCGAAAGCTCGAGCGATGGGAAGCGGGTCTGCTGCCCGACAACCTCCGCCATGACCTGATCGCACGAAACTGTGTTTTCGTATTTTCGTCCGCTCTGCGCATCGATCTTCGCGCCGGTGAGCCAGGTATCCGCGCAGACGTGCGCCTGGCCAATGCCGTTCGGATGATGCAACCCGCTGAAGATCGTGAAGTCCTCGCGGTGCTTGGCGAGCGGCTGGAGCGAGGGCGAAAGCTCATAGGCGCGGCCGGACTTCGCCACCTGCCAGGTCATGCCGTTCACGCCATTCGGAATGTAAACGAAGACGCTGCGGCGGGGCTTGGCCGCCTCGGACGCGGCGCGCAGCGGTCGCATGGCATCGAGCAGAGGCAGCGCCATGGTGGCGCCGAGTCCGCGCAGGAAGTGGCGGCGGTTGAGGAGCCAGCGTTGGGAGAGGATATTGCTCATGGATTTAGGCGTTCAGTGGGAGAGTCAGGTCAGCTCTTTTCCCAAGGCGGGCGGAGCTTGGGAGCTTCGGTCAGGAATTCGAGCCCGTCACGCAGTTTGCCTTCCTTGGTGAAGAAACTCGTGATCTTCTCCGGATCGGTCTTCCACGCCGCGTACTCGATCCACAAACGGATGCAGTTGGCGTGAACCTGCCGCGCCAGCGCAACCTCTTCCCGGAAGCGCGCGCCGTCGTAAAGGCGCCATGCATCCACGACATTCGCGGCCCATGAGGGCACCATGCCGAAGCCGCGCAGCCATCCGTAATCCTCGTAAACATGGAGCGTGGGCCTGGCCGTTTCAGCCCGCAGGGGCATCGTGCGATCGACGAGAGGCAAAGCAACCGCGGCACCGAGGCCACGCAAGAAATGACGCCGATTGAGAATGCTGCGTCGAGTCGGGAAATTGCTCATGACGAAGCGGGATTAGCGTTTCTGAAACAACGGACTGGTCGCCAGTGACTCAATGAGGGAAGCGAGTTTATAGTCGCCGGCCTTGGAAGTCTCAGTGACCGTTTTCAATTCCTCGCGATCCGAAAAAGTCATGCCTCGCCGCAACGCATACGTGGCGAGCTTCTCGGTAAAGGCGCGGGCAAACTTGTCCACGTCCGCGAGGAGCAATTGTTTCAACTCACGGGCATCGGTGAACTTCCGGCCGTCGGTGAGCACGCCGCTGGGATCGAGCAGCGGATCGGCGCCGACCCCGTCGCGCACGGTTTCGACCGTGCGCCAGCGGCCGATCGCGTCGTAGTTATCGAAGGCCATGCCGAGCGGGTCGATCTTCGAGTGGCAGGCCGTGCCATTCGGATCGGAACGGTGCTGCTCCAGTTTCTCGCGCACGGTGCTCTTGGGAACGTTTGCCGCCGGGGTGCCCAATGCGGGGACATTGGCGGGAGGCGGCGGGGGCGGCCGGCCGATGATGGATTCCAGCACCCACACACCGCGATGGACCGGGCGATGGCGCGTGCCGTCGGAGGTGAGGCTGAGGATGGAGGCCTGCGTGAGCAAACCGCCGCGGTGCTGCCCGGGCTGAAGCGACACCCGCTGCAGGGCGTCGCCGCGAATCCCGTCGATGCCATAGTGCCGGGCGAGCCGTTCATTGACCATCGTCCAATCCGAATCGAGAAACTCGCGCAAGCGGCCGTCGCGTTTCAAGACGTCGGCAAAGTAGCCCACGGTCTCGCCCACCATGCTTTCTTCCAGATTCTCGTCGTAGTCCGGATACAGCACCTTGTCGGGCGGGAACATCCCCACCCGCCGCAGTTGCAGCCATTGACGCGGGAAGCTGTCCGCCAGAACCGCGGCCTTTGGGTCGCCGAGCATCCGGCGCACTTCACCACGCAGCGTTTCGGTCTCGTGCAATTTGCCGGCTCGCGCGAGGTCGAGCAGGCGCTGGTCAGGCGTGCTGCTCCAGAGGAAATACGACAGGCGCGAGGCGAGTTCCCAATCGTTGAGTTGGGTGGCCGTCTTCGCGGCATTGCCTTCCTCCAGGTAGACAAAGCTTTTCGAACACATGGCGGCCATCAGACCGTTCTTCACCGCGATCTCGAAGCTGTCGCCGAGTTTCTGCGCCTGCTCGACAGGCTTCATGAGACGATCCACCTCCGCCGGCTGAACCGGTCGCCGCCAGGCGGTCTCGGCGAAGCGGGAAACAATTTCGCGGGCGTAGGCCGCGTCCTTCGTCGCCTTGTCGCCACCGAAGAAAATGCGCTGGTGCGCCGCGGTTGGCCACGCATCGACGATCGGGCCGTCCCATTCCACGGAGTCGATGATCAGCGTGGGCTGGATCGGCTTGAAGTCATCGTCCGTGAGTTTCATCTGCCACGGCACGCGGCTCTGCGTGGTGGTGAAAGCGTTCGGCGTGCCGGAGTGGCGCGAGCGCCGCGCTTCCGGGTTCGGCCCCGGCACCGAGTTGATGATGCGCACGGGGTATTTCCCGGCGACCAAATGCACGCGGGCCTCGATCGTGATGGGCTGATCCTCGGGAGCATCCACGTCCTGCTCGATCAAGGTCTTGTCGATGCTGGTCATATACAGCTTCAGACGCGGCGCCCTCCCGCCCTCGGGCCGCAGCCCGCTCAGCTTCATCCGCACGACGTACATGCCGGTGGTCTTGATGTCCACGGGCCACGAGTCGGACGTGTAATTGTTCGGCACGATCTCGATGCGGACCTGGTCCGCAATGCCGCGCGCCTGGTACTCGGGCGCAAAATTCTTCCAGCGCATCTCGAAGGGCGTCCAGCGAATCACGTCGCGCTTTGGCTCGGGCCGGATGGAGAGTGCTTCATCGAGAATCGCGTCCGCGGCGCCCAGATACTTTTCCACGTGGGCTGGCGACAACGTGAGCACCGAACCGATGCGCTCGAAGCCTTTCCAGTCCGGGTCCTCCGGCAGGCCGGTCGGGCCCTTGACGTCGAAGTTTACGCCGAGCAGATCGCGGATCGTGTTCGCGTATTCCTCGCGAGAGAGTTTGCGGAAGGCGACGCGCTCCCGGCCGGAGGCCTGCATGGCCACCTCGGCCTCATGAAGCTGCCCGGAAATCCACTCGGCCACGCGCGCGATATCATCGGGCTTGGGCCGCTTGTCGACATCGTCCGGGGGCATGTCGCCGGAATTGATCCGGTTCATGATTTCCTCCCAGTGACCCATGATCTTCGGCGAGTCGAAGTCGATCTTCAGCGTGTCCACACGCAGGTCGCCCTTCTGCTTTTTCTCCCCGTGGCACTTCGCGCAGTGCTCGGTAAAGAATGGCTTCACGACCGTATCGAGGCCCGCGCTCGAAGACGGCGGCGCGGCGCCGAATCCCCGCGCGGCGGCCAGGGCGATGAAGAGTGACGGGAAAAGGAAAGCGGGGCGCATGATGAAATCGATCGGTCTCATGGGTTCTTCACCGCCGGCGCGAGGGCTTCTTGCTCGGCGGCGGGCCGGTCAACTTGTGCGTTTCCGTGCCGATCCAGATATCGGTGCAGCGCGAAGGCGCGCCCGTTTGTTCGCCGGTCACATTCGCGAGCAGGGCGTCACCCACCGCGAGGTCGCCGAGTTTTACCTGCTGCTCATCCTTCCAGACCCGGGTGTCGGCGTCGACGCGCAATTCAATCCGGCCGATGTCCGGCGGCTTTTCCATGTCGCCGTTGTAATTTTTCACTTCGGGCATTTGCTGCGCGATGCGCAACTTGCCCTCGAGAAGGTTCAGCGTCTCGATGCGGTAGGTCACAAAATTTGACGCCATGGCGGTATACTCGTCGCTGATCAAACTCGCGCGGGTGAAGGCGCCCTTGTCGTCCTGGAAAAGGCGGAAGCGGCACCGCGTGCGCACGGGCAGATCTTCCAGGCTGGCCTTCGCGTTGAGGTACTTCACGGCGCCCTCGGGGATGAGCCTGAAATCCATCGTCTCACCCGTTCGATCGACGCGGAATTGCCCGGCGCCCGCCGCGGCATCGACCTTCACCAATTCGCCGGTCACGATGTGCTCAGCGAAGGGCGGCGGCGCCTCGCCCGTCTTGAGTTGAAACCACGGGAGATGCTCGTTGCCGTAATCGGTCCGGAAGGGAAACTGCAGCGGGTATTCCTTGGGCGGCAATTCGACCAAATCGTTGTCGAGCAGCTTTCCGTATCCGTAGCCCATGAGACTTTCGCCATAGAATTGATCCTGCACATTCCAGCCCTGGCCGAAGATGCGCACCGTGCGGCCCTTGCGGAACCCTTCGAGCATGTTGTTCACCGTGACCACGAGCCGCACGCCGCTGCAACCGTAGCTTTCCGTCGGCACGCTCTGCACCTCCACGATCGAGCCGCGTTCGCCATCGACCTTTGGGTTCCAGGTGCGCAGTTCGTCGTTCGCGACGCAAATTTTTACGTCCCTGCCTGCCACCAGATCTTCCATCCAGGTCTGTTTGAAGGCCCGCGTGTCGCCACTAAAAAGGGTGACGGTGAACTTGTTGCCCTCGGTCTTATCGACCCAGCCGGGCAGGCCCCGCCGCTTCGTGAACTCGGCAAATTTCTTCCGCTGTTGCTCCGTCGCGAGCTTGTGTGTCTCCGCGCCAACCCAGATGTCCGTGCACCACCCGGGATAATCCGCGGTCTTGCCGGTGATGTTGAAGAGCAACTGCTCACCTGCCGCGAGGTCCGTGAGTTTCACCTGCTGGTCGCCCTTCCACACCCGCGTCTCGTCCTTCACGAGCAACTCCTTTTTGCCGAGGTCGGGCTGGTTTTTTGGCAGGCTCTGTTTGGTCGTGAGCAGCTTTCCTTCGGCGAGTTTCGCCTCATCGAGCCGATACGAAAAGCTGTGCCCGGCATCCATGGTGAACTGGTCCTGCATCGTCGCCAGCCGCGTGAACCCGCCGTGCTTGTCCTGATTCAGGAAGAACAGGAAGAATGTCCCCAGCGGCACATCGCGCAGATCGGCCTCGGCGTTGAGGTAATTCACCGCACCGTAAGGCGGCATCGTGAAATCGACCAATTCGCCCGCCTTGCTCGTCCGAAATTGCCCGGTGCGATGAATGAAATCCGTGGTCACCAGTTCCCCGCTGATTCGCCGGTCGGAGTGATGCGGCGGGAACTCCAGTGGCTTCGGCTGATACCACGGCAGGCCCGGATTGGCGAAATCGGTGCGGAACGGATAGCGTGGGTCGGTCTTCGGTTCGTCGATGGCGAGGAGAGGGGCCGCGGTATTCGCGAGGAACGAGACGGCGAGGGCCAGATTCCGCAAACGGACGGCGAAGGGGGAATTCACGCCCAATTAATAACCGCGGAAAGCGCGTCTGCATACCCCCGTAAACTCGGGGTATGCCGGGTCTGAGCGCCGGCGCACAGCGGCCCGGTCATCACACCCGCCCGGTCACGCAACCACTTCCGACACTGGCCCGAGGCTGTCCACGAACTGCTCGGCGTTGACGTCCATTTTCTGGATCATCGTCAACAGCAGATTGGTCAGGCGGGCCTTCGATTCGACGGGCCTGTGGCAGATGCCGTAGTGCCCGACGGCGTCGGCCAGATTGTAGCTCCCGACCTTCGGCAAATTATAGTCGATGTGCTGGCCATGCTTGAGGCCCAACCCTTTGCCACCGGCGAGGATCGTCGGCAGATTCGCGTTCCCGTGGCTGTGGCCGTAGCTCATGCCGCTGCCGAAGAGGACCATCGTCCGGTCGAGCAGCGTTTCGTCGCCGTCCTTGATGGCGGTGAGTTGATCGAGGAAATAGGAGAGCTGCTCGGTGATGAAGGCATCGCTCCGGCTGAGGCGCGCCATCTGTTCGGGGTCGCCGTTGTGGTGCGAAAGTTCGTGCCGCGTCTGCGGGATGCCGATTTCGGGAATCGCGAGGCCGTTGCTTTCGCTCCCGCTCATGT
Organism: Chthoniobacterales bacterium; assembly: GCA_038228205.1. Lineage (GTDB taxonomy): Bacteria > Verrucomicrobiota > Verrucomicrobiia > Chthoniobacterales > Chthoniobacteraceae > Chthoniobacter. The sequence continues at coordinate 22,249 of JBBRPL010000003.1, forward strand.
AGGTCACCACGCGGGTCATATCGGTGCGCAGGGTGAGCACGATGAGGTCATACATCGTCCGGTAATAGTCGCCAGCCTCCGTGCGGGAGACGGTGCGCGTGAGGTTGGCCTCGGTGGCCTTGTCGATCTTCGGCTTGGGGATATTCAGCCAGGCATCGAGACGCTCGGTGCGGGTTTCCACTTCACGCACGGAGTGGAGGTATTCATCGAGCTTGGTACGGTCTTCGCCGCCGATATTCCGGCGCAATGTTTTCGCGCTATCGAGCACCACGTCGAGCACGCTGTGGCGGCGGTTCAAGCGACGGCGCTGCCCGTCCACGCCACCCGGCTCCACCCCGAAAAGCCGGTTAAAAACGGTCTTCGGATTGTCTTCCGCGGGAAGCGGAATGCCGTCGCGCGACCAGGCCAGGGTCGTCGGCCCGCGGGAAATCGAAAGCTCCAGCGAGGGAAAGCGGGTCTCGAGCGAAGTCTTTTCCGCCATGATTTGGTCGGCCGAGATGGTATTGCGAAAAGCGCCGCCTTCCTGGCTGACCTTCGCCGCGGTGAGCCACACTTTCTGGCACTCGTGCGCCTGGCCGAGGCCGTTCGGATGATGCAGACCGCTGATTGGCGTCATATTGGCGCGGTGCCTCTCCAGGGGCTGCAGCGGCGTGCTCAGTTCGTAGTCAGAGCCCGCCTTGGTGATCTGCCAGGTGAGCACGTTCACCCCGTTCGGAATATAAACGAAGACGCTGCGCCGCGGCCTGGCGGCCGCAGTCACCGCGGCAGCGGCGCGGAGCGGCATCATGCAATTGAGAAGCGGCAGCGCGACGCTGGCGCCGAGCCCGCGAAGAACGTGGCGGCGGCTGATCAGCCAGTTTTGTTTGATGATGTTGCTCATGGAGTTGGTTGGTCTGGGACGTTGCGCCTTCCCTTAAAATCCGGCTGGAAGGCGAATCTTGGGATGAACACGAAGGATCGCGCGGGCTTCCGGGGGAGATGTGATCAATGCCGTAAGATACAGCACGGATTTGTGTTTGGCGAGGGATTCGGCGGCACCGACGGGCAGCTCGGTCACCGCGCGGAGGGCGATTTCCCCCGGGCATGCAGCGAGGGCGGCGGCGGTCTCCGTGGAAAGGGTGGACAGGCCATTGAGGACAAGGACGCCTTCATGGGGGGCCAGCGCCGCGGCCGCATCGGGCGGGAGAACCTTCAGACCGTTCAGCACGAGGATCCCCTTTTGCTTCGCCAAAGCCCCTGCAGTAGCGGGCGACAGGATCTCGAGGCTGTCCAACCGCACTACGGAAGGGGCGCGATCCGCCCGGCGTTGCTCCACACCCGGACGCGTCCGATCCACCAGCACGCCCTCGTTTTTTGCGAGGATCGCGGCGAACTCGGGCGAAAGTGTGGTCAGGCCATTGAGCTGCAATTCGCCCCATTGCGCGGCCAGCTTTCTTGCCAGCGGCAGGGAATCCAGCGTAGCCAGCGACTTCAGTGCGAGCGCTCCTTGATGGGCCGCGAGCGCGGCTGCCACCTCCGGCGACAGGGTCACAAGTCCGCCCAGCGAGAGATCGGCGGAACCGAAGCGTGGCACCGCCGCGTGCTTCGCCAGCGCGCTGGCGGCTTCAGGAGCGAGGGAAGTCAGGCCATCGAGGGAAAGCTCGCCCTCATGGCGGGCCAGGACCTCGGCGACCTCCGCGGGCAGCGCAGTCAGAGCATTCAAAGCCAGCGGCCCTTTCCGCTTGGCCACGAGCTCTTCCGCCTGCGCAGGAGTGAGCGAGGTGCTTCGGGTCGGGTCGTCGGCATAAGCCCCCGCGAGGAACAACGCGAGGACGAGAAGGATGGCAGGCGCACTTCTCATTTGCGGCGAAAAATCTCGCTCTCCGCGCAGAGTAACACGAGGTCGCGCAGACGATAGCCGTTGGCGGCGGATGTCTCGACGATCTGACGGACGTATGGACGATCGGTAACCTCGAGTTCGCGCCCGAGGGCGTGGATGAGCAGCTTGTCCACGAGGCAGCGGGCAAATTGTTCGCGATGCTCGAGCAGCGCCTTTTTGAAGCCGGCCACGTCCTTGAATTCCGTCGCGCCAAACTGGCCGCTCGCGTCCACCGGAACGGCGACCTTGTCTTTCTGGTAGTGGCCCCGCCAATGGCCGATCGCATCGAAGTTTTCCAAGGCAAAACCCGGCGGATCGATCTGCCGGTGGCAGCTCCGGCAGGTCGCGCTGGCGCGATGTTTCTCGAGTTGGTCGCGAATCGTCTTCGCGCCGCGAATGTCGGGCTCGATCGTCGGCACGTCGGGCGGAGGCGGAGCCGGTGGCGCGCCGAGGATGTTTTCCAGGATCCAGACACCGCGGATGACCGGCGAGGTATCCACGCCATTCGCCGTGAGCGTGAGGACGCTGGCCTGACCGAGCAGCCCGCCGCGCCGCGCGTCGGTGAGTTTCACGCGCGCAAAACCGAGCGACCGTGCGTGGCCGTCGGAATCCGGGACCAGATCCTCCGGGCGGAGACCTTCGACGGGCTGGCCCGCCGCCAGTTCCACCAGCTTCGGATCGAAACCGTAAAGCTTGGCGAGGTTGCGATTGATGAAGGCGTAATCCGAATCGAGAAATTGGTCGATCGAGCCGTTGGTATGGAGCAGTTGACGAAAATAGAGCCGCGTCTCGGTGCGCATCGCGGACTCCAGATCGTCGCGATAATAGACGGAGAACCTGTTCACGTCCGGCGCCATCGTGCCCAGCTTGCGCAAGGCGAGCCAGCCGTTGAGAAATTCGTCGGTGAAAGCATCCGAGCGCGCATCCGTCAGCAACCGTGCCGCTTCTTCGCGCAAGACTTCAGGCCGGTTCAATTCCCCTTTGGCCGCGCGCTGCATCAGCCGTTCGTCGGGCATCGAGGCCCACAGGAAATAGGAAAGCCGGGTGGCGATCTCGTAGCTGCTGAGCGTGGCGCCCTTTTCTTCGCGGTAGAGAAATTCCGGCGAGCAAAGAATCCCCTTCAATCCTTGCTGAATCGCGGCTTCCGGTAACTGGCCGCTTTTTTCCCCGGCCTTCACGAGTTGGACCAGGGGCGCCACCTCCTCCACCGTGACCGGGCGGCGCCAGGCTCGCGTGGCCAGATTCCGCAACACCTCGCCCGCGGCTCCGCTGCGATACGGCTGATCGCCAAAGACGACCCGGTGACTGGCCGGCGGCCACACGTCGTTGTGCGGGCCCTCCATTTCGATTTTCGAGACAAGAATGCGGGGCGACTCAAACCACATCGGCGTGTTCGAGTTATCACCCCGGGCCGCGTCTTCCTCGAATCGGGCGAGCTGCTCCTTGTTGAGCAGCGTGTATCGATTCTCGCGAAAATATTGGAAGAGCCGGTTGTTCGCATCGGTCGGGCCGTTGGGATAGCCGAGCCGCGGAAAGTATCCCCGGTCGAGCCAGACCCGGCATTCCAGCCACACCGGCTGATCATCCGGCAGGTCCCAGGTCGCGAGATGCCGTTCGCCGTATTGCTGATGGGTCGCCGCATAATCGACGACCTCCTTGTTCTCCGGATCGATCCCCTCCAGCGTGCCGGTAAAGACTGACAGCCGGATCGGCTCGCTGGGGTCGAAACCCAGCGGAAAATGGAATTTCGCGAGATCGAGATCGGCCTGGCGGAACTTTGCCTCCGCGCGGATGCGAATCGTGTACCAGCCACTCACGGGCGCGCCGCCGCGCAGATCGTCGATGGGATGATAGCCTCCCTTCGGCGTGCCGCCCATGCACTCGTGGATGGTCTGGTAGGGCTGCGGCTGTTTGGCCACCTTTTTGAAATACGTGCTCTCGGAACCGATAAAGCCGCGCGTCGTGCGATCGAAAGGCGGGAGCAACTCCCAACGCTGCGTCTCCGGCTTCGGCTCGAAATGGACGGCGCGTCCGATCGCCTGTTCGGCGGCCTTGAGGTATTGCCGCAGCAGAAAACTCGACGTGACGAGCTTTTCGCCGTTGCTCGCGAAACCGTGCACCCGGTTGTCGTCGGGAAAATCCCGCGTCGGATCGAAGCTGCCCATGTTGAGTTGGAGCAGGTCGCGGATGGTGTCGCGATACTCCACGCGATTCAGCCGGCGCAGCACTGCGGTCGGCCGCTCGGGCAGCGTTCGCGCGTAGGCCACCAGCTTCGATTCCAGGGCGACCTCCGCGGCGTGACGCGCGGCGGGCGTGGGCTGATCCTCATCCGCCGGCGGCATGGTGCGGCGCTCGATTTGTTCCAGCGCTTTCAACCACTCCTTCGCATTCGCCGCCGTGATTTCCGGGCCGAGGGATTCCAGCGATAGCTTGCCCTTGCGCGTGGCGTTGTCGTGGCAATCAAAACAATGCGCGGAGACAAACTCTTTCAAATCCCCGGCCTGGGCCGCCACAGCCAGCGCTGCAGAGGCGATACCAATAGCGAAGCAACCCCGCTTCACGTCAAACCGTTGATCGTCCCCCGGCTGTTTCCAAACGCCTCGGTGTTCGCACCGAAGCGCTGCGCCATCGTGAGGTAGAGATTGCAGAGCGGCACCCGCTTGCCCTGGTCCGCGGGCATGGCGAGGTGCGTCTGGTGCGCGTAGCCGCCGCCGGCGACGAGGATGGGCAGGTTCTTATTCGTGTGCGCACTGCCGTCGCTCATGCCGCTGCCGAAGAGGATTTGCGTGCTGTCGAGCAGATCCAACTCCGCAAGCTTCTTCATGAAGCGCGCGACCTGATCGATCTGGTAGCGTTCGACCTTGCGCATCCCCGCCATGAGCGTCGGGTCTTTGCCATGATGCGAATACCCGTGGTAACCCTTCGGCTCCAGCCCGACGCCGGCGACATCGAACGCGCCGGGCACTTCGATCGTGGCCACCCGCGTCGAGTCCGTCTGCAGGGCCAGCGCGAGGAGATCGAAAAGGATGGGCAACTGCTGTGTCACCGTCCCATTGCGCGGCTCCTTCATATCCACCTTCGGCCGAGGGCGCGAGAGCCACGCCTTTTCCTCCTGAAGTGATTTTTCGACCTCGCGCACGGAGGTGAAATATTGGTCGAGTTTCTGCTGATCCCGTCCGCTCAGCCGGCGATTCATGGCTTTCGCCTGTTCGTTCACGGCATCCAGAATCGAGCCCTGCTGGTCGTAATGCGCCGCGCGCTGGCCGGCCTGATCCGCCGGGTCGTCCACAAAGAGCATCTGAAAGACGCGGCTCACTTTCTGGATGGAGGGCACCATGACTCCGGAGCGCGTCCACGAGAGTTCCACGCCGCCCCCGTCATTGCTCCCAGCGGATGTATTGAGCACCGCAAAGCGTGTCTGCCCGGTGACGCGATCCGCGCAGAACTGGTCGAGCGTGACGTTGCCATTCGGCATGCTGGCCGCCTCGATCGAACGCACCCCGGACAGAAACGCATGCGTCGCCCCGTGTCCGCCGCCGAAGCCGTGATCGAGATTGGAGAGGACGGTGAATTCGCCGCGCAGCTCCTCGAGCGCCCGCAGGTTCTCGGGCAGCGCGGCCGCGACACCCGTCTCCGCCGGGAAAAACGCGTCGTTGATCATCCCAAACGGATTGGCCACGCAAACCAGCCGCTGCACAGGGGCTGTCCGGGCCGCGCCCCGGGCGAAAGTTTCCAGGAAGGGCAGGGCCAGGCAGGCCCCCGCCCCGCGCAAAAAACGCCGGCGATCGAGGAGCAAACGGTGGCTGGGGGCATGGCTCATGGAATGGGAAGGACTTTCCTTCACTCAACACTGGACCATCAATTGCCTGTGAATGCATCCCCCGAGTTCTCGGGGTAGGAGCCAGGGACACGCTGGATGGTAAATAGCGGCCGTATCGCTAAGCTCCCTGTCATGTTGTCTGTCACTGGATCCGCCGTGGCTCCCGCGCTTCTCGCTGCGGCGACCCTTCTGGGGATGCCGCTGGCCAGCGCAACGGCGGGGATTGACTGGCTGAGCCCGGAACTACGCCGGATCGAACTGGAGCGGCAGAGTTCGCAAATGGAGCTGGCCTCGTTGCCGCCCGCCCCCTCCCCACAGCTCACGCAGCGGCTCGGGTGGCACAGCGACTATTCGGCGGCGCCGGACACGATCGAGTGGGTGGAGCTCAATCTCGGCCACGCCGAGCGGTTGGACGCCGTCGTATTGATCGCCCCGCCCCCGGGTGGCGGGGCTACCGTGCCGGGCTACGGCTTTCCCCTCCGCTTCCGGGTGGAACTGCTCGGCGATGACGAACGCACGGAGCGCACGGTGGTCGCCGACTATTCGCACCAGAATTTCCCGAATCCCGGTTCGCTACCCGTGGTGATTTCCACCGGCGGACGCGCGGCGCACAAGGTTCGCATCACGGCCACCCGGCTCTTTCGCCAGGGTGATCGCTACCTGTTCGCGCTCGGCGAGGTCATGCTCCTGCAAGGCCCGCGCAATCTTGGCGCAACGATCGAAGTCAACGGCCCTCCGGCGGTCCATGCCAGCAGCAGCCAGGGCACACGGCCGGATTGGGGGCGCATCAATGTGGTGGACGGCCAGACCGTGCTCGGCCCGCCCGTGGGCACCCAGCCAAGCCCCACGCTGGGCTTCCGCAGCAAGCCGAAAAGCGAGAAACAGGTGAAGACAAATTTCTGGGTGTCGGTCGACCTCGGCAGTTCGGCATCGATCGAGGAAATACGCCTCTTTCCCGCGCATCCGCCCCAATTCGCCCACAGCCACGAGTACGGTTTTCCCGTGCGCTACCAGGTCGAGCTGAGGGAAAGCGAAGACGCGGAGCCCTTGATCCTCTTCGCGCCGCAAGCCGGCAGCTATACCGCGCCCCCCGGCGACAATGTGATTACGATCGCCGCCGGAAATCATTCCGCGCGCTTCGTTCGTCTCGTGGCGCTCGAGCCGCATGTCAGCAACGGGTCGGCCGTCCTCGCCCTCGCCGAGATGCAGGTGTGGTCTGAGGGGCGGAACATCGCCATCGGAAAGGGCGTCACCGCGGCCGACTCGACCGAAGGGGCAGGATGGTCGGAAGCAGCCCTCGTGGACGGATTCACGAGCAGCGCCAATATCGTGGACTGGCCGGCGTGGCTGGCCGGCCTCTCGCGGCGGAGGGAGCTGGAGCATGACCTGGCCCTGCTGGAAACGAGGCGCGCGGCTCTCGCCCAGCAATGGCAGCGGGCAGCGCTGCTCACGCTCGCCGCCCTCATCGCCACCGGGATCGCCGTCACCCTCCTGTGGTCGCTGCGGCAACGACGGCAGCGCCGGGCGGAACTCGAGGCGCTCCGCCAGCGCATCGCGCGCGATCTGCACGATGAAATCGGCAGCAGCCTGGGCAGCATCGCGCTCATCGCGCAGGACATCCTCGCCAGCGGCGACGATGCCGAACAGGCCCGCAACGACCTCCTCGAGATCAAGGAAATCGCCGATGAAACCGTGAGCGCGATGCGCGACATCACTCGCCTCATCCAAAGCGACCGCTACGGCGGCGATGATCTCGCGACGTTGCTCCGCGAAACCGCCACGCGCCTGCTGCACGGCATCGGGCACACCCTGACGGTCGAAAATGCTCCCCACGGGCAGCGGCTGCCCGTGGACTGCCAGCGCGATCTCATCCTCATGTTCAAGGAAACGCTCCACAACATCATGCGCCACGCGGAAGCGAACGCGGTGGATATCCGCCTCGCCCAAACGGATCGCGAACTCACGCTGACGGTCCACGACAATGGTCGCGGCTTCGACCCCGCCGCGCCGCACGACTCCGGCATGGGCCTGACCAATCTTCACCGTCGCTCCGCCAAACACGGCGGCAGCGTCCACATCACATCCGAGCCGGCACACGGCACAACCGTCCGCCTCCAGCTTCCCCACCATGCCTGAGCGCCGCCCATTCATAAACGTGTGGCTCGTCGAAGACCACAAGGCCTACGGCAACCGCCTCACGCGCGCGCTCAACCGGCTCGATGACATCCGCTGCGCGCAGCGATTCACCGCCTGCGAAGACGCGCTCGCGGCGTTGCCCAAGCATGATCCGCCGGAGGTGCTCCTGCTCGACGTCGAATTGCCAGGCATGAGCGGAATCGAGGGCATCGCGCACCTCCGCGACCTGGCTCCGCGCACCGCGATCGTGATCCTCACCGTTTTCGAAGACGACGACAAAATCTTCCGCGCCATCTGCGCGGGAGCCGCGGGCTATCTGCTCAAGACCTCCAGCCTGGAGGAAATCGCCGCCGCGTTGCGGACCGCCGCCGGCGGAGGTTCCCCGATCAATCCCCGCATCGCCCGCCGGGTGCTGGAGATGTTTTCCAAGGCAAATCCGCCCGCCCGCGATTACGGCCTCACGCCCCGGGAAAAGGAAATCCTCCAGACCCTCGTGCAAGGCAAGACGATCAAGGAAGCCGCCGCGGCACTGGAGATCAGCTACTACACCGCCGACGAACACATCCGCGGGGTCTACGAGAAGCTCCAGGTCCGGAGCCGCGGGAGCGCCGTCGCCAAGGCCGTGCAGGAAGGGTTGGTGCCACGGGCCACGCCCTGAAGCAGCGTGTCGCCGCGGGAACCGTGCGCGCGACGAGTCGGGAATTTGATCGACGGGCGGATGCAGAGCAGGTGGATCGCGTTCTCCGCAACGCGATGGGAAAAAAGAATCGCGGCTTCGCCGCCCATCTTTTGCCATCGTCTTCGGAGAAGCCGATCCACCCGCGCACTCTGTGGCCGACAATTGTGAGAAACTCGTGCGTTCTCGCGCGATCAACAGGATCCGGAATTTTCAAACACTCCCCAACCATTCCCCATATCATAGCCGGCGCTCGTTGCCGCGCGATAGCCGCTGGGTCAGCGCTTCAGGAACAGCTCACTCGTGACGAGGGCGTCAACGATCGCGGGGAGACGATAATCGGCGGCTTTGCTCTGCCTGGCGATTGCGGCGAGCGCGGCGCGGTCGTCGATCGTCATCGCCCGGCGCAGGCCGAACGTGGCCAGCTTCTCGATGAAAGCCGCGTTGAATTTATCGAGATCGCCGAGGAGCAACTTCTTGAACGCGGCGGCATCGGTGAATTTGCGGCCATCGGGCAGTTCGCCGCTCGCATCCACTTTCGGATTATCGCCGAGCCCGTCGCCCACCGTCTCTTCGGTGCGCCAGCGGCCAATGGCGTCGTAGTTGTCAAAGGCGAGTCCCAGCGGGTCGATCTTGCGATGGCAGGCCGCGCAGGTCTCGTCGTGTTTATGCGCGTCGAGTTTGTTGCGCAGCGTGGCCTTGGGCTGCGTCGCGGGCGTCGGCTCGATGGGCGGCACGTTGGCGGGGGGCGGGGGCGGCGGTTTGCCGATGATGGATTCCAGCACCCACTTGCCGCGGTGCACCGGACGATGCCGGGTGCCATCGGAGGTGAGACTCAGGATCGCCGCCTGCGTGAGCAGGCCGCCTCGATGATCCTCGGGGCGCAGGCTCACGCGCTGGAGCTTGTCCTCGGTCACATTCGGAATCTGGTAGTGCCAGGCGAGCCGCGCATTGAGCATCGTCCAATCGGAGTCGAGGAAATCGCGCAAGCCCAGGTTCTTCTCCAGCACCTCGCCGAAGTAAGCCTGCGTTTCCGCGACCATGCTCTTTTCGAGATAAGAATCGTACTCGGGGTAGAGCTTCTTGTCCGGCGGGAACATCCCGACCAGCCGCAGTTGCAGCCAGTCCCGCGGGAACGTGGTCGTGAAGCGCTGAATTTTTGGATCGCGCAACATCCGCTGCACCTGCGCATGCAGGACCTCCGGCTGCTGCAGCGTCCCTGCGCGGGCAGCTTCGAGGAGCGGCGCGTCGGGCATCGAGCTCCAGAGGAAGTAGGAGAGCCGCGAGGCGAGTTCCCAGTCATTGAGCCGCACCTGGTTGGTCTCCGGCGAGCCTTCGACGAGATAGAGAAAATCCTTCGCGCAAAGCACGGACAGCATCGCAGTCTTATAGGCGGCATCGAATTTCTCCCCGCTCGCGACCTCGCTTTGGATGAGCTTGATGAGTTGATCCAACTCCTCCGCTTGCACCGGACGGCGGTAGGCGAGCCCGGCAAATTTTGCGAGACGCTGGCGCGCCTCGGCAAAGTCGCCGCTCTCCTTGGGCACATATTCCCGCTGCGCATAGGTCGGGCCTTCGAAACCGAGCGGGCCTTCCCACTCCACCCAATCCATGATCAGGAAAGGCAGGATCGGCTTGCCCTCCTCGTCGGTCAGCTTTTCCTGCCAGGGCCGGCGGCCCTCCTTGATGCTGAAGAATGGGGAGCGCGGATCAGCCCGGCCGGAACGCGGAAGATTGGAAGGCCCGGGCACTTCGTTGGCCATGCGGATGTTGACGTGGCCCGCCGGCAGATGCGCCACGAATTCCACGACGATGGGCTTGTCTTCCGGGGCGACGATATCCCGCTCAAAAAGCATGCGGTCGAGTTCCGTGGCATACACCGCGAGGTGCGGGGCGCGGCCGTTCTTCGGCTGCAGGCCGCTCAACTGGACGCGCACCTTGTAATCACCGGAGATCGGCAGGGCCACTCCGGGGCCAGGGCGCCCACCCAGATCGTGGCCGGGCCACAGATCCACGCGCACCTTGTCGGCCCATGGTTCCTTCTTGTCCTCGGCGCGTCCCCGCAGATCGATCGCCGACTTGTGGATGGAAAGCTTCGCCGGCGGCTTTTCCGGCAGCGCCTCCGCGAGGATCGCTTCCCCCGCCGCAAACTGTTTTTCCACGTGGGAAGGGGAAAGCGAGAGCACCGAGCCGATCCGCTCGAAACCATGCCACGCCTCATCCTCCGAGAGTCCCGTCGGATCGGCTGCGTCGTAATTGACCCCGAGCAGGTCGTGGATGCTGTTCACATACTCTTCCCGGGTGAGCTTGCTGAAGGTCACCCGCTCGCGCTTCGCCAGGCGGATGGCTTCCCCTTCCTTGATCTTTGCCGTCAACCATTCGGCGATCTTCGCCGCCTCGTCGGCCTTCGGCTGCTTTTCATCCTCCGGGGGCATCTCGCCCGCGCTGATGCGATCCACGACGTCGGCCCAATGCCCGGCGTCCTTGCCGTTGGCAAACTCGCGCGACAGCGTGTCGAGGCGGAACTCCCCTTTGTGCTTCTTCTCATTGTGGCAGCGGTTGCAGTGCTGCTCGAAAAACGGTTCGACGACCTTTTGGAATTCCGGGTCGGGGCCGGTCGCGGCAGCCATGATCGAACCACTTCCGAAGGCGGACAGGCATGGAACGAGCAAGGCCCATCGGGACAGGCGATTTTCAAAAGGGGGCATGACCCCGTGTAAACCTGCCTCCCCGTATTTTCTAGGGATAAAAACTTGCCGGCGGCGCAAAAGTCGAAAGGCAGTGGGCGTTCCGACGGAGATGACGGGGTGCGGCCCGGCTCGTGGCTCCTTCCTGGTCGCATCGGCGGCGGCGCGGAGGTTGGCATCTTGTTTTGACGCATGATTAAGATGTCCCCCATGAACACCCGCATTTATCTCATCCGCCACGGTGCGACCACGCTCACCGCCGAGGACCGTTTCGCCGGGGCGACCGATGTGCCACTTTCCGATGGCGGCCGGGAGCAAGTCCGCCGCCTCGCCGAACGAATGCGCAACGGCGGGATCACTGCGATCTACGCGTCGCCCTTGGGACGCACCGTGGAGACGGCAAACATTCTCGCGAAACCACACGGGCTCGAAGTGCGATTGCGCGATGGCTTGCGCGAGATTTCCCATGGCCGTTGGGAACAAATGACCCGGCACGAGGTCGAAAAAAAATTCCCGGAGGAAGCCGCGGCGTGGGATCAGGATCCGTATACCTTCGCGCCGGCCGGGGGCGAGAGCGGGCTCGCGGTGACCGCCCGCGCGCTACCGGAACTCATGGACATCGTGCGCGAAAACGAGGGCGGGTGCGTGATGGTGGTGTCGCACAAGGCCACGATTCGTCTCCTGCTGAGTTCGTTGCTCGGCTTCGATCCACGACGTTACCGCGACAATCTCGATCAAAGCCCGGCGGCGTTGAACGTGGTCGATTTCAAGGACGCGGTCCGCGCCCGGCTCACGCTTTTCAACGACACCTCACACTACGAGCAAGCCGGCCTGACCATCCCCGCCGTGCCGACCGCGCGCCTCTCCAAGTGGTGGGACGCGCAGGGGCATGGGTAGCGGGAGCCGTTCTAAGCCGCAGGCTGGCTCCACGTCCGCAAGAGCCGTTTCGCGGCCCGCGCCCATCGGCGCTCACGCGCCCGGGTGTAGCGCGGGCTGCACTCGATGTCCGTCAATAGTTCCTCGAGCGTCGTCTTCCCGGCTTCCTGCTCCCCCATTTGCGCCAGCACCTGCGCGTATTCGATCTGCGCCTCACTGTAGCTGTGCTTCGTCAGGAAGTATTCGAAGAGATTGCGGGCATCCTCGAATTTGCCGCGCCGCGCCTGGCACCGCGCCAGGTTCCAGACGAGCTGGTCATTGTCGTAACCGGGCTTCTGCTGATACGCCTTGCCGAGCAGCGGCCAGGCTTCGTCCACGCGGTTTAAGGCGAGCAGCACGTAACCCAGCCGCACTTGCACATCGAAGATATCCGGCTGCCGCTGCAATGCCTCGCGGTAGGCGGCTTCCGCGTCCGGGTACTTCTTTACGCTCAGGTACGCGTCGCCCAACACCTCGTAACTGGCGGCCGTCTTTAGCTGTCGCGCGCGGTCCTTCAATTCGCGAATCCGTCCCATCATCGACAGCCGCTTCCACAGCCCATACTCAATGCGCGATCCGTCCCAATATTGGGCGAAAAAGTAGATCAGAGCGAAGGCCCCGCCAGAACACAGAATGAGCCAGATCCAATAGGTATCGCCTCCGCGCTGCCAGCAGTCATAGGCCATCCACAACGAAAACGCGAATCCCAGGATGGCGAGCAATGCCGCGGGCACGGGACCCGCGACCTGGATCATGCGGAAAAGTGAGAAGAGTGGGTACATGGATCGGAAACCGTTCCCAAGCAGGTCATAGACCAAAACCCTCACGTCGAGCCATCGCTTTTCGCAGTTGCGGCCAGCCGCGCGCGTGCCAGAGAGTGTGCGCCCGCATGATCACTCCCGAACTCGTTCGCGAAACCCTTTCCTCCGTCAAATATCCCGGTTTTAGCCGCGACATCGTCTCCTTCGGCCTGGTGAAAGATGTGCGCATCACCGGCACCGACGTCGTGGTCCAAATGTCGCTCGCGACGAATGATCCGAAGATCCCGCAAACGATCAAGAGCAGTTCCGAGGCGGTCCTCTCCCAGATCCCCGGCGTGGGCAGCGTCACCGTCCGCATCGACATTCAGGCTCCGCCGCAGGCGGCGGCGGCCGCGGGCACCTCTCCGATGGCGGTGGCCTCCATCCAAGGCATCAAGCACGTCATCGCCGTGGCCAGCGGAAAAGGCGGCGTGGGAAAATCGACCGTGGCGGCCAATCTCGCGATCGCCCTGAAACAAACCGGAGCCGCCGTGGGACTCTGCGACTGCGACCTCTACGGACCGAGCATCGGCCTCATGTTTGGCAGCAACGAACGTCCCATGGCCACCGAGGAAAACCGCATCCTCCCCATCGAACGTTACGACCTGAAACTCATGTCGATGGGTTTCCTTCTCGATGACAGCGCACCCGCGATCCTGCGCGGGCCGATGGTCACAAAATACACCCAGCAATTCCTCCGGCAGGTGGAATGGGGCACTCTCGATTACCTCGTGCTCGACCTGCCACCCGGCACCGGCGACATCCAATTGACCATCGTCCAGACCGTCGCCCTCGCCGGCGCCATCATCGTGACGACTCCACAAGAAGTTGCGCTAATCGACGCGCGCAAAGCCGCGACGATGTTCCAAAAGGTGAATGTCCCGGTCCTGGGCCTCATCGAGAATATGAGCTTTTTCCTCTGTCCCAGCGACGGCCAGCGCTACGACATCTTCGGCAATGGCGGCGGCGAGCGGGAAGCCGCCCGCCTCAAAGTGCCGCTCCTGGGTCAAATCCCGATCGACATCCCGACCCGCGAGGCGGGCGACCGCGGCCAGCCAGTCGCCGAGGCCGATCCCGGCAACCCGGTGGCGCAGGAATTCCTCAAAATTGCCCGCCAGTTGACACAGACCCTCGGAGGCTAAACTGTCACGGATCATCGACATAGCGCGGGCGTTCCGTAAAACCATTGACGTTTCCCGTTATTTCTAGAAAATATTCTTGAGCAATGAGCACCTCCACTGACGACTCCACCGAATTCGTCCGAGAATCGTTGCTCTATAAGGAGTTCCTCGCGGAGCGCGAAGAAATCCTCCGCCACAAATGGATCGAAAGCGAAAAAGCCGGGCACGACATTGGTTTTGAGAAGGCGCTGCTGGACTGGATCGTCAAGCATCGCTCCTCGTGGCGGGCCCAAAGGCAGAAGGATCCCGTGACCTGACTTCCCGCCTTTGTCCCTTTAAGGCGATCCTGCGAGGTCGCCAAGGAACATGAACCCCACCTCTCCTCCCACCCCATCCGGCGCACCCGCGCCGGGAGCCACGCTGGTCCTCGACCAGGCGTCCATCGAGCGTTGCCTCAAGCGCATCGCGCACGAAATCATCGAGCGCAACCCCGACCTGACGAAAGTCGCCCTCATCGGGATTCCGTCGCGCGGCATCGAGATCGCTCATCGCCTTGCCGCCTATATCCTGGAATTCGGCAAGACGCAGCCCTTCGCCGGGGTGGTCGATGTCGCCATGCATCGCGACGATCTCCACCGGCACCGCCTGCCGCCCCGGGTCGAGCGGACCATCCTGCCGCATGACCTCGACGGGCTGACGATCGTCCTGACGGACGACGTGCTCTTCTCGGGCCGCACCTGTCGCGCCGCCATGGATTCCATCTCCAGCTTCGGCCGGCCCGCCCGCATCCAGTACGCCGTGCTCGTGGATCGCGGCCACCGCGAGTTACCCATTCGCGCCGATTACGTCGGCAAAAACATCCCCACCGCCGTCGGCCAGCGCGTGCACGTGCGCTTCGAAGCGACGGATGGCATCCCCGATTCCGTCTGGATGAGCCAGCCCTGATCTTCTCCATGAGTGCCGCTTCTCCCACCCCACTGCAGAAATCTCCCGGCCAGAGTGCCGCGACAAGTTGGACGCGGAAGGATCTCGTCGGTCTCCAGGACCTGACCGCCGGGGAGATCGTTCACGTCCTCGACACCGCCGCCGCGTTCAAGACCGTCGGGACGCGCGATGTAAAGAAAGTTCCCGCGCTCCGCGGCCAGACACTCGTCAATTTCTTCGTCGAGGCCAGCACCCGCACCCGGGTCAGCTTTGAACTCGCCGCCCATCGCCTCAGCGCCGATGTCATCAATGTCTCCGCTTCCAGTTCCAGCCTGACGAAAGGCGAGACGCTCAAGGATACCGCAAAGGTGTTCGAAGCCAACCATGCCGATATCATCGTCCTCCGGCACAGTTCCGCGGGCGCCGCGCAATTCCTCGCGGAACGGCTGGAAGCCAGCGTGATCAATGCCGGCGACGGCGCTCACGAGCATCCGACCCAGGCCCTGCTCGACACCTTTACCATTCGGGAAAAGCTGGGGCGGATCGCGGGCATCCACGTCGCCATCGTCGGCGACATTCTCTTCAGCCGCGTCGCCCGGTCGAATATCCCCGCGCTCCTCAAGCTCGGCGCGCGCGTCACGCTCGTCGGCCCCAGCACCCTCGTCCCGCGCGAATTCGAACAAATGGGGGTGACCGTGACCCACGATCTCGACGCCGTGCTTCCCGAGGCGGATGTCGTCAATCTCCTGCGCATTCAGCACGAGCGGCAGCGCAAGGAGTACTTCCCCAGCCTGGGCGAATACACCGCGCTCTTCGGCCTCACCAAGCAGCGCGCCGAACGCCTCAAGCCCGGCGCGCTCATCATGCACCCCGGGCCCGTCAACCGCGGCGTGGAGATCGACAGCGATCTCGCCGACAGCCACCGCAGCGTCATCCTCGACCAGGTCACCAACGGCCTCGCCGTCCGCATGGCCGTCCTCTACCTCTGCGCCGGCGTGCGCGGCTCCTCCCCCGAATGAAAAAAATCGCGCTCTGGTTTCTCGTGCTGCTCGCAGGATGGACGTTGCCTGTCGCTTCCGCCCACGCGCAAACGCAGGCGCAAATGAACAATCAAGCCTTCGCCGAGTTCAAGAAGGCCGACAGCGAGTTGAACAAGATTTACTCACAGGTCGTCGCCAGGCTCGATGCCGAGGGTAAGGAAAAACTGAAGACCGCTCAGCGAGCGTGGGTCGCTTTTCGGGACGCCCAGGCCGAATTGGATGCGGACGTCTCGCGCGGAGGTACCATGGTCCCGCTTCTCCGCGCAAGTTCGATGACCGACACCACCCAGAGTCGCATTAAACAACTCCGCGATTACCTCAAGGAGCTCAGCGACCGTTGACACCACTGTGAGCAATTCCACTGTCCTTCTCAAAAACGGTCGTATCGTCGATCCGGCCAGCAAGCGCGATGAAATCGCGGATCTCTTCATCGTCGATGGCCGCATCGCGGAAAGGTCGGCGGTGCCCGATCAAAAGGAAGGGGTCACGGAGATCGACTGTACGGGCCTCATCATCGCCCCGGGCCTCATCGACCTCCACGTCCATCTCCGGGAGCCGGGTCAATCGGCCAAGGAAACCATCGCCACCGGCACGCAGGCCGCCGCCGCGGGTGGCTTCACCAGCGTCGTGTGCATGCCGAACACGTCGCCCACGGTCGATCAACCGAGCGTGGTCACGTGGATCGTCGAGAAAGCGAAAGCCGAGGCGGTGGTCAACGTCTTCCCGACTGGCGCCATCACCAAGGGCATCGCCGGCGAAGAACTCGCGCCCATCGGTTCCATGCGCAAAGCCGGGATCGTCGCCCTGACCGATGACGGCCACTGCATTCAGAACCCCGAGGTCATGCGCCGCGCCCTCGAGTACGCCCGCATGTTCGGCCTGACCGTCATGGACCATTGCCAGGACTACGCGCTCGTCGGCAAGGGCGTGATGCACGAGGGCTACTGGAGCACCGTCCTCGGGCTGCCCGGCTGGCCGGCCATGGGAGAGGAAATCATCGTCCAGCGCAATGGCCTCCTCGCCGGACTCACCGGCACGGCCATCCATTGCCAGCACCTGAGCAGCGGCGGCAGCGTCCGCATCCTGCGGGAGGCGCGTTCGCGCGGTGTGCCGCTCAGCGGCGAAATCTGCCCGCACCACATCGCGCTCACCGACGAGTCGATCCGCACCTTCGACACCAACTTCAAGATGAACCCGCCGTTGCGCACGCCACGCGACATCGATTTGCTCATCGAAGGCGTGGCGGACGGCACCATCACGGTCCTGGCGAGCGACCACGCCCCGCACTGCAATTTCGAGAAGGAGGTCGAGTTCGACCAGGCGCCCTTTGGCATCCTTGGCTTCGAGACGGAACTCGGGCTCTTCCTCGACATCCTGGTCCACAAAAAGAAAGCGATCAGTCTCACGCGCCTCATCGAAATGTTCACCGTCGAACCGGCCCGCCTTCTCGGGCTCGATCGCGGCACGCTGAACGTCGGCGCCCCAGCCGACATTACCCTCATCGATCCCGACCTCGAATGGACCGTGGACAAGGAGAAAAGCTTTTCCCGCAGCCGCAATACCCCCTTCCACGGCTGGGAACTCAAAGGCCGTGCCGTGCGGACCATCGTGGCCGGCAAGACGGTGTGGACCTTGTAAGGCGGCCGTCGTCTTTCCTACCGCTGCTGCAGACGCTTCTCGGCATCTCTTTCGGGATGCAGCCAGCCGCTGTAGTAAAAGTCTTGATCTTCCTTGCTGGTCTCGCATGCCGTCAGAAAAGCCATCGCGAGGAAGGCGGCGATGAAATAGCGCATCTCTACCGAATACATGCCCTTTCCCGGGATGGCAACCGGCGTCACGTTCGCAGACTCAACGCTTGCCGCCGCGCGCCGGCCTCGCTACGCAAGTGTCCATGCAGAAGGTCTCCCTCGGTGAAAGCAAACTCCAATCCAGCCGCCTAGCCTACGGATGCTGGCGTATCGCCAGCACGGGCAACATCCAGGAAGATCTAAAAACCGCGCGCGCCGCCATCCTCGCGGCGATCGAGTCTGGCTACACCCTTTTCGATCACGCCGATATTTACTGCAAGGGTCGCGCGGAGAGCGCCTTCGGCGAGGTGCTCCGGGAAAACCCCAGCCTGCGCAAAAAGATTCTCATCGCCACCAAGTGCGGCATCCGGCTCGCCGACGAACCGCCGGGCTCACCACAGCGCTACGATTTTACGGCCGAACATATCATCCGTTCCTGCGAACAATCGTTGAAACGCCTGCACACCGAACGGATCGACCTTTTCCAACTGCACCGCCCGGATTGGCTCATGGAGGTGGAAGAGGTGGCCATCGCGTTCGCGAGTTTGCACAAGAACGGCAAAGTGCGGGAATTTGGCGTCAGCAATTTCAAGCCGTCGCAGGTCGGCCTGCTCCAGCGGGCGCTCCAGCAGAAGCTGGAAAAGAATCTCGTCACCAACCAGGTGGAAGTCAGCCTCGCGCAACTGACCACCTTCGAAGATGGCACCCTGGATCAATGCCAGGCGCTCAACATTACCCCGCTCGCCTGGAGCCCCCTCGCCGGAGGCCTGCTCGGAGACGGCGCCACGGACTTGCTTCCCGGCCAGAAAGGCTACAAACCCGCGCCCATCATCACCGCCCTCGATGCGATCGCCGTCGATCGCGGCACCACCCGCGTCGCCATCGCGCTCGCCTGGTTGCTCAAGCATCCGACGCGCATGATTCCGATCATCGGCAGTATCAAGCCCGACCGCATTCGCGCGGCTGCCACGGCGGCCGAGATCGAACTCACCCGGGATGAGTGGTACCGGTTGCTCATCGCCGCGCGCGGCGAACCGCTGCCGTAGGTGTCCAGGGTTCTTATCGCTGGCTGCGGCTTTGTCGGGCTGGCCACGGCGCGCCTGTTCGCGCAGCGCGGCTGGGAAGTGACGGGCTGCACGCATTCGCCCGATTCAGCAGCCGGCCTCTCCGGTGAACCGTTTCCGGTGGTCCCGTGCGACCTTGCCGAGCGCCAGGCGGTGGAGACGCTCGCTCCGCGAGGACCGCTCGACGCGGTCGTGCACTGCGCCAGCTCCGGTCGCGGCGGCGCCGAGCAGTATCGGCGCGTGTATCTCGAAGGCGCGCGGCATCTCGCCACCGTTTTTCCGTCCGCGACGTTGCTATTCACGAGCAGCACGTCGGTCTACGCGCAGACGGACGGCGGCTGGGTCACCGAGGAGAGCCTCGCCGAACCGGAACGCGAGACCGGCCAACTATTGCGCGCAACTGAGGAATTCGTCGCCTCGCGAAACGGGATTGTCACACGCCTGGCTGGCATCTACGGCCCTGGCCGATCCGTCCTGTTGCGGAAGTTCTTCGAGGGCACGGCCATCATCGAAGGCGACGGAACGAAGTGGATCAACCAGGCCCAGCGCGACGACATCGCTTCCGCCCTCGTCCATCTCGTCGCCAACAAGGCGCGCGGAACCTTCAACATCAACGACGATCAACCGCTCACCCAACGCGATCTCTACGCGTGGCTGGCTGAACGGTTTCAACGTCCATTGCCACCCATCGGACCCAGCGACCTCAACCGCAAACGCGGCTGGACCAATAAACGGGTGAGCAATGTCAAGTTGCGTTCACTCGGCTGGCAACCGCGCTTCCCGTCATTCTACGACGCCGTGGAAAACGACCGCGGGTTGCTGGAAGAAAGCGCCCCCCATCATCGTCATCCTGAGGATCCAAAGACGAAAGGCCGTCGTGATTAGTGCGGAGATGACGTGTGGCATGGAAACTCTCCCTCTCCCTCTCCCTCTTCATCTTCATCTTCATCTTCATCTTCATCTTCATCTTCATCTTTCGGTTGATTTCCAGCCACTTACAAATCACGTCATTAGCAGCGTGGAGCCAGATTGGGTCCCCGCGCTCAGAAAGCGCGGGTGGATCGGCTTCTCCGAAGACGATGGCAAAAGATGGGCGGCGGAGCCGCGATTCTTTTTCCCATCGCGTTGCGGAGAACGCGATCCACCCGCGCACTCTGATTTTAAGCGATTTATAAATCGGGTCATAGGCAGCTTGCGAAGAATGCCGGTAGAGGTCACCCGCCAAGACGCCACAAGCGCGCTGTGGCTGACGGCGCGCGAGCCAGCATTTTCCTTCCCTGCGACTCGCTCGTGCCATGATCACTCCCGGGTGCTTTCACCCGGCGCTGCCAACCCGTGAAGCTCTCCCTGCCGCGTGGCCACCGCCGTTCGGGCCTTTTGAAATACCTCGATCCCCGCGCGCAACTGTGCGGCCGTAAACTGCCTTTTGATCTTCGCAATCTCCCCCGCCGCCAGCTCATCGCAACGCTCGTTTCCCGCATGCCCGGCGTGGCCTTTCAACCAATGCCACACAATCCGATGGGGCGTCGCGGCCGCGTCCAGGGCCCGCCAGAGGTCCTCATTTTTCACCGGCTGTTTGCCCGTCGTCTTCCAGCCGCGCGTCTTCCACGATCGAACCCATTTGGTGATTCCTTCGCGCACATAGGTCGAGTCCGTGAAGAAATCCACCTCGCAGGGCTGCTTGAGCGCGGTGAGGGCGCCGATGGCCGCCTGCAGTTCCATGCGGTTATTGGTCGTGGCCGGTTCTCCGCCACTGATTTCCTTTTTGTGCCCGCCCGACTCCAGCACCGCCGCCCAACCGCCCGGGCCGGGATTTCCTTCGCAACCGCCATCCGAGTGAATGGTGACCCGCTTCAAATCCTCAGCCGATCCGTACGGCGCGCTTCTTGTCGAGTTTCAGGACATCGCCGGTCTGGAGGGCTGGCCCGGCCTTTGGATCGATGATCTTCTCGTCCCGCCACTGAATGCTGCCCTGCTCGACCAGGCGCCGCGCATCACCCCGCGATTTCGTGATCTGGTAGGCGCTGGCGTAAGCAGCGACGACGACCGAGACGATGTCCGGTTCCACCCCGTTGAGCTTCAGAACCGGCCATTCCGCGTGCTCGATGTCGCCTTTGCTGAACTTGGTATTGAAGTCTTCGAGCGCGGCGGCTCCCGCTCCCTCCCCGTGGTAACGCGCGACAATGCGCCGGGCCAGTTGCTTCTTCGCCTCCATCGGGTGAATGGCCGGAAGCTCCTCGCCGAGGAGCAGCAGGTAATAGCGGGCCATGAGTTCATCCGAGATGCTCATCAGCTTGCCGAACATCTCGCTCGGAGCCTCGCTCACGCCCACGTAGTTGCCGAGGCTCTTCGACATCTTGTTCACGCCGTCGAGGCCCTCGAGCAGCGGCATGAGAAAGACGACCTGCTGAGCCTGGCCTTCCTCGCGCTGGAGGTCGCGCCCGACGAGGATGTTGAAAAGCTGATCGGTGCCGCCGATTTCCACGTCGGCCTTGACGACCACCGAGTCCCAGCCCTGCATGATCGGGTATTGGATCTCGTGGAGATGGACGGCCTCGCCCCGATCCACGCGGGCCCTGAAGTCCTCCCGCTGGAGCATCTGCTGGAGCGTCACGCGGGAATTGAGCCGAATCACTTCCTCGAAGGTCATCATCTCGAACCACTGGCCATTGAAGACGGTGCGCGTGCGGCCCGGCTCGAGGATCTTGTAGGCCTGCTGCTGGAAGCTGTGCGCATTGCTCATCACCTGGTCGTGCGTGAGCTGCGGACGCGCCTTGGAGCGGCCGGATGGATCGCCGATCATCGCGGTGAAATCGCCGATGATGAGGATCGCCTGGTGGCCCAGGTCCTGGAATTGCCGGAGCTTGGTCAGCGCCACCGTGAAGCCCAGATGGATATCCGGGGCCGTGGGATCGACGCCGAGCTTGACGTTGAGCGGACGGCCCAGGCGCAGCTTCGCCAGGAGCTCGGCTTCATTGATGATCTGCGCCGCGCCCCTTTTCAGAATCTCTAGCTGGGCTTCGGGTGATTCCATAAGACGGATTTAACCGATTGCATACGCGTGCCTTGCCGCGCGAGGCGAGCACGAAAATGAGCCGGGCCGCAAGCGCCGCCCTATTTGTTCTTGTTCAGCAACTCCCGCACATCCTCGATGCTGAGTTGTTTGAGCGCGCCCATGCGCTCGACCGTCCCATTGGTGTAGCTCACCGATTCGCCCCCTCCGCTCCTCCAATCCGCGAGGGATTTCGGATCGATCGCTTTGCGCACTTTCAGGCTCTCCGGCCCAAGAAACGGCCGGTTGCCATCCGGTAGATCGCGGGTGGCGGCGACCTTGTTGCCGTCCGCCAAATTCTTCGTCGCCGCCGTCTTCCCAGCATCTTTTACCGCGTCGGGGATCGCATATTCACGGGTTCTGGCGTCGCTGGTGGCAAACTTCTTCTCGGCGGCGGCATTCGATTTCGTGTTCGAAAAAGCCCGCGTCAGGAAACTCCCCGCGCGGACCTTTTGATCGAAATTGAAGTCCTTCGTTCGTGCGCCGCCCGTGGCCACCGTCCGGGCCGTCCCGATTCCCGAACGGTTCGGGTCGAAGGTCTTGGTGGGATCGACGACGAGGATTTCCGCCCCACGCTTGGAAGCGACGTCCCCGAAATCGAGCGCGCGCATGCGCCGCGATTCCGCCTCGCGGCTGTTTTGCTGATTTAAGGCGTGCTCCTGCTGCGCCATGCCCTTCGAAGGCGAAGAGCAACCTCCGACGGCGAAGGCCGTCGCGAGAAGCGTGGGGATGACGAGTGCGCGCACGTCGGACAGATGCCACAAGGTATCGCCGCCGTAAAGGGGCGGCTCACACCGCTTACCCCCCGGCGCGCAACTTCGCCAACTGAGCGCGGGCCTGTTCCATCTCCGCCGGCTTCCTGCCCACCGTCAGGTAACTGTCCAGGACCTCGATCGCCGCCTTGCGGTCGCCCCGACCGGCAAGGAGCGCGCTGAGGGGTCCGGCAATTTCAAACAACTCGGGATGCTGCTCATGCGCCAGGCGCAGGTGCGCCAGGGCGGAGGCCGGCTGGCCAGCGGTCAGTTCCGCCTGCGCCCAATCTCCGTGGAGCCGCGCCAGTTCCACGGAAAACTCGCCCGGCGATTCCGCCTGGGCGGCAAAATTCCCGAGAAGCTTTGCTCCGCGTTCGAAGGCCTTGCCTCCGCCAGCCGCCAGCCGCAGACGCGCGGCAAACGCCGGCTCCACCATCTCCGGATGGCCCTCGGCGAGCGCCAGGGCATTTCCCGGCTGCCCGGCCTTCTCGAAATAGCCGAAGAGCACGCGTCGCAGTTCGGCAACCCGTGGCAGGGTCAATTGAAAATCGGCGGCTTCCGTATCCGCCTGCGCCACTCGGCCGGCCGCGACCATCCATTCGACGATGGCCATGAAATCGCGATTGGCGGGATGCGTAAATGCGGTGCGCAAGGTGCCTTTGGCTCCGGCAAAGTCACCGCGCTGCGTCTGGAGCCGCGCGAACTGCACGTGCGTCGCCCAATTGCGGGCAAAGCGATCGCCATGCGCCGCCTGCGCGTAGAGCGCTACCGCCCGATCGGTGTCGCCGAGTTCCGCAAAAGCCTGGGCGACGGGACCAAGGCTATCCTCGTTGAGCGCGGCCCGCAGCGCGAGGCGCTCGAGTTGCGCCCGCGCCTCCGGCACGCGGCCCAACTGCCGCAGCGTGCGAGCGAGGCTCAAGATGTTCTTTTCGTTCAGCGGATTGACCCTCTCAATCCGCTCCTCGACTCGCGCGAGCAAATCCCGCAGGCCGGCCTTTTCCAGCGCTTCCGCGACCGTCTGGAGCGCCGAGTCCGGAGCGTCTTCCCGATTGAGCAACTGCTCCAGGAGAGGCGTGACGGCCGCCGGCTTGCCCGTCTCGATGGCCACGGAGACCGCCACCACGCCCGCCGGGATCGGTCCCACGCCATCGCCCCAGAGCCCGCGCACTTCCGCGGCGAATTCCTGCTCCAGCTTGAGGCGCACCGCTTGCGACGCCGCGAAATCGAGGTAACTCGCGAGCAACGCCGTGGAGTTTTCGCCCGAGGCGGCGAAACGCCGCAGCCGCCGCAACTCGCGCTGCGCGGCCGCCGTTCCGTCCTCCGGTTCCAGCAGTTCGATCAGCTTGCATTGCAGCGGAAAGCTCAGCCGCGGATCGGTCCGGCCCAGCGCCGCGTGAATGACCGCGCGCGCCCGCCGCGGATCGCCCCGCGCCGCGAAAGCGTTGGCGAGACTGAGGGCCGGGGTGATGTGTTGCGGCGGGGTCAGCCGCTCGACCACGCCCAGCGCCGCCTCGGCCTGCCCGGATTTTAACAAAAGCACGGCCAGGCCGGTGCTCAAGTCGGCCGCGGAATTGCCTTTGAGTTGGGCGAGGGCATCCGGCAGGCGTCCCTGCTTTTCATAGGCATCCGCGAGCGCCAGGCGGCCCGCGGTATTTCCCGGCTCAAAGACAAGCATGCGCTGGTAGGCGGCAATGGCCTCCTCGGTGTGGCCCGCGCGCGTGTGCAACTGGCCGAGCCGGAGCAGGACCCGCGTATCGTTCGGCGCGTTTTGCATCGCGGCGTCCAGCGCGACCCGCGCCCCTTCGAGATCGCCTTTGTGCTCGAGCATGTCGGCCAGTTGCAGGACGAACTCGCGCCGCGCTCCGTCGTGCAATCCATTGCCCCCGTCGCGCAGACAGGCCCGCAGGGCCGCCTCCGCAGTCTCATTGTCCCCCGCCGTCCGGCAGGCGTTGAGCAGATTGCGCATCGCCTCGGAATCATCCGGAGAACGCTCCCACAGTTGCCGAAAAAGGGCGATCGCCCGGGCGTGCGCGCCCATCGCGCCCAGAGACCCCGCCAGCGGAACGACCCCGTCATTCGGCGAGAGGCGCGCGTAGTCTTCCACCCAGACCGGCATCCCCCCGGGCGCCGCCGTGGCTGCGTGCAACGCACAAAGCCGCAGATGCAGCTCGCGGGCCAGCGTGCCGGTCTGGTCGCTTTGCAGCAGCACCAGCGCTTCATCGGTGAGCGCCTTCTGCCAGAAATAGATGGCCAATTCCTCCATCTTCAACGCCTGGAGTTGGGTGCCGGTTTCGAGGATGAACCGAAGGTGCCGGTTCCCGGAGTTGCCGGGTTCGCCCAACTCGGTCCCGGCCAGGGGCCGCATCTCGATCAGCCGATCGAGCGCCGCCCGCGCCTCCCATTCCTGCCCCGCGAGCCCGCGGAGCAGCACCGTGGCCAGGGCGGCGTGCAGCGGCTGCCGCCCGGCTTCGGGGCGGTGCAGGTAGGATTCGACAAAGCCCGCGCGATCCTTCTCCGGCAACAGCAGATAGTACTCCCGCAGCGCATTGCACACGGGCGCGTCGAGCGACTCCGCCGTCGAGGAAATCGTGGACCGAAGGATCTCCCGCGCGGGTTCGATTTCGCCGAGAAAAAGATGCCAGTGCGCCAGCTCCTGCCCGTAGACGGCGCGTTGGGTGGAGGATTGGTCGAACACCCGGCGGCCCAGCGCGATCGCTTCCCGGAAGCGGTTGCGCGCCGCGAAAAGCATGGCCGCCTGCCACGTGCGAAGGTGAGTGCCCTCGGCGAAGAGCGCCTCGATCAAGCCGGCATCGGGCGTCGCGTTCGCATCCAGGGCCTGGCCGAGCGCGACGAATAGAAAGTCGCGCTCCACCGGCGTCCGGCGCTTGTCCTGCAGCCATTTGCCCAGGCGCTCGTACTGCTGCGCCTGGAGCGCCAGCCAGATGAACGCCTGCGCCGCCTTTTGATCCTGCGCGTTTTCATGCAGGATCGCTTCCATGCGATCCAGCGTGGCCACTCCGGCGCCCGCGTAAAAAAGTCCCCACAGTGCTTCGCTCGGGTGCGTCTGGTCCTTCTGCCAACGCGCGACCCACGCCTCCCGAGGTGCGGCCCCCCTGGCGCCGAGGATCTGCGCGAGCTGGCGGATGGCATTGAGCCGCACGTCGCGGTCGCCCTTCGCCTCCTGCGTATCCTCCACCCAGAAACTCCGCAACGCGCGCATGGCGTCCGGGGTCGGTCGCCCGTGGCGTTGGCCGACCGTCGCGAGGTAGGCAGTTTGCAGCCGTCCGGCCTCGGTGGGTTTCAGCGCCGGGAAGCGCAGCGGATCGCCCGGTTTCTCCGCGGCCGTGAGGCGCAGGATCGATTGCAGGCAATCCTCGGCCTCGGCCGTCGCACCGGCATCGACCGCCAGCGAGGCCAGGGTGGAGAGAGTCCGGAGGTTGGCCGGCTCGAGCGTCCGAGCCTTGCGCAGCAGCACCAGCGCCCGATCCGGCGTGGCCCACGCCATCTGAAAATCCACGGCGTGATTGAGCGCCGCCGCGTCCCTCGGGAATTTCGTCACCACCCGCTCCCAGGTGCGAGCCGCGGCGTCGATCTCGAAATTCTTTTCCTGCAACTGCGCCAGCTTTTCGAGCCCGTCCGGCGTGTCCTGGGGCGCGATCCGGAGGAGTTGCCCTTGCAGTTTCACCGCGGCGTCGAGCTTGTGGAGCTCCTCGGCTTCGCGGATCAACTCGGGCAGCGCCTCCGCCTGGTTGGGCGCGGCGTAGGACGCATCCGCCAGCACCTCGAACGCTCCTGCGGCGTCGCCGGTTGCTTTCAAGATGCGCCCGAGCGCCACCTCGGTGAAATAATCGTCGGCCCGGAGCTGGCGGCGCTTTTCAAATTGCGCGCGCAGCCAGTCGAGCAGGCCGTGCTGGCCGCAAAAGCTGAGCAGTTCATTGAACGCCGTCAGCCGTTCCTTGTCGCCCGGCTCGCCCTCCAGTGCCTTGACCTGCAAACTGGCGGATTCCTCGTTCAAGTTGAGACGTTCCAGAGCGCGGCGCAGCGGCGCGAGCGCTTCCTTCCGGCGCGAGACCGGGCTGGTGGCATAGACTTGCCGCCAGGTGGCCAGCGCATCGGACCATCGCTCCGCTCGCTGCTGCGTCAGGGCGAGATCCGTCAGCGCGTCCACATTCCCGGGATTGTCGGCGGACAGCTTTTCGAAAATGGCCAGCGCCTCCGGGATGTGCCCGGCCTGCAGCTCGATCTGCCCGGCGCGGCGTTCGTAGATGGCATGATTGGCGGGATCCATCGTTGCCAGGGTCAGGAGGCTTTGCACCGCGGCGGGCGGCTGGCCGAGCGTCGAGTCGATCTTCACCAGGAGTTCGTGCGCGGGAATCGACTTCGGATTCAGCACCAGCACGCGCCGCGTCGCCAGCACGGCTGCCTTCTGGTTGCGGTTCCAGAGTTGCCAGCGAGCCAGGCGCAGCCAGGACTCCTCGGTGAGTTGATCGATCGCCTCGCGCTCGATCGCGAGGAGGTATTTGTCGAGCTCCGGATTGGGCTCCTGCCCATTGGGTTCCTCGCGCGGGAAAGCCAGGAAGGCCCGCCCCGGGCGCGCGGAAGCCGCCAGAACTCCATCGCGCGCGGCTGCAGCCGCTGTCCCGGCCCGGAAACTCTCAAACAATTTCTGGTCCGCATCGATCCGTTCCGCCTCGTGGGCGCTGAAGCGCACCGCCTTTTCAAACTCGAATTGGGCCCCGGGATAGTCCCCGCGTCCCGCGAGCAGCTCTCCGAGCGTGAGGTGCACCTCGCGATTCTCCGGTTGGAGTTCCACCGCCGCGCGCAACGCGGCAACGGCCGGCTCGAGATCGTTTTGCGCCCGCAGCAGTTGGGCGATGCGCAGTTGGGCCGCGGCCTGCCTTGCCGGCGGATCGGTCGGGCGCACCAGCCGTTGCAGAGTTCGCCGGGCATCCTCCTCGCGGCGCTGGGCAAAATAGAAATTGGTCAGGGCCGCCAGCGCGTCCTCGCCGCCCGGCACCGCATCCGCGAGGAGATGTTCCTCCACCAGGTCGTTGAGGCGATTCTGTTCGTAGAAGGCGAGCGCGCGCGCGCGGACCGTCTCGTCGTTCTTCCGCGCCGTGATCAGCGTCGCGATGCGCTGCTTCGCCGCCTTCGTGTCATCAAATTGCAAGTCGAGCCGCGCGCGCTCGAACACAAAATCCGCGTTGTTGGGCTGCTCCTTGAGCAGCGCATCGTAAAACTGCACGGCGGCTTCCGGCGCCTCCATCTGCATGAGCAGACGGGCGAGGCGGAAGCGATAGTCCGTATTCTTCGGCGCCAGAGTCGTGAGTTTGGTCAGCCAGATGCGCTGCTCCTCGAGCATCCCGAGGCGTTCGTAGAGTTCGACGAGTTGCAGGCACGCCCCGAGATCGCGCGGGTTTTCCGCGGCGTCCTTCTTCCAGCGGGCCGCGAGTTCGTCGGTGCGATGATACCGCTGGTGCAGGCGAATGATCTGCGATTCGAGTTCCTCGCGCAGCCAGTTCCCCGGCCCAGTCAGCGCCAAGGCCTTTTGCAGCGCCGCGATGGCTGCGTCCTGCCGGCCCGCCCCCTGGTGGATTCGGGCAATTTGCTGAAGGGCGAGCGGACGCTCGGTCGCCGGCGCGTGCGCTTCAATGTAGGTCAGGTGCTCGATGGCCCGGTCGGGCAGAAAATTGCGTTCGTACGTTTCCGCGAGCCGGCGGCGCAGCGCCAGGTCCGTGGGATTGAGCGCGACCGTCTTCTCCCAGGCCCCCGCCGCCTGCTTGATGTCGCCCGCGTCGAGCCAGGCCGCCCCCAATTGCAGCAGCATCTCCGGCAACCGGACATCGCCCGCCGGCAGTAATTCCACCGCGTGCTGATAGGAGACAGCCGCCTCTCCAGGATGATTCAGCCCGCTCTCCAGTTGCGCCCGCGCCATCGCCGGGAGCGGACTTCCGGCGTCCAGCTTGGCCGCACCCTCGAAGACTCTCGCCGCATCCTCCAGCCGGCCAGCCCGACGCAACAGATGCCCGTAAATCATCTGCGCCGCAAACGACCCATCCGCCTTGTATTCGTCGATCAACTTCCCGGTCTGGCCCTGCTCGGCGTACATCTTCCAGAGCCGATCGAGCGCCGTTCCCTCCGTGGGATTCGCCGCGAGCATCTGTTTGTAGCGCTCGACGACCTTGGGCGACATCGGGGTGGTCTGCCCCTGTGCGCCAAGCGCCGTCAGGAGAAGGAGCGTAAAAAGCAGGCTGGGTCGGCGCATCGCGCACAAGCTACGCAGCAGGGCCGGGGCGGCAAGTCCGTTGGCGAGTCGCGTGGGGTGGGGGCGAGGGAATTGCGGATCGTCCGGATCACACGGCTCATCCCGCCGTAGGCCAACCTCGCGCGGCTCTACCGCACGCTTTTCGTCCAGGGCACGCCCCAGGAAATCGAGGCGCGGATGAACGATCTCCGCTCCGGCCGCAGCCTCCTCGTACCGTCCGTGGACGCGCGAAGCGGCTCGAGCAATCCGTCGGCGCGGCGGACCGCAACCGCCTGGACCAGTACTTCACGTCCGTCCGCGAGCTCGAAGGGCAACTGCTCCAGGCCGAATCATGGGCCCAGAAGCCGAAGCCAGTCGTCATGATGCCCGAGCCTCAGGAGATCACCGATGCGGTCAGGCAATTGCCGTCGCCTGAACGGGCTATCCCCGAGCTTTTCGCACTCATGGAGCGCCTTTCTGATTCCGAGCGAGCTGTGCGGCAGAAATGACTTTCGAATTCGGGTAACGCCCGCGGCGTCCATGACCCCACGGGAAGGTTGGAATAGCTGAGATTGAGCCATAAGAGGTGGGATCAACCTCCAGCGAACCTTGAAATGGTGACGTGTTCGGGACTGCGCGCAATGATTGGAATGGGGAGAAAGGGGCCGGGTGGAAGAGTTTCGAGAACATCTTTGCTAAAGATTCTGCATTCGAAGAACACAGAATGCCGTGGCGTATTTGGGACATCAGACATCAGACAAATCAGGTGAGCCCGCCTGGCCGTCCGCGAGTGAACGGGTTTTGCCAGCATTCGGCGTAAGTCGTTGATAGAGAGGAATAGTTCCTAGTATGCACTATTCGAAACCGTGTGACCAGGGCGAGCGGCGCGCGCCGGCCACTGCCGTTCGTAGTGCACGGCGCGCACGACGATCCGCACAGAGAAAACCACGCCACGCAATCCGGTTGACGGACTACGCCAGATGGCGTAGTTCTGTGGGAGACGGACCAAAAAAGTGCTGCCGGGCGTTATAGCGCCCGGCAGCGGTTGGTCCGACATCAACAAACGACTAAGAATGAAAAAGCCGAACCGCACAAAATCTACGTCCCCTTATGGACTTCGCCAAGCTCATCCAACAAGCCCGCAAAAAAGCCGGGATCACTCAAAGCCAGGCCGCCGAGGCATGGGGGGTCCAGCTAAGAACCTTGCAGGCGTGGGAGATCGGACGGCGCGCGCCGTCAGGACCGAACCTCGCAAAGCTGCTCCCCTTCATCCTCCCAAAATAACCTGCCTCGCGGATCTCACGGCCATCTGTGGGGAGGAAATCGCCTACTGGGAAAGCGGAATGGGAGAGACGGACTTCCTCTTCCGCAAAGGGTCTCTCTACTTCCTCGTCAGCGAAGTCGTCCAGGTGTGTTGGGACGGGGTGTGGATGAAGACAGCGGATTTCTTCGCGCAATACCCTGACCTGTGGCTCAACGATCTCGTGGATGATGCCCCAAAAAGGTTCACCTTCGACTTCCAACACATCGCTCCAGAGGGAGCCATTCAATGGCTTTTTGAAACGCACATTGCCGGTGTGATCCCTGAGGAGTTTATGGACTCCTTTCGACCGCGCTTCGCGGCATACAGGCCCCCGGCAAGGAAAGGCGGTGCGCAATGATTACCCGGTACCATGCCCTGCTCAAGATCGGCGGAATTGCGTGTGCGAAGGCCATCGAGACCGGTGACGCGTCGCGGCCGGAATTTTGGCAAACGCTCTCCATCGCACTCGAAGACGATTGCCCGGAACAATCCAAGAGCGCCGCCGCTGTTGCTGCCTGTATCGCCGAAACAGACAGTGCCCGCACGCGGTGTGTGGCGTCGCTCAACGATGGGGGTGAACAATGAGCCCGGCCCAATCCAGCGAGGCTCTGCGTCGTGAGGCGCTCTGCGTCCAGGCGCAGGCACTCATTGACGACGGCGGCTCTCTTAACCAAGCCGCCCGCGATCTCGGCGAGCCCGCTGCCAATATACACCGCTACCTCAGAGCCTACCGAGCCGGCGGCTTTGAAGCGCTGGCGCCCAAGCAGGCTGACAACAGCGGGGCGAAAACCGTGAGGGAAAGGTGGGTGGCGCAGATCGGAGAGGCCGCCGTTGTCGAAGTAGAGAAGCGCGTGGCCGGCCTCGCGCTGGATCTCAGCGGTGCCGTCGCGGGCGGCTCGCGGCGGCTCGGCGATGGCCTCGCATGGCGCACCGTTGCCCGAGATCCCGCGGTACCAGCTCCGATCCGTGAATACTTCGCGCACCCCCGCCGCTCGAAACACACCATTGCGCCGAGCATTCGCACCGGCACGCGGCCTGGCCCATTGCTGGACGCCCGGCACCATGGAGGCCGCGCCTACGGACTGGAAGGCCCGTGGCAACCGCGAACGCTCGACATCCTGCCGGGCGACATCTTCAGCTCGGACGATACGACGCCCATTTGGGGATGGTGGGTGCCATGGCCGAAGTCGCCCAAGTATCCAAACGGCGCGAAGCTGCTCCAGGGGCAGTTCCTCCCGGTTATCGACGTTGCTTCGCAGCACGTCCTTTGCTACGCGCTCATCGCCCGGGAGCAATCAAGCTACCGGGCTGCGGACATCTGGCGGCTCATGGGCCGCGTGCATTCGCTGGTGGGTCTGCCGCGTCTTGGGTGGCAAAAGGAACGCGGTTCGTGGGACGCGCAGTTAATCGAGGGCGTACGGACTGAGCGCGAAAACGGCGAGCCGGGCCATGTGCAGCGCGTCGGCGGATTGCGCATGTTGCCCGCGAACCTCACGCCCTGGCACATCGAACGAATCGGAGCGGAACGCGCGGCCAAATGGAAGACTCTGCGAACCTTCACCAGCTACCTGCCCAAATCGAAATCCGTTGAAGGCATCTTCCATCGGCTGCAAAAGTTTGAGGGCACGATCTACGGATGCATGGGCCGTTCGCAAATGCGCCGACCGTTCGAGCGGGCGGGGAAACTCTTCAACGCGTGTCGCGACGGACGGGCAGACCCGCGCATTCACTTCCTGAGCGGCGTAGAGTTGATGAGCCGTCTGAATGCGTGCATCGAAGCCCACGAAGCCGAGTCGATTGAAGGCGAAGTCTTTCGTGGAGTGCCGCCGGAGACCTGGCGGCGCGGCCTCATGGAGCATGGCGGCCTACTGGACGAACCGCCGCAAGGCCGCTGGCTCATGTGCAGCGATTGGGCACTGGTAAAAGCGACGCGTGGCATGGTGCGCATTCGTCGTGTGGATGAAGGTACCGACGCACCGGTGAGCTTCTTCTATTCCTCGCCGGCCTTCTGCAAGGAATTGGACGGGCGCAAGGTGCTGGTCTATTTCAACCGGGACGCCTACGCCGAGCCGGCACACGTCCTCATCCCGCGCGCCAATGGCGCGCACGATTACGCAGGCACGGCGGAGTATGTGGAGCGCGTGGGCATGTTCTTGGACCGCGCCAACGGACACGCGCGCCGCAATGAGCAGGCGGGAATCGTTACGACACTGTACAGCGACCTCGCCGCCTACATCCCAAGCCGGCAATTACCTGCGGAAATCGCCCAACGCCGCCGCGAGTGGACTATCGAGGTGCGGGGCCAAACCGAGCCTGTTCCCTCCGCGAAACCCGACCACCGGCTGCAAGGTCACGAAAAAGTCAGCAAACGCCGCCCCACGGGCGTTCCCGGCATCTCCTACTTTGAGAGCGCCAGCAATCGGCGCGACGGCACGGTGCAGCGCTTCTTTTCCGCCTACACGCGAACGCCTGAAGGCCGCCGCAAATGCTGTCGATTTTGTCTGGACACGCTGGGCGAGGCCGAGGCCATGCGCCGGGCCATCGAAGCTCGCGGGGCCTACGAGAAAAAGGTGCGCAATCATGGGGCGCGGTCAAAGACGGTCAGTGTATCGGTGAAATAACCCATTTCGACTTCCTCTCAGGCTTCGCAGACCGATTCGGCGAAGGACGGCAAAGACGATAAACGAGAGCAAAACGACACAACAAACCACCGACACCACCACCAATGAAGATTTCACCTACTCCCCGTCCCTTCGTCATCCAATCGCGAGGCTTAAAAGTTACCGTCAAACCGACCACTAACGCAATCGCCTATTGCGCAGTGGCGGAACTCGAAGTGCCGCTCCCTCGCGGGGGTAGTACGGCCATCGCGAGGGAGATCAAAGTCGACAAAACCACAGTGAGCTTTGCCCTAAAGCTGCGAGGGATACTCGCGAGCGACCCAAAGCTGCGCGCAAAGTGGGAACCCCTGCTCCTGCGTGGCGTCATTGGCGCACAAGCAGTGCTCAAACGACTCGCAAAGGAAGCAGCGGCGCCGGCTTCCACCTAACCCAACCCAGCGCCGAAAACGCGGCGACTCGCTTTTTTACTATGCAGCTCCCTCACCTCGTTTCAATCGACACGCTCACGATCCACCCCGCGCGCCGCCTACGCCCGCCGCCAAACGATGGTCTCGTCGAAAGAATGACGCGGGACATTGTGGACAACGGGATGCACTACCCGCTCCTCACCCATAACGGGCGCGTCATCGACGGCGAGACACGTTTGAAGAGCGGAAGGGAAGCGGGCCACGAAGGGGTGTGGGTCATCGAAATATCGGCCGACGAAGCGGCGAGCATCATTCTGAGCACGCACGCGGTCCGGGAGCATTGCACGCCCTCCGCCCTTGCTTACATCATCTTTCCACTTTTGGAGGATGCCCTCAACCAAGCGAGACAGCGCCGCCTGGACTGCCTCAAAGCCAGTGAGAAAAAGAAACCTACATCTCTACCGGTTGGGAA
Source organism: Chthoniobacterales bacterium (assembly GCA_038228205.1). Lineage (GTDB taxonomy): Bacteria > Verrucomicrobiota > Verrucomicrobiia > Chthoniobacterales > Chthoniobacteraceae > Chthoniobacter. The sequence continues at coordinate 55,928 of JBBRPL010000003.1, forward strand.
CACCGTGGGAGAACTCGCCGAGGCAAAAGGAGTCTGCCGCCGATTGCTTTTCATGGCCGGAGCTCTGCACAAGAAATTCGCGGCGCGACCGAAACTGAAGGCCGAATACGAACCGAAAATATTGAGCGGGGAGATGGGGCTGGGACAGGTGCAACAAGCGATGGCCGGTAAGATCGCGGGCGAGGAGGGCCGGACGACACCGAAGGGAGATCCGACGCAACTTTGGCTTGACCTGGGCAAGAGCATGATCGCGCGTTCAGGCAATGAGGTTCCGGTTAAAAACCGAAAAAGGGTCACTGCTCAATGGTGCGATGAAGTGGCCGACAAAATGCCGGAATGGATCGCGATCCCCTTCGCAAAGCGGCTGCTCGAAAAGCACAAACCCAAAACGACCCAATGAATCAACAGCGCTGCACAGCGTCCGCACTGGCGTACATCACCGTTCCGTATTTGCAGGAGCCTCTCAAGCAAGCGAGACAGCGCCGTCTGGACTACCTTAAATGCGGTGACAAAAGGAAAGCTATCGCGCGGACGGACCACCAAACCGTCACGGACTTGGCCGCGGCAAAAGGAGTGTCGCGTAGCTTGGTGTTCATGGCGCAGGCGATGCACAAGACGTTCGCGGAGCATCCGAAACTGAAGGAGGAGTACGAGCCGCAAATATTGAGCGGTGCGGTAGGGCTTGCCAAAGTGAAGCGAGCGATTGAACGGCGGTTTCAGGAAAACGCGGCCGCGACTGCCGGCGATGCGTCGTACTACCCGCCGATAACGAAGCGCCTTCTTGAGGAAGCCTGTCTCTTTCTCCGGGCGCGAGAACCTGAGCCCCCAGCACGGGGTTGATGCTACGGCCACACCAAGGCCGATGATCTCACCACCAACACACCAAACACCAATGCCACCACTCGCGCCGTTTTGCGTCTCCCCGTATAATTTAACGATTCACCCTCTCGCGGCATCTGTGCCACTCCTGCCCGAAAACCACCCCGCCTCAGTCGCCATCCTCGCGAGTATTTGCGACTTGGGAATCACGAGCCCCCTCCTCGTCACCAAGGGCCGTGTCATCGATGGCCGCCTGCGGCTGCAATCCGCGCTCGCGCTCGCGCTGGCCGAAGTACCGGTACTCGAGATCGATGAAAAAGACATTACCAGCGTGATGATTCATTCGCTCGCGGCTCGAAAGCATCTGACGAAATCGGCACTCGCTTACCTGTGCTTTCCGTTGATGGAAGCGGCCATCGCGGAGAGCTCGCATCGGCGGCTCAACAATCTTCGCGGCATGATGGCCGGCAAAGAAGAGGCGAGGCCGGGCATGGGCAGCACCGCGCAGGAGCAAGCGGACAAACTCGGATTCGGGCGGGGTCTGTTGTTCAGGGCCAAGGAGATCCACGCGAAATTTGGCGAATACGGGCAACTGCGTTCGAAGTGGGAGCCGAAAATCCTCAACGGCGAAATGGGCCTTGGCCAAGTACAACAGGCCATTGCCGGAAAGATCGCCGCCCTGGAGGGCCGCACTACGCCGAATGTGGATAGTGATGCCGGACGGCTACTTGCCGAAGCGGTGACGAGTCTGGGGGTGCGCGTCGAACGATGGCCAAAGCTCACCCCGGAAAAGCAGTTGGAGATCAACACCCTGTTCTGCCAGCAAGTCGCGCCAAAGCTGCCTCGCGCTCTCCAGCAATCCCTTAAAAAAGCGCTCACTGAAATTCTCAAAACACCGGAGGCGGTGTGACCCTATGAAGAGAAAAGGCAAAATTCACACGTCCCCCTCCAGTCGCAACGCGGCGGACGACCCCGCCGAGATCGCCGAGGAAATCAACCGATGGATGGCCCGCTGGGCGCAGCTTTTCAAGCAGTGGAATGAACTCAGCGAAGAACAGCGGGCCACAGCCAAAAAACTCTTTCTTGGGCAACTGCCACATTTGCCGGAGTGGATGCGTGACGAAGCGGAAAAGTTTTTGGAAGAACGGGGCTGGGGGAAGTTTCCACCGGGCGACGCCAACCTATAAGGGGCCATGACTAGCGGACTTCAAATCAGAGTCACCCGAGACAGCGTGACGCCGGATCTCACGAAGAAAATCAAAGCGCTGAAAGACCCGAAGCCCATTTGGCTCGCGGTGGGAACGCAGCTTGTGAGTTTGACCAGGCGAAGCTTTCGCGATCCATCGCTCAGGCCAGCACCGTGGAAAGCAAAACGCGACGGTACGCCGAGCAATTTGATTTTTAAGGGGCTGCTCATGTCTTCGATCCGCATCACGAACGTGACCCGGAACGGTGTCAGCATCGGCAGCGACCGGCAGTACGCGGCCATCCACCAACTTGGCGGCGTCATCCGCGCCAAGGGCAAAGCGCTCGTGTTCAAGATCGGCGGAAGGACGATCTTTGCCAAACAGGTTACGATCCACGCCCGTCCGTTCTTTCCCTTCCAACCCAACGGCGATCTCGCGTCCGGTGCGGTTGAGCCGGTCCGCGAGATCATCGACGTGGCTTGCCGTAAAGCCCTCGATATTTAGCCCGCCAGCGAGCGCTTTCCGGGCTAGAAAGCCCGCCAGTCGTCTTTTCGGGTAAACACCCGCTCCGCTGCCGAGGCCGGAAAAGGGGCTCCGAGCCTTTCGCGGACCTTCGCCGAGGGTCAGCGAGGCGATTACAGCGCAACGCCGAGGTGACGAAATCGCATGTTCAGGCGTACTTGCGCCATTGCGCCTCCGACAAGCCGAGTCGTTGCATGACATCGCGATCAGTCGCCGAGATCGGGACTGTGGCCGATAGCCCCACCACGCCGCGCTGTGCCTCCTCCCCGCGCGCAATCTCGTAGCGCAACTGGCCGGCTTCTTGCGCCGCGTCGGCGGATTGATTGCCTTGGAGGGCTTTAAGGCGCTCTTTCATGGCTTGCAATTCGGTGGCGTGCCGCTGTGCGCCCTTCTTCTTTTCAATGTCCGTGAACCCGGCTTCCAAATCCGCAAGGGCCGCGTTGATATCGTCGTCTGTCGCATCGTCTGGGAGCCCAAGGAGGAGGCAGACATTTTCCCGAAGTGAAGCCGTGGCGACCTCGGCGGCGCTCTCGCTCGACGTAAGGCTTTGGGTGGCCGCGAATGTCAGCAGGTCAGCGGCATGGCCGGTGCGGTGCCATCTCTCTTCGCTGATTCCGAGCGTTTGCGCGATGTGGCGCTCTGCCTCGCTCATCGGCAACCGGCCACCCGCCGACAAAAGATGCAGGTTGCTCACAGCACCGTTGCGCGCCACCGCTGCGGAGTGACAGAAAAGCACCTCGCCGGCCGCGTCGGTCTTCACAGCCGGAGAAAGGTCGGGGTAATTCGCGCGATTCGCCCGGCCTTCGTCGGTCCACTGGATATTCTCGAAGACTAAACCCTCTCCTGGCACAACTGATAGAGTGCAGCTCCTGGCCGCCAGTGGAACGGGCTCCCCCTTGTAGCTGGGATGCCCTGGCACGGAGTTGTGATTGAAGTCAATGACGACCTCCCCAAAGCCAAGGACCGGCCACTCACGCGCGGCGGCGAGCGTCTTCATGCCCACGAAGATAGGTCCGATCGCGCTTTCATTCCTGCCCCACTGCAACATCACGATCCTTGAGGGCATTGCCGCGCCGGCGAGTTTCGATGGAACGTCCAGGCAGACAAGATCGGTGAAGTGAGCAGAGATAGAAGCGCGCATGGCGCGACGACTACGCGAAGTTGCGGCGCAAGGCAACGGGCAGGCCGATAACCTATTTCGACTTCCTCGCAGACTTCGCAGCGCGATTGGACGCAACGGCGGAAATCGTCTCTAAAGCGAATCGTGCCAACGTCCACCAACGAAGCCTCCGCCCCATACGCGGCGGCCCGCATCGCTCTCCGCGTATATCTCGCCAGCCGCAACGAAACGGCGGCGACGTTCGCGCGCCGCATTGGCATGACGCCCGCGCAGTGCAGCGGCGCTCTTCTTGCGGAGAACCAAGATTTCTACAGCTTTCGGCACCGTCTGAGAATTGAGGAGGCGCTGGATAGAGCGCTGTGGAACGATCCACTTGAGCGCTTCCAACTCGCGTATATCGGGAAGCGGCTCGGCGTCAAAATCTTCCAGGAAAAGGTGGGTGCGATTCGGCGGGCGGCCATCAAACGTCGCGTCCCAGGCATCGCTGACAATGCCGCCGAGCGCTTCGGTTTCAGCACGTTTGGGCAACTGCTTCTCCATTTCTTTCCTTCCTCACCCATCTTGGCGTTACCGCGCTACACACCCACCAAACTATGACACGACCGATCCGACCAAACAGCAGTCAACCTCCGCACGTCATACGGGAAGCATTCGAAGCGCAGCGTCGGCAAGTCGGTTCCATCTTTGTAGAGCCGTTCAGCCTTGGTATCGCGTGGCTCCTTGAGGAAATTCAGCACCCGTATTACGCGAACCCGGAGAGTGCCTCCAAAGCGCAGGGTATTCGTGACATCTCCCGGGCGATCTTCATCTTCAACGATCCGATGGCTGCACAGGAAGCATTGACGCGTGGCCTGGCGGCTCTCGATGCTGAGGCGCTCCGCCTTGTGAAGAGCATGCCTCCTGCGGAAGTGCCGGCGATCATTGCAGCCATCGCGGAGAACATGGCTACCGGGATGAGCGCGATCGGTGGGGACAAGAAAAGCGCCCGCGACGCCAAGTAGAATCACGAGACCTGGCGCTTTTGCCGACAGCAATCTTCCCCACTTAGCGAGCGATGCCTAATATAGCTTACGCCATCGGACTGGACGCCAACCCTGCTTTGGCAGCGCTCAGTGGGCTGAAGGGCGCCCTGGCTGGCGTTGGTGGCGCGGTAGGAGGAATGGTCGCGAAGGTCGGAGCGATTGCTGGCCTTGCGGGGGGCTTGGGCCTCGTGGGTGCGGCGGTGGCAGGCTTCAAGAAATCCATCGATGAAGCCTCGACCATGGAAGGCTTTGTGGTGGGCTTCAAGGTGTTGCTGGGCAGCGCGGAAGCGGCGACGGCGCGAATGAAGGAGTTGTCTAAATTCGCTGCGGACACGCCCTTTGAATTGCCAGAAGTTGCGGCGGCGAGCCGCACGCTTGAAACGCTGACAAAGGGAGCGCTGGCGACGGGCAAGGGACTGACGCTTGTAGGAGACGTGGCGAGCGGCACACAGCAGTCATTTGCGGAGATCGCGACTTGGGTTGGGAGGCTCTACGATGGGTTGCAATCGGGCCGTCCGGTCGGGGAAGCGATGGCTCGGATGCAGGAACTCGGTATCGTCTCCGGAGATACGCGCGCGCAGATCGAGCAACTCCAGGCAGCCGGCCAGAAGGGCGACGGGGTGTGGGGCATCATGGAGGCGGCGCTGGGCCGTTTTGGGGGCATGATGAAGGAGCAGAGTAATACTTGGGCGGGCTTAATGAGCACGCTGAAGGACGGCGTGAACGGTGTTTTTCGAGAATTTGGGACGCCGATTCTTCCCGCGCTCAAGCCGCTGCTCGTGGAGGGCATTGCCCTAACTGACACCTTGGCGGTCACAGCGAAGAAGTGGGGGGAGCAGGTGGCGTGGGGAATCGGCCTGCTGCGCAATGCGTCGGGCGCTGGCAGGCTCGGCGAACTAGTGGGACTGTCGCTGAAGGTCGGCTTCGGCGATGCGATAGCATTTTTGGCGCAGAAGCTATCGACAACGATGGCGGTGGTGGGGCCGGGAATGACGAAGATGTTCCATGGGCTGTCGCTGGTCTTTGCGGGAATAACAGGGCAGATCGGCGCTGGAATCGCGGCGCAACTGGCGGAGGTGTTGAACTCCTCGACGATCCTGGGGCGGAAGGTGATGAGTGATGAATCGAGGGACCGGATCAAGGGAAATGCGGAAGCTGGCCAAGCGGCGGGGGCAGCGGTGATGAAGATCGGGCTAAATGAGATGGGGGCGGGCCAGAGCTTCCTGGGAGATTTTCTAACGGGGTTGAACAAGGATACGACAAAGGCGCGTGAGCAGCTCGCGGATCTCGTGGCGGCGCTGATGCCCCAGGGGCTGCCAGCGGCGATCGAGGCGGCGAAGACCGCGGCCTCGGCGGCGGCAGGGATCTCTCCCGCGAGTACGAGCGAGGCGACGAAAATGCAGACGCCGAGCGATCGGCTGGCGAAGATCGGCGGATTCATCGGCGGGGACGGTGGGGTGCGCGGGCAGCGGGCGGCGGAGGACACGGCGCGCAACACGCGGGCGCTGATTGACAAAGTAACCGAAACGAACCGGCTGCTGACGGCGGCTGGGACTGCGAAGGACAACGGGGGGGCGACGTTCTAATGGAAGTGCCGCTTCGCATCTCCCAGGAACGAACTTCAGGCGACTACGTGCCGCCCGCTGATGTTCTAACGCCTAAGCAGTGGAATCACAGGCAGAGAATGGCCCCCGACTTCATCCAGAAGACTCTCACCATAGCGCCTACGAACGGGGGCAGGGTATCGTTGTTCACGACTTCGGCGGGAGAGGTGATCGCAGTCGTGATCGGTGTTATTGCAACCCCAGAGCTTGTTTCGAAAATGGAGCCATTGATGGAGGCGGCGAGAAAGCAGTTCCAATCGCCACAACCGGGAGGAAGCAATAGATGAGCAGCTTTGGCGGAGGACCACTATCGGAGAGCGCGGACCCGGCGGGGGGCTCGCGGTGGCGCGGGACGAAGCTGCTGACGCTGGGGAAGGTGCACTATGAGACCCAGGCGACGAAGCTGACGATCACGACGGATTACCAGGGGCCTTACGAGACGTGCCTGGCGAAGCAGCCGCTGATCGGGCAATCGATCGCGGGCTTTGCGCCGGCTCTGAAGGTGACCTCGGTGAAGTAGGTAGAACTCGATGGCGGGGCGGGGCGGCTCGACATCACGCTTGAAGCGGCGACGGGCGGCGAAAGCAGCTACTCGACGGAGCCGCTGGGAGACCCGACGTATGAGATCGAGTTTATGGAGGTGCAAAAAGGGATCGAACAGAACCCGCACTGCGGGCGGCTCTACGAGGGGCGGGCGAAGTTCAAGAACGGGATCATCGATGAGAAGGAGGGCAAGCAGCGGACGTGGGAGGATTGGGAGAGCCTGAGCGCTGATCCTCCGACGGAGGGATATTTTCACGGCGATTATGTAGAGGAGAGCCACAAAGAGCCGGCGTGGAGTATTGAGGAATATAAATCGATGAAGGAGAAGGGGCAGGACAGCTACATCGTGTATCAGCCGGTGATCCGCCGGACGACGATCCACCTAACCAAACCGGAGGACGTGGGTGATGCGAGCGGCAAGCGACAGGATCCGCCGGGTGCGGCGGGATTTGCGCGGAAGAGTGACTTTGAATGGCTGGGCGGGCCGGATCGATGCACGAAAGGGAAACGGACTTACACACGGTGCACGGAATGGCAGGGGGCGGAGCACTGGGAGCCCCTCACCTACCCGACGTAGCCGGATTACTCAAACAGCCAACCAAACCCATAGACAAAACATCATGCAAAACCCCACACACATTGCCGCAGTCGTCCTGGCGCTTAACGCGGCACAAGCGAGCACCGCGCGACTCACCGCACTGAAGGAGGAAGAGGACAGGCTGAAATCGGCCATTGCGGACTACATCGCCACCGGAGACGCAGTTGACGAACAGAAGCTGATGCAGGTTGCCGGCTGGCGGGTGCGGCTGGAAATGCTGCCTAATGTGATAAGTCGGACTATGCAGGAGCGATACGCCGCCATCATGGCACTCATCCCTGTCGTCGAAGCCCTCGAAAATCAGTTGGTCAGCCTGGCGCACGAAGAGGCCGGACTTGTGAGGGCGGAGACCGAAGCACATTTGGCGAAGGTGCTTCCACCCTTCGGAAAGAAGGAGGACGCGCCCAAAATCGCCGGCATCATCATCGCACTCGGCGGGTTTCCGATGAATCGGGACGTTTTCGGCGACCCGAACTCCAGGCCCGCAGACCCGAGTGCATACCCGGACTTAGCTTACAAACATGTCGCCGACCGGGCGGACTGTGCCTTGACCATCGGGAAGGAACGCGAACAGCGCGGCATGTTCATTCGCAACGATCACCCCGCGTTTGCAGCGCTAAAATACCCACACGGATAGCCGAGACCTTGCCGTGCCGCTTGGCGGAAGCGGCATCTCCGACACCAGGGGCGCGCAGCCATCCTAGCATGGGTTCATGGCTGCGCGGGCCTCGGGCCGGCCACCACCAAGGCGCGGCATCCGCGAGTCCTTGGCGACCCTACCGCGATACCCTCGCGGGCCTTCTCCGATTCTGAGTTATGGCGCAATTTCTATTCGCACCGACACCAAACAAGGAAGCCGTCGCGTTCATCGCGGACAAGCCGGCGCTTGCGCGCACCGCCTTCAACAAGCTCTTGCCGGAGCTCAAGGCGCGGGCATTCACCGTCGCAGGCATCCAGGCTGCCGACGTTTTACAGCGGACGCGGGATCTCATCGCGAAAATCCCCGAGGGGGCAGACTGGAACGAAACGAAGAAAGGACTTCTTTCGGAGATCAGTCCCTATTTTGTGGACTCGGATGCCAGCGCCGAAGACCAGGCGGGGCAGCGGCGGGCCGCCGAGCGGCGAGCCGAGCTGCTGATACGCACGCACGGACAGCAAGCCTACGCGGCGGGCCAGTATGAGGTGCAGGATGCACAGCGCGACCTGTTCCCGAATTGGCAATACCTCACCCTCGGAGACGGTCACGTTCGCGGTACCCACGCGGCGCTCGATGGCGTTGTCCTGCCGGCGGATCACGAGTTTTGGAAAACGCATTACCCGCCGTGGGAATGGGGCTGCCGGTGTCAGGTCGTGCCGCTCACCGTCCAGGACACCGCTCGGATCGCGGCCAAGGAGCAGGACAAGCCCAAAGACCAGCAAAGCGTTTTGGACGACTACGCGAAAACCGACCTGACCAAAACACGCCGGCTTGTCCGAAACGGAGTGGCTTACAACCTGACCGCCCCCCGCGAAGAAGGGAAACCGGGTGCGTATTCGTTTCATCCCTCCGACCTTCGGATAGACGCAGCAACGCTGAGAGAACGGTACGATCCGCCCGTTTTCGAGCAGTTTGAGAAGTGGGCACGCGGCCAAACCCTACCTGGACAGAACCGAACCGTCTGGGATTGGTTGGAAAAGGGTGGAAAATGACCTTGGGCCTTGCGCGACATCCGCGACCCGTGCGCGGACCCATCGCGCCGGCCTCTCGGCTCCCAGAAGCGCCGATAGTCCGCTGAGCGGACTATCGGTCAACCGCCCGCTTTCCCACCCATTCCAAGGCGTTTACCCACCCATTTCATTCTTCCCACGCGGTTACGCGTCCTCCACTGCTTGTCATCCTGAGCGGAGCGGGGAAGCATGGCGGAGTCGAAGGACCTCCAACTTCCGTGGGTTCTTGTGCGGAGCTTCACCCCCACGCTACAGGTCCCATTTTCCTTGATTCCCGAGCGACTCCCGCTCTCGCGTTAGTGAGGAAAGGCTGATATTGGAGGTCCTTCGACTTCGGTCAGTCGCTTAGGCTCCCTCCCTACGCTCAGGATGACAACGTTGGGAGACGGCGCTGTCGCTACAAACGACTGCAGCAGATTAACAAGAAGACGCTCTAGGCTCACCCGGCCCACTCGTCCATTCGCAACGCTGCCAAGATTACAGGCAAGGGCGTCTCCACCGTCCAGAGAATCAAGATTGCACTGCTGGCGGCTTAACGAGTCGTGGTGACGCGCAGTTGCGTTGCCGCGGTTCGGAGAAAGGGTCAAAGCACGTGAAGGTTTTGGAGGACGACTGCGAAGCCGGACGGACGCCGGAGAAACTCGAACTGCGCTGTAAGATCGCTCCACTCGCCATTGAGCGGAACAGAACAGTCGAATGCGTAGCCGCGACCGTCGGAAAAGGTGATGAGACTTTGATACTTGTCAGGCGGAAGAACGTCGGGGTCGGTGACGACTGCATTCGGTGAATAGTCGCGAAGCGCGTGTTGAATGGACTCGGCAGACCACCCGACTCCGTAGCTGGTCGGTTCGTCGAGCGCCGCGACTGCCTGTGCGAATTGCTCGTTGGCGAGGAGGCGAAACCAGTCGCGCGCGAAACGATTGAATGCTGTGTCGGGCGGTTTGGAAGATAGCGAAATCATGGCTCCGTTGAAACGTGGTCATTCGACGCGCAATGCCGCAAGGAATTCCCGCAATGACAACTGCTTGGGCGTCTATTTGTGCGCATGCCGCCTCCCAAGCCCTATTTCACAGGGTTTTCTACTGTCTTCGAATTTAGTAATCCATCACCGACCCGTCGAGCGACCCTGGCCGGGGCCACTTGAATTTCTTTCGCGTCGGATCGGCGGCGACTTCCGCCATGCGCTTTTCATCCATCTCGACTCCAAGACCGGGTCCTTCCGGCAGAGACGCGTAGCCGTCCTTGTCCTGCGTCCAGTTCTTGTTCGCGACCCCGGGCGGCATGAGGTGGCCGTCGAGATATCCCTCCTGGATGAGGAAATTTGGGATGGCCGCGACGGCGTGGAGACTGGCCGTGAGGCCGAGTTCGGAGCACGTGTTGTGTGGGGCGAGCGGCACGTTGTAAGCCTCAGCGAGCGTGGCGATTTTCTTGACCTGGCTGATGCCGCCGGTGTGGCCCACATCGGGTTGCAGGATATCGATGCACCGCTCCTGCAAGTAGGGAATCATTCCCCAGATCGTCCGGTCGCGCTCGCCGGTGGCCAGCGGAATGTGGATGGCCTCCTTGAGGCGCTTGAAGACCTCGATATTCCCCGGCACGGCGGGTTCCTCGATCCAGAGGACATCGTAGGCCTGAATGGCCGCGGCCAACTGGATGAGCATGGGCGGCGGGACGGCGCAGTGGGCGTCGAACATCACGCTGCCATCCGGGCCGACTCTTTGGCGCGCATCCGCGATCATCTTGACCAGGCGCTCGATGTCGTTGGGATTGCCGCTCCACGGATGCGGACCGCCGGTGCCGACCTTGAATGCCTTCGGCGAGGAATACATCCGGATCTTGTCGCGCGTGGGCCCGCCGAGCAGCCGATAGACCGGCACACCATACAGCTTCCCCGTGATATCCCACAGGGCCATGTCGATCGCCGAGATCACATGGGTCATGAAAGGCCCGCCGCGGATGTCGCGATGCGAGCGGTAAAGCTTCTGCCAGAGATGCTCGACGCGCGTCGGGTTCTCGCCGTCCAGGAGTTCGAACAACGATCGGGCCAGTGCACCGGCAACGTCAGGATCGAGCCCCGTGATTTCACCCCAGCCAGTGACTTGCTGGTTCGTCTCGATTTTCAAGAACGCCTTGGGCCCCACGGTAAACGCCGAAAGCTTCGAGATGCGAATGGCCGAACCTTTATCGGCCACGTTGGCCGCGGGATCTGCCGCCTCGGAAGTAAACTCGCGCAGGAAAGCGAGCCCGGCCGTGACGGCGGCAGATCCGATGAGTTTCCGGCGTGAAATGGAGGAGGGGAGGAAGGAGGTGGACATATTGTTGGGAGGACAACCGCGTTCAGCTTGCAGGTGTAGAACTTGATCTTCACGCTAGTCAACCGGACGGCGCGGAAATCATTGGCGGGATGCGCAAAACCTGACAGTTTTTCCTTCGAGATGGTGGTCGAGGTGCTGGCGGTTGCCGGCGCCTTTCGGGCGAGCAGATCTCTGCCTTTCTTCACCATCGCCATTGTAGATGCCGGGGGAGATCGGAACTCCTTCATACCTGAGGATGGCGGCGAGGGGGGACGCGGCCAATGAGATCAACCCTGCACCCGGTCCATGTGTCTCCTTCCGGCGGCAACAGCATTTTTTGAACTGCTCGAGGGATTACTCACAAATGATCAGGCACGGAATGATTCCGGATTGAAGAAAACCGAGCAATCGGGGTTATACCTCCCAATCGCATGCTTCCCCGGATTCCCTCTCTTCGCTACTCGTTGCTGATCGTCGTTTGCTCATTGATTCCAACCATCGCGTCGTGGGCCGCTGATGCCGAAAAGCCGTTCGCACTCAAACCCGGCGAGTTCCCTCCGGCGGACACCGCACACTATATCGGCGGGGAATTGATTGCGGTCGATCACGTCAACCGCGCCGGCATGCTCCGGATCGATCGGACCGATGCCCAGCGGCGCGGCAATTGGGATCTGGCGCTCCCGTTCGTCATGCTGCCCTACGGTTCCTTGAGCTACCATGGGGCGCCCGCGGATCTGCGCGACATTCCCATCGGCACGCATTTGCACGGCCAGTTCTATTCCGATGTGGCCATGGCCAAGGATCTGAAGGCAAAGCTGGACACGGTGGATAAGCGCGTGTGCGAAGAGGCGAATTTTTGCCGGCCTCTGCGTCTCGAGGACGATTTCAGCTACAACGTGCGCCTGGGAAAGACCTGGCGCCTGGATGCCATTGACTGGGAGAAGATGGTGATCACGGTCACCGGCGTCGGTCCCGCAAAGGATCAAGTGGATGCCAAGCCCACGAATTTCCAAATCGCCGCCAGCACGCGGATCTGGAAAGGACGCGGCTTTGGCGACTATTCCGACCTTGCGGAGGGGCAATCGTTGGTCGTCAACCTCACCTACGCCACCCTCAAGGGGCCGGGGCGTTGCGTCGATATCTGGCTGGACACCGAGAGCCGCGCCGTGGCCGCGGCCCATCAACTCGAGGTGCATCGCCAGTTCATCCGTGAGCGCGGGCTCGCCGGGTGGATCGATGAGGTGGACAACGCGCAGGGCATCCTCACGGTCACGCTCTTCGGCGGATTCGACCTCAAGCTCATGGACGATTTTCCCTCAAACGCCGCGATCGCGGAGGCCGCCAAAGGTCCTGCCTTCGTCCCGGGTCCTGGCCGCGTCGATCCCATGGCCATCACCTCCGCCGTCGCGGAGGAAAACCTGCGCACCTGGGATCAAATCAATGACCGCAAGGCCGGTCCCATGCTCGAGAGCACGAAGGTCGAGCCGATTCCCGGCGACAGCGGTGTCCGTATCCGTTTCAAACCCACCTTGTTACTCGAGGGTTTTCGCCCGAAGCGCTTCATCCGCATCTGGTGCAGCAAGTGGAAGGTCGACGACCTGCCGCGCGAAGAGAAAATGTACTACTGATCAAGCGCTCGCCAATTGCGCCAGCAGCGCTTCGGCACAGGCCCGCGCGAATGCAGGATCGTTGATCTCCGCGTCCCGTTCGATCATGGGGATGTCCGCTCGCAGGTGCTCCTTGAGCGCGGCGAATAGAGCCGCATCCGCATCCGGGGAGTAAAACGGTTTCCCCGCGGCGCTGATCACACTGATGGCCTTGAGCGGAAGCAGGACCGTGACAGGGCCGGTGGACAGGTTGATTTTCTCCGCAAGGATGCGGCCTAATTCCGCGGACTCCTCCAGGCTGGTGCGCATGAGGGTGACCTGCGGATTGTGGTGGTAGAAGGTGCGTCCGGAAAACTTCGCGGGGACCGTGGGCGGCTCGCCGAAGTTCACCATGTCGAGACAACCCGACGCCACGATCGCGGGCACGCCGCGCCGGGCGGCCGCTTCCAGGCGATGGGGGCCCGCGCCGAGGATACCGCCGACGAGTTCATCCGCCCATTCGGTGGTCGTGATGTCGAGCACACCCGCCACCATGCCACTCTCGATCAATGATTCCATCGCGCGTCCGCCCGAGCCGGTGGCGTGGAAGACCAGCACTTCGTAGCCAGCCTCCTCCACGATTCGTTTCGCTTCATTGACGCAATCCGTCGTGTTGCCAAACATGCTCGCGACGATCAACGATTTGTCCGCCACCGGACGGTGCCTGCGCTGCTCAGCTGCGTCGACCATTCCGCAGATCGCGCCGGCGGCGTTTTCAAAGATTGCGCGCGAGATGCGATTGATGCCGGCCACGTCCACGATCGCGGGCACCATGACGATGTCTTTTGTGCCCAGGTAGGGCGCGGTATTGCCGCTGGCCAGCGTGGACACCATGACCTTCGGAAAGCCAATCGGCAGCGCCCGCATGGCCGCGGTCGCGATGGCCGTGCCGCCGCCTCCGCCGAGCGAGATGATGCCCTGAACGCGCCCGCACTCCTGGAGCCCGGCGACGTACTGCGCCGCCGCGCGCGACATGAGCGCGACGCTCTCGCCGCGGTCCCGCCGCGCGAATACCGTCCGCCAGTCTTCCCCGCCGGCGGCCGCGACCTCTTCGGCGCCGACATCCGGTGGGATCGTGGCGGCGCCGAGGCTGCCCACATCGATGAGCAGGGTCTCGTGGCCGCGCGCGCGAATCGTCTCCGCGAGAAAACCGTGTTCCGCTCCTTTGGTGTCGAACGTGCCGAGGACAGCGATGGTAGGCATGGGGGCCGGTGGATTGAGATTTAAGGGAGCTGGTCCAGCGGGATATCGAGCGGCGGATGCGTTTTCCAATCACGAAGATCGAAGTGCCACCATTCGAACGGGTAGGGGAGAAAACCGTGTTTCTGCATGGTGGCTTCGAGCAACCTGGAATTACGCGCGGCCTCCGCGGGAATCCCCGGAGCGTCGCGGTGGGCTCGCTCGGTGAAGTCATCGAAAGACGTGGGCATCGTCAGTTCCTTGCCTTCGCGATCGACGAGGGTCAGGTCGACAGCAGTGCCGCGGGTATGACGCCCGGCATTGAGCGCGGGATTGGAGACGTAGCGGTCGTCGTGAATCAAATCCCACATGCGCTGCTGCACCGAGAGCGGTCGATACGCGTCGAAGATTTTCAAACCGAGTCCTTGCGCGGCAAGTTCCTGTTGCACTTTGACCAATGCTTCGGCCGCGCTCCGGTGCAGATAGGCCTTTGCCACCGGATACAGCGTTGCTTTTGTGAAATTGTTCGGTGTGGCGTAGCGAAGATCGAACCGGAAACCGGCGTCCAGCGAGGCCAGATCAACCAGATCCCGGGCAGCCGCCGAGTGCGCGTCGCGGACCACCGCCACAGGCGCTTCCGCCCGGACGCCGCCGGCGTACGCCAGGAGCAGCAATAGACCGGCAACCAGCCTCACGGCAGCTCTTCGATCACCAGATCCTTGTAGCGCGCTTCCGCCTTGCCGCCTCCGTGGATCTGGACCGCGATGCGTCCGGTTTGCACGATGGATTCGTCGGTTTCGGTGTAGTCCACGGTCTGCACGCCGTTCACCCAGAGCTGGATGTGCCGGCCTTCGCAGCGGATCCGATATTCGTTCCACTCATTGAGCTTCAGGGCCTTGGCGATCACCTCAGGTGCGGGGGCGAGGAGCACCTTCTTGCGGCGCGACTCGTCGTAGAGCGCTCCATAGTAACCCTCGCCCATGTCGGCCTGGTAGCCGATCATCTCGAAATGATCCGGGATGCGCTCGCTTCGGAACTGCACGCCTCCATTGATCATGCCCTCCGTGCCGGTCAGTTTGAATTGCAGCCGCAGTTCGAAATTCCCGTAGCTCTTCTTCGTCGCCAGGAATTCGTTGTGGGGCACTTTCTCCGCCATCGAGCCGCCCACGAGCGTGCCGTCTTCGATCCGCCAGGTTTTCGCGGTATCACCATCCCAGCCCTCGAAGGTCTTGCCATCGAAGAGTGGGACCGGTGCGGCTTGCGCCGCAACAAGACCGAATGTGCAGAGGAGAAGAAGGAGGGATGATTTCATGGAGCCGCGAGTTTGAGGGGGGCGAGTGATTTTGGCGAGGAGGGTGTTTGGCCCACCGGTGGGCGGGTTGCCCCGTACTTCCGCCGGTACTCCCGGGGGGACATGCCCATGTGGATTCGAAAGTGCCGGGCGAAGGCGCTGTGGTCGCAGAATCCGGCGGCGAGCCCGATCTCGGTAATCGACTGGCGCGTCTCGAGCAGCGTGTCACAAGCCAGCAGCACCCGGAGCCGCATGAGATAGTGCTTGGGCGTCGTCCGGAAAGTTTCCAGGAATTTTCTTTCAAACTGCCGGACGGACAGCCCGGCGATTCGGGCCAGTTGCTTCACCGAGATCGGCTCGCCGATGTGCGCCTTTATGTAATCCGCCACGGGAGCGAGATCGAGATAGGGCTGGAGCGCGCGTTTCGAACCTTCATAGCTGCGCACCACGCCACAAATGCCGATGACCTGCGCGCGTTCATCGAAGAGCGGCAGTTTATCGGCGACATACCACACGGGTTCGCCGTGGCGATTCGGGAAAAGCTCGACGATTTGCAGCATCGGCCGCCTGGTCCGCATCACTTCGAGGTCGTCTTCGCGGTATTTTGCCGCCATGTGCGGCGGAAATATTTCCTGGTCGGTGTGCCCGATGAGTTCTTCTTCCGAGGCGAACCCACAGCGCTCCACGAAGGGGCGATTCCCGAGCATGATCTCCCCTACGGTGTTCTTGGCGAAAAAAAGTGTGCCCGGGACGTGCTCGAAGAGCTGGCGGAGTTCACCGGAACGGACCCGGTGCAACCAATCTCGATGTCGGGGGCTGGGCATGGATAGTAAGATAACGCGCCAGCCGGAAAAGACTTCGCCGGAAAATGCGGCTTTTCCGTGTTTCACAGATGCGGTAACCTCCGCTACCCCATGAACACGCCATCCCATCCCATATCGTGCCCTGATTGCGCCGGCCTTTCCCGGCGCGATTTTCTCAAGACCACGCTCGCCGCGTCCGCTGCCCTTGGCGCCGTTCCGCTCATCGGTCGCGCCTCGCCTGGCGACTCCTCCGAGACCCTGGTCGCCACGCTTTTCAAATCGCTCCGCGCGGACCAGCGCAAGGAGTTGTGCTTTTCCTTCGATCATCCGCTGCGGTCCGAGGTGGACAACAACTGGCAGATCACCGAAAAGCCGATCGGCAGTTTCCTGGACGCTGACCAGAATCAGATGGTGAAGGAGATCTTCCTCGGCCTGCATTCGCCGGAATACGCGGAGAAGGTTTACAAGCAGGTCGAGAGCGACAGTGGCAAAGCCGGCTTCGGCAGTTCTTCGATCGCGCTCTTTGGCGAGCCGGGCACGGGCAAATTTGAATTCGTCATCACCGGGCGGCACTGCACCCGCCGTTGCGATGGCGATTCCGTCGAGGGGACGGCCTTTGGCGGACCGATTTTCTACGGCCATGCGGCAGAGGGCTTCAATGAAAAGCCCGATCATCCCGGCAACGCGTATTGGTATCAGGCCAAACGGGCCAACGAAGTGTTCCAGATGCTTGACGGTAAACAGCGCGAAGTAGCCCTGCTCGGCAGTGGCCGTTTGGAACAGGGGATGGAGACCGTGAAGCTGAAGGGCACGAGCGAGGGGCTGCGTGGAATTGGCGTGGGGGATCTCTCCGCCGACCAAAGGGCGCATGTGCGCATGGTCATGGCCGATCTGCTCGCCCCCTTCCGCAAACAGGACTCGGATGAGGCCTTGAAGTACATCGAGGCTGCGGGCTTCGACAAACTGCACATGGCGTTCTTCAAGAACCACGACATCGGCAACGACGGAGTCTGGGACGTCTGGCAGCTCGAGGGGCCCAATATGGTGTGGTATTTCCGTGGCGCTCCGCACGTCCACGTGTGGGTGAATGTGCGCGCGATCGCCAAAGCATAATCAGCCATGAAAACACCCTTCCTCTTCGTTGTTGCCACTTGCCTGGTTGGCTTGTCGCTGTTTCCGGACGGCGCTCTCGCCGCTGACAAGAAGAAGAAAAAACCCGACGCGGACGAGCCGCCCCAGAATCCTCCCGGGCAGGCGCAGGGAGCTGGAGTGCGCTCGCAGGACAGCACGACGTCCGTCCAACTGCTGGTCACCAACCTAACGGGACAGCCGGTGGAAATGGTTTGGGTCAACTATTCCGGCGGCCAGCAAAGTTACGGGCAACTGCCCCCGCAGCAACCCGGCGACCAGCCGACCGCCATCGCCACCTACGCGACGCATGTTTGGATCTTCAAATTGGGAGGGCGCGTGCTCCTGTCCCACACCGCCACGGCAGCCCGGCAGCAGCAAGTGACGCTCGGCGGTGGCGGTGGGGGTGGATTCGTCGCAGGAGGCAAGGCGCCCAAGGTTCCGCGAACGGTGGGCGTGGATCCGGGGACTCCGGTCGTCCCGCGTACCGTGGAGATCGATCTGGCTCCTGGCGTCCCTCCGCGAGTGGTGGTTCCCCGGGCGAATCCTGAGGGCGCCCGGGCGCCTGCCGAGGTCGTGGAATTTCTGCAGGTTCACAATCAGGAACGGGTGCGAGTGGGAGCCCCGCCATTGCGCTGGTCGGATACGCTCGCCCGTCACGCGCAGGAGTGGGCCGACCAGCTCGCCTCCACTGGGACCTTCAAGCACCGCGACCAATCGCAGACTGGCTATGGAGAAAACTTGTTCGGTGGATCCGATGGCTTCACGCCCGGAGATGCGGCCAGGCAGTGGATGCAGGAACGCGCGGCCTACAAGGGCGGACCCGTCACCAACGAGAACTTCATGACCGTCGGACACTATACGCAGATGGTGTGGAGCACCACGACCGAGGTGGGATACGGGATCGCCCGTGGACGCAACGGCGTCGTGGTCGTGGCCAATTACTCGCCGGCCGGCAACTTCAGCGGCAGAAAACCCTATTAGCTCTTTCACGACCGGCGGCGGATTTTACGTCAAGTCGTAAGGAATGAAACGTAGGCGCGCGGGCGCGTCCTGCGCTAGCTTCAGCGCCTTGTGAGTCCGCTGCGTTCCCTATTTTTGCTGCTTCCGCTGGCCGTTACCGCGCGCCTCCTTGGGGATCAGCCCGCGCTCCCTGAGAAGGTCGATTTCAACCGCGATGTGCGGCCCATTCTTTCGGAGAATTGCTTCAAGTGCCATGGCTTCGATCCCAAGGCTCGCGATAGCGGCCGCCGGCTCGATACCCGCGAGGGCGCTCTCAAAGAGACCGACGGGGTGCGCGCGATCGTGCCGGGCGAATTGAAGGGGAGCGATTTGCATGTGCGAATTCACTCGACGGACAAGGATGACCAGATGCCGCCTCCCAAGAGCGGCAAGAAGATCACCACCCGGCAGATGGCAATCCTCGATCGTTGGATCGAACAGGGGGCGCCTTACGACATGCACTGGGCATTCAAGCGCCCGGTGTCACCGGTGATTCCCGCGACGAAAGACGTGTCGTGGCCACGCAACGCCATCGATCGTTTCGTCCTGGCGAGGCTGGAAACGGAGGGTCTCGCGCCCTCGCCCGAAGCCGACGGCTACAACCTCGTCCGGCGTCTTTTTCTCGACCTGATCGGTCTCCCTCCCTCGCCCGAGGAGGCGGATGCGTTCGTCACGGACGCGTCGCCCGACGCCTATGAAAAGCTGGTGGACCGTTTGCTCGCGTCCCCGCATTACGGGGAACGCTGGGCCCGGCGCTGGCTCGATCTCGCGCGGTATGCGGATACCAACGGGTATGAAAAAGACCGCCCGCGCAATATCTGGCCATATCGGGATTGGGTGATCAATGCGCTGAATGCGGGGATGCCGTTCGATCAATTCACCATCGAGCAACTTGCGGGCGACCTGCTCCCGCATGCCACGCGCGAACAACGCGTCGCCACCGGATTCCATCGCAACACGATGCTCAATGAAGAAGGCGGCATCGACCCTCTGGAGTTCCGGTATCATGCGGTGGTCGATCGCGTGGGCACGACGGGTACGACATGGCTCGGACTCACTGTGCAGTGTGCGCAATGCCACACCCACAAGTATGATCCCATCACGCACCAGGAATACTATCAGTTCATGGCGTTCCTGAATAACGCCGACGAACCGGACATGGACCTGCCACCCGTCGATGCTGCTGCCCAAGAGGGCGCCCGGCAGGAAAAACTGCGCAAACTCCTCGCGGACTTGCCTGATAAATGGCCGGCAGGCAATCCACCGCTCGATGCGGAAGCGCGTCATGAGGTGATCGAACGTCGCTTCGGAGAATGGATGGAGCGGGAGCGCGCGCGCGCCGTGCGGTGGACGCCACTGCGTCCCGTCGCCATGAAGTCCGATTCTCCGCTGCTCACGGTGCAACCCGATCTCTCCGTGCTGGCCAGTGGGGATATCCAAAAGACGGATGTCTACGAATTGAAGTTTGGGAACGTGCCTCGCGGAACCACCGCCATCCGG
This sequence comes from Chthoniobacterales bacterium, assembly GCA_038228205.1. Classification (GTDB taxonomy): domain Bacteria; phylum Verrucomicrobiota; class Verrucomicrobiia; order Chthoniobacterales; family Chthoniobacteraceae; genus Chthoniobacter. Next base: position 75,893 of record JBBRPL010000003.1, read on the forward strand.
CTCGAGGCGCTGCCCGATTCCAGCCTGCCAGGGCATGGTCCCGGGGCCTGCTTCTACGAAGGACCGAAGGGCGATTTTTTCCTCGGAGAATTCGTCGTGAGCACCGGCGGACAGCCGGTGAAATTCGTCCGCGCATCGGAAAGCTACGCCAAAAACAACTTCGGCAAAAATGGCGGAACGGCGGCGAGCGCCATCGACGGAGATCCGCAAACGGGCTGGTCGTGCGCGGACCGGCCGGGCGAGGCTCATGAAGCCGTCTTCGTTCCCGAGGTGCCGCTGGCGGCGGAGGCCTTCGGCCTGAAAATGATCTTTGGCCGGCACTATGCCTGCCCCCTTGGGCGCTTTCGGATCTCCGTCACCACCGATGAGCGTGAAGCCGTGGCGAGTTCCATGCCGGATGAAATCAGTCGCCTTCTCCTGATTGCGGACGAACAGCTCACGGCGGACAATCGGCAACTCCTGCGCGAGCAGTTTCTCCTCACCGCACCGGAACTGGCGGCGGCTGCGAAAGAGGTGCGCGCCCTGCGCCAGGGCCCCACGTATCCCACGACGTTGGTGATGCAGGAACGCCCCAAGGAGAATGCGCGGCCCACCTTCATTCACAACCGCGGCGAATTCCTGCAGCCCACGGATCGGGTCGAGCCGGGGGTGATCGCCGCCCTGGGTTCGTTCCCGGCGGACGCGCCGCCGAACCGTCTCGGCCTGGCCCGCTGGCTGGTCTCGCCGGACAATCCGCTGACCGCGCGGGTCACCGTGAATCGCGAATGGGCTGCTTTTTTCGGGCGTGGCCTGGTGAAAACAATCGGCGATTTTGGCTTTCAGGGCGAGGCGCCGACCCACCCCGAATTGCTCGATTGGCTGGCCGTCGAGTTCATGCGCGACGGCTGGTCCCTTAAGCGTCTGCACAAGCTGATCGTAACGAGCGCGACGTATCGCCAGACTTCGCGGGTCACTCCGGAACTCGTGGCCCGGGATCCTGAAAACAAGCTCGTCGCCCGAGGCGCCCGTTTCCGGCTGGAAGCCGAGACCATTCGCGATTCCGCATTGCGCGTCAGCGGTCTCCTCTCGGAAAAATTGGGGGGGCCGAGTGTGCGCCCGCCTCAACCGGACGGCGTGGGCGAGACTGCCTACGGCGGCGCCAAATGGACGGCCGACACGGGAGAAAGCCGCTACCGGCGAAGTCTCTACACCTTCACCAAGCGCACGGCCCCTTTCGCGCTCTACAATAGCTTCGATGCGCCGACGGGAGAATCCTGCATCGCCCGGCGCGAAGTTTCCAATACTCCATTGCAGGCCCTGGCCCTGCTCAACGACGTCATTTTTCTCGAAGCCGCCCGCGCCGTGGGCGGCCCTCTGGCCGCGCTGGAACGGCCGATGGAAGATCGCGTGCGCACCGTCTTCCGCCGTTGCCTCACCCGGCCGCCGACCGATGACGAAGTCGCCCTGGTGGCCGGATTTTTTACCGTGCAAAAGGAACGTTTCGCGAAGGGTGAACTCGACGCGAAAGCTCTCGCTGGGGATGGTCCCGGCGACGTGAACGAACGCGCGGCCTGGATGGCGGTCGCGCGGGCGCTTTTGAATCTCGACGAAGCAATCACCAGGAGCTGACGCGTATGCCGCCCATCCAGCAAAAACCTCTGCGAATCGCCCGCCGCCACTTCCTGCACGACTGCGGCGTCGGTCTGGGTAAGATCGCCCTTGCGGGGCTGCTGACGGACGCCTTCTCGCCCGCCGCGCGCGCGGCCCTTGCTGCCAATCCGCTCGCTCCCAGGCAGCCGCATTTTCCGGCGAAGGCGAAGCAGGTCATCCATCTCTTCATGGCCGGCGCGCCGAGCCAGCTCGATCTCTTTGACTACAAGCCGGAACTGGCGAAGCTCGAGGGCAAGCCGCTTCCGCCGTCGGTCATCGGCAGCCAGCGCTACGCGTTTATTCGGCCGGACGCGGCGGTGCTCGGGCCGCAATTTAAGTTTGCCCGGCATGGCCAGAGTGGAGCGGAGCTGTCCGAAATGTTGCCCCACCTCGCCAAAATCGCGGACGAGATTTGCCTCATCAAGTCGGTGACGACCGACCAGTTTAACCACGCTCCCGCCCAGCTTCTTTTTCAAACTGGGTTTCAGCAACCGGGCCGGCCCTGCCTCGGCTCGTGGGCGCTCTACGGGCTCGGGGCGGAGACGCAGGATCTGCCGGCCTTTGCCGTGATGAATACTGGCAGCGGTTTGAGCGGAGGGGCGGCGCTCTATTCGAGCGGATTCATGCCCACGCTTTATGCCGGGGTCCGCCTGCGCACGCAGGGCGATGCGATCCTCGACGTATCCAGCCCCGCGGGTGTGGATGCGAAGCTCCAGCGCGACACGCTCGATCTGGTCGGCACGCTCAACCGGCAGCGCTTGGAACGCGATGGCGACCCCGAGATCGCCACCCGTCTGGCGAACTATGAGATGGCGTTCAAGCTCCAGACTTCCGCGCCGGAACTGATGGATCTGAAGAGCGAGAGCCCGGAGACATTGGCGCTCTACGGTTGCGATCCGGACAAGCCATCCTTCGGTCGGGCCTGTCTGCTCGCACGGCGCATGATCGAGCGCGGGGTGCGTTTCGTGAATATCTTCCACGAGGGCTGGGACGCGCACAGCGATGTCGCCGGCAATTCCAGGAAAAACTGTGGCACGACCGATCAGGGCAGCGCCGCGCTCGTTCTTGATCTCAAGCAGCGCGGCTTGCTCGACGACACGCTGGTCATCTGGGGCGGGGAATTTGGCCGCACGCCGATGGTCGAGACCAATCCCGCGTTGGGCCGCGCCCTGGGTCGCGACCACCATCCGCAGGCCTACACGATGTGGATGGCAGGCGGTGGCGTGAAGCCCGGGCTCACCTACGGCGCGACGGACGAACTCGGCTTCCACATCGCGCAGGACAAAGTGCACGTCCACGATCTCCAGGCGACGATCCTGCACCTGCTCGGCTTCGATCACGAACGGCTCACTTATCGGCTGCAAGGCCGGGATTTCCGGTTGACCGATGTGCATGGGAAGCTGGTGAAGGCATTGCTAGCCTGAACGGATTACCAGTCCGGCAAGGCCGAGTGACCCAGCACGCGTCCAACGATTTTTCCGCGCTCGCGCATTGAACGGCGGGAAGATGCGCGTAGTCTCAAGCGTTCGATTGCCCCCATCCATTGTGAAAACCCGCTTCCTTTCCTTCCTCGCCATCACCCTCGCGGCCCTTGCGCCGATTGTTTCAGCTGCTGATCCCGTGAAAACTGCATCCTCCCCTGACAAACCTGCTGCCACGCAACGCATCACCTTTGGGGGAGGTTGTTTCTGGTGCATGGAGGCGGTGTTTCAGCGTTTGAAGGGGGTCAAGTCGGTGGCTTCGGGTTACGCAGGGGGGGCTCTGGAAAATCCGACCTACAAGCAAGTTTGCACGGGCGAGACTGGTCACGCCGAAGTGGTGCAAATGGAGTATGACCCCGCGCAGGTCAGCTTCGAGACCCTGCTCAAGGTGTTTTGGGCCGCTCATGATCCTACCACCCTCAATCGCCAGGGGGCGGACCACGGCACGCAATATCGCTCCGTGATCTTTTACGAGAACGACACGCAAAAGGCCGAGGCCGAAAAGTCGAAAGCGGCGGCCCAGCCGGAGTTCAGCGACCCCATCGTTACTCAGATCGTGCCTCTCACAAAGTTCTACAAAGCCGAGGACTATCATCAAAATTATTTCAACGAGAACGCTGACCGGAACCCGTACTGTTCAGTAATCATCCGGCCGAAATTGCAGAAACTGCTGCATAAGGGCCTGATCAAAGAATAGGCGATTGCCAGAGGGGCGCAGTTTTGGTTGATTTTGCGGGTTGACGATCCGGGCCGGAGAGGCTCGGATTGTATCCCCTCCTTATGACGAAGACTCCCATTATCGCCCTTGCCCTGATGGCGCTGCTCACCCCCGTCACCGTTCAGGCGGCGGGGTCCAAGACGGCCGAAGCGACGATTACGGCAGTGACCGCCAATTCAATCACGATTCACAACGGCGCGCACGCCGGTCTCAAGATGGTGAAGATCGACAGCGACGGGTTGAGAAACACGCAGACTGCGGCCAACATCGATACCTACACGGTCAAGCCGTGGACAACGATCACGCTCAATAACCTTCCCGCCAAACTGTCCGACCTGACCCCAGGATTAAAGGTGTATGTCAGCCAGGGAACCGATCGGACCGTCGCGGAATCCATCGTCGCCATGACGATCCCGCCGGCGCAGGTGGCCAAAGCGACACCACAACCCAGGGTTGCCGCCAACGCCAAGGCGCCTGCGAAACCCGCGGGCAAAGGAACGAAGAAACTCGGCGAGGGAGTCGATGCCTACAAGGTCACCGCCGTGACCGCCGATACGATCACGGTCGCGCAGGACGGCGGCAGGAAATCCATTTCTTTCAAGACTGGGAGGTTCACCGATATTTTCGTGAACGGGGAGAGGAAAATCTTCAGCGATATCAAAGTGGGGATGGAGGTTGCGGTCGTCGCCAGCACCGATCCGACGATGGCCTCGAGCATCAAGGCGATTGATAAGTAGTTGACGGACGCCGGATGCCTGAATCCCTCACCAATGCGCAAAAGCGCGATTTGAAGGCCCAGGCGCAACGTCTCGAACCGGTGGTAAAACTGGGCCATGGCGGCATGAGCGAGGGCTTTCTTCAGGGGATGAACGACGCGCTTGCGCTCCATGCCTTGGTGAAGATGAAGTTCTCCGATCACAAAGAAGAAAAAAAGACGCTCGCGCCGCAAATCGCCGAGCGGACCGGGAGCACTCTGGTCGCGCAGGTCGGCAATGTGGCGGTGTTTTACCGGGCGAAGGCGGAGTAGGGACGTGCGATAGTTCGGCGATTCCGTTCGCTTGACGGGCCGGGGCGCGCTACAAGCCCGGATGCAGAAGAAACTTTTTACCGAACTCGGCCTCTCTCCCGAGGTTCTCAAGGCCGTCGCCAAGATGGGCTTCGAGGAGGCATCGCCGATTCAGTCTGCCACCATCCCGACCCTGCTCGAAGGCAAGGATGTGGTCGGATTGTCACAGACTGGTTCGGGAAAAACGGCCGCGTTTGCCATCCCGGCGATCGAGCGGGTCGATGGCAATCTGCGTGCGCCCCAGGTCCTGATTCTCTGCCCCACCCGGGAACTGGCCATGCAAGTTGCGGAAGAGGTGGCCAAGCTTGCCCTCTTCAAGCGCGGCGTCCGTGAACTGCCGATATACGGCGGGCAAAGTTACGATCGCCAGCTTCGCGGCTTGCGGGAAGGCGCCCAGATCATCATCGGAACGCCGGGACGCGTCATGGACCATCTCGAACGCGGCACGTTGAAATTCGACCAGGTGGGAATGGTCATCCTCGATGAAGCGGATCGCATGCTGGACATGGGGTTCCGCGACGACATCGAAAAAATCCTGGGCCAGGCGCCGGCGGAACGGCAGACCGTCTTCTTCTCGGCCACGATGCCGCCTGCGATCAATCAACTCGTGAAGCGCTACACGCGCGAACCCGTCAATATCCGGATTCAGGATCAGGCGATGACCGTGCCGGCCATCGACCAGGTTTATTACGAAGTGGATCGGCGCAACAAACTCGAAGTGCTGTGCCGGCTGATCGATCTCCAGGACATCAAGTACGGCATCATCTTCTGCGGCACGAAAATGATGTGCGACGAGCTTGCCGACCACCTCAAGGCGCGCGGCTATAGCTCCGACAAATTGCATGGCGATATCACCCAGCAGATGCGGGAACGCGTGGTCGCAAAGTTCCGGAAGCGCGGTTTCGAGTTCCTGGTGGCCACCGACGTGGCGGCGCGCGGACTCGACGTGGACGACATCGAGGTCGTCTTCAATTATGATCTGCCGCAGGACGCCGAGGATTACGTGCATCGCATCGGCCGAACCGGGCGCGCCGGCAAGACCGGGCGGGCCGTCACCTTCGTCGCCGGACGCGAAATCTGGAAGATGCAGCAGATCATCCGCTTCACGAAGGGCAAGGTCCGCCGCGAGAAGGTGCCCTCCGCGGAGGAAGTGGAGGAAAAACGCACCAACGCCTTTCTCGAGACACTCCGTGAAACACTGGAGAAAGGTGAATTCAAGCGCCAGGACGTCCTCATCGATCAATTGCTCGAGGCGGGCTATTCCCCGACGGATATTGCCAGTGCGCTCCTGCACTTGCTCGGTGGCGACAAGCCGCCGGTCCAGCCGATCGTCGAGGAACCGCCCCGCCGCGAATCCCGCGAACCTCGTGAGCGCGAATACGAGCCGCGCGTGTCGCGCTCTTACCCCAAGTACGAGCCGTTGAAGAGTCGCGAGTCGAAGCCCGAGCGGCGGGAACCCTCCCGTGTGCCACCGGCGTCGAGTCCCCGTTCGTCGGCCCCGGAATTCCGGCCCGCACGTGAACCGTCACCGGTATCGCACGAATCAGGCATGGTGCGCCTGGCCTTCAATCTCGGTCACACCCATCAGGTCACGCCGGGCGACTTCGTCGGCGTGATCGCGGGAGTCGCGCGCGTGCCCAAAGAGGTCGTCGGGAAGATTGAAATCCTCGATCGCCAGGCCTTCGTCGACGTGTCCGATGACAGCGCCAATCTCGTCCTGAAGAAACTGAACGGGATCAAATTCAAAGGCCGCAAACTCGCCGTTTCCGTCGCCCGCTAGAGTTCGAAGAATGAATAGAGCTTCTTCATGAACCCCGCCGCGTATTCCTTTTCCTTGGCGTGAATCTGCGATTTTTCCGCTTCGGAGCTTAGGACTCCTTCCCTCTCGAGGCGGCGATTGGCCAGCAGATCTCCGAGTTTTTGCACCAGGGTTTCATTCTTTTGCAAGAGTTCCGCCAGGACCGGCTTGTCGATTTCCCACAGTTCACAGTCGGTGCGGGCGACTATCGTGGCGCTTCGCGGTTCGCCGGTCAGCAGTGACATTTCACCGCAGTAATCGCCCGGGTGCAGGGTGGCGACGAGGGTCTCGTGGTCGCCCGAGCGGACCAAAACCGCCGCCTGGCCGCTCAGCAGGATGAACATGGATTCCCCAGGTTCGCCCTCCTGGAGCACCTTTTCCCCGCGTCCGAAATGCAACAACCGGGCGCTGGCGAGCAGCTTGTTGGCTTCTTCGTCGTCGAGCAGTTGCAGCAAGGGCTGCTGGCGGACCTTCGCGCGCGCGCTCGCCCCGGCTTCCCCGGACTTGGCCCCCGGTCTTTCGATTTGCACGGTGCGAATTGGAAATGGGATGCGGATCTCGTGGCGCTTGGCCGCGTACCACACGTTGGTGCGGATGCCGTCCACGATGTCATTGAACTTCGACTCGTCCTCGATCCAGAATTTGATTTCGTATTGGATCGCGGAATCCGCGAAATCCTTCAGGAATACCTTGGGCGCGGGTGTGATCAGCACGCCCGGCACCTCAGCCGCGGCCCGGACCATTACGTCTTTTACAAAATTGGGCGGAGTCTGATAGTCGAAGGCCACCGTCAGTCGAATCGCGTGCTGACGCGTCGGGTAGGAGAGATTGATAATCTTCGCGCCGACGATGGCCTTGTTTGGGAGGTAGAGATAGACATCGTCGTTCGTCCGCAGCTTGGTGGAACGCCAATTGACTTCGATCACCTCGGCATGCTGGCCATCCACGACCAGCCAGTCGCCGGTCTTGAACGGCTTGCTGAGTTCAAGAGCGAGGCCGGCGATGATGTTGCCGAGCAAGTCTTGCATCGCAAAGCCAATGATGCCCACCACGACCGTGGAGCCGAAAATCGCTCCCTCGATGGAGTATCCATAGATCCCGCCGATGACAAAAAAGGACGCGATCACGAAGACCACGAGCCCAACTATTTGGCTCAGGAACTTCGGCGCCTTGACTTTCCGATGCCGCTCGAACCAAAGTTCCCAGAAATAGCGCCTGACGAGGGCCAGCACGAAGAGCGTCCCCAGCAGGACATTGGCCGACCGCAATGCGCGGAGCACAGCGGAACGATCCGGAAAGTTTGCGCCCTCGATCTCCACCGCCAGCCAGAGGACGAAGGCCGCGCAGAAGAGCAGGTATAAAAAGCCGAGATGCACGCCGGCCCGCCGCTTGAGCCAGCGCCCGAGTCCAATCCCGGCGACAAACAGCGCCAATCCGACAAGGACTGCGACGGCGATGGAGGAACCCTCGGTCAACTCGGCGAGCATGGCGTGCATGTTAGGGACGAAGGGGAAGGGATCAATCGGAAAGCCCGGCGCCTTTGGGCGACTCGAGGAAGATTTTGCCGGCGCGGCGCCGCGCATGCCACCCGCCTGGCAGATTTGCCTTGGCGGTACGGCCTGCCAGCAGTGCGCGCACCGCCTCGACTTCCTCGTATCCAATACTGGGCACGGCATGGGATTTCAGCCACGCGTGCAGGAGGCGCCTTTGCAAGGCGATGGGTTGAACGCGAAGTTCCGCGGTCTCCAGTGACGCGGGACTTTTCTGCGGCGGGACGAGACTGGTGAGCCATTCATCCTCCGCGCGCAGGAGTTCCGCCGCCCGCCAGATCGGGCGCCGAATCTCGCGGCCGAGCGCCTGCTCGATCGCGGGAATGAGTTCCCGGCGTAGACGGTTTCGCGTGTGGCGCACGTCGGTGTTGGAAGCGTCCTCTCGGAATTCCAGCCGATGCCGCGCGACATAGGCGTCGATCTCCTCTCGCCACACACCGAGCAGTGGTCGCGAAATGTGGAGCGTCACGCCGTCGATGACCTGCGTCGAGGCCGGGCGCATGCCGCACAATCCGGGGCCGGCGGAACCGCGGAAAAGATTGAAGAGGAAAGTTTCCACCTGGTCATCCGCGTGATGGGCGAGGAAGAGCCGCGGGCAATCGCGATTGCGCGCGACCTGAGTGAACAAACCGTGGCGGGCTTCCCGCCCCGCGGTCTCGACAGACTGGCGCCGCCGTTTGGCGCGGCTCGCGACATCCTGCCGTGCGATCACCGCCTCGAGCCCGTATTGCCGGGCCAGGTCCTCGACGAAGCGCGCATCCTCCGCGCTCTCCGCGCGCAGCGCGTGGTCGAGGTGGCACACGATCAGATTTTTGAATCCCGCCCCGACCAACTGGTGCAACAGCGCCACGGAGTCACGTCCACCGGAAACGCCGATGAGACAGCGTTCATCCGGCGCAAATCCGGGATTCATCAGCCGATGCGATCGGCGCCGAAAAGGCTCCGCAAAGCCTCGGGCAGGTGCACGCTGCCATCGGCTTGCTGATACGTCTCGATCAGCGCCACGTAGAGGCGTGGCAGGGCGGTGCCGGAACCGTTGAGCGTGTGAGCAAACTGGTTCTTGCCATCCGCGCCTTTGAACCGCAGTCCCATGCGCCGCGCCTGGTAGTCGCCGAAATTCGAGCAACTCGAGACTTCCAGGTAGGCGTTCTGGCCCGGCGCCCAGACTTCGATGTCGTAGGTCTTCGTGGAACCAAAACCGAGGTCGCCGGTGCACAGCTCGATCACCCGGTAATGGAGGCCGAGGAGTTGCAGCACTTTCTCCGCGTTGGCCGTGAGCGTTTCGAGCTCGGCGAACGAATTTTCCGGCGCGGTGATTTTGACCAGCTCCACTTTGTCGAACTGATGCGTGCGAATGAGGCCGCGCGTCCCGAGACCGGCCGATCCCGCTTCGCGGCGGAAGCATGGCGTGTAGGCCACATACTTCAGCGGCAATTGATCGAGGCGCAGGATCTCCTCCCGGTGGAGATTGGTCACCGGCACCTCGGCGGTGGGCACCAGGTAAAGCTCATCCCGTTGGCAGTGGTAGAGCTGTTCCTCGAATTTCGGGAGTTGGGTCGTGCCGACGAGCGCTTCCGCGTTCACGAGCAACGGTGGGCTCACTTCGGTGTAGCCGTGCTCCCGCGTTTGCAAATCCAGCAGGAAATTGATCAGCACCCGCTCCAGCCGCGCCCCGGGTCCGGTATAGAGGGCGAAGGCGCTGCCCGTGATTTTCGCGGCGCGTCCGAGATCGAAGAGGCCGAGCTTTTCTCCGAGCGCGACGTGGCTCTGCGGCGTGAAGTCGAAGGCCGGTTTTTCTCCCCAGGTCCGGATGACTGGGTTCTCCTCCGCCGAATGGCCGACCGGGCACTGCTCGTGCGGCATGTTCGGGAGATTCAGGAGAAGCGTCCGCTGCGCGGCTTCCAGTTGCTTCGCCTGATCCTCGAGCCGTCCGATTTCCACGCCGACCTGGCGCACCTCCGCCCCGAGGGCGGCAGTATCCTCGCCCTTGGCCTTTTTCACGCCGATCTCCTTGCTGGTGCGCTTGCGGTCTGCCTGGAGTTGCTGAAAAAGCGTCTCCGCCGCGCGCCGCTTGTGGTCGCACCCGAGGATTTCGTCCACGGCGGAAACCAGCGCGGCGTCGCGCGCCGCAAGGCGTTGCTTCACCAAATCGGGCTGTTCGCGAAGGAGGCGGATGTCGAGCATGGGGCGACGAAGCTAGGCGGGCTGGGCTGTGTTGGCAATAATCGAGGAGTGACGCCGGGACGCACGCGCGGGGCTCGCATGGCGGGCGATTCACTGGCACGATCGCCTCATGAAGAAACGCGTGCTCATCATCTCGACCAGCGCGGGGACCGGCCATGTCCGTGCGGCCCAGGCCCTGGAAAAGGAATTCGCCCGTGATCCCCGGGTCGGCGAAGTCGTCCATGAGGACGCGCTGAAATTCACCAACAAGCTCTTCCGCGAGTTCTATTCGACGCTCTACATGAAACTCGTGCGCAATGCGCCGGATTTGCTCGGCTGGGTTTACAAGGCCAGCGACGAACCATGGAAAGGGGAGCCGGCCCGGACGCAACTCGATCGCCTGAATAACCAAAAACTGATCAAGTTCATCGAACAGTTCGATCCGCACATCACGGTGTGCACCCATTTCATGCCGGCTGGGATCATCTCGCATCTCCAGGAGCAGGGCCGCTTGCGCACGCATCACTCCATTGTCGTCACCGATTTCGACTGCCATGCGATGTGGCTCTCTCGCATGTTCCATCGCTATTTCGTCGCCCTCGATGAAACGAAGGCGCATCTCGAAGCGCTCGGCCTTCCGGCTGAGCGCATCACCGTTTCCGGCATTCCGATCGACCCGATTTTTTCCATCCCCGTGGATCGCCCCGCCGTGCGCGCCGCCTACGGGCTGCATCCGGAAAAAACCACGCTGCTGCTCTCGGCGGGCGCCCTCGGGGTCGGACCCACGGAACTCATCGTCGAGCGGCTCAAGCATCTCCGCCACGACTCCCAGACCGTCGTCATTTGTGGAAAAAGTGAGGAAGTGAAGGCGCGGGTCACCGCCGCCACGGGTGGAGACGCGCGCTTCCTCGTCCTCGGGTACTCCGATCGCATGCATGAGCTCATGCACATCAGCGATCTTTTCATCGGCAAACCGGGCGGGCTCACCACCTCCGAAGCCCTGGCCTGCGGATTGCCGATGGCGGTCTTTTCGCCGATCCCCGGGCAGGAGGAACGCAATGCCGACCATCTGCTGGAGGAAGGCGCGGGCATCCGTTGCAACGAACTGACCACGCTCCCTTTCAAGATCGACCGCCTCCTTGGCTCCCCCGAGCGACTGGGCGCGATGCGCCGCTCCGCTGCGGCCATGGGCCGTCCCGATGCTGCCCGCACCGTCGTTCAGACCCTCCTTGACGATCACCTCCCGCCGCTCTCGCTCGCGCCGGAGCAGCGCGAAGCCATTACCCTCGCCGCCGCCCGCGAATGACGGTGCCGGCCGATTTTCTCTGGGGGGTCGCCACTTCGGCGTATCAGGCCGAAGGTGGATACAACGGCCCCGGCCAGCCGCGGACCAACTGGGCCGACGCCGAGGAGCGCGGCGATGTCGCCGTTTCTGGCGATGCGACGGACTTCTGGCACCGCTACGAGGAAGACTTCGCCCTTTGCCGCGCGCTCGGGCTCACCGCATTTCGGCTGGGGTTGGAATGGAGCCGCATCCAGCCTTTGCGTGAAGAGGGGCCGGGCACCCCGCCGCCCTTCGATTTCGCCGTACTCGATCACTACACAGCCATGGTATCCGCCTGCCGGCGGCACGGTCTCGAGCCCGTCGTCACCTTGCATCACTTCGTCCATCCGGCATGGCTGGGCTCCGATCCGTGGCTGAATGCTGACACTCCCGCGCTCTTCGCCGAGTACGTGCGCACCGCCGTCACCTATGTGAATGAGCGCCTCGACCGCCCCATCGCCTGGTTCATCACGGTCAACGAGCCCAATATGCTCGTGCTCAATTCCTATCTCGGCCGCCAGTTTCCCGCGCGCGCCGGCATCGGCTTTCGTTCGATGATGGCCGCTTACAACCATCTCCTGCGCGCCCATGTTCTCGCCTATGGAGTTGTGCACGATCTTTACGCCGCCCGCGGCTGGCCCGAGCCGCGCGTGACTTTCAACAACTACTGCAGCGACCTCTATTGGTCCGACAAGCTGCTCCTCGATCTCGTGTGCGTACGCGAGCGGGGCGTCGCGCGCGAAAATGTCGGTGCGCATATCCGCGCGCGCGCGCAGGATTTTGAAAATGCTTTTCGCGCCGCCCGCATTCCGCTGCACCGCGACCTTGCCTACTATTTCGGCGCCGGTCTCAAGCGCCTGAGCAACTGGCTGGGCTTTCGCCGCTTCGACGCCACCCATTTCGCGCCACTTCTCGAGACGCTTTACGCTCAGCCGCGCACCCGATTCCTCGACTATATCGGCCTGGATTACTACGACCCGTTCGCCGCGCACGCCTTCCGACTCCCGGTCTTGTGGGACCACGAGTTCAAGAATCACTCGTTCCGTTCGTGGATGCTGGCCACGATCACGAGCAAATGGTGGGACTGGCGCGTGCTGCCGCGGGGTTTGCATTTTTTTTGCAAGCATTACGCGGAGGATTTTGGCCGGCCGGTGCTCATCGCCGAAAACGGCATGGCCCTGCGCCGGCGCGTGGATGGCCACGAGCCGCGGCGGATTCGTCGCGACCGGATGACGCGCAGTCAATTCCTGCGCCTCCACGTGCATGAGGTGGCCAGGATCGTGGCCGACCGGGTGCCGCTCGTGGGCTATCTCCACTGGTCGCTTTTCGACAACTACGAATGGGGCACCTACACTCCGCGGTTCGGCCTGTATTCCATCGATTTCGCCCGCGGACTCGATCGACTGGCGGAAGATCCCGCCGGGGATCATCCCGCGGAGACCTACGCCATGCTCATCCGGGAAACGCGTGGCGAAGCCCAACCCCGCCTCCACGCCCATGCCGAAACGAAGTGAATTCCTCGAGTATCTGTTGGAAATGCTCCAACCCCTGGGCGAAATCCGCGCCAAATCGATGTTCGGTGGCTGGGGCCTGTATGCCAATGATCGGTTCTTCGCGATCATCGCCGACGAGACGCTCTACTTCAAAGTCGACAACACGAACTGTCCGGAATTTGAGGCCCGGGGACTAAAGCCCTTTCGCTACGAAGCGAACGAAAAGGTCGCAACGATGCGCTACTACCCGCCGCCCGTCGAGGCGCTGGACGATCGCGAATTGCTTTGCACCTGGGCACGAAAAGGGGTGGAAGCTGCGGAGCGGGCAAAAGCTCCAAAGAAGTCGCCACGAAAGGCGGCAACGGAACCAAAGCGGACGAGGTCGAAGACCGAAGGTGGCCGGCCTGCGGTCGGCAAACGCCGCAGCCAGCGTTAGAGTAGTTTGAACAATACCGTGACCACGCCAGTCGGGGCGGCGATGGGGGCGCGGCCCGTGGGATCGACCCTGTAGATCCGGCGATGAGATCGAGACCCGCTCTACTTCGCCCGCGGATGGAATCGATGATGCACCGCCTTCAGCCTCTGCTGATCCACGTGCGTGTAGATCTGGGTGGTCGATATATCCGCATGTCCGAGCATTTCCTGGATGATGCGCAGGTCCGCTCCATTGCTGAGCAAATGCGTGGCGAAGCTGTGCCGGAGCAAATGCGGATACACGTTGATCTCCAGTCCCGCATTCTTCGCGCAAGTCTTCACGATCTGCCAGATCCGCACCGTCGTGAGCTTGGTGCCGCGCGCCGAAAGGAAGACTTCGCTGCCCGTGCGTTTGCGCACCATGTCCGGGCGCTCCCGTTCGAGATACGCGCTGATGGCGTCGCACGCCTTCTTCCCCACAGGCACCAACCGCGTCTTGTTGCCTTTGCCCGTCACGCGGACGATGCGATTGTCGAAATCGATGCGTTCCAGGGTGAGATTGACGAGTTCCGACACCCGCAAGCCGCTGGCATAGAGCAGTTCGAGAATGGCCCGATCGCGCAGCCCACGCGGGGCATCCGTCGCGATCCCTTCGAGCAAATGATCGACTTGTAACTCGTTCATCGTCTCCGGCAGATAGTGCTCGGTGCGCGGCAGCGGCAGGACCTCCGCCGGGTCGGCGGAGATTCTCTTCCGCGCGTGCAGCCAGCGAAAAAAAATCTTGAGGGCCACGACGATGAGCTTGATCGACGCCGACGAAAGCCCGAGCCGCTTCTTATGCGCCAGGTAATCGCTGATTTGCGCGTGCGTCACCCCGCCAGGCGCGATCTCCACGGAGGGTGGCTCCGCTCCACTCTTCTGCAATTCATCGAGCGCCGCCTCACCCATCACCGCCACGTGTTCCCTCCGCTCCAGCCAGTGCGTGAAGCCTTCCAGCGAAAGCCGGGTCGAGATCTGGTAATTGTCCGAGAGCCCGCGTTCCGTCGCGAGATAAAGAATGAAATCTTCGATCGCGGCGCGCATCGCGCTTAGCCTGTAGGCAATTCGCTGCCCGTCAGCCGCGCATACGCGTCGCGATATTTCTCGCTCGTCTTGCGGATGACGTCGGGCGGCAGCGCAGGGGCCGGCGGGGTCTTGTCCCAGTCCAGGGTTTCGAGGTAGTCACGGACGAATTGCTTATCGAAGCTCGGCGGGCTGATCCCGAGCGCATGCTGATCCGCCGGCCAGAACCGCGAACTGTCCGGGGTCAGGCATTCATCGATCAGAATCACGCGCCCATCGAGCAGGCCAAATTCCAATTTTGTATCGGCCACGATGATCCCGCGTTCCGCGGCATAGGCACGTCCCCCTTCGTAGACGCCGATGCTCAGCGCGCGCACCTGCTCCGCCACATCGTCTCCCACCAGGCGGCGGCATTCGTTCCACGGGATGTTCATGTCGTGCCCGCTCTCGGCCTTCGTCGATGGCGTGAAGATCGTCTCGGGCAATTGCTCCGCCTGCCGCAGCCCTGCCGGCAGCTTGATCCCGCAGATCGTCTGCGAAGCCTGGTATTCCTTCCACCCGGAGCCCGCGAGATATCCGCGGACGACGCACTCCACGGGTAAAGGCTTCGCCTTTTTCACCACCATCGACCGCCGGGCGAGTTGCGCCTCGTAGGGCTGCAGCACCGCCGGAAAATCCAGCATCTCCGTGGCGATCACATGATTTTCGACGAAATCGAACCGCTGGAACCAGAACGCTGAGATGGAGGTGAGCACCGCGCCCTTGTCCGGGATCGGATTGGGCAGGATGCAATCGAAAGCGCTGATGCGATCCGTGGCCACGAGCAGCAGATGTTCGCCGAGGTCGAATATTTCGCGCACTTTGCCGCTGGCGACTTTGCGGATGCCGGGAAGATCAAGGGATAGAAGGTCCATCGCCACGGAGAATGAACGCCCCGCCGCAAACATTCAACCGATCCATTGCGTTCGGGGTTGGATGTTCGACGCGGGATCGGAAATGCTCCGGCTCACGAAGTGAGTCACTCGATTTCCAACGTCAATATCCCGCTGTTTATCGCTTTCCGGGTGCTCTTCAATGCCCGTTGGTATTACCCCGTTCTCGCGGTGCTTTTCCTCGATCTCGGGCTGACGATCGAGCAGTACGCCTTGCTCAATGTCGCCTGGGCGGCGGCCATCGTCGGGTTGGAAATACCATCGGGTGCGCTGGCCGATCAGCTTGGGCGCAAGCGAATGGTCGTTTTCGCCGCGGGGTTGATGGTCATGGAAATGGCGATTTTTGCCTTTGCGCCGCGAGGCAACCCCACGCTGCTCTTCGCCCTCTTCCTGCTCAATCGGGTCATGAGTGGCGCCGCGGAAGCCTCCGCCAGCGGCGCCGATGAAGCCCTCGTTTACGATTCTCTGGTGGCGGACGGCCGCGCGGAGGAGTGGCCCCACGTCCTGGAGAGGCTCATGCGCTGGCAATCCGTCGCTTTTTTCGGCGCCATGATGGTAGGAGCTGCCGCCTACGATGCGCGGATGGTGCAGCGAGTCGTGGATTTCTTCGGCCTGGCGTGGAAGGCGACCCCGGAGGTGACGATGCGCTTCCCGCTTTACCTGACTCTCGGAAACGCCGTGCTGGCCCTTCTTGTCACGCTGGGCATGCGCGAGTCCGCGGCGCCGGCGGCAGGAACCTCGGTGGGCGCTACCTGGCGCGCGACCGTGAACGTCGGACGTTGGATCATGGCCACCCCGGTCGTTCTTGCCGTGATTCTCGGCGGTTTGTGCTTCGACAGCATCGTCCGGCTTTTTCTGACCATCGCGAGCAACTACTACCGGCTCATCAAATTGCCGGAAGCGAGCTTCGGACTCATTGGCTCGGGATTCGCGTTCCTCGGTTTTTTCACGCCGCCTCTCGCGCGGTGGCTCGCCAGGCGGCAGGGGATGGCCGGCAATTTCGCCGTCGTCGCCGGGCTCATTTTCGCGGGATTGGCCGGTGTCTCGTGCGTGGTGCCGATCTACGGCCTCATTTTCCTCATGCCGCTCGGCGTTGCCATGTCGCTGACCGGGTTCTTCGTGTCGCACTACCTCAACGCGGCCGTCACCGACTCGGCGCGCCGCGCCACCGTCCTCAGCTTTCGTGGCCTGGCCTTCAATCTCGCCTATGGCGCGGTCGGACTTCTCTTCGCCGCCCTCACGCGCGCGCTCCAGCACCACGGGACGCCCGACGCGGTCTTCGCCAAAGCGCTCGGCTGGCTGCCCTGGTATTTCGCCGCCTCCACCGCGCTGGTGCTGTGGACCGAGATGCGCCTGCTTCGCTCGCGAAAACCCTGATGGCCTGTCGGAAGACGAAATGACCCGTTTTGTTGGGGCTCTTCCACAGACTTTCTAAGCCTCAAATTCTTTCAACGCCTTCGCGAACGCCTCCATGGGCAGTCCCGTCACGTTGCTGAACGACCCTTCCACGCGGGCGATCAACTCGCCGCGATCTTCCTGCGCGGCGTAGGCCCCGGCCTTGTCCATCGGGCCGATCCGGTCGAGATAGGCGCGCAGTTGCGGCTCCGTGAGCTGCCGGAAGTGGACCCGTGTAATGTCGATGAACCCGCGCTCTTTTCCGGTCGCCGCATGCCGCAGCCAGACCCCGGAATACACCTCGTGCGCCCGCCCATTCAGGCGCCGCAACATGGTCAGCGCCTCATCCATCGACGCGGGTTTTCCGAACACCTTGCCCTCAAAGGAGACGATGGTATCCACCCCGATCACCAGCGCCCGCGGATGGCGGTGGGCGATCACGGACGCCTTCGAGCGCGCGTTGAAAAGCGTAATCTCCCCAGGGCTCAGGTGGGCCGGCGCAATCTCATTCACGTCCGCCGGGATCACGCGAAAATTATATCCGTGCTCCAGCAGCAGCCGTCGGCGCCGCGGTGAAGTGGAAGCGAGTATCAGCGGCGGCATATCGCGGAGCCCGCGCACGGCATTCCCTATCTCGCCGGCTGAAAGTTGAGCGGGGGCGAAGTCATCTCCTTGTAGCCCGCGGGGATGTTGAAGATGGCCGGATCGACATTCTCTTCTTTCGCCGACACCACGGTCGTGGTCGTCTTCTTGCCGCTCAGGTCGATCTCCGTCTTGATCGCCATCCCGGGAAAATCCTTGAGGGCGGGCATCGTGCCCTTGCCCATCGCGGAGATGGCGCCGGATTGAAATTTCTCCAGTTGAGCCAGCACGGCGGGGTAGTTGGGAAAGTCCTTCGCGATCCAATAGGTCACGCTGAGCGCGCCGAGGTTCGAGGTGAAGATTTCACATTCGTAGTCACCGATCTTTTCCTTCCTGCCTGTTGGCTGGAGTTTGGCGGGCTCGGTCGCGGGGCGCATCTTTTGCAATTGCTCCATCATGGCCTTGGTCTGCGTCGCCGGCACCTTGAGGTAGGTCTTTCCGGCATGCATCAGCGTCACCATATCACCGGTCGCTCCATCGGTGATCATGCTCACCGTCTGCGCCAGGTCGCTCCGCGCCTTGTCGCCCTTGATCTTGATCGTTTGCTCACCCGACTGGCCTCCACCCTCCACTTTCTGCACTATGACGAGGTCCGCCCACCCGACCGCGGCCACGGCCAGGAACACGGCACAGCCGGTCGCGACCGCCGCACTCATACGCCTTCGCCCGAGCCGCCGCTGCCGCTGATCTGCTCGCGGTATTGCGCGGGGCTCTTGAGTTCTTCGATCTCCTCGCCGGCCTCGATCTTGATTCGGAAAATCCAGCCTTCGCCGAAGGGATCGGTATTGATCAGCGCCGGGTTTGCCGACAGGGCGTCGTTGACCGCGGTGATCGTTCCGGAAACGGGGGAATAAATATCGCTCGCCGCCTTCACGGATTCGACCACGCAGACCTGCTGCTGGGCGGTCACCTGGGCGCCCAGCTTTGGCAACTCCACGTAAACGACGTCCGTCAATTCGGCCTGCGCATGATCGGTGATGCCCACCGTCCCATCCGCGCCGTCGAGGCGGAGCCATTCGTGGGTGGGGGCATATTGGAGATCTTCGGGAACGTTCATGGGAATTGGATGGGTGAAAGGGTCAAGCGGAGGCCGTTCCCGCGCGATGAAGCGGCTTTTTTTCGATCACCGCCGGAAAGCGCTTTCCGCGAATCTCGATCTCGATCTGCTCGTTGATGCGCGCAAACTCGGTCGGAATATACGCCATGCCGATGCCGATCTTGAGCGTGGGCGAAAGGCTGCCGCTGGTCGTCTCGGCGATTTTTTGGTCCCCTTTGAAGACGGCGTAATGGGAGCGCGGAGGTGGCGAGGCGCCCGTCATCTTGAAAGGCACCAGACGTCGCTTTACGCCCTCGCTCTTTTGCCGCGTGAGCGCGTCGCGTCCGATGAAATCGGGCTTTTGCAGGTCCACAAAGATCGACAAGCCCGCCTCGATCGGTGTCGTGTCGGAGGCCAGGTCGGAGCCATTGAGCGGATAGCACATTTCCAGCCGCAGGGTATCGCGGGCGCCCAGGCCGCAGGGCTTGATCGCAAACTCCGCGCCTTTGCAGAGGATGTCTTTCCACGACTTCACCGCGCGCGACGCGGGACAGAAAACCTCGAACCCGTCCTCTCCCGTGTATCCGGTCCGGGCGATGTAGTACGTCTGGCCCTCGATCTCGATCCCGAGGATCTCATTGCGCGCGGGTCGGGAGAGTTTTCCCTGGAAGAAAGCGTCGAAGAGTTGCGCGGAACGCGGCCCTTGCACCGCGAGCCCGGCATAGTCGGCGCTCCGGTTGTCAAAATGGATGCCCGGCGCGAGGTGCTTCTGCATCCAGGCGAAATCCTCGTCGATCTTTCCGGCATTGACCACCAGGAGGTAACGAGCCTCGCCGATGCGGTAAACGATCAGGTCGTCAATCACCCCACCCGCTTCGTTGAGCAACAGGGTGTACTGGCACTCGCCGACCGACAGGCGGTCCACATTGTTGGTCAGCAGGCGATTGAGCCAGGCCGCCGTCCCCGCGCCTTCGGCCATGAATTGGCCCATATGCGAAATATCGAACACGCCCAGGCTGCCGCGCACCGCGTGGTGCTCGTCGATGATGCTCGAATACTGGACGGGCATCGACCACCCGCCGAAATCGACCATCTTCGCGCCAAGGCGGACATGCTCGGCGTGAAGAGGAGTCTTTTTGAGGGCGGTTTCGGCGGACACGTGCGGCAGCGTAAGTGGTGGCGCGGGCGTGTCAATGCGCCGCGGATCGGTGAGATTCGCCGGTTGCAATCGCCACGGATGCATCCAGAGTTTGCGCTCGCCAAAAACCATGCACTGGATCGACCGCGCCGAGGCCAAATTCGGACACCTAGCCATTCCCGGACTGCTCCGCTACGTCGCCGGCTTCAACGCGCTGTGCTTTGTGCTCATCAAGATGAACCCGAGCTTTATCGGGTTCCTTTACCTGGATTGGAAACTCATCGCGCAGGGGGATGTCTGGCGGCTATTCACCTACATCTTTATCCCCTCGCTGGGTGGGTTCTTCCCTGGCTGGCTCGCGGCGGCGATGTATGTTTTCTACCTCATCTGGATCGGAGACGGTCTGGAGCAGGCGATAGGAGAATTTCGGGTCACGTTCTTTTACCTGCTGGGCATGATCGGCACCACCATCGCCGCCTTTCTCGCGAATGCCGACCCCAGCGGCACTCTGCTGAATGCCTCGCTCCTGTTTGCTTTTGCGAGATTTTACCCGGACGCGCTGATTTGGTTCGTTCTGAAAGTGAAATGGATCGCCTGGGGCACGGCGGCCTTCATCCTTATGGGTTTCGTCGGTGGTCCCTGGTCCTACCGGGTCGCTGTCATCGCCGCCCTGGCCAATTATTTCATCTTCTTCGGACGCGACATTATTCAGGAGGCCCGGCATCGCCAGGAAGTGTCGGGGCGCCGGCGCCGATTTGAGAAGGAGGTCCGCTCCGAAGAGGAAGCGATGCATCGCTGTTCGGTGTGCGGCCGGACCGAGTTGGTCGCGCCGGATCTGGATTTCCGCGTTGCCCGGGACGGCGAGGAATACTGCGCCGACCATCTGCCAAAACCCGCGCCGGCTCCGCCGGGAACAGAGGCCTGATCGGCTCCGCGGGCGGCCTGCGTCAGGACGGGGCTGGAATCAGCGGTGAAGGGCGACCGGAGGATCGCCTGAACCACCGCTTTTGACGGTTATTGTTCCGCGGGCGGCTTTGCGTTGTTCTCGCCGGGCGCCGGTTTGGCGTCGCCTGGGGGCGCGGCGTCGGCCGTGTATTTTATTTCGATGACATTGCTCACGACCTTCGACGGCTTGTCGCTGCCCCGAAACTCGACGTAGACCTCGTAGGCGCCGTTTTTCAAAGTGCGGGGATGAAAGGCCGTCTTATGCATTTGAAACGCATGCTGCGCACCACCCGGATCCACGACGACCCAGAACAGCCCTTCCGTGTTCGCTGGCGCCGCTTGCAGGGGGTAGCTGATATGATGGCAATTGTCGGGCGGCTCTTTCGACTCGACACGATCGGTCAAGGTCAGCTTGAACTTCGCCGGGTCGATGCTCGGCGGCGTCGACGGGGTGCCGGCCACGGTCCGCGCACTCAGCCACTTCTCGCGGAAGGGAGCCATGGCCGTTCCTTCGAAGAAATCGGAAAACCCTCTGTACTGTTCCAGGGACTCCTTGAGCTGAACGGAGTAGTAACCGCTGAACTGGCTCTCGACGAGTCCACGCGTGTCCTCTGTTACCAATTCCTTGATTTTCCCGAAGAAAGTGGCCGCCGCCCGAGCCTTGGATTCGGCGGTGCTGCCCGCCGCGTGTTCTTTCGCAAATGCGTCGATGGCCTGCGCCAGCGCGGCGAAGGCGGGAAATTGCCGCGCCTCTTCCTTCTTCACGAATCGATCGGATCCCCATTTCGCCACATAGTCGGCGTTGGTCGTGAACAATCCGATGATCTTCGTCATCAGGTTTTCCATTTCGGTGAGCTTGAGCCCCTCCATTTGGAGGCGGTCCTTCCCTTGCGGAGCGACCCATTTTTCCACGGTATCGATCCGGTAGCCAAAGCGGCGGACTTCGTTGAGCCCGAACGGTGACCCGAGACCGGCGATTCCGCGGGACACCTTCATGTACGTGGCGACGCCGATGACTTTGCCGGTGGCCTTGAGCAGGATCGGGCTGCCGCTGTTGCCCGGGACAAACTTCGCGTCGACCTCGATGCGGTCCGGGCCGATGCCAACCACTTTTCCTGTGAGTTCGCGAACGACTCCTTCGCCCTCCGAATTCCCGGCCACGATCACCGCGTCGCCGATTTTGACCTTTTCGATTTGCGTCTCGATTTCGAGCGCGCTCGTCACGCCACCCACCGCTGCGCGAACCGCATCCACCCGGTCTGCGATTTCGAGCGGCTCGGTCACCAGCTCCGCGTTGCGCAGATTCTTGAATTTCACATTCCGGTTTCCGCGAACGACGTGCGAATTGGTGACCAAAAATGTCTTGCCGTCCATCTTGACGAGAAACCCTGAACCGCGTCCCTCATCTCCCTCGACGATGACCATGGCCTGCATGGCCGCGGCATCCAACGCTGCCAATCGTTCGCCGGCGCCAACGACGAAAAGCAAGAGCGCGGCGACTGGGAGGACACCCAGTCGCGGGCGGCGAAGGCGAACTGGGGGAAGCATGGCGGAGGATTTTACGCGGTGACCGGCTGCGGTGGCAAGCCGCCAAACGGCTCCAAACTCCGCCGGAAAATCACCCGTTGACGGGGACGTTTGTTCGCCGAAAATAGAGGCATCAATCGGCCGCCGCGGCAGCCGCGGCGCCCATTCCCCCGAGAACCGTATGAAATGGACCAAGAATCGCGGCCACCAATTCTTCTCCGCCTTGCTCGCCTCCGCGCTACTCGCGTGCGCGATCATGGTGTCGGTCAAGACCAGCAGTTTTCACGATAGATTTGCTCAGGAAGACATGGCGATAGCTCGCGTCATTACTGACCCCCCCCATTCGAGTCAATGCCGGAAGTTCAGCAAGCAAAAGCGGATCTGGAAAATCCGCCGGCCTGGACGAGAGGTTCGCTTTTTGTGCCAGAGGGTTACATCGTCGGACGCGACAAGACGCCGATCAAGATCCGCGAGGGCTCCATCCATAACGACAGTCTTACCGGCCAGCCGATTCCCAACCAGTGGTTCCTCGACCATCATTTATCTCCGTTGGACGGGAACGCCCCGTTTCAAGACACCGACAAGGACGGCTTCACCAGCGAGGACGAATGGCGTAATGGGACGGATCCCAATAACAGGGATTCGCATCCGCCCTATTACAGCAAGCTGTTCCTCAAGCAGTGCATCCGGATTCCTTGCCGCCTCGTCTTCAAGATCGCCAACGGCGACGTCAACAAGCCCGCGACTTTGGCGTTTCAGATCGACACCGTCGATCTCAAGCAACCGACGGAATTCCTCAAACTCGGTGAAACGGTCCCTAACACCCACTTGAAGGTGGAGCGATACGAACCCAAGGAGACTAAGAACTTGAAGATCGGCGGCATGGCGGATGTCTCAGAATTGACGCTGGTCAACACGGAAACCAACGAATCCGTTGTTCTTGTGCGTGGAATACAAGCGGATGTCCCGAATTACCATGCGCTGTTCGATTATCAATGGCCGCCAGCGACCGGGGAGTTTCGGGTCAGGCGGCTTCAAGATTTCGGCCTGCGGCCGGAGAGCAACAAAGACTCGCTCTACCGACTTATGAGCGTCAACGACACGGAAGCCATCATACGGCTGCCCGACGGCCAGTTGCGCACCATCGTTCGCGACCCACGCAGAGCGACGAAGTGATCGATGGATCCGCACCGCCAGCCGGAGGGCGCTTGTGGCGTTTTGGCGGGGGCCCCCTCTTCATCTGGCGATACGCTCACGTCGCGCCATCGCTGCTTTTCCTTTCTGTCGCCGCATTTAGGTTTAGGCGTAATCCTGCAAAGCTCGCAGTTTGGCCAGGGCCCCTCCCGATTCGATCTGCTCCCGAGCATGCGCCAGTCCTTCTGCCAGATCCGTTGCGAGACTGGTGATGACAAATCCCGCCGCCGCGTTCAACAGCACCAGATCGCGCTTCGGTCCGGTGTCTGTCCCATCCAGAATCGCGGTGAGAATGGCGGCATTTTCCCGGCAATCGCCGCCGCGCAATTCCTCGATGGCGCAAAGCGCCAGGCCCAGCGTCGTGGGATCGACCGTCCGTTCCCGCACCACTCCATCGACCACTTCCTGCACGGCGCTCGGACCCGCGAGTGAAAGCTCATCCATCCCGCTGCCATGCACCGCCCAGGCATGGGCCCGCCCGAGGACGGCGAGCGCTTCCGCGTATTTCGGCAGGAGCACGGGCGAGAAGACACCGACCAATTGATAGGGCGGCCGCGCCGGATTCAAGAGCGGGCCGAGGAGATTGAAGATCGTGGGAATCCCTTGCGCGGCGAGAGCCCGGCGCACCGGGCCGATCGTCTTGAAGGCCGGGTGATAGGTGGGTGCGAAGACAAAACCCAGACCGTGCGTCTCCACGCACGCCCGCAACTGCGGCGGCCCGAGATCGATCTTCACGCCGAGTTCCTCCAGCACGTCCGCGCCGCCGCAGCGCGAGGTGATCGCCCGATTGCCGTGCTTCACGACGCACGCGCCGCCCGCCGCCAGGACAAACATCACCGCCGTCGAGACGTTGAAAAGTTCCAGTTTGTCGCCCCCCGTCCCGCAGACATCGATCATCGGCCCAGGAAGGCGCAAGGGATCCAGACCAGTGTCCACCGCCCGCGCGAGCAATGCCTCTACGAACGCGGCGATTTCCTTCGCCGTCTCTCCCTTTTCCCGCAGAGCCTTGAGAAAGTCCGCCTTCAGACCATCAGCGACCTCGGCGGAAGTCAGCGCCGCCACGGCGTGTTCCACCTCCGCCGCATTGAGATCGGCTCCCTGACGCAAATATTGGATCAAATCATTCATTCGATGGGGCTGTATTCTCGAAAGAGGCTGTTCCCAAAAATCCGGCGGCCTTCGAACCCGAAGGGTTCACAGCCATTCGCCGGGGGTTGAGCGAGGAACGAGCGATACCCCCGGATCGCAGCCCCTCGTCGTCACGCAGGAAACAGCTCATCGATGGTGCTGCGACACCGCCACAACAATGAAAATCACCGCCAGCGCGGCGAGGATCGCGAGCGTGATCTTGATCCAACTGAGCGGATATTTCCCCGCCATCGTTCCCGTGTAGCCATTGACGACCACCTGGTAGCCCCGTGACCCGTAGGTATAGGCCAGCACCCACACCGGCACGAGGATGTGCTTGTAGGTCTGCGCGGAATAGTTCGGCTCGACCTGGAGGTTGCGCTGCGTATCCCCCGGCACTTCTGCCGCGCAAAGCCGTTCCAACTTTTGATCCATGATCTCGCGGGAATGCTGCGCTGCCGCCCCGAGATCGATCTGGTATTGCTCCACCACCCAGCCGCTGAGGAAACCGGGGTCATAGATCTTGAGATCTGTCGTGGTCGGAAACGGCTCGATCTTGCGCAGCAGATCGGCCTGCACCCCCTTGGACGCGGGCACGAGTTCGTCGTCAAAAAAATGGTCGAGCGACCCGCTACTCGGCACCCAGCGGGTCCTTTGCACCTGCCGCGTCTGCTGCTTCCCATCCGAATCGGTATAGGATTCCGTCTCGTAGTAGTGGTAGCCGGACTCCGCGGTCCAATCGGCGTGCACCTGCGCGTCGAATGTCCAGTACGGGATGTAGAGCCCATGCACCGTATCCGTCAGCGCGCGGGATTTCAGGGCGTTCGGCGCCCACCACCGGCTACCATACCATCCGCGGACCTTGTCGCGCACCTGCGGCTCGGCCAGCTTGAATTCGAGCAGGCTCTCGGGCCGGATCGGCGCCTTGCTCTGCTCCACGGGAATGAGCGCGGACGAGCCACAAAAGTCGCAGCGCTGGGCCGCGCGCGTGGGATCGAAGACGGTAATCGCCTGGCAACTTTGACATTTCACCGACGTCTTTTCACTCGCCCATCCCCGCTGATCCGCGGGAATGCTATCCAACGCTGTCGCCAGATCGTGTTCCTTGATTTCCGCGCCTTCCGGCGGAGTGGCCATTGGCGCGACATTGCCGCAAAACGGGCAGACCAGCGCCTGCTTCGCGGGATTCCACTGTGCCTCCCCGCCACAAGCAGGGCAGGCAAACTTGGACCGGGCCGTGATCTCGGACATGGGGCGGTTCGAAGGTTGCGACTAGCGGGGAGTCGGCGTGTCGCCGGGAGCCAGTTCGATCGTTTTGGCCGGCGCGGCGCCGGCCGCCGGCGGCGCCGCAGGTTTGGGAGTGGCGGAACCCGAACTCTGCTTGTGCGCATCACCTGGAGAGTGCTTGTCTTTGTGTTTCGGGGCCATCAGATAGCCGACGATCATCAGCATCATCATGCCGATGATCATCAAAATGAGGGCGACCTCGAGCAGAGTAAATCCGCGAGCACGCCGGCGAGGGAAAACGAGTCGTTCCACGAGTCTAGCTTTGCAGGAATTGATCGATCGCCGTTTTCGTGATACGCCACGTCGAGCCGATCTTCTTGCCCTTCAGATCGCCCGAATCGAGGGACAGCAGCACATCGGCTTCGGTCACGCCCAGGACTTTGGCGGCATCGGCAGGGCTCAGCAGTTCGGGTGTGGCCGCCACCGCGGCAGCAGGCGCAGCCGTTGGAATCGGGGGTGGCGCCGCGGCGGCGGGCGTCGCTTGTGGGCCGAGCACCCCGCCTTGCTGCTGCATCATCTGCTGCGCCATCGCCATCCCGACGGCCATTTCCGACGCAAAGCCTCCTGCGCCCCCGCCGCCCTGTCCGGCGCCCATGCCTTGCGCCATCTGGAACTTCACGTAGTCGTTGAGATTTCCCACCGCGGCCATCGATGAGCGCTTGTCGATCGCGGCCTCCACCTCCGGCGGCACGCTCACGTTTTCGATCACGAAACTCGTAAACTCGATCCCGTACTTCGAAGTCGTCACGGGGTTGATCAGCGGGAGCAGCGCCGCGCCTACTTCGCTGTAGCGGGTGGCCACGTCGAGCACGGGGATTTTTGCCTGCGCCAGTGCTTCGCTGAAGAGCGAGACAATGCGGGAGCGCATGGTGTCGGCAAATTCATCGAGCCGGAAATGCTGGTCGCTGCCGGCCACTTCTTTGAGGAACAGCTTCGGCTCGACGATCTTGAAATCGTACACTCCGAAGGCCCGGGCCCGGACGATTCCAAAATCCGCGTCGCGCATCATCACGGGGTTGGAGGTGCCCCATTTGTTGCCCGTAAAGAGCCGCGTGTTGACGTAATAAACGTCCGCTTTGAAGGGCGTACTGAATCCGTACTTCCAGCCCTGCAGCGTGCTCAGAACGGGGATATTCTCCGTCGTCAGCGTATGTTTGCCCGGTTGGAAAGTGTCGCCAAATTGGCCGAGATACACGAACTGCGCGATCTGCGATTCACGGACGATGAGCTGCGCGCCGTTCTTGATTTGCTTGTCGTCGTCCGGCCAGCGGAAGCTGAGCGTGTCGCGCGAATCATCCGTCCATTCGATGATTTCGATCAGTTCGCCTTTGATAAAGTCCATGAGGCCCATAGTGAGTGTGGTCCTTTCTTGTCGGGTTGAGGGTTGTGCCGGAAAGCGTAGCTGACGCCCGCGCGCGGTCAAAGCGTATCGTCGGTGCAGCGCCAGGTTCCGCCGGATGAGCGTTGCAAAGTCGGCCGGTTTGAAAAGGATCACCCCCTGTGAGCGCCCCGACCCAAGATTCACTCGCCCATCGCGCGCAAAAGCGTCCTGGCACGCGCGGCACCACCACGAGTACCGACACCCGGGTCTTTGCGGAAATTCCGGTATTCGAAACGACAGAGCGCGAATTTCTCACCCAGGGCAACGCCCGGGTCGCGGTGCCGGCGAATCTCATGCACACCTTCGAAGCTGGTCACAACAAAGTCGTCTGGAGACTCAAAGTGCATGGGGAAATCCCCCGTTGGCCCGATGTTGCGGACGATTACCCGATTGTCGTCCTGCCGCTTCCTTTGCTAGTCTGACTTCCAGGCGATGTCTCAACTTTGCATAAAACTTGCCGATAGCCGGACCGCGTTCTCCCCTGGGGAGACGATTAGCGGCACCGTGGCGTGGGAGATCGAGTCTCCGCCCACGGACGCGGAACTGCACCTTATTTGGAATACCCGAGGCAAGGGGACAACCGACATCGAGATGGTTCAGACCATCCCCTTTACTGGGCCGCAAGCCTGCGATCAGCGGCCCTTTACCATCAAACTCCCCGCGTCGCCCTATTCCTTTTCGGGCCAACTCATATCGCTCATCTGGAATCTCGAGTTGAACATCGCTCCGGGTGACCGGAGCGAGGCCCTGGAAATCACCGTCGCACCGGGGGGCCGGGAAGTGCTGCTGCCGCGCATCCAGCCCGCCCCATGAGACCGCGCGACAATCCCTTCGCCGCGCGTCGCATCGAAGCACTGGCCTTTCGCCTTCCCGACGGGCTCACCTGGGACGCCTTTCTCGACCGCTGCGCCGCTGCGAAATGGCGCGGCGCGGTTGTCGGTCCGAGGGGCTCTGGCAAGACGACCCTTTTCGAGCAACTCGCCCCGCGGTTGCGCGAGCGCGGGTTTGTTCCCCACCTGTTTCGCCTCCAGGCGGAAAGCCCCATCGCCGAGAAACAGGGCCTGCTCACTCGCGTCCGTTCCATGCGGGCGCCGGATTTTCTGCTGCTCGATGGAGCGGAGCAACTGACAACCCGCGAGTGGCTCACCTTGCACTCCGCGGCCAGTTCCATGGCCGGCTGCCTCATCACCGTGCATCGCACCAGCCGCCTGCCCACCCTCCTCGAAACAAAAACATCCCCAGCTCTTCTCATCGAACTCGCCGCCGAACTCACCGGTGAACGCCTGACCAACGCCGACGCCACGGCCCTCTACAAACGCCACTTCGGCAACCTCCGCGAGTGCCTCCGAACCCTCTACGACAAGAGCACTGCGGCCTGAGCCAGACTTGAAGCAGCGCTTCGGGGCGGGTTCTCCGCCAAACCCTGCATTACGTTCATCCCATGAAAACGATTCTCCCCCTCGCTCTCCTCCTCCTCCATCCGCTGTTCCTCCCTGGTCAGGATGCAACGACATCGCGCAGCGTGACCGGCCGCGAACAAGCCGTGCGTGCCGCGGTGATCATCAACCAGGTCGATACCTCGGCATACCCGAAAGTGGCCATTTTCGCCACCGTGCTCAAGGATGGGTCACCGTTGCGTGGATTGACGGCGGCAGACTTCAAGGTGCGGGAGGATGAAGTGGAGCAGGAGCCGTTGACCGTGGTGCCGAAGCTGGCGCCTCTTTCGGCGGTCGTGACGCTGGACACCAGCGGCTCGATGAAGAAGCGGATGCCTGAGGCTCAGGCCGCCGCCACCGCGTTCATCGATTCACTCAACGCTCAGGACCGCGTGCAAGTGATCGCCTTTTCCCGCGAGGTCAAGCTGCTGGCGGCTGCCACCACCGATCGTGCCGCCGCCAGAGCCTCGGTCGCGGCTACTGTCGCACGGGGCGACACGGCCCTCTACGATGCGCTTTATGCCTCCGTGGCATCCTTGCAAAACACGGCGGGGCGCAAGGCGATCACTCTTTTGAGCGATGGCGCGGATGACGACGGCACCGGCCGGCCCCTGAGCAAAAAAACCCTCGCGGACGTGATGGCCCTGGCGCGCGCCGTCAACGTCCCCATCTTCACCGTGGGCATCGGCGATGTGGACCGCGCGGTGATGGAGAAGGTGGCGCAGGAAAGCGGCGGCGAATGCCTGATCGCTCCCGATCCCGCGGCGC
Organism: Chthoniobacterales bacterium; assembly: GCA_038228205.1. Taxonomy (GTDB): domain Bacteria; phylum Verrucomicrobiota; class Verrucomicrobiia; order Chthoniobacterales; family Chthoniobacteraceae; genus Chthoniobacter. Next base: position 105,400 of record JBBRPL010000003.1, read on the forward strand.
TGAAAAAGCTCTATGCGCGGATCAGCGAGCAACTCGCGGGACAATACCACATTTACTACACGTCGAACCTCCCCGGAGATGGTTCCACCCACCGCGTGCAATTGCAGCACGATGGCATCACCGGCACGAAGGAATACAAGGCGCCCGTGGTCGTCGCCCAGGCCTCACCGGTGGCGCCGCCGCCCAAGCCCGAGCCGGCGTTGGTGGCCAAGGAGACGTCCCTCTACGGCGAGGCGATTCGTGGGGGCAACTCGCACGACTCCGCCGTCGAACTCAAGCCGGGCAAGCTCTTCCATCTCGATCACCACCAGCGGAAGGATGAGTACGATTATTTCTTTGTGAATCTGAAGTCAGGGCAGAAAGTGGTCGCCACGATCAATACGACCCAGGCTGGCGTGACGATCAATGGGGACAAGGCTACGCCGAACAACAGCCCCTACGCCGGCATCGCCATCCATGACACCAAGCGCGCGGCGATCGCCCACGAAGATGTCATTGGGGCCAAGGCCGGGACCACGAGCATCCGGGCCTGGGTGGGCGACGGGCAGGACGGGAAGTATTTCGTTCTCGTCGGCAACAGCTACGAACCGCAGAACCTCGAGTCGAATTTTCGGATCGAGGTGATCGATCAGTACGACGGCCAATCGGATCGCGACGCCGGATCGACCGAAACCACGGCCCTGGAAATCGCGCCCGGCGTCTTCCCAGCGAACCACTTGGTGGCCCGCATCGATGAAGCGGACACCTACAAGTTCAAAGCCAAAGCCGGCGTCGCCTACCAGATCAAGGTGCGGCCCGGCGAGGACGTGGAAATGAAAGTCGAGGCGATCGATGCGGACGGAGTTTCCCTCGGAAAAGCCATATCGCCGAACGCTGGCGCCCTGGCCAAAATCGAAAAATTCAGCGTTAAGGAAGCCGGTTTCATCTACGTGCGTGTGACGGGTGATTATTTTTCCAATCATCCCGAGCTGATCTACGCCCTGGCCATCGGCGAAAACACGGTGGAGTCTCCGTCCCGTCCCGCCGTGGCGCCGTAGGCTCCGGGATTCTCTCCCTCTCCTTCTTTATCTTAATCTTCGTCCAGCCAGCCCCATCCGCGGGGATGCCGAAAAGCAGGGTTGGAAGAGGCAGCCAGCGCATCCCCCGCGCCCGCAACGATTAACATCCCCCGAAACTTTATTTAGAATAATTCTTGATATGGGGGGTGGGCGCCGGGATATTCCGGTGTGTCCGCAACCAGGAAACCAGAGTCCAAGTCCTACGATGAGACGATCTCCGAAAAGGGGTTCCGTTTCACCGAGCAGCGGCGCGCGGTTTACGATGCCCTCATGGGCAAGCGCGACCATCCCACCGCCGTGGAGGTCTTCATGCGCGTCAAGAGCCGCATGCCCTCGATCTCCCTCGCCACGGTCTACAACTGCCTCGAAACCCTGACCGATTGCGGCCTGGTGAAAGCGGTGAATCACGACCGCGAGCCCTCCCGGTATTGCCCCAATCTCGCCGAGCACGCGCACCTTTTCTGCGAAGGTTGCAATGGCGTGCTCGATGTGCCGTTGCGCAGCCGGCGCAGCCTGGAAGATGTGTGGGACATCCCCGAGACCATTGTCATTTCGCACCACGAGGTTTCCTTCCGCGGCCTGTGCCCGAAGTGCGCTGCGAGCGAGAAAAAATCAGCCAATAAAGAGAAGAAATGAGTTCATTGATCATCAACGACCTGCACGTGCGCATCGGCGAAAAGGAAATCATCCGGGGGCTCACCCTCGAAATTCCGAAGGGCGAAGTGCATGCCATCATGGGGCCAAACGGTTCGGGGAAGAGCACCCTCAGCAAAGCCATCGGCGGGCATCCCGACTATACGATCACGAGCGGCGAAGTGCTGCTCGACGGCGAAAACATCATCGGCCTCGGCCCCGATGAGCGCTCGCGCAGAGGCCTTTTCCTCGCGTTCCAGTATCCGATGGAGATTCCCGGCGTTTCGAATGCCAACTTCCTGCGGGCGGCCCTCCAGGCGCGCCTGCCCGAGGGCGAAGAACTCGAAGCGACTGATTATTACGCGCAGCTCTACGCCGAAATGGACAAGCTGGAGATGGCCCGCACCTTTACTTCCCGCTCCGTCAACGAGGGCTTTTCCGGTGGCGAAAAGAAGCGCAATGAAATCCTTCAGATGGCCATGCTCAAGCCCAGCTACGCCATTCTCGACGAAACCGATTCCGGCCTCGACATTGATGCGCTCCGTGTCGTCTCCGCAGGCGTGAACGCCCAGCGCGGACCCAATCTCGGGGCTCTTGTCATCACGCACTACCAGCGCCTCCTGGACTACATTGTTCCCGATTACGTCCATGTCATGGTCGAGGGACGAATCGTTCAAAGTGGGGGCAAGGAGCTCGCCCTCGAACTCGAAGAAAAGGGCTACGACTTTATTCGCGAGGGCATCACCGAACCCGCGCTCGCTTAATCAAAAAGGGAGGACACCTCATGCCGACCGAAGAACTCACCAGCACCAGCATCGACATCGACCGCACGCGCGGCGACTTTCGCTACGACGAAAAACACGAATATAACGCCGGGGTCGGCCTGACCCACGATACGATCGATTATATCGTCAATGTGAAGGGCGAGCCCGAATGGATCCGCGATTGGCGGCACAAGGCGCTCGACGTTTTCCTTTCCAAGCCGATGCCCACCCATTGGGCGTCGAAGGACCTGGAGAACATCATTTTCCAGGACATCCGTTATTACCTCGCGAGCGGGCAGAAGCCCTCGCGCTCTTGGGAAGACGTGCCCGAGGACGTGAAACGCACCTTCGAGCGGCTCGGCATTCCGGAGCAGGAGAGAAAATTCCTCGCCGGCGTCGAAGCGCAATTCGATTCCGAAGCCGTCTATTCCAATATCAAGAAGGCGGTCGGCGAGCAGGGCGTCATCTTCATGGGCTCCACCGAGGCGCTCAAGGAGCACCCGGAAATTTTCCGCAAGTGGTTCGGAAAGGTCATCCCAACCGGCGACAATAAATTCAGCGCGCTCAACAGCGCGGTCTTCAGCGGCGGCTCGTTCATCTACGTCCCGCCCGGCGTGAAGGTGAAGCACCCGCTTCAGGCCTACTTCCGCATCAACGCCGAGAACTTCGGCCAGTTCGAGCGCACGCTCATCATTGCCGACGAAGGCAGCGAAGTGATGTACATGGAAGGCTGCACCGCGCCGAAATTTGAGACCGCGACCCTGCATTCCGCCGTCGTCGAATTGGTCGCGATGAAGGGTGCCAAGATCCAGTATGTGACCGTGCAAAACTGGTCGGCGAACGTCTTCAACCTCGTGACCAAGCGCGCGGTGGCGCATGAAATGGCGCAGGTGAAATGGATTGACTGCAATATCGGCAGCCGCCTCACCATGAAGTATCCCGGCGTTGTGCTGAAGGGCCGTAAGGCCCGCGGCGAAGTCATCTCCATCGCCCTGGCCAGCGACGGCCAGCATCAGGATACCGGCGCGAAAATGATCCATGCCGCCGACGAAACGACCTCGAACGTCGTCTCGAAATCCATTTCGGTCGGCACGGGCCGGGCCACCTACCGCGGCCTCGTCCACGTGCCCAAGCACCTCAAGGGGTGCAAGAACAACACCGAGTGCGACGCCCTCCTGATCAATTCCACGGCCCGCACCGATACCTACCCGGCCATCACCGTGCGCGGCACGGGCAACGCCTGCCAGCACGAGGCCAGCGTCTCGCAGATTTCCGCCGAGCAGATCTTTTACATGCAGCAGCGCGGATTGACCGAAGCCCAGGCCATGAGCCTCAGCGTGAACGGATTCGTCAACGATCTCGTCCGCGAATTTCCGATGGAATACAGCGTCGAACTCAAGCGTCTCATCGATCTGGAGATGGAAGGATCGGTCGGCTGAATCCACCCTCTCCCGCATCTTCCTTTCCCGATGACTCGGGAAGAAAGGGGAAGACGACGACGGGTGAGGGGACTAAACACCCATGAGCACCGCTTTGTTGGAAACCGAAGAAATGACCGAAACGACCGTCGCGCCCGCCCCGTTGCTGAGCGCCGGCCCCGCCGCCTCCGGGCAGGAAGCCGCGTGGAGCACGTTTACCTCGACCCCGATGCCGCTGCGCACCGACGAACGGTGGCGCTTCGCCAACGTCAAGGACCTCGACCTGGGCGCCTATACCCAGCCGCTGCCCCTCGACGAAGCCACGCGTGAGGAAGTGTTGTCCCGTTCCCGGGGTCTGTCCGCCACCGCGGGCCGGATGGTCTTCGCGAACGATCAATTGCTTGCCCGTGAAACTTTTAACGACTCGCTGAGCCAGCTTGGCGTCGTCTGGCTCCCGCTGGAGCAGGCCATGGTCGACCATCCCGACCTCTTTCAGCAGTACTTCATGCGCGAGGAAGCCATCCTCGGCGGTCAAAAATTCGCCGCGCTTCACGCCTCGCAAGTGCGCACCGGCACCTTCCTGCACGTCCCGCGCGGGGTGGAGATCGATCTGCCAATCGAGGCCTTCCACTGGCTGCACGGCCGCAATGGCTCCTGCTTCCCGCACACTCTGATCATCGCCGAAGACCACGCCAGGGTGACATTCGTCGATTATTACGAGAGCACGGACGCCGCGGCTCCCGGCCTTGCTTGTGCCGTCAACGACCTCTGGCTCGGCAAGGGCGCGCAGGTCACCTACGTCACCGCGCAGAATTGGAGCCGGCAGGCGCTGGCCTTCCAGATCAATGCCACCGTCGTCGGGCGCGACGCCCACGCCCGCGCGCTCTTCACGCAGCTTGGCGGCCGCCACGTCCGCAGCGAAAGCGTCAGCCATCTGCGCGCACCCGGTGGGCGCAGCGACATGCTGGCCGTGACCGTCGCCGACGGCGCGCAGGAAATCGATGCCCGCACCTTCCAGATCCACGAAGCGCCGAATACCGCGAGCGATCTGCTCTACAAGAACTCGCTCGATGACAGTTCGCGCACGATTTTCTCCGGCCTCATCCGCGTCGATCCCGGCGCGCACCAGACGGACGCTTATCAGAAAGTGCGCAACCTCCTGCTGAGCGACGAAGCCGAGGCGAACAGCGCGCCGGGTCTTGAGATCGAAGCCAACGACGTGCGCTGCACTCACGGCGCGACCAGCGGCCAGATCGAAGAGGAGGAACTCTTCTATCTCATGTCCCGCGGCATCTCGAAAAAGGCTTCGCAGAAGCTCATCGTCCACGGCTTCCTCCAGGAAGCCATCGACCGCCTCGAGCACCCCGCCATCGCGGAAAAGCTGGCCGAATTGGTCCGCGCCAAATTCGCGACCCACGCGTAGCGCGTGTTCTGCCTGTTGGACACGGAGGTTCCAGCGACGGGTGGGATCGGTCAAGATGTGGCATGGAGAGATCTGCTGCGTCGCGAGAAGCGCGAGCGCCGATCCTAAAATTTATCTGCGCGCATGGGTTGCAGTCGCGGCGGCGATCATCAGCCGATCTTGCGAACTCCACTTTCCCCACCCAAGAAAGGAACTCGGCAGAACGACCTCAAGCGGGTAAACCCGTCGCATGTTAGTCCCCCGCCTGCTTTTTCTTTTCGTCGTCGCTTCGACCGCCTGGCTCAGCCCGGTTCACGCCGCTTCTCCGCTCCCGCTGCCTGCCTTCACCCCGTGGAACACCAAGACGCTTGAGAAAGCCCCAGACGTGGAATGGATCGATCGCACGCAACCCGTTCACTCGCTGCTCTATACGGCCGAGCCTTATCAGGGCCATCCGACCAGGGTCTTCGCCTACTACGCTTCGCCGGTCACGCTGGGTCTTGAATCCGCGGGGAAAAAATACCCCGCGATGGTGCTCGTCCACGGCGGAGGCGGCACGGCTTTCGAAAAATGGGCGGAGCTCTATGCTTCGCGCGGCTATGCCGCGGTCGCGATGGATCTCGCCGGCAATTGGCAGCCGGACCGCCAGAATCGAGCGCGACTCCCCGACGGCGGACCCACTGCCGAAGACGGCCCAAAATTCGGCAATCCCGGAACCCCCGACCGTGATCGCTGGACCTATCACGCCGTCGCCGACGTGATGCTCGCGCATTCGCTCATCCGCAGCTTTCCGGAAGTCGATCCCACGCAGACCGGCCTCACCGGTATCAGTTGGGGTGGCTACCTGACGTGCATCGTCGCGGGCGTCGACTGGCGTTTCCAAGCGGCCTGCCCGCAATACGGCTGCGGCTTCCTCGGCAACAACAGCGCGTGGCGCGTTTCGCAGCTCGACCCCATGAAACCCGAGAACCGTGAGTACTGGCTCAAGATGTGGGATCCTTCGAGCTATGTCGGCTCCGCGCCGATGCGCATGTTCTTCGTGAACGGCAGCAACGATTTCGCCTATCCGCTCGACAGCTACATGAAGACCTACCAGCTCGTGCAATCGCCGAAGAACATCCGCATCGAGCCCGCCATGCCCCACGGCCACATCTTCGCCGTGAAAGAAGTGCTCCAGTTTTTTGATTCTGTTTTCAAGGGAGGCGCGCCCCTCCCGAAAGTGACCCGCGCCAGCATCGAAGGCGGGCAGCTCGTTGCCGAGGTGGATTGCAACTCGCCCCTCAAGCTCGCGACCCTGGAATTTACCGGCGCTCCGCATCTTGAAAATAAACAGCGACCGTGGCAGGCGCGATTGCTGACCATCGACGGAAAAACCGTCCACGGCGACGCGCCCCCGGCGGGTACGACCGCATGGTACGTGACCGTCACCGACGAACACGGCATGATGGTCAGCAGCGAGGTCACCCTCCCATGAAAACACTCACCACCATCGTCTTGAGCGCCCTCGCGGGCGTCGTCGCTGCCACCGCCCGCCCCGCGGAACCTGAAATATGGCCCGAATGGCGCGCCCCCATGCTTGAGAAATTCGCCGACGATCTTAAGGAAATCGATGCCGCGCTGGCCACCTCGCCGGATGCCATTCCGCTTCTTTCCCAACGTGGCGATCGCCATCTCTTCCTCGGCCATTTTCGTCAAGCGGTTGCCGACTACGAGCGCATGATCGCGCTGGACCCCGCGCAGGACGCGCCTCACTGGCGGTTGGGCATCGCCTATTATTTCAACGGGCAGTACGGCAAGTCCGCCCGGCAGTTTGAGAAGTACCACGATTACGACGGACACGATCGCGAGAACGGCATTTGGAAATTCCTCGCGCAGGCCAGGGCCGAAAGCATTGAAAAAGCCCGCGCCGAAATGCTCACCTACACGAAGTTCGACCGGGAGCCGTTCCCGTCCCTCTACGAAATGTTTGCGGGAACAAAGTCATCGGACGAAGTCCTCGCGGAAATCGTCCGCAAAGGACTCTCCGACGACCTGCACGTCGTGTTCTTCGGAACTTACTACGCCGGCCTCAACGAAGCACTCCTTGGGCACCGGGAGCGTGCGCTGGCCCTGCTCGACAAAGCCGTCGCGCTGCCGCAAGCCCGCTCCGGCGGCGGACCGGGCTACATGTGGCAGGCCGCCCGCCTGCACTGGGAGCGGCTCCGGGCCGACAGCGCGCCAAGATAACCGGCGATCACTGGCCGTTCCAGCGCACCTCTTCGCTGAGCATCTTGTCTCCGTCGAATTCGAACCACGCCGTAAAGCGCTCGCCCTCCAGCATCCGCGGCAGCCAGTGCCGGTCATCGGCCCACATCTCGTCGTAGGGGATCGCATCGATTTGAAACCAGATCGGCGTTGCCTCCACGGTTTCGATCAATTCCCCCTCGTAGTCCCGCGCGAGAAAGACCACGCAATGCAAGCTGTAGCCATCGGTGAACTGGAAACAGAGAACCCCGCGTTCCTCGATTCCCAGCGGCGTCACCCCGATTTCCTCCTGCGTTTCGCGGATGGCCGATTCGAGGGCTGTCTCGCCGGGTTCGATCTTACCGCCCGGGCCGTTGATCTTTCCCGCCCCGAGCCCACGCTTCTTGCGAATGAGCAGCACACGATCGTCTTTGGCGATAAAACAGAGGTTGGCCCGCTCGCGCGGCTGCCAGTTGATCCAGTCCATTGCGAGGGAGCGTAGTGGCCCTCCAGGAATATTCGACTTTGGATATGAGATTTTTGCGCGCCGGCGGGAATTTCTATGATTCTGTAAGGGGTGTCGGCTGCTTGACGGACGCGCTATCGGGGACGTTGGTCCCCACTTGGACTTCCTGCTGCCAATCGCAATTCTCAAACCGGTGCGCGCTTGACGCGAGCACGCAGGGCTCTTTTCGTTACCGATGAACACAACCACTGCCATCCGTCTCGCCGCCATTACCGGGTTTCTCGCGGTCGCGCTGGGCGCCTTTGGAGCGCACGGGCTCAAGACCGCGCTCGAACAAAACGGCACGCTGGCCATTTGGCAGACCGGCGCTCTCTATCACCTCGTCCACGCGGTGGTGCTGCTCGTCCTTGCCCAACGCAGCACCGTCGCCAGATTGCCGTTCACCCTCTTCGGTGCCGGCATTCTTGTTTTTAGCGGCAGCCTTTACGTCCTCGCGTTGACCAACATCAAGATCTTCGGCGCCATCACGCCGATCGGCGGCCTTTGTTTGCTTGGTGGTTGGTTGACCATGGCCATCCGGCCCATCCGGCCGTGATCTAACGCGCGGTCGAGGACGGGGAATTGTGCCCCGGTGTCGGGGTCGCTTTTGGAAGACCGAGCGCTCCGCGCGCCTCTGCCTGGTCGTTCTCCTCGTCCTTGTCGATCGCCGGCAGGGCGAGCACCGTTTTCCACTCCTTCTCGGCGAGGTCCTTTCTCCCCGTGAGTTGGTAAACGCGCGCCAGTTCGCCGTGATGCATGACGCGTTGCGGCGCGAGTTCGCACGCTTTTTTCAGGCACTTCAGCGCCTCCTCGTTGCTCGCGGGAGGCATTCCGCCGTAGACGACCTTCGCCATGAGTTTGAGCATCCCGCTGACATTGGCCACGCCGGAATGCCAGCACCCCAACACGTGCCACGCATAAGGGTCGGTCGGATCCAGTTCGATGGATTTCGCCGTCTCTTGTTTGATGAACTTTGAGTATTCGAGCTTCTCCTTGTTGCCGAGGAAGTCGGTCATTCGGCCATACGCGACGGCGAGGCTGAGATGAGCCTTGGCCACTTTGGGATCGATCTCCACGGCCCGCTGCGCATAGGTCAGCGCCCTTTGTGCGACTTGCTCCGAGGCTTCCTTGGGCTTCGTCGTGGCGATCAGGTCCAGGTATTGTTTCGAGATGCGCACCAGGACCCCGACATTGCGGGCGTCGATTCGCTCCGCCTCGCGAAAGCAATTGAGCGCGCTGCGAGTGTGACCCAGGCGCTCCTCAGCATCGCCCTGTTTGACGAGCGTGACGAGTCGCGGGTCTTCAGCCAATGCCGGGGCAACGGCGAGAAGGACGAGCAGAAACAGTGATCTCACAGCAATCTTGGGCCAACCTACTCCGCAACGGTTCCGGCACAATGCTTCGCGGGTGAATATTACGCGTGTTCCGTCAGCGGCACGCATGAACAGAAGAGATTCCGATCTCCCCACACGTTGTCGATGCGGCCCACGCTCGGCCAGAACTTGTGCTCGCGCAGCCAGGGGGCCGGGTAGCTGGCCTGTTCCCGCGTGTAGGGATGCGTCCATTCCCCGGCGATCGTGGAATGCGCGGTGTGCGGAGCATTCTTGAGCAGGTTGTCCTTCGCGTCGGCGGCTCCGGATTCGATGGCCGTCATCTCCGCGTGAATCGCGATCATGGCGTCACAGAACCGGTCGAGTTCGTCCTTCGATTCGCTCTCCGTCGGCTCGACCATGAGCGTGCCGACCACGGGCCAACTCAGCGTCGGCGCATGAAACCCGTAGTCCATGAGCCGCTTGGCCACGTCTTCCGCGGTGGTCTTTTCGAAATGCCGCAGATCCAGGATGCACTCGTGGGCGACGAGCCCGTCGTGTCCCTTGAAGAGCACGGGAAAGCAGGCATCGAGGCGCCGCGCGATGTAGTTCGCATTGAGGATGGCGAACTTCGTCGCATCCGTCAGACCGACCCCGCCCATCATCCGGATATACATCCACGGAATCGTGAGAATCGAAGCGCTGCTGAAGGGGGCGGCGGAGATGGAACCGGTTTTCACGTCCGGCCCCTTGCGCTCGACTGCGGGGAGGAAAGGCACGAGGTGCGCAGCCACGCCGATCGGTCCCATCCCGGGACCGCCTCCGCCATGAGGGATGCAGAAGGTCTTGTGCAGATTGAGGTGGCACACATCCGCGCCGATGCGGCCCGGCGACGTGAGACCGACCTGCGCATTCATGTTCGCGCCGTCCATATAGACCTGGCCGCCGTGCGCATGGATGATTCCGCAAATGTCCACGATCGTTTCTTCGAAGACCCCGTGCGTGCTTGGGTAGGTGACCATGAGCGCCGCGAGGTCGTCCTTGTGCTGGTCGGCCTTGGCCGTCAGGTCGGTGAGATCGATGTCGCCGTCGTCGAGGCAGCGCACGCCGACGACTTTCATCCCGGCCATAACCGCGCTGGCGGGATTCGTGCCGTGGGCGCTGCTCGGAATGAGGCAGACGTTGCGATGCCCTTCACCGCGCGATCCGTGATATTTGCGGATGACCAGCAGCCCTGCGTACTCGCCCTGCGAACCAGCGTTCGGTTCGAGCGAAATACCCGCGAACCCGGTTATTTCAGCGAGCCACTCTTCCAGTTGCGCACCCATCTCCGCGTAGCCTGTCGTCTGTTCGGAAGGCGCGAACGGGTGGAGTTTTCCAAACTCGGGCCACGTCACGGGCAGCATCTCGCTGGTCGCGTTCAGCTTCATCGTGCAGGAGCCGAGCGGGATCATCGAGGTCGTCAACGAAAGGTCCTTCGCCTCCAGTCGCCGGATGTAACGCAGCATCTCGTGTTCCGTGTGGTGCTTGTTGAAGACGGGGTGCGTGAGGAAAGGGGAGGTGCGCGTGAAGGATTCCGGCCAGCCGAAACCCGACTTTCCGGAACTCTCCAGCACCTTGAAAGCTTCGACAGGGTGCGCCACGAACACCGAGGCCAACTGCAACAGCGCCGCTTCGTCCACGGTTTCATCGAAGCTCACCAGCAGCAGATGGGGCGCTTCGTCCGTGGAAAAGGATCGGATATTCACGCCCGCCGCCACCGCCAGGCGCAGGATCTCGCCGCGCTGCGCTGCGGATTCGCATTCGATTCCCACTGTGTCGAAGTATTCGCCGTGGAGGATGGCGAACCCGTTCGCCTCCATCGCGGTGCAAAACCACCGTGCAGCGAAATGGACGCGCCGCGCGATCCGCCGAAGCCCGTCCGGCCCGTGATAGACGGCATACATCGATGCCATCACCGCGAGGAGGACCTGCGCCGTACAGATGTTACTCGTCGCCTTATCGCGGCGAATGTGCTGCTCCCGCGTCTGGAGCGAAAGCCGGAAACCGGGCTGGCCATGCACGTCCTTCGAGACGCCGACGAGGCGGCCCGGCATGAGGCGCTTGTAGGCGTCCTTCACCGCCATGTAGGCGGCGTGCGGCCCGCCGAAACCAAGCGGCACGCCGAAGCGCTGCGTGGAGCCAATGGCGATATCCGCTCCGAATTCTCCCGGCGGTTGAAGCAAGGTCAGCGCGAGAATATCCGCCGCGACGATGGCCAGGGCGCCGGCTGCATGGGCTCGCTCGATGAATGGCGCGTATTCGAAAATACCTCCGGTCGTGGCGGGGTATTGGAGCAGCACGGCGAACACCTTTTCGGTGAAATCGAAAGTCCCCTCATCTCCGATGACGACCTTGATCCCGAGCGGTTCGGCGCGAGTCTGGACCACGGCGACCGTTTGCGGATGACAGCGACGGCTCACGAATATCGCCTGCGCCGCCGCGTCCTTGCTCACGGCATGGGCGATGTGCATCGCTTCCGCCGCCGCGGTCGCCTCGTCGAGCAGTGAGGCGTTGGCGATATCGAGCGCCGTGAGATCGATGATCATCTGCTGGAAGTTGATCAGGGCTTCCATGCGGCCTTGCGAGATCTCGGCCTGATACGGCGTGTAGGCCGTGTACCAGCCGGGATTCTCCAGAATATTGCGCTGGATCACGGGCGGCGTGATGCAGTCGCTGTAGCCCTGGCCAAGGTAGTTTTTGCAAATCCGGTTCTTCTCCGCGAGCGCCCGCAGTTCCGCGAGAGCTTCATGCTCGCCGCGCCCCGCCGGCAGGCGCAATGGCTGGGACAACCGGATCTTCGCCGGCACCGCGGCTTCGACCAGATCATCGAGGGATGTCAAATCCAGCCTGGCCAGCATCGCCGCAACCTCCTCGTCATTGGAGCCGAGATGACGGCGGGGAAACGTATCGCCAGGCGCGAGAAGAGAAGGGGCCGGCGGTTTCGAGGGCGTGTCGTGCATCGCGGGAGGCTAGGAAGCAGTGCCGTCGAATCAAGCGAGGATTTGCGCCGCCAAACTTTGCGAACACTGCCCTCTCTTCGTCCGGTAGCTCCGCCGCCGCCTCCTCCTCCGCCACCGGGGTAGTAGGCATCCGCTCAGGCGCGCCGGGTGAGAACCCTCATCCACTCGCGCCCTTCGCGGCCTGGGTAGGCATGCTGGGGGAGCCATTCCCGGACGAGCGTGAACCGCGGCAGAAAGAGCCGGTCGAGCTCCGCGATCGACACCTCGAATGGAGGTCCTTCGTCGGGCGTGTCATTGCCCGGGTCGAGATAGAAGATGGCGAGCAACTGCCCGCCGGGGCGCAGCGCATCGGCCACGGCTTCGACGTAGGCCGGGCGCTGCGCGGGATTGATCGCGCAGAAACAGGTATGCTCCCACACCCAGTCGAAGGCGCCCCGCCACCACGCCGGCAGGGCAAACAGATCCGCCAATTCGTAGCGCTCCCGCCCCGTCGGAGGAAAGGCCCGGGAGGCAACCACGGCCGACGGAGCGATGTCGATGCCGACCACCTCGTCTGCCGTGCCGGCGAGCGCCCGCACATCGTGCCCCAGCCCGCAGCCTGGCACCAGGACGCGACCGCGAACGGGCTCTGTGGCCAGAAAATCGACCAGCCCCGGGCTCGGGGCGCCTTTTTCCCACGGTATTTCCCCTCGGCGGTAATGGTCTTCCCAGTCAGTCGGCATTTAGTTCGTCGGTTGAAGTGTTTTGCGGCGCCACAGGGTCGCTTCGGCCACGCTCCACTGAAACTTGCGAGCATGTTCTCGAATCAGGAAGGGCAGGTCCTTTCGCTCGATGAGATCGAAGCTGCCGGCAAGCGCTCCCTGCAATCCCTCCAACGTCGTGCGCGGCTGGTCGCCGAATTGTCGCCCGCCGATCCAGTGGTCGCGCTCGGTAAATTCCTCCAGCCAGGTGTAGGGCGAAGTAATGATCAACTGTCCACCCGGTTTCACGAGCCCTGGCAATTGCGCGAGGCAACGGTGTGGCTCTGCAAGCCGGTCGATCAGATTCGCCATCAGCACCACGTCGAACGTTCCCAGGTCTGGGCGTAGCCCTTGAGCGTCGCCCGTCTCGAATGCGACTCGATCGTAGTGAATCCCCGTCGGAGGCCGCGCGGTCAATCGTGTGCCCAGATCGCCTTCATCGCGTCGCGAGTAGGGCAACTCACCCCGGTCGCGCAGGGCCGTCGCCGCCTCGATGAAACGCAGTGAGAAATCGATGCCGATCACTTCCCGGCAATGGCGGGCAAGCTCGAAGGTCGATCGCCCAACGGCGCACCCGAGGTCGAGGGCCCGCGCTGCCGCGGGGAGCTGCGCCACACCCAGGCATTCGCTCACGCAACGCACCGGGTAGGCCAACCCTTCGCGTGGACCCAAGGCGTAGGGCAGGATTTCCTCCGGCTCGCCATAGTGGAAAAGCAGGTATTCCGCGAGCAGGCGGTCGGTCTCGTAAATGTTCATCGGCGATGGCAGGCGGCGCGGAGCACGGGCAGAACCGTGGCCGCGCCGCCCAAGCACCCACGTGGCTCTAGTCCGCGAGCAAGCCCCGCATGTAATCCGCCGGAACGTAGTCTTCGATCAAGACCACCGTCTTCCCGTCGCGATGCATGCGGACCTGCGGAACATTGATTTCCGGCGTCTTCGACGGCGAAAAGAGAATATCGTCGTGCGTCGCGTTCTTCTTGTTCGCGAAGCGATCGGGCGTGAGCGACCCACCCAGATGATCGCTCCGGCCCGTGGCCACATGCATCGTGCCGAGGATTTTCTCATCCTGGATATCCCGCCCCGAAACGGGCAATTCCTGCGTGCCAAACCCTAGTTCGCCCAGTTCGCCCGTGACGGGATCCGAGGTCAGCTTCTGGTTGTGCTCGTCCACCCTCGTCTGGTTTCCGCGCAGGAGCACCGCCTTCGTGATCCGGCCATTTTGCACCGTCATCAGGCCGATACTTCCGTCCTCGTATTTATGCGGAAACTCGCCGGTCGCGCTCTTCGGGACGTAGTAAATCTCGCCTGCGGGCAAATTGGCGATGTCTGGGCCGCCGCGGCACAAGCCGTGGCTTTTCTGCGCTTCCTGGCCGGCGAGTTCGAGCCGCAGCGTGAACTTCTGCTGGTCGTACACGTAGTCAATCTCCACCCAGTCCGCGCGCGTCATTCCCAGCCGGAGCTTCTCCGCCTGCCGGCTAACCTCGAAATAATCGACCGCCAACCCGGAGGCGAGAATGACCTGGTTCATGCCGTGCATGGTGGCCCCACGAAACCCATATTTCTTGGCAAATGCGGTCAGGGGAGCCGTCGCGGAGTAGGTCGAGATACAGAGGATCAGCGTGAATTTCTTGTAGATATCCTCGATCATGTCGACTTCCCGGCCGTCGCTCGCGCACCCTTTCTCCGGCAGGTCCAGGTTGCTTCCGCCCGTAATGGCATAGGCGAACATTTCGCCGCCCGTCATCCCGAGTTCCTTCATCACTCCATTGCGCAGGCCCTGGTAAAAGACATCGTGCGCATGGCGCTGGATCGAGAGGTCGGGATTTTTCAGAAAACGGAAGTCTTTGATGTCCTGTGGATTCTCCAGGTCAATCAGGATGCACACGCGTTCGCCGGGCTGCGGATTGAAGACGGTGGTCAACAACCGCGTGAGGCTGAAGGGCGGAAACTGGCGGTGACGAGCTGCGGAGGTCTGTTCGATGATGGCATTCATGGTTTATTTTCGGTTGGCGGCGCTGGCAGCGCGTGGTCCTTTACGACCCACCAGCTTGGATTGTTGCATCATTCCGCGCGGGTTCGAGAAAATGATTTGGCAAACGAAAAGCCGTAACTTCGATGTATCGCGTCGCGCCTTGATCATGGGCGTGCTCAATGTGACCACGGATTCGTTCTCCGATGGGGGGCGATTCATCCATGTGGACCGCGCGGTCGCCCATGGGAGGCTGCTGGCCGGGGAAGGCGCGCAAATCATCGACGTGGGTGGCGAATCGACGCGCCCTGGGGCGGAGCCGGTGCCGGAAGCGGAAGAGATGCGCCGCGTCCTGCCCGTGATCGAGGCCTTGTCCGCCTGCCTTCCAGATGGTGTCATTTCCATCGATACCATGAAACCCGCGGTGGCCCGCGCCGCCGTGGCCGCCGGGGCGGAGATCATCAATGATGTCACGGGCCTTCGCGACCCGGCGATGCGCGAGGTGGTGCGGGCCACTGGCGCGGGCGCCATCGCCATGCATATGCAGGGGATGCCGCGCGACATGCAGCAAGCTCCGCAATACGGCGATGTGGTCGGCGAAATCCGTGAATTTTTTCGACAAACTTTTGAGGCGTGCCTAGCGTGCGGCATCGACCCCATGCGACTCGCCTTCGACCCCGGAATTGGCTTTGGAAAAACCGTGGAGCATAATCTTGCCCTCCTGCGGAACCTTGATTCCATGCGGGTCGGAGGGTGTCCCCTCGTTCTCGGAGTCTCGCGCAAGTCCTTCCTTGGCAAAATCATCGGCCGCGAGGCGCTGGGCGATCGGTCCTGGCCGACAGTGGCGCTCACGAGCTACGGCCGGGCGCGCGGGGCAAATATTTTTCGTGTCCACGAGGCGCGGCCCAATGCCGAGGCCTTGCGCATGACCGAGGCGATCCTCGACCCGGAGGCCATCGCATGAGTCTCCAGCATCTGACCCTCGATCATTGGAGGGACGTGCTGGAAATCGGCTTGATGGCCGTGGCGATCTACTACACCTGGCGCTTTTTCAAGGGGACGCCGGGGGCCAATGTGCTCGTCGGCCTGGTCGCTATCTTTCTCACGATCATGCTGCTGTCGCAGGCTCTGGAGTTGACGGTCATCGGGTCGATTTTCGAGAGCCTGTCGAAGGTCCTCGCGGTCGCGCTGGTCATCATCTTTCAACCGGAACTCCGTCGAGGACTCGCCGCCCTTGGGGCCCACCGCCTCTTTTTCTCCAATAACCAGAACCGCGCCACCCTCGACCTGGTGCGCGAAATGACCTTCGACCTCGCCAATCGCCAACTGGGGGCGCTTATCGCCATCGAGCGCGGCCAGAATATCGAGAGCTTTGCCGAGAGCGGGGTGAAGATCGATTGCGCGCTTTCTCCGGAACTCGCGGTCAGCATCTTTTTCCCGAAAACCCCGCTCCACGACGGCGGGATCATCATTCGCAGCGACCGCATCGTCTCCGCCGCGTGCATTTTCCCGATCACCCAGCGGGCCGATCTGGACCGGGCGCTCGGGCTGCGCCACCGGGCCGCGCTCGGTTTGTGCGAGGAGACCGACGCCATCGTCATCGTCGTCTCCGAGGAAACGGGCATCGTTTCCATTTGTCATCGCGGCGCGATCGAAAGAAGCTTCGACCCGGAGAGTTTCGCCCGCCGGCTGGGCGAGCTTTTCTCGCTTACCGATGAAACTGATTCTAAACAACTGGCTGGCAAAGGCGATGTCGCTGGTGCTCGCCGTCATTCTGTGGGCGGTCATCCACAAGAGCCTGGAAACGACCGCCTCGCCTTCTAGATTCCAGTTCGAGCTCGAAAAGCGTTTTCAAGCCGGGGAAAAATTCCAGTTCGATACCAACAGCTATGGCAGCCCCAAGAAAAAGTAACGTCCCACCGAAGAGTGCTCCTCCCGCCAAGCCCGCCAACGGCGAGCGCAAGATTTTCGGCACGGATGGTGTCCGGGGAACGGCGAACATCGAGCCGGTCACCGCCGAAACCGCCCTCAAACTGGGGCGCGCCGCCGCGCACATCTTCACGCAGATGAGCGTCCTCGCTGGCCGATCGAGCGGCCGCACGACCATCGTCATCGGCAAGGATACCCGCCTTTCCGGTTACATGCTCGAAAACGCGCTGGCCGCCGGTGTGATGTCGCTCGGCGCGGATGTGCTGCTCATCGGCCCGTTGCCCACGCCCGGTGTGGCCTACATCACCCGGTCCTTGAGGGCCGACGCGGGCATCGTCCTCAGCGCTTCTCACAATCCCTATGAGGACAACGGCATCAAATTCTTCCGCCCTGACGGCTACAAACTTGATGACGAAGTCGAGCAGCGGATCGAACACCTCGTTTTCAGCGGCGAGATCGAATCGATCCGGCCGACGGCGGGAAAAGTCGGCCGGGCCACGCGGATCGACGATGCCCTCGGGCGCTACGTCGAGTTTGCCAAGCAGAGCTTTCCCCGTGGGCGCACCCTCGAAGACATGCGGATCGCGGTCGATTGCGCCAATGGCGCGGCCTACAAGTCCACGCCCTGCATCCTGCGCGAACTCGGAGCTGAAATCATCGTGGCGCACAACACGCCCAACGGTCGCAACATCAACCGCGACTGCGGGAGCACGCATCCCGAGGAAATCCAGCGCATCGTCAAGGAGACCAAGGCGCAGATCGGCATCAGTCACGATGGAGACGCTGACCGGGTCATCCTCTGCGATGAAGAAGGGGAACTCGTGGACGGCGACGAGATCATGGCCATCGCGGCACTCGACTTTCTCAAACGCGGACGGCTCGCCCAGAATACCCTGGTCGCGACGATCATGAGCAACTTCGGCCTCGACGAGACGCTGGCCAAGCACAAGGGCCGTGTCGTGCGGACGAAAGTCGGCGACCGCTACGTGATCGAGGAGATGATGAAGCAGGATCTGAACGTGGGTGGCGAACAAAGCGGGCACATGATCTTCCGGGACTTCTCCACAACCGGGGACGGCATCGTGAGCGCGCTGCAAATTCTCCGCATCATGGCGGAAACCGGAAAACCGTTGAGCGAACTCAAGAAGTGCCTCTCGAAATATCCGCAGGCGCAGCGCAATTTGAAGGTGCGTGAGAAGAAGCCCCTCGAGCAAATGCCCGCCGTGACCAAGCTCGTCGCATCGGCGGAAAAGGAACTGGCCGGCGCCGGTCGCGTCCTTCTGCGCTATAGCGGCACCGAGCCGAAGATCCGCCTCCTCATCGAAGGCCGCGACGGCGACCGGATCAACGTGCAGGCAGACCAGATCGCCGGCCTGATCCAGGAACTGATCGGAGTCTGACCGCCTTGAGCGGCTGCGCACGTTTTCCTGTCACCCGGTGAAAGCCGCTGGAATGAATCTTTTCCTCACCGGCACGGACACCAGTGTGGGCAAGACCTACGTCGCAGCCCTCGTGGTCCGGGCGCTTCGGAAAGCGGGACGGGATTGCGTTGGCCTAAAGCCGATTTGTTGCGGCGGTCGCGAGGATGCGGAACTGCTGCACGCAGCGGCGGCGGGCGCCATTTCGCTGAATGAAATCAATCCCGTATGGCTGCGGACACCGGCGGCGCCGTACACCGCCGCGGTGATCGAAAACCGTCCGATCGACTTGATGCTGATTCGCGAGACATTCGGGCGGGTCCGGTGCGCCCACGAATCGCTGATTGTCGAAGGAGTCGGGGGTTGGCGAGTGCCGATTGCCCAGGACTATTTTGTGGGGGATCTCGCGGAAGAATTCGGCCTGCCGATTGCCATCGTCGTGGCGAACCGGTTGGGCGCGATCAATCATGCCCTGCTCACTGTCGAGTCGGTCCGTGCGCGCGGACTCCCGTGCGCAGGGTTGATCCTCAACCGCGTTTCCCCGGAGGACGATGTCGCCACGGCGACCAATCGCAGCATGCTCGAGGAATTGACGGGTCTCCCGATTCTCGCCGAGATCGCCTACGGGCAGGCTGAAATTTTGTTTGAGAACGGCGGATAACGAAATTGATCGGCCGTGAATTTTGCGGCGAACTACCCAAGAACCGCCCGCACCGCCTCTGACCGCCGCACGTGCCCGGCGTCATCGAGCACCGGCATGAGTTCGGTTCCCACCGGCAACTCCGGCAGGTCGATCCAGGACCGGCAGCCGCCATATTTCGGCATATCCGGGAAGACCATCGGCGCACTCAGCCGCTGGATGCGCACGAAGGCCACGCTGACTCCCGGCTGATCGTCCTGCCGGAAGCGCTTCTCGATCTCGGCCTCCGTCCAGAGATGAAACGGAGCCAGCGCCTGGACCCTGTCCCAGTCCGCCACATCCGCGGTCCACTCGACATGCGCCGCGAGGCTGACCTCGTGCTCTCCGTCCGTTCGCGCTGCCGGGAGCACTGTCCCGGGCGGGACCCGCAGCTTGGCCGCCTGCTCGTGGAAGAGCGTGGGGAAGAGCAGGAAATCGGAGTGTTTGAACCGGAAGCCGTCGCGTCCCTCGGCGATCCCTCCTTTGCGAATGATGAGACTCTGCGTTCCACGCCCGAGCGCGTCACAGATCAGAGTCCATTCTTTAAAAGCGAACATCGCGGAAGGATGCCGCCGGAGGCGGGGGGGAAGAAGCGATTTGTTGGTCCATTTTTCTTCCGCCTGCCGCCTTCCCGCTGCATCCTCCCGCGCATGGGTTACAACATTGACCTGCATTGCCACTCGTTCTATTCCGGCGACGGTGTGAGCAGCCCGGAAGAATTGATCGCGTCGGCCCGCAAGAAAGGGCTGCACGGCTTTGCGCTGACCGACCACAATACCAGCGACGGCTGCCGCTACATGCTCGACAAGGGGCTGGTCCGCGAAGACGGCCAACCGGTCGATGATTTCCTCATCATTCCCGGAGTCGAGGTGACGACGGCCGAGGGTCACCTTCTCTGCCTGGGCGTCATTCTCCCGTACTTGAAAGGCACGCCCGCCGCCGAGGTCTGCAAGCTCGTCCACTCGATGGGCGGGCTGGCCATTCCGCCCCACCCGTACGACCTTTTCCGCGCCGGAATCCGGCAGTCGGTGCTCGAGGTGCTGGAAATCGACGGGCTCGAAGTCTTCAACGCCGCGACCACGCTCAAGCGTTACAACCGGCAGGCCTTCGAATACGCGACGATGAAGAAGCTCCCGATGACCGCGGGGAGCGACGCCCATCATGAGGCGGCCATCGGGACGGCCTACACGATTTTGGAGACCGATGACTTTTCGGTGAAGGGCATCCTGGGGCAGATCTCCAAGGGGACGGAATTGAACCAACGGTACTTGTCCCCGAAGGACGCGCTGCGGAAGACGTGGAACAACTGGCTGCGCTTGCGAAAGAAGCGGGTGCATGCTCCCGCCAATCGCGGCCAGGGGTGATCTGGAGGGTCCAGGCTGCGCCTATTTTTCGGGCGCCGGCGCCGGGGCCGGTGTTGGCGTCGCAGGCGGTTTGTTCGGCAGGCAGGTGATGATGTATGGCCCGTGGATTTCGCGGGACGTTCCCACCACCACCGGGACCACCCAATGCTCTTTGCCATCGCGGATGGAAGACGGCAGCTTGAAGTGGAAACCATGGCGGCCGTTGCCATATTCCTTGTCCAGGAGATCGTCCCGGAAATCGCCGGCGGTCACGCGACCGATAATCTGCCCATCCATGGAGATATCCACCTGGACCGGTTCGGTCGGTTTGGTGCGATCCCACACGTAGCCAGTGATTTCGAAGCAGGTGAGCTTTTCCACGATCTCCTCGCGCTCCGGCAGGGCGCGCGGGGCCAGGTGCCCGGAGAAGAGCAGCAGTCCAAACGCAATGGAGTGGAAGGTGAGCAGGATATTCACGACCTCCCACCCGCGTCCGCCGCTCAGCCAATGGCGCGTCTTGTTCCAGCGCGCGAACCAATCGTAGCCCGAGAGCAGCGCGGCGTGATAGACGCCATAGAGCAGGTAGTACCACTCAGTGCCGTGCCACACGCCCATGATGCCGAACGTGAGAAAGAGCCCGATATACGACGCCGTATGCTTGTTCTTGAACCACTTCCCCTTCGCCGCCGCGAGGAGGAAGCGCATGTAAATATGGTCGCGGAACCAGAACGACAGCGAGATGTGCCAGCGATTCCAGAAGTCCTTAATATTGGGCGCGAGGAAAGGGAGATTGAAGTTTTCCGGGGTGCGGACGCCGAGCAAATAGCTCAGCGAAATGGCAAACGCGCTGTAACCTGCGAAATCGAAGAACAGGTAAAACGTGTAGGCGTACATGTAGCTGATGACGTGCAGTCCGGAGCCGGCCTTCGCGTGAATCAGCCAATGATTGTTGATGAGCGCGGCGATGATGAACTTGTAGAGAAACCCGCGGAAGAGCCGCTGCACCGCGATATCGAGGTCGTCGAGAAACTCCGACCGGCTGCGGCGGCGCTGCCAGTCCTGGGAAAATCGGCGGAAACGGTCGATGGGGCCGGAGGAGACCGCGGGGAAGAAAAAGAGAAACGCGAAATACGTGACCGGAGGGATGGCCGTGACCACCTTGTCGCGAATGCTGAAAATGACATCGAGCGCCCGGAACGAAACGTAGGAAATGCCGAAGAAACCAAAGGCCGTCTGCGGGACGATGTGCGGCAGGTACTTCGCGATGGCCAGCGGAAGAATGGCGAGGACGAGCGCCGTCGAAAACACCGGCCTGGCCCTCAGCCGCAGAAACGCCGCGGCCACCGCCCATTGATACACCGCGTAGCCGAGGACGATCCAGATCTCCCGAACGGGCAGGCCCGGCCGCACCATGAGGTCCCCTTTGAATTGCAGGACGAGAAACGTGAGCGTGACGACCAGCGCCCAGCGACTATTCGCGCGGCCAAAGCACCCGAGGAGGATCGTCGGGATGGCCGCTATGTAGAGCAGCAGCCCGAAATAAAAGAAGTCCGAGTAGGGCGTCACCGGAGCGTCTCCGCGAGCTTCCGGCGGTCTGCTTTCCCGTTCGGGGTCATCGGGAAGGCATCCAGGAACCAGAACTTGCGAGGCACCATGTAGTTCGGAAGGCGTTCAGCGAGTTGCTTCTTCAAGGCGAGGCCAATCTCAAAGTCCGAGCCGGCGCCCCGTTCCCGCAGGACGACGAACCCGGCCAGGGAATCCGGCTTGCCGCCCTTCTCGACCACGAGGACGACGGCGTCCGCAATTTCCGGCAACCCGCGAAGGTGGGATTCGATGTCGCCGATCTCGATGCGGTAACCGTGCAGCTTGATCTGCCCATCCATGCGCCCCTCAAAGAAAATCAGTCCTTCGCGCGTCCGGCCCCAATCGCCCGTACGGTAGGCACGCGTGCCGTCCGTGTCGTAAAATGCCTTCGTCGTCAGGTCGGGGCGGTTGAGATAACCCGGGCTGACATTCGGACCGATGATGACGATTTCGCCGCGTTCGCCTTCCGCCACCGGCGCGCGGTTTTCTCCCATGATCGGGATGCGCGTGCCCGGCATGGTGTAGCCCACCGGCAGCGGCGAATGCTGCGCCAGCAGCTCCCGCGTGACGCGAACGGAAGTGGCCGCGACCGTCGCCTCCGTTGGTCCGTAGGTGTTCCACACCTCCGCGTCGGGAAAACGATCGAGTAATTGCGCGGCCGTTTCATTGGCCAGCGTCTCGCCGCAGAACAGAAAACGGCGCAGGGCCGGGAGCATTGCCGCGCCAAAGCTCTTTTCCACCAGGCACATCTGGGCAAATGACGGCGTGGAGACCCAGGTCGTAATGCCCGATTGCGGGAACGCCTGGTAGAGGACTTTCGGATTGGCGATGGCCTCCTTGGTGATGCTGAAAAGCGTCCCGCCGTTTACCAGGCTGAGATACAGATCCATCACCGAGAGGTCGAAGGAGAACGGCGCCTGGTTGAGGAACGTCTCCGTCTGCGCGGCAAACTTCTGCTCCCCATTCATCCAGAGGACGAAGGCCCTGAGACAGTTCAAGGTGATGACCACCCCCTTGGGCTCACCGGTGCTCCCCGACGTGAAGATGATGTAATACGGATCGTCACCGGCGACCCGGCGCGGCTTCACGGCAGGCGTCGGCGTGGCCAATATTTCCTGGACCATGGCGGGCGTGAGCGTGAGCGCCGCGCCGGCGTTTTGCACGATGCGTTCCGCGCGTTGGGGCGGGATCGAGAGGTCGATGGGCACGTAGGGCCGTCCGCTTTTCACCGCCCCGAGGAACGCGATCAGCATCTCGGGTTCTTTGTGCCCGATGACGGCGACAGGCGACCGATCGTCGCCCAACCGCTCCGTGAGATGCGCGGCCAGTGCGTCGGATTGGGCGCGCAGTTCGCCAAAGGTCAGCGAGCGGCCGTCGCTGACATGCGCTGGGCGATTCGGAGCGGTCTCACCCCAATGATCGATCTGGGTCAATACATCCATGGCTAGAATCCTTGGTAAACGAAGGCCGGCGTGGAGAGATCGCCCCGCCCGTACATGTAAATCAGCCCGGCAATCACGCCGAGATAGTAGAAGACGAGCAGCGTCTGGCGCACCGACGGCTTTTCAAAAAACCCCGGCAATTTCATAACCTAGCCCGCGATGCGGGTTTCGATGTCGGCAATGATCATCCGCGGCGTCGCCCACTTTTCGCGCTCGAATTCGGCCGGTGAAATCTCCACGCCGAACTCCTGGGAGATCGCGACCATCAGTTCGACTGTCTTCATCGAATCCAGAACCTGCGAATCGTAGAGCGGCAGGTCGAGGTTGCGCTCCACCTCATCGGTTTCGGCGACGTTCTTGAGGACTTCGATCAATCGAGCGGAGGTGGACATACAGTGGGGAGGGGAAGGGGGGATCAATCAGGCGGGCGGCCAGAGGGTAGTGCGGGTGGGGCTCCTTCCAATAAGTTCCCGTTGAAATATATCGTCCAGCACATTCCTCGACGATCGCTCGTGTCCACCGCGCGAAATCGGCTCAGTCGTCCTCGCGCGCGTGATAGAAATCATCCAGCGCCTTGTTGTAATACATCCACCCTTGGGGGCTGAGATGATCGAGAAAATCCACCAGGAATCCCGCGTCTTTTTGATGATCGCGGAAGTCGAGCAGAGGGACATCGTGCTTTTCCGCCGTTTCTTCGAGCCGGCGCAGGTAGGCCGTGCGGGCCGCGGGCGCGACTCCATAGACCTCGAGGCGGATGTCCTCCACCGGCATGCTGAGCAAAAGAGGTTTCGCGCCGAGTTCCTGGAACGTGCGCAGGAGGAGCTCAAGGTCGGTCCACTCCTTGGCCTTGTTGACATTGGTCAGAAACGTCTGCGTATGGACCGCGGTGCTTTCCAGGGCGAGTTTTGCCTTCTTCTTCTGGATCTCGTTCCGCTTTGCCTGGAGAGACGTCTTGTTGACCGTGAACTGGGCGGCCCGCTTGACGAGATCGTTCCAATTGAGGGCTCGTAGACCCCGGCGGGTAGGCTGTTGGTCGAGCTTTTCGTCTTCGGCCATGATGTGCAGCGCGGCCTCGAAATGATCCTGCACGTGGCCGATGGCGTTCTGCATCTGTCCCAGCGGCCACACGGCCGCGTAGAGCACGCGATCGAGCCGGCTGCCTCCGGCCAGCCGGGCCAGGGCAAACTTCAGCAACCAGTGACTTTCCAGCGTCTTCGGATAATCGAGCATCCGGCGCGCGATATCGTGTTTCAGGCTGCGACTGATTCGGCTGCTGAAAACGAGTTCATAGGCCTGGAGATGGGAAAAATTTCCCTCGTACCATTTCGGGTCGAAGGATTCGGTAAAGAACCATCCCGGAGAAATCGAGAAGGCGACCTTCTTGTCCCGGATGGCCGCGCCTTGCGAGGCGACCTTTTGCAGAACCGCGAGTGATGTCGTTCCGGGCTGGCCCACCGGGAAGACCCGGAATCCGGTGGGGTAATCCTGGAAGAATTGCGCCGCGTTGTTCGGCATTTCCTTGGCCAGCTCGGAACTGCCGTAGAGAACGAGCAGATCGGGCTGCGCGAACGCCTTCTTTTGCAGCACCACGCCCTGAAGCTTTGCTTCCGACAAGTCCGGCGCCAGCGCATGCACGTAGCGCTGCTCCATCCGATCGCAGTAAAATACGCCGCCGATCAGCACGACCACTGTGATCGCGGCCGCGATGGCGGAAGCGGCGAGATGGCGTCTCTGGTTGGGGGCTCCAGTTTTCACAGGAAGGGCAAAATGAGCGTGGGGCCACGTACTTTCAACAAAAATGACGGGAGGGGCGCAGGAAGAGGGGCCCGGTTCTTGGGTTCCCCCAGCCCGGAGGGCTGCAAAGACGTCATCCCGAATAAACAATCCCGCGCCGCGGCTTGAGGGTCTCAGGATGACGGGGAGGGGGGAGCCCGCAGCCTAGCAGAAGCGCTCGTCCTCCTCCGGTGGCCCACCCAAATCGCCTCGGCCCTACCAGTGTGGATACCTACGCGAGAATCTTTTTCACGACTTCGCCGCGCACGTCCGTCAGTCGAAAGTCGCGGCCCTGGAACTTGTAGGTCAACCGTTTGTGATCCACCCCGAGGAGGCGGAGCATCGTGGCATGGAGATCGTGGACCTCAACCACGTCCTCCACGGCGCTATAGCCAAATTCGTCAGTCGCTCCGTGCACGGTCCCGCCCTTGATCCCGCCGCCGGCGGCCCACATGGAAAAGCCCGCGATATGATGGTCCCGCCCGCTCGCGCCCTGGCTCATCGGGGTCCGGCCAAATTCGCCGCCGAAGACGATGAGCGTGTCCTTGAGCATGTCTCGCTGCTTGAGATCTTTGATCAGCGCTGCGCTGGCCCGGTCCACTTCGGCCGCCTTGTAGGTGATCCCCTCCTTGATCCCGCCGTGATGGTCCCAATCCTTGTGATAGAGCTGGATGAAGCGCACGCCGCGTTCCGCGAGGCGGCGCGCGAGGAGGCAATTCGACGCGAACGTGCCATCGCCGGGCTTGCAGCCGTAGAGATCGAGCACGTGTTCCGGTTCCCCGGCCGTGTCCATGAGTTCGGGCACGCTGCCTTGCATCTTGAAGGCCATTTCATACTGCGCAATGCGGGTCGCGATTTCCGGGTCGTCCACGATTTCGTTCGTCGCCCGATTGATCTTGTTCACTGCGTCCACGATATCGCCCTGTTCATCGCGGGTCACCCCGGCGGGGTTCGTGAGATACAGCACCGGATCGCCTTTTCCGCGCAGTTGCACCCCTTGAAAGCGGCTCGGCAGGAATCCCGAATGCCACTGCCGCGCGGCGATCGGCTGGTTCTGTCCCCCTTTGCCGTTCGACGTGAGCACCACGAAGCCCGGCAGGTCACTTGCTTCGCTGCCGAGACCGTAGGTGATCCACGACCCCATGGCGGGGCGGCCCGCGATCACCGTGCCGGTGTTCATGAACATGTGTGCGGGATCGTGGTTGATCGCCTCCGTGGTCATCGACCGGATCAGGCACAGTTCATCGGAAACCGACCCGAGGTGGGGAAAGAGTCCACAAAGCTCCATGCCAGTCTGGCCAAATTTTTTGAACTCCAACTGCGGCCCGAAGCACTTCAGCACCTGTCCCTGGAGTTGCGCGATCTGCTTTCCCTTGGTCACGGATTCCGGCATTGGCTCGCCGTGCATCGCCTTCAGCTTGGGCTTGGGGTCAAATGTCTCCAGGTGCGACATCCCACCCGCCATCGTCAGCCAAATCACCCGCTTGGCCTTGGCCGGGAAATGGGGCGGATTGATCAGGCCGCTCCATTGGTCGGCGGTGCCTGTGGCGGCGTGGAGGCGCGGATTGATCAGCGCGCCCAGCGCCAGCGCGCCCAGCCCTTGCGCGCCGCGGCCCAGGAAGGCCCGACGGCTCAGTTGTTGCACACGCGCCTGCGGAGAGTGGGAAGGAACATTCATGATCAGGAACGGGTGATGGTTTCGTGCAGGTTTAGAATGACGCGGGCCACGCTGGTCCATGCCGCGAGGTCTCCCGCCGGCACGTCGACGGCTGGAGCGGAAATTCCGGTCTTGATCAACTGGGCGGCCGCCGCGGGATCGTTCGTGAAGATCGTGCGATGCTTGTCGAGCAACTCTGTCGTCACCTGCAATTCGTCGGCCCGTGGCCCGCGGCCGAGCGCCTGCCGGTAGGCCCAGGCGATGCGTTGCGCGGTGTCCGTCCCGCCCTCCCTGACGATCCGGGCGGCAAACGCGCGGGCCGCCTCGACATAAGTCGGATCATTGAGCAGCGCGAGCGCCTGCTGCGGGATGTTTGAGCGCACGCGTTCCGCGGCGCATTCTTCCCGGCTCGGCGCGTCGAAGGCCAGCATGCTTGGCTGGAGATACGAACGTTGCCACCAGGTGTAGAGTCCGCGCCGCCATTGATTCTCGTCCGCATCGTTTTTCCATTCGCGCACGGGGAAATTCAGGTTCTCCCAATAGCCGGCCGGCTGGTAGGGCTTCACGCTGGGTCCGCCGATCTTCGGCACGAGCAGGCCGGCGATGCTCAGGGCGTTGTCCCGCACGAGTTCCGCGTCGAGTCGGAAGCGCGCTTGCCGCGCCAGCTCCCGGTTCTCCGGGTCGCGCGCCAGCAATTCTTTCGGCGCAGTCGAAGCCTGCCGGTAGGTGTGGCTGGTCACGATCAGCCGCACCATGTGCTTCACGTCCCAGCCGCTCTCCATGAACTCGCACGCCAGCCAGTCGAGCAGCGCGGGGTTGACCGGCGGTTCGCTTTGCGCTCCGAGATCGTCGAGCGCTTTGGTCAGGCCGTTGCCGAAAAATTGCTTCCACAGCCGGTTCATGTAAACGCGGGCCGTAAGCGGGTTCTCGCGGGAGACCAGCCATTGCGCCAGATCCAGCCGGGTGAGCGGATGGTCCGGCGTGGCCGGCGCCAGGAAGTGCGGGAGCGCGGGCTGCATCACGTCGCCGCTTTCATCCATCCAGTTCCCACGCGGCAGCACGCGCACGATCCGCGGCGTCGGGCTTTGCACGCTCACCAGGCACTTGGGCAACGGGGCATAGACAACATCCCGCGCCCGCTGTGCGGAGGCCACGGCGTCCAGTTCCGTGCGGAAAACGATCGTTGCCTTGCTGCGGAAGTAATCCTTCAAGGTGTCCTTTTCCTTCGCCGTGCGGTCTTTCGCCTCCTTTTTCAGGGCTTCCTGCGCCTTCTTCGCCGCGGCCTTGTCCGCCTCGGACGCCTTCGCGTCCTTGCGCAGTTCCGGCAGCGGCACGTCGAAGGAGCGCACGTCCGCCTCCCACTGCTGCTGCGCGGCGTCGAGCTGCGGCGTCACCGCGTCGAGTTTCGTTTTCACGGCCGCCAGCGCGTTGTCGACTTTGGTCAGCTCCACCTGCTCAGCCGGCGTAGTGACCAGCATTCCGTCCTCGCGCTTCCCGATGGAGGCCTCCTTGATATCGGCGAAAAACGCTCCCATCGCGTAGAAATCGCGCGTCGTGATCGGATCGAACTTGTGGTCGTGGCACTGCGCGCATCCGATCGTTTGCCCCAGCCACACCGTGCCCACGGCGCGCACGCGGTCGGTGACCATGCGCGCCTCGTAGTCCTTGGCCTGCGCGCCGCCTTCCTCCGTCGAGAGCAGCAGGCGATTGAAAGCCGAACCGACCTTCTGCTCCACGGTGCTGTTGGGCAGCAGGTCTCCCGCGAGTTGCTCGATGGTAAACTGATCGAACCGCTTGTTCTCGTTGAACGCGCGAATCACATAGTCCCGGTAGGGCCAGACGTTGCGCGGCGTGTCCGAGTGGTAACCGATGGTATCGGCATACCGCACCACATCGAGCCATGGGATGGCCATGCGCTCGCCGTAGGTCGCGGAGGCCATGAGCTGGTCGACCGCTTGCACGTAGGCCCGCGGCACGTCGCCCGCGGCCAGCGCCTCCACTTCGTCCGGCTTCGGCGGCAGCCCGACCAGGTCGAACGACACGCGGCGCAGCAAGGTGCGCGGATCGGCCTCCGGCGAAGGCTTCAGCCCTTGTTCCGCCAGCCGCGCCTGCACGAAGGCATCGATCGGATTGCGCACCGGCTGCCCGGAAGCTTTCACTTCCGGCACGGGCGCACGCGTTGGTTTGATATAGGCCCAGAAGTCCTGATATTCCGCGCCCTGCTCGATCCACTTGTCGAGGATCGCGACCTGCCGGGTCGTGAGCTTCTTGCCGGACTTCGGCGGCGGCATCAGGTCGTCGGGATCGGTGGTGTGCATCCGCAGATGCGCTTCGCTTGCCTTGAGATTGCCCGGCACGATGGCGCGCACCCCGTCGATCTCCGCCATGGCCGCCTCGCGGAGATCAAACCGGCGTCCCCCTTCGCGGTGCTTGGGATCGAAGCCGTGGCACTTGAAGCAGGTATCGGAAAGAATTGGCCGCACGTCGCGGTTGAACTCGATCTTCGCCGGGATCGGCGGTTCGGCGGCCATGAGTGGGACCGCGATGAGGACGGCAAGGAGGGAAACTGGGGCGGACTTCACGGCGCGAAATGTGACATACGGAAGCGCCCGCACAAACCGCGCATTCTTACGCGGTTGCGTAGGGGGGATCTTTCAGCGCGTTCCCGGGGATCGCAGAGCGACGCCATCAGCGAGGAGGGCGACGCGGATCTGCCGGGCAAAATCGAGCGCACCCGCCTGATCGCCGTGCAGGCACAGCGTGTCCGCGCGCACCGGCACCGCGATGCCGCTGCGCGCGCGCACCGTGCCGGAGAGCATCTGCCGAATCTGCGCCAGCGATTGTCCGGCGTCTTCGATCATGGCTCCCGCCAGGCCCCGCGGGGTGAGCGAGGCGTCCTCCTCGTAAGTGCGGTCGGCGAAGACTTCCGAGGCGCTTCGAAGTCCCACGGCGTCCGCCGCCTTGATCATCTCACTGCCGGCCAGGCCGAAGAGAATCAACGCAGGGTCAAAATCACGCACCGCCTGCGCGATCGCGTCTGCCAGCGTTCGGTCTTTCGCAGCCATGTTGTAGAGAGCGCCATGCGCCTTCACATGATTGAGCCGGCCGCCGGCCGCATGCGCGAACCCGGCCAGGGCGCCGATTTGGTAGAGGACCATCGCGTAGGTCTCATCGGCCGACACTGGCATCACACGCCGGCCAAAGCCTTCGCGATCGGGGAGTCCGGGATGCGCCCCGATCGCCACGCCTTTGGCCAGCGCGGCGGCGACGAGGCGGCGCATCGTCAGCGGGTCACCGGCGTGGAAGCCGCAGGCGATATTGGCCGACGTGACGTGATCCAGCATGGGGATGTCATGGTCCATGCCCTCGCCCGCGTCGAAATTGAGATCGAGCGTGGGGGTCATGCCCGTGCCTCCAGGGCCTTGCGCAGGGCCGTCAGCTTGTCCTCGCGCTCGAGATGGAGGTCTTGTGCCGCCTCCAGCGGGATCGGCTCGAAGCGCAGCATTTGCCCCGGCGCGAGCTGGGCCAGGAGCGGCAGGTCGACGCTGATGACGTGGGCGATCTTCGGGTATCCGCCGGTGCTCGGGCGCTCGGCCATCAGCACGATCGGCTGCCCATCGGGCGGGACCTGGATGGCGCCGAAGTTGACGCCCTCGGAGATGAGTTCGCCGGGAGTCTGGCGCAGAAGCGCCGGCCCCTCGAGCCTGTAGCCCATGCGATCGCACTGCATGCTGAGGCGATAGGCGCTGCTGCTCAACAGCGCTTGCGCCTCCGCGCTGAAGAGGGGCCAGTGCTCGCCGCGCACGACGCGCACGGCTACCGGCTGGGTGAGATCGGCGGATGGGACGGCGTCGGGGATCCGCACTTCCGGCATCGGTCCCGCAGGCGCGACATCGAATGTTTCCAACCGGTCATCCTTGCGCAAGGCCCGGCCCTGGTGCCCGCCAAAGCCGCCCCGCACAAAGGTGCTGCGGCTGCCCATCACCGGCGCCGCGGCGAAGCCCCCACGCACCGCGAGATAGCTCCACATGCCATTGACGCGCCGGCCGAAATCGAGCTGCGCACCGGCGGGAACGTGAATGCGCCGGTTCTTCGCCACCTGTTTGCCGTCCAGTCTGGGCGACAGATCGGCGCCGCAGATCGCCATCTCGGTCGCGCCACCGAAGCGCAGGCTCGGGCCCATCATCACGATCTCCAGCGTGGCGTCTTCCTCAGCGTTGCCGACCAGCAGATTGGCCAGGCGGTGCGACCATTCGTCCATCGCGCCGCACACGGGCACGCCCAAATGCTGGTATCCATGGCGACCCAAATCCTGCAATTGCGACTGCAGGCCGGGCATCAAGACTTCGATCTTCATGCCCGGCGATCCATTATGGCCTGATAGGCGGCTGGCGTGATCCGCACAAATCGAATCGCGTCGCCGGGTTGCAGGAGGGCGGGCGGTGCCGCCGCGGGGTCGAAGAGGCGCATCGGGGTGCGGCCGATCAGGTTCCAACCTCCGGGTGTCTCCAGCGGATAGATGCACGTTTGTTCGCGGGCGATCGCCACCGTTCCCGCCGGGATGCGAGTCCGGGGCGTCGCGCGGCGTGGCATGGCCAGCGCCGCATCCAGGCCGCCGATGAAGGGAAAGCCCGGCGCGAAGCCCAGCATATGCACGCGGTGCGGGGAAGCGAGATGCAGCGCGATCACCTCCTCAGCGCTCAAGCCGCGTTTCCCCGCGACTTCGTCGAGATCGGGGCCGAAGTCTCCTCCGTAGCAAACGGGCACTTCGATCACACGTGCCGGAACCTCATCGGCCTGCAGCGGTTCGGAGAGACGCTCCAGCAGCAACTCCTTCATGCGCGAGAAGGGCCGGGGACCAAAGCCTTCCGGGCGGTAATGCAGGGCGATGGTGGTGAACGCCGGGACGATATCGGTCACCCCGGCGATGGGTCGCTCGCGAAGGCGGCGCACCAGAGCGTGGACGCGCGCGCTGGTCTCCTGATCCACGGTCGTGCCCAACCCCACCAGGACGCAGCGGTCCCCGACCGCTTCGATACGCCAGGGGGTAGTCATTCAGGCATTGAAATGCGCCGAGGCCCGGCAGCCTAGCCCATATTTCCGATGGCGGAGTAAGGGATCACGCTGGAGTGCTTCGAGCCTCCAACTGCTTTTCAACCCGAAGGGTTGAATCCCGCGCCAGCGTCGATCAATCGCCTCGTTCGACGTGCCGAAATCTCCCTCCCTCCAAAAAAAACGCGCCGCCAGAGAATCCTCCAGCGGCGCGGTTTAGTGAGTTTCGAGCGTGATTACAGCGTCTTGCAGAACTCCTCGAACCGGTCGAGGCCCTTCTTGATGATGTCGAGGCTGGTCGCGTAGCTCAGGCGCACGGTGTTGTCATTGCCGAAGGCGACGCCTGGGACGACAGCCACATGGTGCTTGCTCAGCAGACGATCAGCGAAGTTCGTCGAGTTCAGGCCGAGTTGGCCGATATTGACCAGCACATAGAACGCCCCCTGCGGATTGACGACGCTGACGCGCGGGATCGCATTGATGCGGTTCACCATGTAGTTGCGCCGGAGATTGAACTCTTCCCGCATGTCGGCGACGGGCTGCTGATCGCCCTTGAGCGCGGCGAAGGCGCCCTTCTGGGCGAACGAACACGGGTTGGAGGTGCTGTGGCTCTGGATGGCGTCGATGGCCTTGGCGATCGGCTCCGGAGCGCCGAGGTAACCGAGCCGCCAGCCCGTCATCGCGTAGGCCTTGGAGAAGCCATTCACGGTGATCGTGATGTCGTACGCGCCCTGGAGGGTCGCGGTGCTGACGTGTTTCGTGTCATCATAGACGAGCTTCTCGTAGATCTCGTCGGAGAGGATCAGGATCTCCTCGTCGGCGGCGACATCGACGATGGCCTGCAACTCCGCGCGGGTATAGACTGCGCCGGTCGGATTGCCGGGGGAGTTCAGGATGACCATCTTGGTGCGGGGCGTCATCGCGTCCTGGAACTCGTCGGAGGTCATCTTCCAGCCATTCTCTTCTTTCGTGGGCACGAAGACGGGGTCGCCGCCGGCGAGGCGGACCATTTCGGGATACGACAGCCAGTAGGGCGCGGGAATGATGACTTCGTCGCCGGGCTGCACCGTGGCCAGGATGGCATTGTAGCAGGAATGCTTCGCCCCGTTGCTCACGATGATTTGCGAGGGCTTGTAGGCCAGCCCGTTGTCGGCCTGGAATTTATCGGCGATCGCCTGGCGCAGTTCCGGAGTGCCGGAGCTGGGCGTGTACTTGGTAAAGCCGGTTTCGATTGCCGCCTGGGCGGCGGCCTTGATGTGCTCCGGCGTGTCGAAGTCCGGTTCGCCGGCTCCGAAACCGCAGACGTCGATGCCTTCCGCCTTCATGGCTTTGGCTTTCGAATCGATGGAGAGCGTGAGCGAAGGAGTCAGGATGGTGGCACGTGAGGCGAGTTCCATGGTCATTAGGTTGGGGTTCTATTATTTTCGGTTTGGAAAAGATGGGCGGACGCTTATTTGCCAAACCAACTTTCGATCAAAGGCTTGAGGTTGTTTTCCTTGATATTGACGATGCCCATTTCGCGGGCGGCGTTTTCGGGGGAATCGGACGCGTGGGCGGCGTTGACCATGATGGTCGAGCCAAATTCGCGGCGGATGGTCCCGGGAGGCGCTTTCGACGGATCGGTGGGGCCGAGGACTTCGCGGATTTTGCGCACGGCGTCCACGCCCTGGTAGCAGAGCGCGATGCACTTCTCCGAACCGGGTTCGTGGCGCTTGTCCGCCGAGCAATCGCTGGGTTTCAAGCCCGCCATGAATTTGACGATCTGCTCCCAGTTTTCACGACCGTTGATCGGGCCGAGGATGTCGCCCAGCTTCGTGCGCACGTCGGCGCCGAGGGTGACGTGGAATTCCTTCTCGAGGAGCCCGGCGGCTGTTTCGCCCGAGCGATCCTTGAGCTTGTCCATGAGCACTTCGAGCACGGGGCCGTAGAATTCCTCGGCCTGGGCGACACTCATGCGGTGGACCTTGCAGGCGATGATGTAGAGGCCGGTCCGGCTGAAAAGATCGATGACCCCGCCGGGACGGGCATTCGGGAAGCGGAAGTTGTCCGGCTTGATGAGCACGAGCGTCTTCTCGACCTTCGTCCCCGTGGGAAAGCTCACCGCTTCATCCAGCAGGCCACCGTCCGAATCGGAATAGGAAGCCCACAGGAGCAGGTCATTCTTGGCGCTTTCGACGTCGGGAGGCGCCAGGACGCCCGGTTCGAAATAGGTCACGTCGCCGTTCGCGTCCGCCATGTAATCCCCGTAGGTGTCGCGGATGGTCTCACCGCTCGTGCGCTCGTTGACGATGTGGCCCACGGTGGAGCGGAGCTTGAGGACCGCGTCCTCGCCCTTGAAGACGAGCAGCAGCACGCGCGGGTGCGAGCCGGTGCCCGTCGGGGCAAAATTCTTTTGCACATACTTCTTGATCATCTCCTGCGTCGCGCGGTGACGCGGCTCGGGGTCGGAGACGATCGTGTCTGTGTATTTCTCCACCAGTTCGGTGCTGGGCGCGAACATGCGCGCGGCCACGATTTCGAGCCCTGTCCGGGAGATCAGCCGCGCGAGAATGCCGCCGGTCCGCGATTTGCGGATCGAATAGGGGGTCACGATCACGTAGGAGAGTTCTTCGGCCATAGATAAAAAGAGCCCGCGCGGATTGCCGGAAAACAGTTATTTCGCGGCGTGAAACCCACGCAGGCAGGAATTTTTTTGGAAAATTATCGGGGTTTTTGTGGGGCGGAAAGCTACCGGCAGTGGCGGAAAGGCGTCAACGAGTTTTTCCAGACGTCGGTCGCATGCCCAGGCCGCTCACCCACTTGCCCTTGCGAATGAGCCGCTCGATGTGCAACCCAGCCCGGCGAAACGCGGCCACCACCTCTGCCTCCTGCGTCCTCAGGATACCCGAAAACACGAGCCAGCCCCCGGGGGTGATGGCCGTCGCGATCTTGGGCGCGACCTCCTGGAGGAGGTCGCTGAAGAGATTCGCCGCCACCACCTCCCAGGTGCGCGGGGGAGTCCAGGTCCGCACGTCGGCCTTTTTCACGACCACTCCGGTGAGGTGATTCAAGCGGACATTCTCCCGCGCCGTGCGGACTGCATGGGGATCGAAGTCCCCGGCTTCCGCGCGCCGGGCTCCAAGGACCCGCGCGGCGAGAGCGAGGATGCCGCTGCCGGCGCCGAGATCGAGCATTTCCCAGGGCTGGCCCGCCAACTTTTCGCTCACATCGGCGAGAAAGCGCAGGCACGTGGCGGTGGTGGCATGATCGCCCGTGCCGAAGGCCATGCCCGCCGGGATGACCAGCACGGCCCGCCCTGGGTGAGCCTTCTCGAGGCCCGCCCGTTCGCGTTCCGTGCCGGCGACGACCAGCTTGTCCCGGACTTTGATGGCAGCGCGCACTGCTTCGCTCACGGCGCGCAGTTTCTTCTGCACGGCCACCGTGCCTCCGAAGGCTTTCCGGAGGCGCTCGGCCTGTGATTTGGAAAGCTGAAAGGCCTCCATGCGGATGGTCTTTGCCCCCGCCAGGGCCGTGATGGCCAGTCGGTCGCTGACCTCGCGCAGCCGCTCCACCCAGGCATCCTCCCACTTGGCCGCGCCGAGTTTGCGCCAGGTGTAGTGGGTCGTTGAGCGGGTGTTGCGAGGCATGAGCTCCTGTAGGGTGCCAGAGTCGGGCGGGCGCCGCACCGGTAAAAATGAGCACGGCTCCAGCATCGAAATAGGACCGATGAGACCAATAAGTCCCATGGGACCCATGAGTCCCATGATGCGCCCCGGCCGACCCCCCCTCGCGCCGACCAGCCGTAGTTTCCAGCCAGCCCGCCCCCTATTTCTTCCGAAAGACAATGACATGCTGCCGCGGCAGCATCTCCAAGGTCTCCGCAAATTCCAGCTCCGGATGAGCGGCCATTTCTTTTTTGACCTGCGCCACGCTCATCTTGTGGACCTCCTTGATCGGCACCGCGGGATCTTCCTTGCGGTATTCGACGAAGACGATGCGCCCGCCGTGCTTCAGCCCCGCGATCATGCTCCGCACCATCTCGTACGGCCGGTCGAACTCGTGGTAAACATCGACCATGATCATCGCGTCGCATGATGCCGCTGGCACCTTGGGATCGGTCGTCGTGCCCATGATCGGCTTGACGTTATCGATGCGGAACATCGCCATGCGCTTCGCCAGGAGGTCGAGCATCTCCTGCTGGATATCGACTCCATAGACAATCCCGCCGGGGCTGATCTTTTTCGCGATCTTGCGGCTGATGTAACCCGAGCCGCACCCGATGTCGGCCACGACCTCGCCGGGGTGAAACTTCAGGGATTCCACGAGTAGATCCGTGCGCTCCTCTTCCTCGCGCTCCGGCCGCTCCAGCCAGTCCGCTGCCTGGTGTCCCATGACGTGCGCGATCTCGCGGTCCATGAAAAAGATGCCGATGCCGTTGATGTCGTGCTCCGCGCGCTTCTCGTAAAGGCCATCTGGCGGACGGGCCGCGTCCTCGGCAAAAGCTGGCAGGAGCAGGGAGGCGGAGAGGAGCGGAGCGAGGAATAGTGGGGAAAGCAGGCGCATGGTGGGAGGAGGTTTCAGTTGAACAAACACGGACCGCGATGTCTTGTCGATGCGGCCTGTGACCAAGTTGCGAATCTTCCGCCTGCTGCGAACCCTCGTGACCATCTACGCCCTTCTGTGCGTCATCGTTGGTGTGTTCCAACGCAGGATCATCTATTTCCCGTTTTACAAGACGGAGGCCGGTATGCTCGCGGAAGCCGAACGCCTGAAGTGCCGCCCGTGGCGCGCTGCGGACGGCTCGATCATCGGCTGGAAAAGCGCGCGGAGCGGGGCGCAGGCCGCCAATCGGCTGGTCCTCTTCCATGGAAACACGGGCTATGCACTCATGCGCACGCACTATCTCGACGGCTTTGAACCGCTGGAAGGCGGCCGCTTGTGGGAGGTCTATCTCTTCGAATATCCCGGATTTGGAGCCCGCTCCGGCCGTCTCGGGCAGGAATCGTTTACCACCGCGGGGTTGCAGGCGCTCAAGGCGCTCAAGGCCGAGGATTCGCGCCCGATCTATCTGCTCGGGGAGTCGCTCGGAAGCGGACTCGCCAGCACCCTGGCGCAGCGTGAACCGCAGGCCGTGGCCGGATTGTTTCTACTCACTCCCTACGCGCGCATGGGCGATGTCGCGGCCCGTCGTTTCGGCTTCCTGCCCGTGCGCCAGATGCTCCGCGATCCGTGGGACAACCTGACCGCGCTGCACGACTTTCACGGTCGCGCGGCGATGCTCATTGCGGCGGAGGATGAAGTCGTGACGGCTGCCCAGGGCCGGTTGCTTTTCGATAGCTATGCCGGGCCGAAGCGGCTGTGGACCGAGACGGGCGCCACGCACAACACGGTCGATTTCAGCGCGAATGCTCCCTGGTGGCGCGAGGTGTCGGATTTTCTGCTGGATGACACACGCCAGCACTTGTCGTCCCCTTGAGGCGGGGTCACACTGGCCGCCCCATGCAGTTCATCCGCGACATTTATCCGGCCGCTCGCGCGGCTGGGCGCCCGGTGCTCTCCCTCGAGTTCTTCCCCACGAAGACCGACGAAGGGGAACGGGCTCTTCTCGAGAAAACGATCCCCGCGATGCTCGCCATGCGACCGGATTACTGCTCGGTCACCTACGGAGCCGGCGGCAGTACGCGCGACAAGACGCTGGGCATCGTGGACCGCATCCAGCGCGAGCATCAGCTCCCGGCCATGATGCATCTCACGTGCGTGAATTCGACCCGCGAAGAGCTCGGCGGCGTGCTCGCCGCGGCGCGCGCCCGCGACGTGCGGAACATTCTGGCCCTGCGCGGCGATCCTCCCGGCGGCGGCGAGTTCGTGAAGACGGAGGGCGGGTTCGAATACTCGCGCGAATTGGTCGCGTTCGTTCGTGAACAAGGCGGCTTTTCCATCGGCACGGCGGGATTCCCGGAAGGCCACATCGCCTGCCAGTCTGGGAAACTGCAAGACTGGCAGTATCTCGCGGAAAAGGTCCAGGCGGGCGCCGATTTCGTCCTCACGCAGCTCTTTTTCGACAACGCGGATTTCTACGAATTCTACGATCACATGGTCGGAAAACTCGGCGTCACCGTCCCCATCATCCCCGGGATCATGCCGATCCTTTCCGCGGGCCAGACGAAGCGCTTCGTGGCGCTGTGCGGCGCGAAACTGCCCGCGACTTTTCTCCAGCGCCTGGAGGAACTCGGCGACGATGACGCGGCGGTGACGGCCTTCGGCATCGAATACGCGACCGAGCAGTGCGCCTCGCTGCTCGAGTACGGCGTCCCTGGCCTGCATTTCTACACGCTCAACAAGGCGCACTCGATCGTGCAGATCGCCCGCAACCTCGGCTTCGTTCCGAAATGAAATGAGTCTGCGCGTCTATGCCTATGAGAACTGCGACACCTGCCGGAAGGCCCTGAAGCTTCTTGCCGCGAAGAAGGTCTCAGCGGAAGTCATTCCGATCCGTCAGCAACCGCCGACGATCGCGGAACTGCGCGCGATGCTCGTGCACGTGGGTGGGGATCTGCGCAAGCTCTTCAACACCGCTGGGCAGGACTATCGCTCACTCGACATGAAGTCGCGCCTGCCGAAACTTTCCGTGGACGAAGCACTCAGCCTGCTCGCGGGCAATGGGAATCTGGTGAAGCGGCCATTTGCGATCGCGGGGAAGAAGGGGATCGTGGGTTTTCGGGAGGAAGAGTGGGAGAAGTTTTTGGCGAAGGGGTGAGGGTTGGATGGCGGTTGTGCAAAGGGGCGGCCGCTCCCTCTCCTGTCATCTTGAGCGAAGTCGAAAGATCTCCAATATCCCTCCGGCATCTCACGCCTGCCTGTCAGGACGAACCTGACGGGTGAGGAAAGGCGGATATTGGAGGTCGACTTCGTTCCGTCCGCTTGCCCGCCTCCGCTGCTAATGACGTGTTGTGTAAGTTGTTGGAGATCAAGGCCACGAAGCTTGGCGGCTCCGCCGCGATTGGACGGTCGGCGGTTGGGAAACCGCCGCTCCTTGGGCTCCACTGCGCGCGAGACGTCATCTCCGCACTAATGATCACGTCCTCGTGTTTAATCCTCAGGATGACAAATTGCGAAGCTGACGTCTTGTGGCGATTCGCGCTG
The DNA here is from genome assembly GCA_038228205.1 of Chthoniobacterales bacterium. Lineage (GTDB taxonomy): Bacteria > Verrucomicrobiota > Verrucomicrobiia > Chthoniobacterales > Chthoniobacteraceae > Chthoniobacter. Next base: position 144,423 of record JBBRPL010000003.1, read on the forward strand.
GCGTGAAGGAAGCCGTGTGCCATTTTTTTCGCTGCGGCTTCGCTGCGGATGCAGCTTATGTCAACCGCGTCGTATCAGTACGAGTTGCCCGACATTCACACCTCATCATTCGCCGCGCATCTGCGATCCACCACGGCAAATAGAGCAGCGCAAACGCCGCCAGGGCCGCGGCGTTGATCGTCATGACATACCGCCACGGCGTGTGCGGAAAATAGTCGAGCAGCGACGGTGTGATGGGAGGATGCGCGAGGAAGCCGTAGTTTTGTCCGGTGAGCGCGTTCGCCAGCAAGGCGGCGAGGAGATAGAACTCCGACCAAAGCAACACCCGAGGCAACGAGGCAGGGACGGGGCGCATCCCTTTCGCGAAGATCAAAAAAAGCACTCCTACAACGATCCCCGAGTGGATCGCAAAAAACGCGACGTGCCGCCACAAGGCCAGAGCGGGATCGATCGCGGGCGTAAACAAGCCCTGCGCGGTCCCAGCCAGCCCCCAAAAGTACGCCACCTCAAAAAAACGAGGAGCCCGCCACCACAGCGCCGCGGCCGTGGTCAGCAGCGCCCAGTCGCAAAGGTGCATCGGCAGCATCCCCGACAGCACTTGCCGTTCAACAACCGCCTTGACGAAAAACTCCCCGACTTCGATCGCCAGCAAAAGCGCGGCAATCGTGCGAGCGACACCGCGATCAAAGCGCTCACTATTCCACCGCCGACTGGCCACGCACAAACCCGCCGGCGCCAAAAACGTAACCGCGAGAAAGATGAGATGGATCGCAGTCACAGCAGCCGAATCACAAATGAGTGATGATCGATGATTACGACTGAGCACTGAGCACTAATTACTGAGCACTTCCTACTTCCGCATCCCCACCGCCGCCCCGTCGCTCACCGCGTCCGGCGGATGCAAGATCACCCGCTCCCCTTCGCGCACTCCTCCGCGCACCTCCGCCGCCACGCCGTTATTGTGGGCGATATCGACCTTGGTTTGCCGCGCTTTGCCACTGTCGAGGAGGAAAGTCATCCAGTCGCCGCCGCGGCGGAAGAGCGCGCCCGTCGGGATCTGGAGGACATTGTCGCTATGCCACGTCACGATGCGGGCTTCCACGCGGAAGCGATCCCCCATCACGGTCCCGGGCGGAAGAGCGTCCACGAAGTCGACGCGCACCTTGACGCGCTGTTCCTCCACGCCGAGCGCGCTCACCTTCGTATAGCCACCCGGCTCCACGATCGTCACCTTGCCCCGCAGTGGCGCATCGCCGCCCCATTGCTCGATGCTCACATCCGCGCCGGGCTGCACTCCCACCGCATCGCTGGAGAGCAATTCGATCTCGGCTTCCATATCCTTCGTATCGCCGACCTCCATGATCTGCGTGCCCGCTGTGAGCATGCGGGCGCTCTCCTCGTAGACGTTCAGGACATATCCCGTGACGGGTGCGATGATCTTCAACGGATCGCTATTCTCCGTCGCGGGTGTCTGGACCTGGTTGAGGGCGGCTTTGGCCTGGGCCAATTCGAAATTGGCGACCTGGAGTCCGAACTGCGCCGTGTTCAGTTCGCGGGTCAGAATGTTCACCTGATTTTCGGCGGTGTCCCAATCCTTGGTGGCGATGGCGCCGCTCTTCTTGAGATCGCGGGCGCGAACCATTTCCTTTTGTGCGAGATCCAGCGCGGCCCGTGCGCGCTCGATTTGCGTCTCGCGCTGCATCTGCGACGCTTCCGATGCCTTGACGCGGGCTTCCGCCTCGGCGCGCGCGCGGGGATCCAGAAAGCTCGCGGGTTGCGGTTGGATCGTCGCGAGGATCGTCTGGCCGGCCTCTATGCGGTCACCCGCGCGCAGCGGGACGCGGTTCAGATACCCGGCGACCGGCGGGGTCACGAGATAACGGTGCCGGATGCGCGTCTTGCCTTCCTCGAGCACGGTCACGGTCAACGGCCCATGGGTGACGGCGCCGGCTTCCACCGCGATCGGCGTGGGGCGCAGCGCCTGCACGAGCAGAAAAAGCAGCCCCGCGCCGAGCACATAGGGCAGATAGCGCCTCCACACCGGGGGCTTGCGAGCCGCCGGGCGGCCGGCGGACGACGAAATGGAAGTGGACGTGGTAGTTTTCATCATTCTCTAGCTTTGAGGACTCCGAGGAGATCGAGTTTGGCGAGGCGCATTCCCACCACCGCGAAAGACATCGCGGAGGAGCATAGCACGACGACGACAGCCATCGCGTAGCTGTGTGCGGAGAGGACCAGCGGCAGGCGCACGCTCTCAGTGCTCGCGGTATGGACGATGGCGGACGCCAGCCCCGAGCCGATGGCGAGCCCGAAGGGGATGGCGAGCAGCGTCAGGATGGCGAGTTCGCTTATAAGGACGGTCGCGACTTCCCGCTGCGTGAAGCCGATGACGCGGAGCGTGGCGAGATCGCGGCTGCGTTCGGAAAGCGCAATCCGCGCGCTATTATAAACGACGCCAAAAGACACGATGATCGCAAAGGTGAAATAGATGCCGGTGATCTTCCCGATCATGTCCGCCGTGCTCTTTTTGAAACTCGCGCGGACGGCTTCCTTGATGCCGACCCCGGCGATCCGCGGCGCTTCCTTGACTTGGGAGAGAAAATCGGCCCAGTGATTGGTGTCCACGGAAAGGTAGGCGCCGCTCACGGTGCCGCCCTCGCGCATCAGCCGCCGGAGCGCGCCGATTTCCATATAGGCGGCCACGCCGGCATAATCGGTGATTGTGCCCTGCAGCGTTGCCTCAAGCCGCGGGCGGCGGCCTTCCTGCACTTCGAGGATGATGCGGTCGCCGACCTTCGCGCCGAGAATTTCCGCCAGCTTCGCCGAGACCAGCAGGCCGTCGGGCGGCAGGTCGATGGTGCGTTCCTTGTCATCGAGGAGCCGGTTCAGATAGGCGTCGCGCGGCAGGCCGGTGACGCTGAGACGCCGCGAGTGATGCTCGAAGCGCAGGCGCGCCGGCACGCTGCGGAACGGCTCAGCCGTCATCACGCCGGGAAGGCTGCGAATGTCATTCAGGGTGCTCGCGGAGCCGGGTTCGATGAGGCTCACCGTCACATTTTGCCGCTGGGCCACGTCCCACTGGATCGAGAGCAAATAGTGGATGCCGTCGCCCATGGCGCCCGGCACGATCGGGATGCCAGTCGCGAGTGCCAGGCCGAACGCGGTGAAGAACGCCTGCCAGGGCCTGCGCTCCAGGTTGCGCAAGGCCATGCGGAAGGTGGTGCTGACGAGGTGCGACAAGCCGAGCTTCTCCAGCAGCGAAGGCTTGTATTCCGCGGGCGGCTCCGGGCGCATGGCCTCGGCGGGGGGCAACTGCACGGCCTGCCGCACCGCTCCGATGACCCCGAGAAATGCCGCGCCCGTGCTCACCACGAACGCGATGCCAAACATCGGCCAGTTCGGATGAAAGTGCAGCTCGGGAAACTTAAAGAACCGGTGATAAACCTGGACCACGCCGCTGCCGAGAAGCATCCCGGCGGAACCGCCGACGATCGTCGCCACGGTCACGATAAAAACAGCGAACTTGAGGTAATGAACTCCGACCTGGAACGAAGAATAGCCAAAGGCCTTGAGCTGCGCGATCTGCTCGCGCTGCAAACGGATGAGGCGGGTTAGCACCGCGCTGGACATGAAAGCCGCGATGCTCAGGAACACCGCCGGAAAGGCGAAGGAAAGCCCGTGCAGCACCCGCAGTTCGTCATCGAGCCGCGTGGCCGAGGGGTGGTCGCGCCGATTGTAAGCGACGAGCCCGCCGTAGGGCGCCAGCAGGCGGTCGAGGTCCGCCATCACGCTCGTGGCATCGCCCCCGGGGGCGACGTCCACCAGCACGTTGTTGAACGCGCCATCGAGTTGGAAGGCATCCGCCAGGTCACGTTCGTTCATCCAAAAGACACCGAAGCGCTTGTTGTCGGGCAGCGTCTCGCCCGGCCGCGCTTCGAAGACGTACTCTGGCGAGAGGGCGATCCCCACGATCTTCAGCCGCTGCCGCGAGCCGTAGATCGTGGCATCGATTTCGTTGCCGGGCTCGAAGCCGTGTGCCTGGGCGAAGGCTTCGCCGATGACGATTTCATCCGCGTGTCCGACTTCCGGAAAACGTCCGCTTCGAAGGTAGAGGAGGTTGAGTTGCTGCGGACGATCGTCGGGCAGCGAGATCACGGTGGCATCCGCCGGTTCCGCCAGACCCGGGATATCGAGCTTGGCCGAGCCAGTCACACGGGTATCCACGGCGGCCACGCCCGCGATCTCCGCAAGCCGGGGGCGGAGCGCATTCGGCGCGCGCTTCACATCGCAAAATACATCGGCAAAGCGATGCTCCGAGTAATAGGCATCGCGCGTCGATTCCAGCGAGAGGATCAGGCTGCGCGACATGATCATCATCGCCAGCCCGCAGGCCATGACGACGCTGACGGCGATCATCTGGCCTTTCATCTTGCCGATGTCGCGGAACAGCTTGAGATCGAGAGGAGAGAGCATTTTTGGGAAGTAGTCAGTGCTCAGTTCTCAGTGCTCAGAAACCCGTGCTCCGCGCTCAGTCTCGCGGCGTCCGCCACGGAGCACTTAGCACTGAGCATTGAGCACTGAGCGCTGGTCTTCATCGTCACCAGGCCAGCGACCGCACCGGCCGCCGGTTTCTATTTTCGCGGATATCGACCACATGGCCGTCGGAAAGGTGGATCACCCGGTCGGCCATGTCGGCGATCACGGCGTTGTGCGTGATCAGGACGGTCAGCGTGCCGAGCGTCTGGTTGACGTGTTCGATCGCCTCGAGAACCGTGATGCCGGTCTTCACATCGAGCGCACCCGTCGGTTCGTCGCAGAGCAGGACTTCGGGACGCTTGGCGATGGCGCGCGCAATCGCCACGCGCTGCTGCTGGCCGCCGGACAACTGCGAGGGGAAGTGATCCATGCGATCGTCGAGTTCCACCAGGGCCAGCGCTTCTTCCGAGGTCATCGGGTCTCGGGAAATTTCCGTGATCAGGGCCACGTTCTCGCGCGCCGTCAGGCTGGGAATGAGGTTGTAAAACTGGAAGATGAATCCGACGGAATCGCGGCGGAATCGGGTGAGCTCGTTTTCGTCCGCACGCGTCAAGTCGAGTCCGCGATAGGTGAGGGTGCCTCCGGTCGGCGTGTCGAGTCCGCCGAGGATGTTGAGCAGTGTGGATTTTCCGCTGCCTGAGGCGCCGAGGAGCACGATGAGCTCGCTCGGGTAGAGATTGAGATCGACCCCATCGAGAGCGCGAATCTCCGACTCGCCGCCCGGATAGACTTTCGTCAATCCGTGCGCGGCAAAGAGCGCCTCGCGATCGGGTTCCATCGGCTCCGCGGCGGGTGGTGACGTTAGGATTGGCGGTGCGGCAGTTTCCATTTGGAGATGAACCAATTGACGACGCGGAGCATGCTTTCCTCCGAGGGCGGTGGTGCGACGGGATCGGGCGTGCCTGCAAAGGATCCCGCGAGCGCGAGAAAGAGAATTTCCGCGTCATCCTTGGGCTGCGCGGACGGCAGGCAGCCGGTGCGGCGCCCTTCCTGGAGAATGGTCTCGAGAATGGTGTAGACCTCCCGCGTCATTTCCACGATCGCTTCCGGGGTGAGCCGCAGGACGGCCCGGGTCAGTTCCGCAATGGCGGGCTCCTCGCGGACGGCCTCCACGGTCCGAAAGCGGATGAGGAGGAATTCCCGCAGCTTTTCGTCCGCGGTGAGCGGTTGCCGCAGGACACCCTCGAACTGGGAATGCAGCAGGTGCCGATGTTCCTCCACCCAAGCCAGGATCAGGGCGTCCTTATCGGGGAAGAATTTGTAGATCGTCCCGACCGCGATGTCCGCCTCGCGGGCGATATCCAGCATCGTCGTGGCCTTGATGCCGAAACGTCCAAAACGACGCTTGGCGGCATCGAGAATCCGGGTGCGCTTGGAATCTTTTTTGGCGGTGAGAAGGCTGGACATGAATAAATGAATATTTCGATCGTATATTCATTTCTCACGGGATGCCGGTCGCGTAAAGGGAAACTTCGTCGACGAGCGCCAGCGAGCGCTCCGTGGAGGGCCTGCGCTCCGTCGCAGCCCAAGCATTCGCGGGCGGAGGTGGCGGGGGAGGCATGCGGAATCGCCCTCGCGTAGCCGACCGCCTCCGCCTATGGAAATTTGGGCTGCGGCGGAGCGCAGGCCCTCCAAGTGTTTCGCAGCGCGGTCTCTCTTATTTTAGGTCACGGCTCGTGCCACGCCAGGGTTTCCATTTCGCCAGCCCACGGCCAATCCTCCGGTGCTTTCACCAAGTCGTGCCGAACGGGATTGCAACGGACGTATTCCCACTTCGCGGCGTAGCTCTCTCCCTGGCGCAGTTGCACGTCCCACTGGCTGTATTGCCAGACCGCTGTTCTTCGCGTCGCGGCCACCGTTGCGAGGCGCGGGACTTCCAGAACTGGACCCATTTTTCGAGGCTCACGCCCTCGCGGCGCGGGCTGCAGAAAAAATGCAAATGATCCGGCATGATCACATAGCGGCCTATGGCCCAGGCGTCCGCTTCCAGCCACGCCGCTCGAATGACAGCCACCGCGTCTGCATGATCAAAAATACGTTTCCGATCTTGCGCGCAAACAGTGACAAAGATCACCGGCGATTGGTTCCCGGTTTCCTTGACCGGCCAATGCGCAGGCTGCCTCCGTCCCGGCCCCCGATGAGGATTTGGCGGCGACGAGGGCATGGACGGCGATGCCTCGCTTGTGAGGCGATTTCAAGGAAAGAATGTGCTTTCTCGAAAGCGGCTGCCGGACGTCCACTTGGAAGGCCTGCGCTCCGTCGCAGCCCTAACCGGCTGGTTCCGTCGTCACGCGTTCTCCGACCGCCTCCGCCCACGGAAGTTAGGGCTGCAACGGAGTGCAGGCCCTCCAGTTTGGCCGCGGTCGCGCTTACTGCGCCGCCGGGGCGGCGGGCTTTGCCTCGGCCGGCTTCGGCTTGAAGTCCATATTGGCGCTGAGCGAGGCCGGGTCGAAGGGTACGGGCGCCCCCGTGGCGGGAATCTCAATCCTGGCCGTCCAGAGGATACCATTCGTCACGAACCGGCGCTGGCTTTCGACCGACCAGTTGCGATGCAGGTCGCATCCGGTGAACCCGAAACTCCGTCCACCCGCGGGACGCTCATAGGCCCAGCCGATCACTTCGGCGCGACCGTTCTGCGCCTTGGCGTCGGCGGACGTCCGGCTCTTGTCTGGCACCTGACCGGCCAGCAGCGGCTTGGTGCCGGGAGCGAAGTGCAGATTGTAGAGCCAGCCGTCGAACGGCGCGGCGAACGTCGTTACCCCGCGATTGATCGGATGCTCCGGAAAGTCGCTGAATTCCATGTCCCAGTGGCCCCGGCAACCGATGTCCTTTTGGAACGCGGCTCCGAGCCACGACTTCATTTCGTCGGCGTGATCGTCGGGGGTATCGACGGATTGGTGCAGCATCACGAAGCCGGCGCCGGCATCGATCAAGGACTTCATTTTCGCCCAGCGCGCCGGCGCGAGGAAGGGCAGCTTGTCGCCGCCATCGGCGTACACGACCACGGCCTTGGCGCCGTCGAGAATAGCTTCGTTCTTCAACCAGCCCTCGGCGACCAGCACGGGCCAGACGCCCGGCGTTTGCTTGAGCCAATTCATCATCATGGCGCATCCCGCGAAGTACTCATGCTGGCCGGCCTTGTTGCTCGTGGAGCCGGCGATGAGCACGATCTTCGCGAGCTTGGGATCGGGCGAAGCGGCTTCCAGCGGGATGCGGCGCTGCTCCTCCGTGAGTTCAGCGCGGGCGCAAAGAGTGAGCGAGAGAAGGGCGAGGAGGAGCGAGGGGGTTTTCATGTGGTAAAGAGATCCTGGACGACGTGGCCGTACACATCGGTGAGACGGAAGTCGCGCCCGGCGTAGCGGTAGGTGAGCTTTTCGTGATCGAGCCCCAGCGCGGCCAGCAGCGTGGCATGCAGGTCGTGAATGTGCACTTTGTCCACGGTGGCGTAGTGGCCGAACTCGTCAGTCTCGCCATACGTCACGCCGCGTTTGAAGCCGCCGCCGGCGAGCCAGATGCTGAACCCCGCGGGGTTGTGGTCCCGGCCGGTGCCGTTCTTTTCGGCGTAGGGGGTGCGGCCAAATTCGCCGCCCCACCACACGATGGTATCCTCCAGCAGCCCCCGCTGCTTGAGATCCTCGAGCAGGCCGGCCACCGGCTTGTCCACAGCCCGGGCATGGTCGCCGTGTTTCTTGAGATTGGAGTGCTGATCCCACGCCGGATTGTTGGAATTGTCGGCGTAGTTCACCTGGATGAAACGCACCCCGGCCTCGCACATCCGCCGCGCGAGCAGGCACTGGCGACCGAAGTTATCGGTCTTGTCCTCGCCCACTCCGTAAAGCGCGAGAGTCTCGGGAGATTCCTTGGAAATATCCATTACTTCCGGGGCCGTGCCCTGCATACGCCAGGCGAGTTCGTAGCTATTGATCACCGCCTCGAGTTCGCTCTCTCCGGGCTTGGCCGCGAGTTGCTCGGCGTTGAGATCGCGGAGCAGATCGAACTGGCGTTTGGCGTCGTCCATGGAACGCGGCGGCTGGAGATTGCGAATCGAGGACTCTTTCGCCGGAACGCCCGCGCGGCCGATCGCTGTGCCCTGATAGATCGCGGGCAGAAAGGCGTTGCCGTAGTTCCGCGGCCCGCCATTGCCGAGGGCCGGGCTCAGCGAGATGAAGCCCGGCAGGTTCTCGTTCTCCGTGCCGAGCCCGTAGTTGACCCACGCGCCCATCGAGGGGCGAATGAAATTCGTCGAGCCGCTATGCAGGAAGAGGGTCGCCGGGCCGTGCGCGATCCCTTCCGTATGCATCGAGCGAACGACGCACAGGTCATCCGCATGCTTCGCCATCTCGGGGAAAAGGTCCGACGCCCAGAGCCCGCTTTGGCCGTGCTGCGCAAAGTTCCAGAGGGGCTTCATCACGCGCTGCTGCGGGCTCTTGCCCGTTTTTGCGAGAGAGCGCAGATCCGCGAAATCGAGCATCTTCCCGTCATCCGCGAGCAGGCGCGGCTTGTAGTCGAAAGAATCCACGTGGCTCACGCCACCCGACATGAAGAGGAAGATGATTCGCTTGGCGCGGGCCTTGAAGTGGGGGGCCTTCGGCGCGAGCGGATTCGCGACCAGCGCCGCCTGGGCCGTAGATTTCGCGGCCAGTCCCGCGAGCGCGACGGAACCGAAACCACAGGCGAGGGTGTGCAGCGCGGAGCGGCGGGAATGGAGCGGATGGTTCATGGCAGGAGTGGAATTAGTCGAGGTAGCGGAAGTCGAGGCAGGCAAACAGAGTTTGGTGAAGCAGCGTCCAGGTTTCCACCGTCGCCTTCGGGCCGCTGGCCAGGAAGCGCCGGCACTTTTCCATTTCGCCGTGCGAAGGCGCGCGCCCGAGCGTCTGGCGGAACGCATCCACGATCCGGTCGTCGTCGCTGCCAGCGAGAGCGATGCTGTGCTCGGCGGCGTGCCGCGCCTGCTCCACAACGAACGGATGATTGAGCAGGTAGAGCGCCTGGGGGGCCACCGTGCTCACGTTGCGCTGGCCCATCGTGGCATTGATGTCGCCAAAGTCGAAGGCGTCGAAAAGTTCGAGCCGTTTGTTGCGGAAGGCAGGTGTGTAGACGCTCCGCCGGCTGTCGCTATAGACGTAGTTATACTCGGTATTCTGTGCGGTGGTCGTGTTCGCGTCGATGTCGCCGGCGCCGCCGATATTGGGTCCGAGGTAGCCGAGCTTGAGCTGTCCGCTCACCGTGAGGAGCGTATCCCGGATCTGCTCTGCGTCGAGCCGCCGGCGGTTCGCGTGGGCGAAGAGGCGGTTCTCCGGATCGGCGTAGGGAGAGTGCTCAGTGCTCAGTGCGGAGTGCTCAGTATTCTGTTGCGTCACGATGTCTTTTTTCTGCCCCGGGCTCTGCGGCCGGATCTCGGAAGACTGAGGACTGAGCACTGAGGACTGAGAACTTTCGCGCACCGCCAACTGCCACGTATGCGAAAGCACAACCTCGCGGATCAGCTTCTTCACGTTCCAGCCTTCCGTGACAAAGCGAGTGGCGAGATAATCGAGCAGTTCGGGGTGCGATGGCTTCTCGCCCGTGGTGCCGAAATTATCGACGGTGCGCACCAGGCCGCTGCCGAAGAGCCAGGTCCACACGCGATTGACGAAGACGCGCGCGGTCAGCGGATTCCCGGTGCTGGCGATCCAGTCGGCCAGTTCGCGGCGTCCGCTCTCATTCGGTGGCAAAACCGCCTCGTGATCCAGGGCGACGCGCAGGAATCCGCGCGGAACGGTGTCACCCCGCTGCTTTTCCACACCACGCACGCGGATCTGGACATCGGCGATCGCATCGTCCTCGCGCACAGCCATGGCCGCGTCGCGCGCGGGACCGTCCTTTTTTAGCCTCTTCAGATCCGCCTCGAGTTTTTTTACCTGCGCCGCAGCGACATTTTTGGCCGGGCTGGCCGAATCGTCCCTGGTTTCGGCGGCGGCCGCTTCACCTTCGGGCAGGAGCTGGAGCGCATCGACGGTGACAAACTTGGTCGTGCCCTCGTTGGTGATGAGCACATAGCCCGCGCCGTCCTTCTCGAAACGAAACTTGCCGAGCGATAGGAACCGCCCGTCGATCGGTGGGACCTGCGTTTCGTCGACATAGACCGTGTCCTCTCCGTCGGCATGGAGCACGGTCACGCGGACGTTGTTCGCGCGGTTTTCGAGATAGGTGTAGGCCAGGCGCACATCGTAGCGCCCCGACTTGGGGATCACCGGCGAGAAGGTGACCGTTTTCTCCCCTTTGCCCGTGTTATCGTCGGTCAGATAGCCATCGCCGATGAAGCTGCGGACGTGCTTCGAAACCGACCAGCCTCCGACGATCTTGGCGCTGGCGTCCGCGTCGTCGATAACGATGCCGGGAAGCTCGCTCGCCGCGATGCTCTTGCCCGGTCCTGAAGTTCCCTGGCTGACGGATTTCGACGCTTCTGCCAGCGCTGTCCTGGCGCTCGTGAGTTCCTTCTCCACCGCCGCGATCTTCCCTTCGTACTCGCGCAGGGCCGCCTCGGCCTGGCCGTCAACGGGCAGCGGCGCGGCAATCCACCGCGCCACGTTGTCCGTGTAGTTAAAAAGCGTGCGCGTCGAGGCCAGGATCCCGGCCATGGCGTAATAGTCGCGCTGCGGAATCGGATCGAATTTGTGATCGTGGCAGCGGGCGCACCCGATCGTCTGCCCGAGGAAGGTGCGGCCCAGCGTTTCGAGTTGTTCGTCGATGATATCGAAGCGGAGTTGCTGTTTGTCCTGCTCCTCGTAGTTCGTCGGGCCGAGCGCGAGGAACGCGGTGGCGGTCAGTTGGCGTCGGGCGTCGGCAGCGGTGGCCGCTGGGAGCAGGTCGCCGGCGAGCTGTTCGCGGATGAAACGGTCGAAAGGGACGTCGTTGTTAAAGGCTTCGATCACGTAATCGCGATATCGCCAGGCGTCCTTGAAAAGGAGCGTGCGTCCGCCGCCGCTGGATTCCGCGAAGCGCGCGAGGTCCAGCCAATGCCGGCCCCAGGTCTCGCCGAAGCGCGGGCTGGCGAGCAAATCGTCGGTCGTCGCGGCCAGGGCCGCTTGCCGGTCTGCCTTCGCCGCCTGGACAAAATCGTCGATCTGGGCCGGGGTCGGAGGAAGCCCGATGAGATCGTAGTAAAGGCGGCGGACCAGCGCCTCCGGGGAAGCATCCGGGGCTGGCTGAAGCCCCGCATTCTCGATCCTCGCCAGGATGAAACGATCGATGCCGCCGTGTGGCCACGCGCCGTTCTTGACCGCTGGCGTTTCCCGCTTTTGCGCCGGGATATAGCACCAGAACTTCTTCCCGGCCTCCAGACTCAGCCCGACTTGCTTCCTGGCGACCTCGCCGCTCCCCGTCCGCGGATCGGGAGCACCCATTTTCACCCAATGCTCGAGAATCGCGATCTCCTCGTCCGGCATCTTCCGCTTTTCGGGCATTTGCAGGTCCCGATCCTTGTAGCGGATCGCCGTGACGAGCAGGCTCTTCTCCGGATCACCCGGCACCAGGGCGGGCCCGGTGTCGCCCCCCTTGACCCACCCTTCGCGGGTGTCGAGGCGCAGCCCCCCTTTCACCTTCTTTTCCGGGCTGTGACACTCAAGGCAGCGCTCAGTCAGAAGGGGACGCACCTTCTTCTCAAAAAAATCAAGACCGTCATCCGCGGCGGCCGACGCTGGCACAAACACGGGCGCGTGGAGGGCGCACGCCGCGGCGAGCAGGACGACTGTGGTTCGGGGAAACATGCGGGTCTTCACCCTCAATAAGCCCTAAAGTGGAAAGTTTCGGACAAATTATTTCCAAGGGGGCGAATTGCGGGGAATGCATGTCATTCCGTGGAAGCGACTAAATCTTCCGCGTGCCCCGAGCGACAATGCCGGCTGAAAACCGTTGACACCGCGGTTTCACCTATATTTCACTTGGCAGCAAATTCCCCCCGATGGGTATGGAGGCTCACTGTCAAAGACGTGCGTTCGGTCTGGTGCTTCGCGGCCCCGGAGTCGCGACGGCCATGGCCAAAATTCGGGCCGAAATGATGCCTCCGGTGCGCAGTGAAATCGGGCCTCATTTCGATCGCCGTATCGACTTCGCCCCGACTTATTTTCACAGGAGATCCGACCCATGAATGCCAACACCGAACGTTCCGCTCAATCGCCCGCGCCCTCCGGCAAAAGTCCCACGGAGCCGGAGCGAAAAACCCCGCAGCACTTGTGGGAGATTCTCGAAGAGGAGATGATCGCCCTTTACGGCACAGAGATCGACCTCGACCAGACCTACAAAGACGCGCGTGATGCGGCGATCGCCAAGGCGCGGCAGGAACTTAGGGTGGCCATCGAAGAGCGACCCACTGACACAGGTCGAAAATTGACGCCGCAGGAACTTGACGCCAAGCTGGAAAAGGAAATCGAGGACAAGCCGCAATTGATCAATGGGCCGGCGTGCAAGGAGTTGTTTCAGCGGGTCCACCGGTTTGTCGAAGCGCATCCGCGAAACGCCGCGAGGCACTCCGCGCTTTGCCTTTCGGGTGGCGGCATTCGCAGCGCCACCTTCGCCCTGGGCGTGCTGCAAGGGTTGGCCAGCAAACGCGTTCTTCCCGACTTCGCCTATCTCTCCACCGTTTCGGGCGGTGGGTACATCGGCGGATGGCTGAGTTCCTGGATCTGCCGCGAAAGGGCGCGGCGCCACGAGGAAGATCCCCAAGGCGACAAAAAGATCCAAGGCGAACAAAGCCTCACCCAAGTAGCCAATGCCTTAAGCAAGCCTGAAAAGCCGGCTTCGCACCTCAAGGTGGAAAACGCGGTGGACCGCGATCCGAAGCAGCCGTTTGAAACGGAGCCCAAGACCATCCAGCACCTGCGCGCTTTTAGCAATTACCTCACGCCGGCCTTGGGCCTGCTCTCCGGCGACGGCTGGGCCGTGGCCGCCACCGTGGCGCGCAATCTCCTGCTCAATTGGTTGCTGATCATCCCAGCCCTTCTGCTCGTGCTGCTGGCCCCGCGTATCTCCCTGAGCGTCGAACTGGCTCCTCTCGGGAAAGACCCGGCCATGGGTGTCGCCTGCGCCGTAGCTGGCTTTTTGTGCGGCGTTTATGCCCTGGCTAATCTGCTCGCGCGCCGGGGCAAAAACCAATGGGACGTTCTGTTGCACTGCATCCTGCCGATTGTCAGCTTTAGCGCGTTTGCCACCCTCGCGTGGTACTGGGCGCGCAGCGCCAACCCGGCGTACGGATTTTTTCGCGATCCCACGTGGCGCCAGGCGTTTTACGTGGGCTGGGGGGCGGTGACCGCGCTCCTGGCCGTGCCGTTGAGCGTGCTCATCCGGTGGTATCAGGGGCTTGAAATTCCCAAGGATTGGGTGGTGCGGCTGGTGTGTTTGGTCGTGGTATTCGGGCTCACGGGCCTGGCCGCATGGTGGTTCAGCGACAAAGCATCCGCTTGGATGGTGCGTGCCGCAGACTTGGAAGCGAGCGCGACGGCGGACGCCGGGCCGGCTCCGGCCAAGCGTGCCGACGCCCCTACCGGGCCCATCTGGGCGCTCGTTTCCAGGGACAAGGAGGACAGCAAGCTGGCCGCGTGGGTAAAGGTGGATTCCGATAAAGTCCCGGCGCAGAACTGGGCCGAGGAGTTTTTTACCGGACCCCAGGCGACCACCGCCCTGGAGTTCAGGCTCAAGACCGCGACCATGTGTGTCTGTTGCGGATTTCCCCTCCTGCTGGCCCTCATTTTTATCGCCAATACCGTTCTCACGGGGCTCCTGAGCCACCGGATGCACGATAAAGACCGGGAATGGCTTGCGCGGGCCAGTGGCTGGGCTTTCCTTCTCGCTCTCGTTTGCGGCGGCGTCAATCTGCTCGTCCTGCATGGGCCTGTGTGGCTGGTCGCGCTCTGGGGCGCCTCGCCGAAGCTCCTGTCTTCAGTCGCCGGTGGCTCCGGGTTGCTCACGATCTTTGGCGGCCAGAGTGACAAGATGGCGGCATCCGACAAGGCCGATGAGGATCCCAAATCGAAAGATTGGATTCTCGCCGGTGTCGTCAAGTTTGCCGCGCCAATCTTCGTGATTGTCTTGCTGATGCTCTTTTCGCTTGTCACCACCCTCCTTCTCCAAAAGCTCGATTTGATAGTCGCGGCGCTCATGCGTTGGCAGGGCAGTTTCAGTGAGGTGGATCCGGCCAGGCATTGGCAATTGCTTTCGGAGACGACGGGCATTGCGCTGGTGATCGCTGCCGCCATCTTCGCGGTGATCGCTCTCTTCAGCACGTATGGCGTGAACATTAATAAATTCTCGCTGCATTCGATGTATCGTAACCGGCTCATCCGCGCGTATCTCGGTGCCACGAACCGCAAACGGCACCCCAATCTTTTCACCGGTTTCGACGAGAAGGATAATGTCGACATGCAGGACCTTCAGGGGCAGCGCCCGATGCACGTCTTGAATATCGCCCTCAATCTGGTGAGCGGCACCGACTTGGCCTGGCAGCAGCGCCTGGCCACCTCCTTCACGGTCACTCCGTTCGTTTCCGGCAGCGCCACCCTCGGCTACCGCGAGTCAGCGTGGTACGGGCGTGGTTCCGATGCGAGCAGCAGGGGCATTTCCCTCGGTACCGCGCTTTCCATCTCGGGCGCCGCCGTCAGCCCGAATCACGGATACAATTCCTCACCGTTGATCGCCTTCATCCTCGCCTTTTTTAACGCCCGGCTGGGCGGCTGGTTTGGAAATCCAGGCGTGGCGGGCGATGACACCTGGACAAAGTCGTCCCCGAAAAGTGCCTTGCCGCCCATCGTGGCGGAAGCCTTCGGCCTTACCGACTCCACGCATCCCTACGTCTATCTTTCTGATGGCGGGCATTTCGAAAATCTCGGCCTTTACGAAATGGTTCTCCGGCGCTGCCGCATCATCGTTGTGTCCGACGCCGGCTGCGATCCCAATTACTTTTTCGAGGATCTCGGTAATGCGATCGCCAAGATTCGCGTGGACTTCGGCATCTCCATCGACTTCAAGCCCAACATCGACATCCGGAAGTACACGGTCGAACAAGCCAGAGCCGGGAAGGTCGAGGGACACCATTGTGCTGTCGGGCGGATTCACTACAGTGACGTCGATGGTTTCCTTAAGGAAGGTCCGGAAGGGCCGGAAGATCGCGATGGATGGCTCATTTACGTGAAGGCGGCCATGTGCGGCAAGGAACCGATGGATGTCTTCCACTACTTCTGCGAGCACCCGGATTTTCCGCATGAACCCACGACCGATCAGTGGTTCAGCGAATCTCAATTTGAGAGCTATCGGATTCTCGGCACGCATTGCATCGAGGAGATCTGTGCCACGAAGAGCGCCAAGGCGGATTCTGCGAGCGGTCTTGAGGCTTTTTGGCTGCGGGCGGTGGCCCACGTCACGAAGCCATCCGGCGAGGGATCCGACGCAGCTGAGAGTTCGGCGTCACCCTCTCCCTCGTCCTCATCCCAACCTTCCACGTCGCTTTCGCCATCCTCTTCACCCCAGCCCTCCGGTTCTTCCCATCCTTCGCCGCTGCCCTCCAGTTCCGCACAGCCTTCGAGTTCTTCCCAACCGTCGGCCGCTCCCAAGCCGTCCTTCACACAACCGCGAGCCGTGCCAAAAACGAATAAGCCGGCGCGAAAACGGACCGATTCCGGCAAGTCACGCGGGAAGCGATGACCGGCATCCATTCCAATGGGAATGGCTACGGCCGCGCGGTGTAGATCAGATCGCCGAGCGGTCTGCCGGATTGTGGGTCGAGCAGGTCGAAGTAGAAGCCCCAGCCGCCGGTGCTCTGGGTCACCTTGAGCCATACTTCATTGTGGCCGGCCTGCAGTTCGACGGGGACCTGCTTTTGGCCGGGTGATGCGGCGTGGGTGCCGTCATCGCTGTAGACGACCTTGCCATTCAGCCAGCCTTTCCCGCCGTCATCGGTGCCCACGGAAAAGAGCGCTTTCCGCGCGCTGGCTGACTGCACGATGGTGACGGCATAGGCCATCACATCGGTGTTTGGTTTCATGGCTTCCGCGAGGTTGACCATCCCGGCGTCGTTGGGACGGGCGGCCTGCCAGCGTTGCACATTGCCGACCATGTCGGTGAAGGTCTCAGCGGGGTCGAACTTGAAGGTTTTCTCCGGACCCTCCGGCACATCGAAGCCACGCGGGAAGGGACCGACGAGCGCCCAGTTCTGCCCGAACAAATCCTTTTGCGCGCTGGATCTCACGCCATTCGCGGTGACGTCGTAACTGGCGGTCCAGCGTTCTTTCGCCAGATCGAGCCCGGGCACGCGCCACGACACGGTGACGCTTTCCCCAGCCGCGACGGGGCCGAATGGCTGCTCGAGCGGCGCCTTTTCGCCGGGTCCGCTGATGCGCGCGACGGCGGTCCCCGACAGTGGCTCAGCGCTGGTGTTCTTCAGCGCCAGCTTGAGGAGGGCGCCTTCTGCCGTGGTCTCGGTGGCGCTTGCCATCTGGGGCGCGAGTTCGACCGGCGAGTTCGTGGTGAGGGCCACGAAGCTGGAGCCGAGCAACTCCCCTTTTTCCCCGCGCAGTTCCAGGTCGAGGAAACTGGTGCCGCTATTCACCACTGCAGGTCGTCCGAAGGGGATCGAGATGCTTTGCTCCGCCTTCGCGGGCACGGAAACCGGCGTGGCGGGCGGCACGGTCCAACCCGGCGGCGCGAATGCGTGCAGGGTGGCTTTCACCGGTAGTCCAAAGCGGCCGTCCACGGTCGCCCGCAATGTGTTTGCGTCGCTGCCTTCCCGCACGGTGGCTTCGACAACGACGGGAAGATCGGGCGCGTAGAGCTCGATTTCGCGCAACATGACCTTCTGCGCGATCTTGTTGCTCCAGGCGCGCGTCTCGTCGTCCGAGAGGAAGCCGCGCGTCGTCTCGCGTACGACGAGCCGCAGCTTGTCCGTCACGACGGTCGGAAAGGTGTGCGTGAAGACATTGGTGTCATCGATCCACATCGCATGGGTCGCGTCGGCGGTGACGACCGACTCCGAGGGCGGCATCGGGCGATGCAGCGCGGCGACCGTCTGCCATACGGTTCCGTCCCAGCTTTGCAGATCGTAATCCAGGAGCGTGCTGAAGGTGTTGTCCGGGCGGGGCGTGCGCAGGATGGCCCGGTGAATCGGCTGCGGGCGGGGGAAGCGGATTTCCAGCGTCTGGCCCGGGGAGGGGAGATCGCCCTGCCAGATTTTCGCCCCGTTGGTGTCTCCATTCGGGTTGCCGTTGAAGTGGGTTTCGACGATGCCGTTGTTGAGCAGGGCGATCGGATTCTTGCTCATCGAAGAGTAGAGGATTTCGGCGCGCGGCGCGACGTTGCGTCCGAAGTCCAGCTTCGTCGCCTCGATGGTCTGCCCCGGCGCGAGCTGCACGTAGATCGGCAATTGCCCCAGCTCCAGGCTCGCCCGCCCGCCCGCCACGACGACTTGCGAGATGTTGCCCCAGGCGTCGGTGACGTTGAGCGCCGATCCGCCTTTCACCCCGAACTCGACCACCCCCGATGGCGAGCCGAGATTCCGCAACACCACCGTCTCGCCGCTCGGGCCTGCATAGCGGACGCCGAGGTAAAGCGTGTTGCCCGTCGGGCCGAAATCGAGAGTCCCGGCATAGACGCGGCCTTGCGCACCCGTGAGAGCATAGCGGGTGCGCATCGCCAGGGCGGCGGGCATCGGGCCCTGTCCGCTCCAGACATAGGTCGGCACCGAGTTGTAGCCACCCTGGTTCAGATAGTAGTGATTGTCGTGCTCGCTCGGGATGCCGAGCGTCTCGAGCAGGTCCTGGTGCATGCTCAGTCGAATCGCCTGCACGAGGCCCATGAAGTTCAGCCCGCGCACGCCGGACATCGCGCGCTCGGTCTGCCAGATCTGTTTTTGGGCGTCGCCGTTTTCCGCCATGATCTTGCGCAGCTCGCCGTACTTCCAGCGCCAGTGCACCGGGTCGATGCTCTCGTGGCCTTCATAGTCGTGCATCGAGACGATGTCGCTCACGCTCTTGAAGCCGAGCTCGTACAAGCGGCGGAGCCAATGCAGGTCAAGGTTCACCGTGGCCGGTCCCATGACCTGTGCCGCCGGATCCACGGCCTTGATGGCTTCATACGCCGCCTTATGGATCTTGAAATATTCGTCCACGGAGCCCGAGAAATTTGGCTCATTGCAGACTTCGACATATTTGATGCGGCCTTGGAAATGCTCCATGATGGCGCGCACGTTCGCGGCATCGAAGTTCTTCTGACTATCGACCATCTGCACGAGGAATGTCGCCCCGGCTTTCTCCGCCGCGGAGATGTTTTGCTCGAGCGCGTCCATCTTTTTGTCGCGCGACGCCGGCTTCTCGTCGGGTAGTAGACCGGGATGGATGCGCATGTTCGGCAGGCCCGTCCACATCTGGCGCGCCGCGTCGTTCCATCCGCCTTTGGAATCAGCCGGCAATTCCGGCATCCCTGAAAAGCGCGGCGTGACGGCGACATGCTCGCCCAGCGCGCCGAGATCGCCATCCGGTGAGTTCGAGTTCACCTGCACGAAGTAGGAACCGTAATGTGTCGGTGTCCACTGAAACGCCGCGCTGGCCGGCTGGCCGTTTTCCAGTGGGAGCTGGAAGGACCCCTTGGCGACCTCGTTCTTGAGCGCATCGAAGACGCGCCAATCGGCCGTGATGGCTGTGACGTTGCGATTCGCCGCGGCGACGTCAAACTGCATCGGCACTGGCACGTTCAGATCGTAGGAGACGTTGGAGGGCAGGCCGCTTTTCAGCTCGGGCCGGAATCCGAGCCGGCGCACCGGCGCTTGCCGAAGATTGAAGGACGGGCCGAAGAAGTCCGTCCGCGTGCGCACGATTGCCGGCACGGAACGCTGCCGCGGGTAGTTCACGCCCTCCGGATCGTTGAGCGCGGTGGCGGCAATCCAGACGCGGTCATCGGGATCGATGGCGAGCGGCGTGTAGGCCGAATGCGTGCCCCACGGATCGGCCCACTTGAACTGGCCCGCGCGCTGCGTCACCGTCTTGCCATCGGCATCGAAGCGCGTGAGCAGGCTCGGGTTGCCCCAGGCAAAGCTATAGACATTGCCCGCGGAATCGACGTCCACCGTGTGGAGGAGTTCGCTCCCGTCCTGATTGCGCGTGGTCGGGTTCCCGCCATAGGTCTTGAGCGGCTTGCCCTGCGGCGAAATTTGATAGACCGCATTCGGCTCGGCCTTGAGATAGAAATTTCCCGCGCGATCCGACGCGAGGTCCTGCACGCCTTCGTAGGTCTTGGACAGTGCAATGGTCCTGTCGATCGTACCCTGCGATGACAGGACGACGATCTTATCCCCCTCCAGCCAGGTCCAGCCTTTGCCTTTTACGACCTCGTGCGCGGACGGCACGACGGCGATCCGCTCATTGTCCCCTTGTCCGAAACGCGCGATCGCCATGGCGTGCGGCACGTCGATGGCACGGACGAAAGTTCCATTGCCGTCCCACTGCAACACCTTGCCCGCAGCCGGCACGGTGACAGACACGCTGCCCGCGCTGTCCGCGGCGATGTGCTGGGGTTGCATCTTCTCGCTCCACGCGATGTCGGGCGCAGTCTGCAGATCAATCGCGCCCAGCAATTTCCCGGACCGGTCGAATTTCTGCACGCGGAGATTCCCCTCGAGCGCCTTGATCCTGTTATTCATGCGCACGCCATCGAGCACGTAGAGAGTCCCCTTCGGATCAAAGGTGATGTCCTGGAGGACAAGGAACATTCCAGGTTCGGTTCCGGGGCCGCCGAAGGCAATGTCGCCACCTTCATTGGCCTTCGTGTCCTGGGCGTGGAGAGGGGAAGGTCCGGGAAGCCAGCACAGCGCAAGCAACGCGACGGTGAGCGGAATGGTGGGAGGTTTGTTCATGCGGGTTTCAAAGGAAGCACGGCATCGACGGGTTCAGCCTCTGTTTGCCGCAGTGCAAAGCGTTGCAAGAACTCGGTCCGTGAAAGGCTGGGAACTGGGCACCCAGCGAAGCCTGCTGTCACCTACCTCGCCCGAGTCTGAAAGGTCCGCGTGTGGCCCGTCGCCGGGATCGAGATCGTGTAGGATTTGCCGTCTGGAGCGACCATCAGCTTGATGTAATTGGCCGCGCATTTCTCCTCGAGATTGGCGATCAGTTCGTCGGTGGTGTTGTTCACCACATCGTCGCGCACGTTTTTGTGCAATTGATACATGGCCTGGATGCCCGGGGATGTTTTCAAGGTGTCCACCGTGGCGCCGGCGGTGCCTTTTTTCGGGCCATTGTTCATCACCGAGACCGTCGGGGCGAGACTGTGGACGAGCACCGGGTTGTTGCTCACATCGAGTCCGTGGTGGTTGACTTGATAGACATCGACAGTTCCGACCCGGTTCACCGGAGTGACCAAGGCGGCCTCCACGTTCCATGTCAGGTCTCCACCGTCGAAAAATCGGAACCCACCGAAGCTCAGCCGCAATGCGATGCTGTCGGCATTGGCGGTCTTGTCTTTCGGTTTTGGCTCGTTTTTGTCCGCGAGCGGGTTCGGTTTCGCATCGGCGGGGGCCTCGATCACTTGTTGCCGGGCGGCGACGCAACGCAGTTCCAGAGGTAAACCATCGGTCGGCTTCAAGGTGATTGCGCCGCCCGCGGTCAGGACGTTCCGATGATCCGCAGGAAAATTCCGATACGGCTGGACGGTGATCGGCCAGCGCAGGTTTCCGGGATTGTTGTCGGGATCAGTCTCCGGAATGCCGATGTCGTAAACCTGTCCGATGGGGATCAGCGCCGCGAGTTCCGCCGCGCCACCGAAATGATCGATGTGAAAATGGGTGGTCACGAGGTGATCGATCTTCTTTAGACCGGCGACTTCAGTCGCGACCTTGTGGATGCGTCCCGGATCGCGTTCGAACGGATTGCCGGTATCGATGAGGACCGATTCACCATTGGGAGTCACGATGAGCGTCGCGCCGCCGCCTTCGACATCCACCCAGTAAATGTCGAGGGTATGATCGGTCAGGCCGGCCAACGCCGAGGCGGCGGAGAGAAGAGTCAGGGAGACGGCTGCGATGCGCGGGAGGAGAAGTTTCATGTTTGTTGCTGGGGGGAGGAATGGAGCTATTGGGCTTTATGGCTTAGCGGATTCGCACTGGATGGCAATTCTCGCACAGAAAAGTTCGTCCAAAATGGCACGTTCGGGACTACATCGTATGAAGGGGAAAGCCCGCCGTTTCCCCACCTTTCCCATGTCTCCACCCGATCGCGCTGAAGAATTCGTAATCCTGCTCGCCCGTCACGAACGGTTGCTCGGGGCCTACGTCATGACCATGGTGCCCCACCCGCAGGATGCCGATGACATCCTGCAAGAAGCGAAAGTTGTGATGTGGCGGCACTTCGGGAAGTTCGAACTGGGAACGAATTTCGGGGCGTGGGCGCGCAAGATCGCCTTCCACCAGGTGCTCGCCTATCGGAAACGAAGGCATCGAGACCGGCTCGATTTCTCGGAGGATTTCCTGCAAGCGGTGGCCGACGAAGCGGAGTCGAGCGCCGACCGCCTGGAGCAACGCGAACACCTGCTGCATGAATGCGTGGCGAAGCTCCCCGATGATCACCGTGACGCGCTCCATCTGCGCTACCAGGAAGGGCTCTCGCTGGAAGACATGGCCACCCGCCTGGGTCGGACGGTGGGCGCGCTCTACCGATTACTGAGCCGGGTGAGGGCGGTCCTGCACGAATGCGTCTCGAAAAACCTGAACCGTCCCGAAAATGAACCCGCCTGATTCGAAAACCGAGCTGCTCGAACTGTGTGACCGCCTGCTGGATGGGGATTTCACCCTCGAAGACCGGGCGCGATTGGAAACGCTCGTGCTCGGGAGCCCGGACATGCGCCGGTTGTATGTCGAAGTCCTGAATGAGCACGCCGCGCTGCGGCAGAACGCCAGCCGGCTCGGACCGGCTTCCCTGGCCGAGGTGCTGAACGTCATGCCGGAGGAGGGAGCGGACGAGGGAAAGATTGTCCGGGCAAATTTCCCGCGCTGGCCGTTGCAACTGGCCGCCGCGGTGGCCGTCTGTTTTGCGGTGTGGTGGCTCGCGCCCCGGCCATCCGAAAAGGCGCTGGCCAGGCTGGTGGAAACCAATGGCGCCCGGTGGGAAAACTCCACGCTGCCCACGACGCCCGGTTCCGCCCTGCGAGCCGGACGCCTGCGGCTGGCGGAAGGAGTCGCGCGGATCGTCTTCCGGAGCGGTGCGGAAGTCTCACTGGAAGGACCCGCGGAGCTCGAACTCACCGGCGCGAACGCCTGCTTTCTGCATTCCGGTGCGCTGACCGCTCACGTGCCCGAGCCGGCGCACGGCTTCCTGGTCGGGACGGCGAATGCCCGACTGATTGACCACGGTACCGACTTTGGCATCAGCACCGATACCGCAGGCCACGCGCAGGTGCAGGTCCTCCAGGGAGAAGTGGAATTGCAGCACGACCGCAGCGGTGAAAAGCTGCGCCTGTTGACCAAGGAATCCGCGACGATCACCTCGGAGCGATTCAAGTCGAGCGACAAATCCGAGGGCGAACCGGACCGCTTCGCCTTCGACCGGACGGCCAATCTTCAACATCCGCCGACGCTCACGCTGACGACCGCGGGAGGCGCGGGTGACGCCGCGTATGCCGTGTCGCCCGGGACCAAGACCCATTTTTCCGATACGCTGCTTCTCGTGAAAAACGACCCGGGAGAAGCGTATCGGCGCAAGGCGTTCCTGCGCTTCGATCTCGCGCCGCTCCGCGATCGCCGCGTCGCCGAGGCGTTGCTCACCCTCAATTTCGAAGCCACCGGATTCGGGTATGCGTCCCTGACAGGCGAACACGTTTTCGCGGTCTACGGGCTGACCGATGACGCACAGGACGCATGGTTGGCGGATACCTTGACGTGGGAAAACGCGCCGGCATTTTCTCCCGAGGCGGGCACGGTGGACCGGGCACGGGCGGTCAAGCTCGGAACCTTTACGACGCCGCGCGGTGTGGTTGGCGGAACGTATTCGATCGAAGGCGCCGCGCTCGCGGATTTTCTCAATGCCGACATCAATCGTCAGGCGACGCTGATCGTCGTGCGCGAGACCTCGGACGAGAAAGGCAAAGGCGCCGTGCACGGGTTTGCCGGCAACCGGCATCCGACACTCGCCCCGCCGACGCTGCGGCTGACGCTCGCGAAGTAGAGCCGATTTGGGCGGTCGAGCCGCTTGCCCCTACTTCTTCGCGGCGCTTTCCTGGGCGAGGTTGAGGAGGTATTGTTCGACCTGCGCGCCGTATTCTTCGGGATATTTCTCACCTTGCGCCTG
Source organism: Chthoniobacterales bacterium (assembly GCA_038228205.1). Taxonomy (GTDB): domain Bacteria; phylum Verrucomicrobiota; class Verrucomicrobiia; order Chthoniobacterales; family Chthoniobacteraceae; genus Chthoniobacter. Next base: position 168,251 of record JBBRPL010000003.1, read on the forward strand.
CTCGATGACGGCGCGGTCCCGAGCCGGGAGCGCGGTGAAGGCGACCTTGCGGCTGGCGACGGTTCGCAAACTGACCTGGGCGGTCTCATTTCCGGCGGGTTGATAGTTCTGCGCGGCTTCGGAGCCCGGCTGTCCCGGCTGTCCCGGCATCTTTCCGGGTTGTCCGGGCTGGCCTGGTTGCCCGGGCTGGCTGCCGGGTTGACCCGGTTGCCCGGGCATCCCGGGCGGGGTGTTGGCCGCGGTCACACCTGACTGCGCTTGGGCGAGGGCCGTTTGCGCCTGGGCGAGGGCTTGTTCCGCGGCTGCGGCCTGGGCTTGCGCTCCTGGAATATTTTGGGCCGCGGCTTGAGCGGCGCCCTGGGCGGCAGCCTGCTGTGCCTGCTGCGCGCCTTGTTGGGCCGGGCTGTTCGCGGGCTGGCCTTGAGCGGCTGCCTTGCCGGCTTCCGCCGCCGCTTTGCCCAATTGCGCGGCAGCCTGCTGCGCCGCTTTTTGCGCCGCGGCCTGTTGGGCAGCCGCCTGCGCGCCAGCCTGCTGCGCTTGTTGCTGGGCCTGCGCCGCGGCTGGCTGATTCCCAGCCTGCTTGGCTTCCTGGGCGGCTTGTTGCGCCTTCTGCGCGGCCGCCTGCGCCGCGGCCTGGGCGGCCTGAGCCTGTTGCGCCTGCTGCAATGCCTGATTGGCGTTCGCGACCGCGGCCTGCGCCTGAGCAAGCTGGGCGGCCGCTTGTTGCGCGGCGGCCTGCTGCATGGGATTGGCGGCCTGCGGCGCTTGTGGCGCCGCCTGAGCCTGGGCCTGCGCGGCGGCCTGCGCCGCCGAAGTTTGCGCCTCGTAAAGGTAATCGAGAGCCTTCTGTTCCGAGGCTTGCGCCAGGGCGCCATCGGCTTTCTCCAACTGCTGCTTCGCCTCTCCCATCTTGCCTTGCGCCGACTGCAGCGCGGGGCCGGCGGCCGCCATGTCGGGGGTTAACGCGTTTCGAAAGGTGGCCGTTCGATCAGAAATGGATTGTTGCTGGGTGGGCTGCCCTTGGAAGTACTTTGAGTTCGCCTTTCCGGCGGGCATCTGGGCTGTGACCCTGGAGGTGTCCACCTGGAGTTTTTGTTCGGCGGCGATGATTTCCGCGAGTTCCTGTTGCGCCTGCTGGGCGGCGGCGGCCTGCTGCTGGGCCTGCTGAGCCTGGGCCGCTTGCTGGGCCATTTGTTGCGCGGCCTGCGCGAGATTCTGAGCGGCGGCCTGCTGCGCTTGCGCCGCGGCCTGTTGGGCCTGGGCGGCTGCCTGCTGGGCTTGAGCAGCCTGCTGCGCCTGCGCCGCTGGTGCGCCTTGCGGAGCCTTCGCTGCCTGTGCCGCTTGCGCCTGCGCGGCCTGAGCTGCTTGGGCGGCCTGCGCGGCTTTTTGCGCATTCGCCGCCGCCTGTTGCATCGCTGGGGCCGCCGCGTTCGCCATGTTGGCGGCCTGCTTGGCCGCTTCATCGATCTTCTTCGCCAGCGCCGCCTGGCCCGACTTGTCGGGATTCTGGGCCGCAGCCGCCTGCTGCTTTGCGAGTTCCTCGGCATTCTTCTGCATGGCCTGCAAATCCTTGGCTGGGTCGCCAGACTTCCCGGCCAGCGCCTCCGCTTTTGCCAACTCCTGCCGCACCTTGGCGTCGGCGGCCTGCAAGCCCGCCAGCGCCTCGTCCGCATTCTTCGCGGCTGCTGCGGCGTTCTTGTCCATGATCGCCCCGCGCGCCTCCTGCATCTTGTCTACCGCGGCTTTGACGTCCTGAGCGGCGGCTGGCGTGTTCTTGGCGAGACCTTGTGCCAGTTCGTCTGCCTTGCCGGCCAGGTTGGCCTGCTTGTTCTCCATCGAGGCCGCGTCACCTTCGGCCTTTGCCGCGTCCGCCTTGGTCTTCCAGGCATTCTTGGCCTTGGCCATTGCTGCCTCCGCCTTTGTTCTCGCCGTTTCGCCCTTGGGCTTTCCGGCGTCTGCCGCGTCATTGGCTCCGTCGCCCTTGGCGTCGGCGGCCGCTTTGGCTTTCGCCGCGTCCGTGGCGTCCTTCGCCATCTCCTTTTGATCCTCGATCATCTTTCCGAGTTCACGCTGGGCCGAGCGCAGAGCATCCACGCGATCCTGGGGTGGCGCCATTTCCCGGGCGAGCCGGCGCATCGCATCGCGCGCCGTTTTCTCGTCCTCCACCGCCTTGAAAAGCTGTCCGTTCTTCAGCGCCTCGGCGGCGTTGTCGACCTTGGGCTGGACCTGCGCCAGCGTTTCCAGCCCTTTGCTCAGGCGCGCCGCCGCCTCGGCATTGCCGGGCTCCTTGGCGAACGAAGCCACCTTCTGCGCCGCCACCCGCAATTCATCCGCGATCGCCTGCTGTTCCGCCTGCTGGCCTTGCAGGTTTGCCTCCAGGGCCGCTTCAAAATTTGCCGGCTTCTTGCCCGCCGACCATTGGCCGAGATTGATGCCGTTCTGCAGGTTCGCCGCCTCGCGATCGGCGAGCTTGGCGATTTGCGCGGAGATTTCCTGGGCCTGCTGATCCCGCAAATGATCGGCCAGCAGCTTCTGCATCTCCGTGAGGATCGTCTTCTGGCTCCTGTAGGCGTCCGAGACCCGCTGCTTCGCCTCCCCGGCATCGTGCGCGCCGCGCGCCTTTTCGAGCAAATCCACCACCTTCCGCATTTCATCCACCGAGAGCTTTTGCAGGGAATCGCGCACGGCCTGCACCGTCTTGGTCTCATCGCCGGCGAGCCCGTTGCGTTCATATTCCCCGAGCATGCTGTCGAGTTGCTCGACGAGCCGCTGCGCCTCGCCGCGGAGTTGCTGCTGCTTGACCTCGCCCTCGCGAATCAGCTCCGACGAATCGGTGGCGGTGGGGGCCGCAGTCAGGATCGGGACAACGGCGAGCGCAATGACGAAGAAGAAGGGGAGACGTTTCATGGCGAAAGAAGCTCGCCCAGTGTCTCACCCAAGGCCCCGAGCGTCAAACCTTTGTCTAGTCGCCGAAACTCAAAGATAAACTGCGCGCCGGATTGGCCGACCGCGAAGCGGGTCGCGTCGCGGAGTGGGACGGCCAGGAGATTAAACGGCAGGGTCGTGCCCTGCTGGCGAGCCGCCTCACCGGGGTGTGAGATGCCGAAGGCGAGACGCGGGTATCAAGCGGAGTTGGACGCACTCGAAATCTGCGAAGGGGGAAAGGGAAGGGAGGCAGGCATGTGTCAGCAGCTCTCAAATTGCCTTGGAAAGGTAGCGGACTCTGCCTTGGGTGGCCAGAGCCGCGAACATCACCGCTTCGAGATCGCCGTCGTGTTCCGCCGGTTTCTTAAAATTAGAGGGCACCCAATAGTGGTGCATGCCGCTCTCCTTTTTGGAGAAATGATCGAAGCCGAACAGGGTCAATTCGCGCAGGCCGTGCGCGCGCAAGAGCCAGAGTGCGACCGTCAGTCCGCTGGTGGGGAGGAGTTTTGCCCTGGCCTCCCCGGTCCGCGTCGTGGCGGCCTGCAACTCGGCCCGCACGCCATCGTGAAACGGGCGTGGAATGCCATAGGTCTCGCGCACCGGGAAGACGAATCGCTTTGGTTTTTTGCCGTGCGTGTAGATGGCCCGTTGCGGTCGCTGATCCTCGTCGCGCGGCAGGGAGCCGCGCCCAAAGGTGGACCACAGATCGGTGCGCGTGCCCACGAACCGCTCGAAGCCCCGGATCGCGAACCAATTGAAGCGCACGACCTGGTCGAAGGCGTCGATCTCCGCGCCGCATTCGCCGCGGAGCAACACCGATGGGCCGTTGCCGACCAAAATCACGCTCGCCGGGTTCGACGGGGCGCACCGCCCAGTTCCCGTGAATGTAGCGCCCGCTTTTGGCCGGCTGCCCGCCGGCCGCGCGAATGCGCTCCAGCCACCACCCCTCATCGCGCACGCACGGATGAAGGGTGGCGCCCTGCCAGCGGTAGACGCTATCGACATAGGAAACGGAAAAAATAAAGCGAGCGGACACACGCGCGAACTCCGCGAGCGCGGCATCGACCTGCTCGGGCAGGAGGTGTTCGAGCGTGTCGAAGGCGGTGAGGACATCGAACTTTTTGCGGACAAACGGCAACCGGGTGGCGTCCGCGTTCACATCCGCGCCTGGGCAGGCAAAATCCACCCCGATGGCCGAGATGCCGGGAACCTCCTGCTTGACCGCCTGCACAAACTCATTCCAGCCACAGCCGACATCCACGACGGATTCGGGACGCATCTCCCGCAGCAGAGGCAGGGCTTTTGCCCCGTGGTTGGAATGACCGTAGCGCCGAAAGCGTGGGTTGGCGGTGGTGTAGATGCCTTCGTATTTTTGAAGTTCGTGGGCGGGCGAACCGTCACCGGCGGGCTTCTGCACCCACCACGACGGATAGGGATCATCACTCGACTCACTCGTCACATGAAGCGGCAATGAGTGCTTTTGGGTAAAGGCGTCCACGGCGTCGATCGTGGGTTGCCATTTCGGATGATAGTCGTGTCCGGTCATGATCCCACCGGGCCGCAATTTCGGCCACCAGTCATCGAGGGTCCGGCCCCCATTTTGTCCAGTGCTCGCATAGCCGTCGATATAGATGAAGGACAGGGAGCCATCCGCAAATGCGGGCAGGGCCTCCTCGAAGGACATGCGCAACGGAATGCAGCGACCTCCTCCGGCCGAAACGAGTCGGAGGGAAGTGTTCGCCGCTTCCATCGCATCGTGGTGGTCGCTCCAACGGTCAATACTCCAGAGGCGGGTGCATGGACTATGCTTGAGAATCGTTTCGGAAAATTCCCCGCTCCCGACCCCAAGTTCTACTCCTTCGTCGGAAAAGAACGCACATAGCTCTGATCTGCTATTCGCC